>JBDHUC010000007.1:0-69954 GCA_039808985.1 Alphaproteobacteria bacterium | reverse complement strand
AAATACGGCTTGATGCGCGAAAATTGCGAATCCGAAAGTAGATAGGTGTTTGGCATAAAATATCCTCCTGCCAAAATCCATTACCACAAATTCATTAATATTTAATGAGTCCTGAGCCTAGCAATTCCCAACGATATTAAACGCTGTAATACATTTCAAATTCACCTGGGGTTGGGGTGTGCTCCCAGCGATAAACATCCTGCATCTTAAGCTCAATATAAGCGTCGATAAGGTCGTCGGTAAATACATCGCCTTTTTTAAGGAAATTGCGGTCTGCATCAAGCGACGCAAGGGCTTCACGCAATGAGCCGCAAACAGTCGGTACGTTTTTCAGCTCTTCAGGAGGCAGGTCATAGAGATTTTTATCCATTGCATCGCCAGGATGTATTTTATTCTCGATGCCATCCAGGCCAGCCATAAGCATTGCCGAGCAGGCAAGATAAGGGTTGGCGGTAGGATCAGGGAAGCGAACCTCGATACGCTTGCCTTTAGGAGATGCAACATAAGGGATGCGGATGGAGGCGGAACGGTTGCGCGCTGAATATGCAAGCAACACAGGCGCTTCAAAGCCGGGAATCAAACGCTTATAGCTGTTGGTGGAAGGGTTGGTGAAAGCGTTAAGAGCCTTGGCGTGCTTGATGATCCCGCCTATGTAATAAAGACACATTTCAGAAAGATCCGCATAGCCATTGCCTGCAAATAAAGGCTTGCCGGCTTTCCAGATCGACTGGTGAACATGCATACCCGAGCCGTTATCGCCAGAAAGCGGCTTTGGCATGAAAGTTACGGATTTGCCGTAAGAATGAGCGACATTATGCACAACATATTTATATTTCTGGATATTGTCGGCTGTTCCAAGAAGTGTTGAAAACAATGTTCCAAGCTCGCACTGGGCAGGGGCAACCTCATGGTGGTGCAGTACCGGCTCGACACCTACAACCTTAAGGGTTGAAAGCATTTCACCACGTAAATCGGCCAGTGAATCCACCGGCTGCACAGGGAAATAACCGCCTTTGGTTGGTGGACGGTGGCCCATATTGCCAGCCTGGTAAGAACGATCGCTGTTTACAGGGAGTTCTTCGCTGTCAAGCTGGTGGAAGCTGTAATTTCCAGAGGTTTTGAAGCGCACATCGTCAAATACGAAAAATTCAAGCTCCGGACCAAAATATGCGGTATCGCCAATTCCTGTATATGCCAGATACGCCTCGGCGCGTTTCGCCAGTGAGCGAGGGTCACGGCCATAAGGCTGTCCGGTTGAAGGTTCGATAACATCGCAGAATATAACCAGGGTAGGCTGGGCGGCGAACGGATCTATGAATGCTGTCTTTGCATCAGGCATCAATATCATGTCGGATTCATTGATTGATTTCCAGCCGGAAATTGACGAGCCGTCAAACATGATGCCATCTTCAAAACTTCCTTCATTAACCTGTTCAGCAACGTAGCAGGTATGCTGCCACTTTCCTTTAGGATCGGTGAAACGGAAATCAATGAACTGGATGTCGTTATCTTTTATAAGCGTGAAAACATCTTTAGCATCTTTGGCGGACATGAAAAACCTTTCTCAATTTGTATTTTTTTAATTTATGTGGGTGTATGGCAAAATAAATCACCATCATCTATAGCAGTGGCAATATCTTTGTACAAGGGGAGAAAGAATAGAGCCGGTAAAGCTATATAGCGTCGCTCCCACGCTCGCCTGTCCTTATCCTTATGGCTTCTTCAACTGGTAATATAAATATCTTGCCATCGCCGATACGGCCTGTACGTGAAGCGTTAATGATGGCATCCACGGTTTTATCAACCATATTTTCATCAACAACCACCTCGATTTTTACCTTTGGAAGGAAATCAACCACATATTCCGCACCGCGATACAATTCGGTATGGCCTTTCTGGCGGCCAAAGCCACGAGCTTCGGTAACGGTAATGCCCTGAAGGCCTATCTCCTGCAACGCCTCTTTTACTTCGTCAAGTTTAAAAGGTTTGATTATTGCTTCTATCTTTTTCATTTTCCCATCCCCAAGAGCTGCCACAATTATTTATCCGTATATAATGTAAGTATTTATACGGATTGCAAGTGTATTTTACAGGCACATAAATTCAGCAACTCTTGACTTATGTTAAGAACTGCTGCATAAAATTTTATTATATGTGAGCCACATATTTTACGGAATCCCACTCGAATACCACTCAAGGAATATTATGCCTGCCGCTAATAAGGATATAGTTAAGCACCTGAATAACGTGCTTGTGAGCAAGCTTGCAGTAATAAACCAGTATTTCCTCCATGCCCGTATGATGAAGCATATGGGCTATATGGAACTCGCCGATTATGAATATAAGGAATCAATCCAGCAGATGAAGTTTGCCGATAAGCTTGTTGAAAGGATTTTATCATTAAACAGCGTGCCGAATATGCGTGAACCGGGAAAGTTGAATATCGGAACTACTGTTGATGAAATATTGAAATATGACCTTGATGCCTGCCAATCGTCAGTAACTTATATAAAAGCAGCCCTTGAAGCCTGTGAAAATACCGGGGATGCAGGCAACGCCGATATGTTTAATAATATACTTGAAAATGAAGTAGAACACATATCATTCGTTTCTAAGCAGCTTAATTTGATTGACACATTAGGTTTGCCTAAGTATCTGCAATCACATGCCTGATTTTAATTTTTAGCAAAAAGGGTTCTGCATGTTGCGTAAAATTTTTCTTTCACTGACTTTTATTTTTCTTATAGCATTTATTTCTGGAGCAATTGTAATGGCAAAATCTAAACCAGCTAAAGCCGCGGAGAGCCCGTTGGAAAACACCCTGTATCTCGACCTTAAAGATGGCCGCGTGGTTATCGAGATGCGCCCTGACCTTGCACCTAAACATGTTAAACGCATAAAAGAACTGGTGCGCCAGGGATTTTATAATGGTGTGGTTTTCCACAGGGTAATAGATGGCTTCATGGCGCAGACCGGTGATCCTACCGGAACCGGAATGGGCGGCTCCGGCCAGAAATTAAAAGCTGAATTCAGCAAGGAACCGCACTTGCGCGGCGCCCTTTCGATGGCACGCGCCGCAGACATAAACAGCGCCGACAGCCAGTTCTTTATCTGCCTTGCTGATTCTAAATTTTTAGATGGGCAATATACTTATTGGGGCAAAGTTGTAAAAGGCATGGAATTTGTCGACAACATCAAAAAAGGCGATAAATATAATAACGGCTCGGTAACGGATCCCGATAAAATTGTAAAAATACAGGTTGCGGCAGACGTGAAGGAATAATTGTTGCTTAGAGCTGTTCCTTCCATTGCATCCATTATTGATAATTATGATGCATTTATCCTTGATTTATGGGGAGTAGTGCATGATGGAACGCAACTATATCCCGGCGTACTGAATACGCTGAAACACATAAACAAAAGCGGGAAGAGGGTGATATTCCTCTCCAACGCCCCACGCCGCGCAGATGCTGTTGCTTCTGTCCTTAACCAGCTTGGGATTGGCAGGGAATTATATGCCCATATAGTTTCATCAGGTGAGGTGGGGTATAATTGGCTGCGCGAGGGTAATGCGCCATGGGGCAGGCGTTTTTACATGATAGCCGCGCAAAAAGACATGGATTTGCTTAAAGGGCTGGATTTTGAAGAAGTCCATAAAATTGAGGATGCTGATTTCATATTGAACCTGGGATTTGGCACTGACGAACAGACCACAGAGGATTTTTCCCATCTTTTACAAAAAGCGGCTAAGCTTTCCAAGCCTATGCTATGTTTGAATCCAGACCTGGAGGTTGTAAAAATAACCGGGGAGCGCTATCCCTGCGCTGGGGCAATTGCCAAAAGTTATGTCGCATCAGGCGGCAAGGTCGTGTGGTTTGGAAAACCGTATCCCGCAGTTTATGAACATGTATATAAGTTGTTTGGCGGTATTGATAAGAAAAAAATACTGGCCGTAGGTGACAGCCTGGAAACCGATATACCGGGAGCCAGGGATTTCGGGGTTGATTCTGCCCTGGTAACTGGTGGTATACTTAAGGGGTATAATACCGGAACAATAAAGGATATGTGCAAAAAACTTGAGCTTGCCCCTGACTATATATTACCAAATTTCAGCAGTTGATATTATTTTAAATGTGATTCAATAAATCGCTTTACACTATCGCTTTCCCAATCCAAAGGGCCGTCAGCCCGGGCAATTATATTTCCCTTGCTGTTTACAAAAACCGTAGTTGGCAGGCCTTTTATCCCTAACTCCCTGAATGAATCCATGCTTGAATCCAGCATTATATCCAGATTGGAAATATGTTTTTCGGAGTAAAAATTTTTTACGTTATCAATATTTTTTCCATCCAGCGATAGGGCGGTAACTTTAAAATTTTTTCCTGCATATTTTTGCTGGGCGGCATCCACCGCCGGAAGCTCGGCTACACATGGCTGGCACCATGTAGCCCAGAAATGCAGCGCAGTAAGCTTGTTCTTGCTGAAATCCACCAGCTTCTGTTTTCCCTGCGCATCCATATATGAAAGGCTGCCAGCGGAGCTTTCGGAAGTTATCCTGAGGTCGGCAGCCATGGCATGTAATGGTAAAAACAAGGCAGTTAGAATAATTATGATTGTTATTCTTGCCAAATGAGAAGAAATGCCTGTAAAATATTGCATAAATTTATATTTGCTCAGGGTTGAAATTTTATAAAATGCCAAAAAATAAAGTAACAGGAACAAAATCCGGCAAAGCGCAGGCTAACCAGATGTGGGGCGGACAATTCACCAGTTCGCCATCCGAACTTATGAACAAGATTAACGCATCTATAAGTTTTGACAAGAAGCTTTATAAGCAGGATATTGAAGGCTCTATTGCACATGCTGATATGCTGGCAAAGCAAAAAATCATAACGGCTGCCGATGCAAAATCAATAATTTCAGGACTTAAAGATATTCTACGCGATATTCAAGGCGGAAAGTTCCAATTCAAAGATAGCCTTGAAGATATACATATGAACGTAGAGGCGGCCCTTAAAGAACGTATTGGCGAGCAGGCAGGAAGATTGCACACTGCCCGCTCCCGCAATGACCAGGTGGCAACTGATTTCCGCCTTTATGTGCGTGATGCTTTCGATGCCCTTGATGGCCTGCTTAAAAATTTACAGTCAGCGCTTATTGACAGGGCAGGGGAGCATGCCGCTACCATAATGCCGGGGTTTACACATTTGCAGGCAGCGCAGCCGGTTACTTTTGGTCACCACCTTCTTGCTTATGTTGAAATGTTCTCACGTGACCGCAGCCGTGCCCTAGGTGCGCGTAAACGCATGAATGAATCGCCTCTTGGCGCCGCCGCGCTTGCCGGGACATCATTTCCTGTTGACCGTTTTGCAACTGCTAAGGCACTTGGTTTTGAAAGGCCAATGGCAAACTCCCTTGATGCAGTTTCTGATCGTGATTTTGCACTGGATTATTTGTCGGTTTGCGCAATATGCGCGGTTCACCTGTCGCGCCTCGCAGAAGAAATGGTTAATTGGTCCAGCGCGCAATTCTCATTTATAAGATTCTCCGATTCCTATTCAACCGGAAGCTCCATAATGCCGCAAAAACGTAACCCTGATGCCGCTGAACTTGTGCGCGGAAAATCAGGACGGATATTTGGTAATTTGATCGCATTGCTTACCACTATGAAGGCGTTGCCGCTGGCCTATAACAAGGACATGCAAGAGGATAAGGAAAATGTATTTGATACAGCAGAGAATATAGGGATTTGCCTGCAGGCGATGGCTGGCATGGTTGGCGACCTGAAAGTTGATAAGGAGAAAATGAAGGCCGCAGCCGGGGCTGGTTACTCAACCGCTACCGACCTTGCCGATTACCTGGTGCGCGAGCTTAAAATACCATTCCGCGATGCACACCACATAACAGCAAAGCTTGTAAAAATAGCAAGCGATAAAAAGAAAGGCCTTGAAGAGCTGACGCTTAAGGAAATGCAAAATGTGGAATCTAAAATAAAGCAGGATGTATATAAGGTCCTTGGGGTTGAAAATTCTGTAAAAAGCCGTGTAAGCTATGGTGGAACCTCGCCGGAGAATGTTAAAAAAGCAGTCGCAGAAGCAAAAAAAAGGATAAAGTGATGCTAAATATTTTTCGGATAATAATATTATTATTGCTGGCTGCCCCTATGTCTGCATGCGGCCTTAAAGGCAAACTTAAAACGCCGGAGCAGATCCAGAAAATAGAAGCTAAAAAAGCGCAGGAAGAAGAAAAAAAAGCCCTTGAAGCCGAAAAAAAACAGGCTGACCCAACGGAAGATATGGAAAAAACTGATGCTGAATCAGTCCCTGCGGAGAAAAAATAATGGATCATTTTTCTTATAAAAATGGCGCTTATTACGCTGAAGATGTTGCAATTGCTGATATTGCAGAAAAAGTAGGAACGCCTTTTTATTGCTATTCTTCGGCAACGCTTGAACATCATTACAAAGTTTTTTCCTCACAGTTTGCAGATATTGATGCGAAAATCTGCTTCGCAGTTAAATCCAACGATAATCTTGCGGTGCTGGCAACATTTGCCAGGCTTGGGGCATGGGCGGATGTGGTTTCCGGAGGCGAAATACGCAAGGTACGCAAAGCAGGGATAAGGGCAGAAAATATTGTTTTTTCCGGTGTTGGTAAAACATCCGATGAAATGTCCTACGCGCTTGAGGAAGGCATTTTCCAGTTTAATGTTGAATCGGAAGCCGAGTTGCTGCTTTTGAATGAAGTGGCTATTTCCATGGGCAAGAAAGCTCCTATAGCAATTCGTGTGAACCCGGATGTTGATGCAAAAACCCACGCAAAAATTTCCACCGGGCAGAAAGAGAGTAAATTCGGAATTGCAATGAGTCATGCGCTGGATGTCTACCGCAAGGCTAATTCCCTGAATGGCATTGAAGTGCAGGGGGTCTCCGTGCATATCGGATCTCAGCTTACAACGCTTGAACCTTTCGCACAGGCATTTGCCCATTTGCGTAATTTTGTAAATGAACTTCGCGCCGAAAATATAAAAATTACTACGCTTGATTTAGGTGGAGGCCTTGGAATCCCTTATGGAAAAGAACAGCCGCCGCTACCTGCATTTTACGCGGAGATTGCCAAACGCGAAACCGCCGGGCTTGGGGTTAAACTGTTATTCGAACCGGGCAGGGTGCTGGTTGGCAATGCCGGGATACTGGTGTCTAAAGTGCTTTACATAAAGAAGGGGGAAAACCGTATATTTGTTATTGCTGATGCGGCGATGAATGACCTTATCCGCCCAACCCTTTATGATGCATATCATGAAATTATCCCGGTTATTCCTCCTGTCGGCGATGCCCCAACTGAAATGGTAGATGTGGTTGGGCCGGTATGTGAAACCGGGGATATTTTTGCTGAGCAGCGTCTTATGAAAGTCCCGCAATCTGGTGATCTTATCGCGTTCCGTTCGGCGGGGGCTTATGGTGCGGTTATGGCCGGGACATATAATGCGCGCCCACTTGTTGCCGAGGTTATGGTAAAAGGTGAAGGCTTTTCAGTGGTACGGCCACGCCAGAGTTATGATGACTTGCTGGCGCGTGATAAACTCCCAGGCTGGCTTTGATTTATTCAGTTTTTATAGCGCCTATGAATGGTAATTCCCGGTAGTAATTTGCATAATCAAGCCCATACCCTATCACAAATTTATCGGGAATTTTAAACCCAACGAAATCAGCATCTATATCAACTTTGCGCTTGCCGGGCTTTTCCAGCATAACAGCAATTTTTATGTCGGCTGCCCCGCGCTCTTTTATGGTGTTGCGCGCAAATGTCAGGGTGTTCCCTGATTCTAAAATATCATCCACTATAAGAACCTCCCGCCCTTGGACGCTCTCTATTATATCGCGGGTTATCTGCACCTTGCCGCTTGAAGATGTATTGTTGCCATAGCTGGCCAGAGTCATAAAATCCAGTTGAGGGCACACACCGGAAAAATGTAGCGCTCGTATCAGGTCGGCTGTGAACACAAAGCTGCCACGCAGCAGAGATACTATCATAATATCAGGTGACATAGCCCCGGATATTTCCCCGGCAAGACTCTCTACACGCTGCGTTATCTGCTGCGCAGTTATCAACACCTCAATATCGGACGGCTTCCGCATTATGGTTTGCGCCGCAGCGCAAGCTCAATCGGCGTTCCCATATCTATTACGAAGCGTTTTGCAAGGGTGAATTTTACATTCAGGTCGCCGGTGGTAAATGGTATTGTTGCGCCAGCTTTAAGCATTTCCCCGTTTGTCTTGAATTCCCATGATTGAATGGGATTGTTCATGCTGTCTAACAATATTACGCGGATATTAGGCACTTTTCCTTCAACATTAGAAGTATTAAAAATATTGCCGCTGATTTCAACTGTGCTGCTATTATCGCCGGAGCCTTTTTGAATCTGTATATCCGAAAATACCATACCCTTGCTGGGAACTATGCCAAACAAACGCGGTTTAACTATAAATAACGACAGGGCTACTATCAGGATAGCGCATATTGCAACCATGGCTTTAAGCCCTGTAGGCGTTCTGGCCCTGTGCACCGGAAGGTTTGAACCTTCAGGAATCGGCGAAGCTGTTGCATTAATGCTTCCAATGATAGTATCTAAGTCTGGGACCTCGATTCTGGTTTCAGAAATTTCACCGGATTCTATGTCCTGATGGGGCTCGAACCACTCATGCTGGCAGCGAGCGCAACGCACTGTCCTGCCTTCAGCCCCGATAGCATTGTCGGGAACAAGATAACGTGCATTGCAGTTTTTACATTGTAAAATCATATTACTCGTATAATCTTTATTTTGAGCATATCAATATCGCAGATATTTGCTACAGATATTTGCATTATAAAAAGTGATAAATGAATGATTACATTAGAACATATTGCTATGGAATATACTCCGGGGCAACCAATATTAAAAGATGTATCTCTCACGCTTGAACGCGGCTCATTCCATTTTTTAACCGGCGCAAGCGGAGCAGGAAAAAGCACATTGCTCTCATTGCTTTCATTGCAGGGCAGGGCGACAACCGGAAAGTTCCATATGTTTGGTGAAAATATAACCAACATGACCAGGGAGGAGCTGCCAAGGCTGCGGCGCAGGATAGGAATCGTGCTTCAGGATTATCGGTTGCTTGACCATTTAACTGTGCTGGAAAATGTTTCGTTGCCATTGAAGGTTGCAGGAGAAGATGATGCTGAAATTACTCCGAAGGCCCTTGAACTGTTAGAATGGATTGGACTGTCTGAACATCAGAACGCAAAGCCGCCGACATTATCTGGCGGCCAGAAGCAAAGGGCGGCAATTGCGCGCGCGGTGATAACCAAGCCTGATATTTTGCTTGCTGATGAACCTACCGGTAATCTTGATACTGACCTTGCGCAGCGTTTCATGTATCTGTTTGAGGCCTTGAACCAGACAGGAACAACAGTTTTAATTGCCAGCCATGATGAAAACCTTATTTCTCTTTTTGATTATCCGACATTGCGCCTTAAAAACGGCGCATTAGTTAAAAAATCGTCAACCATTGAAGATTTAAGCAGTTTTAACGAAATTATATCTTAAAAACCACTATATTAATGCCTCTGTTTGTGGTATAGTTATTATAAAGCATCTATTGTAATATCCATTATAATTCACATAGTTAGGACTCCCATGACAAATGTAACGGAACGCCGCATCACGCTTCGCTTAATGGCTTACTGGGAAAAGGCTAGAAAAAATAAGCCAATGCCATCTGAAGCAGATATTGACCCTGATGACCTTCAGGATTTGTGGGATTACTGTTTTCTTATACACGTAAAGGATCTTTCGAAGCCTGACTATAACTATACTTATCTGGGAAATGCCATAAAGCGGGCATATCAAGGCGAGCTTATAGACGTGGAAAATACCGGAATAGCCTCACTTAATGCAAGTAAACTGGCTGCCAGCTATTCAAAGATAATCGAAACCCATACACCTTTGCTGGAAGAGGGCGAATTTGTGAATATGCATAATGACGTGGTTAAATACCGCCAATGCCTGTTGCCGCTTGGAGATGCTGATGTGGTGGATGCAATATTCGGGGGAATGCGGTTTAAGGTTTTTACCACTAAATAGCGATTCTAATATCCGCTACGCGGCGTAAAATCGGGCTTTCTACCTCGATTTTTATAGTCATTAAGTATAATTTTTATACATAACGGCTATAGTTGCAATTTAGCTATTGACTTGCCAGTAACCTTACAATAAATTCCAGCTCCTTTTTAATCTATACGAGGTCCGTAAGATGGCTTCGCTATTGTTAAATATATAGAAATTTTATAGTTAAGGCATTGTTTTTTATGAATACTTACTCGGCAAAGCCGTCAGAAGTAACAAAGAAGTGGCTAATCATAGACGCAGAAGGCGTGGTTCTTGGCCGTCTGGCTTCGAATATCGCGAAAATACTTCGTGGCAAGCACAAAACGATTTTTACCCCGCATATCGACACTGGCGACCATGTGGTTGTGATAAATGCTGAAAAAGTAAAGCTCACTGGTAAGAAGCGCACCAATAAGCTCTATCATCGCCATACCGGCCATCCGGGTGGTATTAAAACCGCAACTCCTGAATTTATACTTGGCAGCCAGTTTCCACAGCGCGTTATTGAAAAAGCTGTTGAGCGTATGATGCCTAAAGAAAGCCCTCTTGCGCGTGACCAGCTTGGCAAACTTCGCGTTTATGGCGGTAAAGATCATCCACATGAAGCGCAAAAACCAGAAATATATGATTTCGCTTCAAAAAATCCAAAGAATAAGAGGTAAACGTGGCTAAAGCAGCAGTAAAGGCATCCCCAGCCCCTAAAACAGGCGCAAAAGTACCGGCAAAAGCAGTGGCTAAGACTGCAAAAAAAGAGTCTTTTGGCGCTAACGATAAAGAACTTATCTGCTACGGTACTGGCCGCCGCAAAGATGCTATCGCGCGGGTTTTCCTGAAGCGTGGCACCGGCAAAATAACTGTAAATGGCCGCGACCTTGCTGTTTATTTCGCACGTCCGGTACTTCGTATGATCATCAACCAGCCATTTGGCGCAATTGACCGCATAGGTAATTTCGATGTTAACTGCACCGTTGTTGGTGGTGGGCTTTCCGGTCAGGCTGGCGCTATCCGCCATGGAATCAGCCGCGCGCTTGATGAATATGATACAATTTTCCACAAGGCGCTTCGCACCGGTGGTTTCTTAACCCGCGACAGCCGCGTTGTTGAACGTAAAAAATACGGCCATAAGAAAGCCCGCCGTAGCTTCCAGTTCTCGAAACGCTAATAGTCAGTTACTAGTTACCAGTTGCCAGTTGCTAGTAATTATTTCTGGTAACCAGCAATTGTTGACAGGTAACTTTTGTGGAAACAAAATCAATAAATATAGCAATTCTGGGCGCAAGCGGCTACACTGGAGCAGAGCTTATCCGTCTGCTGCTTACCCATCCTTACGCCAGCCTCTCTGCCTTGACTGGCGACTCAAAGGCAGGAAAGCATATCGGCGATGTATATCCACACCTGCGCTTTAAAAATCTTCCTAATCTTGTTACTATAGAACAAGTGGATTTTTCAGCAATTGACCTGGTGTTCTGTTGCCTGCCGCATGGAACCACCCAGCCGATAATTGCAGCTTTGCCCGGGAATGTGCGTATAATTGACCTGTCGGCTGATTTCCGGCTGCATAATGTGGAAACCTATGCCAGGTGGTACGGCCACGCACATCAGGCAGTGGAATTGCAGAAAAACGCAGTTTATGGCCTTACCGAGCAGGCACGTAAGCAGGTTAAAAATGCCAGGCTGGTTGCAAATCCTGGTTGTTACCCTACAGGCTCCAGCCTTTCTTTGATGCCGCTTCTGGCATCTGGATTGATAAGCGCTGAAAATATTATAATTGATGCAAAGTCTGGCGTGACAGGGGCAGGACGCAGCGCAAAACAGGATAATCTGTTTACTGAAATAAATGACGGAATGAAGGCATATGGAATTGCAGCGCATCGTCATGCCCCCGAAATTGAGCAGAATCTAAGCTTTGCTTATGGTAAGGAAATTACAGTAACCTTCACCCCGCATCTTATTCCTATGAACAGGGGAATATTATCAACTATCTATGTGCAGTTAGCCCCTGGAAAATCTACCGCTGACCTGCGCGAAAAACTGAATGAATCCTATGCAAATGAACAGTTTGTTCATATCCTTCCTGAAGGAATAACCCCTTCAACGCATGAAGTGCGCGGAACAAATGATTGCGTAATAAATGTATTTGCCGACAGGGCGCCTGGCAGGGCAATAATTGTTGCGGCAATTGATAATCTGGTGAAAGGCGCATCCGGCCAGGCTATCCAGAATATGAATGTGATGTTTGGTTTCCCTGAAAAAACTGGCCTTGAACTAACGGCGGTATTCCCATGAGCGATAAATTATCACCACTTATCCTTCCTTATCGCGGTGAATACGCACCGCATGGAATCTCGCCGCGCATTTCTGAAAAAGCGTTTATCGCACCGGGAGCATCTGTTATCGGTGATGTTGAGATTGGAGAGGACTCCGGCGTATGGTTTGGCTGTGTGGTACGCGGTGATGTGAATTATGTGCGCATTGGCAGCAGTACCAATATACAGGATGGAACGGTAATACATGTTACCCGTAAAACCGGGCCTACAATTATTGGCTCAAATATTACAATCGGCCATGCCGCGCTGCTTCATGCCTGCACCCTTGAAGACGGCTGCTTTATCGGGATGAGAGCAACATTAATGGATGGGGTAGTGGTAGAGTCAGGTGCCCAGGTTGCTGCCGGTGCCTTGGTTACGCCTAATAAACGAATACCTAAAGGCCAGCTCTGGGCTGGCAGCCCTGCCAAATATTTTCGGGATTTAACCGAGGAAGAACAAAGGTTTATACCTAT
This sequence comes from Alphaproteobacteria bacterium, assembly GCA_039808985.1. GTDB lineage: Bacteria > Pseudomonadota > Alphaproteobacteria > Rickettsiales > SXRF01 > SXRF01. The sequence goes on along the minus strand of JBDHUC010000007.1, from coordinate 57,026 downwards.
TTCGGCAGAAAATTACGTTAAACATGCCCGTGAATATCTTTCCATGGGCCTGTCGTAATTAACTTTTCATTGAATTGTCACATTTCTTTGAGCTTTTTCATGTAGAATAAATAATGAAAAAGGAGTGCTTTTAGTGTCATTATTGACTGAAGACGAAACATTAAGTGAAAGCGCAGGCGGCGTGGTAGGCAACCTTGGCGCCAAGGAGCTTGTACATGCCGCTGCTAATGGCGCAGGTGGCGTTGCAGCAGGTGTTTCTTCAGTAATTGGTATGGGTGTTGCAGCAGCAGCAAGTGTTATTATCAACCAATCCGCATATCAGCGTAAGCTGGCTTCGCTCCGCGAAATGTATAAAGATGAAATTGCAGCGCAGACAGGAAAGCCGAAAGACAAGCTGAAAGATAAGGACACATTTGCTGTCGCCAGGGGCGATGAAGGGCGTGATATAGCTGCAAATAAAACGATTGCAGAAGAGCTGCAGAAGCTTAAAAAGCGCCGTAATATTGGCATGCTGGTTACCGCTGCCTCGATTCTTGGAACCCTTGCCATTATATCTGCCATACCAGCCATCATAGGAACATCTGCCGCTGGCCTGTCACTTACCGGGGTTGGTGGGTTCTTAATCAAGGCATTTGCAGGATATTCAATTCACCGGGCTATTGAAGTGCCAATAAAAAATGCTGCAAAAAAAATATTTAATCTGAATAATGAAACCACTCATGAGCGCATCGCCGGATTAGCCAAGGAACATAGAAAAGGCAGGGTGCTGGGGCGTGAACAGGTACTGGCTGTTTTTATAAGCGCCGATAAAGAGCTTGGCGAATTCGTAGTCAGCCATTATGGAAAGCAATATGATAAGCTATCGGTTCAGGAAAAACGCGTAGTTGCAGATGCCATGGAACAATATGTCCCAAGCAGGCACATAACCGAAAATCTAAATTCAGGGGTGGTTAAAGTATCGGAACTGGCCTTCATGGTTGAAGGCAGGCATTCGGGTGTTGCCCCTAATTCAGTTAAACAGAATTTAAGCCTTATTGGTAAGGCACGTACGGCTCTGCGCGGTGTAGGAGAACGTATGCATAAGATAAAACAGCAGGAAGTAGCATACGCTGAAACAACTGCAAAGCCTGTAAAAAATACGGTTGAATATGATAATCCTGCTCCTGCCAGGTCTTTTGTTGAGCGCCTGGAAGCAGAGAAAAGCCACGCGCAGCAACGCACATTGCATTAGAGCATTTTCGCTAAGTTGTTTTTTTGAATCTCAATAGAACATAAGTATCTTATTCATCTACTCATCTACAGCACGGCAAAAATCCTGTACCGTATGCCCATGATTAAGAGGTCCCTGGCCATTGCCTAGTTCCGGTGCTGTTATTATCGCCTCCAGGACGTATTTACGAGCTCTTTCCACGGCTTTAACAAGAGCTAATCCCTGCGCAATTCCTGTTGCGATTCCTGATGCCAGCGTGCAACCGGTGCCATGTGTATTCTTGGTGTTTATACGCTCCTGCTCAAAGAAAAATTCATCATTTTGCGTAAGCAGCAGGTCAGTTACTATTTCCCCTTCCATATGCCCACCCTTAAGCAATACTGACTTGCAGCCCAGCGCCATGATTATGTCCGCTGCGGCCCTCATATCGCTTATATTTTTTATGGTAATCCCAGACAGGAATTCAGCTTCGGGAATATTAGGCGTTATAATATAAGCAAGAGGTATGAGTTGCGATTTAAGGGAAGAAAGGGCTGACTCCTCCATTAATGCCGCACCACCTTTGGCAAACATTACCGGATCGAGGACAAAAGGAATTTGCGGATAAGATTTTATTATAGATGAAATAGTCTTTATAATGCTTTCTTTATGAAGCATCCCTGTTTTAAAAGCATCAGCCCCAATATCATCTAAAACCAGCTTTATCTGTCTTGCTATGAATTCATCTGGAACATCATGTATGCCAAATACGCCAAGTGTATTTTGTGCTGTTAATGCTGTTATAGCTGTTGCTGCATACCCACCCAGGCAGGTGACGGTTTTAATGTCGCCCTGAATGCCTGCGCCTCCCCCGGAATCGGAACCGGCAATAATCAGGACACGGCCATTTTCCCATGATTTGCTTTTGTTACTTCCTGACATAATGAATCTACTAAGCTGGTTATTTCTTTGCTGTCTTCGCCTTCCGCCATAATGCGCACCAGAGGCTCGGTACCTGATTCCCTTATAAACAAGCGGCCTTTGCTCCCAAGTGCTTCATGGGCTTTATTAATAGCGTCCTGAACAGTTGCGCTTTTTAATGGAGATGAACCGCTATATTTTACATTGCGCAATAGCTGCGGCATTGGCGTGAACAGCTTGCTATGCTTACTGAATTTACCGCCTGATTCACGTAGGTAAGCCAATATCTGCAGGGAAGCTATGATGCCGTCGCCAGTAGTTGTGTGGTCGCTGAGTATGATATGGCCCGATTGCTCGCCCCCTAAATTGAACCCATTTGCCCGCATATGTTCAACCACGTAGCGATCCCCAACATTGGTTCGCTCCAGAGTAAGGCCAAGTTTTTTCAGATATATTTCCAGCCCCATATTGGACATTTGCGTGGCAACTACCCCTCCGCCATGCAGTTCGCCCCTTTTATGCAGGTTGGTAGCTATTATCGCCATAAGCTGGTCGCCATCTGCAACCGCGCCTTTTTCATCACATATCAGGAGCCTGTCAGCATCCCCGTCCAGAGCTATCCCTATATCAGCCTGCTCGCGCACAACTGTTTCGCATAGTTTTTGTGGTGATGTTGAGCCGCAATTTTCATTTATATTGAACCCGTCCGGAGCTATTCCTATTGAGATAACCTCAGCCCCAAGCTCACGTAAAATCTTTGGCGCAACCTGGTAGGCGGCTCCGTTAGCGCAATCAACAACTATTTTAAGGCCATCAAGATTTAAATGTTTCGGAAAAGTGCTTTTTGCATGCTCTATATAACGCCCGGTTGCGTCATCAAGACGTTTGCCCCTGCCAAGTTTGTCCGGGCTTACGCAGGCCTCGAAATGATTTTCTGCAATAAGCTTTTCTATGCGGCCTTCCATATCATCGGATAATTTATAACCATCGGGGCCAAAAAGTTTGATGCCGTTATCATAATATGGATTATGGGAGGCTGAAATCATAACCCCCAAATCAGCCCTGAGTGATTTAACCAGCATGGCAACGGCAGGGGTTGGCATAGGGCCAACCAGGATAACGTCAATACCCACAGCTATAAACCCGGCAGTCAGCGCTGGTTCGAGCAGGTAACCCGAAAGCCTGGTATCCTTGGCGATCACAACCCGGTGCAAATGTTCGCCGCGCAGGAATTGCTGCCCCGCAGCCATGCCGACTTTAAGTGCTATATCCGCTGTCATTGGGTAAGTGTTGGCTTTTCCACGTATCCCATCTGTCCCAAATAGTTTCATATGCTATTCCGCGGCTGATGTTGTTGTTTCAGCCATATCAACTTTCTTTGCCCGTGAAGATGGAAGGGAGGATTTCTTGGCTATTTTCTTTTCAATCTCTGCCCTTTTTATTGATTCACCTTTAAGCAATCCGCGTATCTCATCGCCAGTAAGAGTTTCATACTCCAGCATTGCCTGGGCAATGGTGTGCAATTCATCAATATGTTCAGTCAGGATTTTCTTGGCATCGGCATGGGCTGTTTCTACGAAACGCTTTACCTCATCGTCAATAATATTTGCCATTTGCTCGGAAGAAATACGGGATTGGGCACCGTAACCAAGGAAGGTTTCCTGTTGCTCCGACCCATAAAATAATGGGCCTATCTTATCGCTCATCCCCCACTCAGTGACCATGGCACGCGCAAGTTTGCTTGCGTACTTTATATCCGATGAAGCGCCGCTTGAAACCTTGTCATAACCGAAGATAATTTCTTCAGCCACACGACCACCCATCGAAACGGCAAGATCAGCTATCATTTTTTCGCGCAGGTATGAAAGTTTATCCGCTTCCGGCAGTCGCATAACCATGCCAAGGGCGCGTCCACGAGGGATGATTGTTGCTTTGTGAATTGGGTCTGATGCCGGGAAGTAAAGAGAAACCAGGGCATGGCCGCCTTCATGGTAAGCCGTCATTTTCTTTTCATCATCGCTCATTACCATTGATTTACGCTCAGAACCCATCATAACTTTATCTTTCGCAGCTTCCAGATCTTTCTGGCTAACCACTTTCTTGCCAAGACGGGCAGCCAGCAAAGCCGCCTCATTTACGATATTGGCAAGGTCAGCACCGGAAAATCCTGGCGTGCCCCGGGCAATTATTTTAGCATCCACGTCCGGAGCTTTTGGCACTTTACGCAAATGGACCTCTAGTATTTTTGTGCGGCCATTTATATCTGGGTTGGGCACTGTAATCTGGCGGTCAAAGCGGCCAGGGCGCAATAATGCCGGGTCGAGCACATCCGGCCTGTTGGTTGCTGCAACTATGATAACGCTTTCATTTGCATCAAACCCGTCCATTTCCACAAGTAGCTGGTTCAGGGTCTGCTCGCGCTCATCATTGCCGCCACCATGTCCTGCGCCGCGATGGCGGCCTACAGCGTCAATTTCATCAATGAATATTATGCATGGGGCGTTTTTCTTTCCCTGCTCAAACATGTCGCGGACACGGCTGGCTCCAACGCCTACGAACATTTCAACGAAGTCGGAACCTGATATTGTAAAGAACGGAACTTTAGCTTCTCCGGCGATTGCCCTGGCAAGTAAAGTCTTGCCGGTTCCCGGAGGGCCGACAAGGAGGCAGCCGCGTGGTATTTTTGCGCCAAGGCGCTGGTATTTATGCGGGTCTTTCAAAAAATCTACAACTTCATGCAGATCGTCTTTTGCCTCTTCGATACCCGCAACATCTTCAAAAGTTACGCGCTCGGTTTTTTCTGTAAGCAGTTTAGCCCTCGATTTGCCAAAGCCAAGCGCACCGCCACGCCCGCCAGCCCCTACCTGCATCTGGCGCATTATTGAAAAAGCTATAAATATAAACAGGATGATGGTCATAAAATTAAGCAATGTTCCCCACCCAGCCTCTTTGCTTTCATCAGTTACATTGATTTTTACGCCTTTGGCATTTAACCGATCAACCATCGCCGGGTAATCAGGGGTCTGGGTAATAAAGCTGGTGCCGTCATTAAAATGACCGGTTACAATGTCACTTTTATTAAGCCCGGTTTTTATGTTTACATCAGCAATCTGCCCCTGGTCGATTTTTGTGAGGAAATCTGAAAAAGCAACATTGTTGCGGTTGTTATGATCCGCACCGCCTTGGAACATGTTGAATAATGCAATTAATAATAATGCTAATATTACCCATACAAAAAAATTTTTACCAATATTGGGCACGCTTATGGTTCTCCAAAAAATGTAATTAAATAATCTAATTAAATCATATATTCATATTCATAACGAAAAAACTGCTACCAGCAAGCTGTTTTGCAGGAGAAAATTTAATTTTAACACCGCATATATTATCCCCATTATTACTATTTATGTAGTTGATATGGGGCACGCAGACCAACTGTTCAAGTAGCCATAACGATGGTAATGTGCGCATTATGCGTGACGGAGGGGCATTTTTAAGAAAATGCGGCGCATTTTTCTTTATATACGCCAGGCCATCGCTGCCTAATGCCCTGATTTCAGAAGCGGTAGCATCTGAATCAGCAGCCAGCCATTCTAAAATAAACCTGTTATCCCACAGGGTAGGGACATTAGGCCTGATAATAGCTGGTTTGCCTATGGATTTACTCTCGCGGTAAATAATAATCCTATTATTTGGCAGCATTTCAAATAACAGGCCGCCGATAGTATATTTTTTATTTAATCGTTTATTTGTTATAAGCTTAGCCAGATTTATCAGCTTTTCGCTACGTGGTGGGTGAGCTTCACCGTTTAAGGCGCAGATAAGCTTACCAAGAATTTTTGCGGAAATATTGGGTTCTGTGTTCAGGAATTTATCAATGTCAATTATGGCATAACCCTCAGGATAAATCTGAACCGCATCAGTTATTTGGCTGACTAAATAGCTGTCAATCAAACTACGAAATTTCGAGAATTTAGAAATAACATACGTAGTTCTGCGTTTTATATCAGATTTACCCCTTAATTTCGATAATTGGTTACGAATAGCTACCCTTGTGTATTTGTTATTATGGTTTGATGGGTCTTCTATCCATTCCTGCCCCGATGATTCCAGGGTATGCACAAGCCTTTCCTTATTTATATGCAGAAAAGGCCGGATAAGCCGTACCCCTGAAACTATAGTCTGCCCGGACATTGCGCTTAAACCATCAAGATTGCTGCCCCGCGCCAGGCGAAATAACATGGTTTCCACCTGATCATCCATATGATGGGCCAGAAGCAAATGCAGTATATTGTTTTTATTGCACCACTCGGTCATCAAATTATAGCGCGCATTACGGGCGCTTTCCTGGATGCCATGTATATTCCCTACATCAGGCTCCCATGATAAAATATGGTGCTCTATATCATATTTTTTGCACCACTTAGCTACCTGCAGCGCCTCGCTTGAAGCTTCCGGGCGCAGATTATGATTTACTGTAAGTGAAATTACGCGGCCATTTATGCTTTTTGCCCAGTTATCAGCCAGCAGAAGAAGAGCCATGCTGTCAGCGCCACCTGAAGTGGCAATAGCTATCTCAGGATTTTTTTCAAAGTAACCAATTGCCGCCACAAGTTCATCAAATTCTGATGAAGATACCGGGGTTAAAGATTGGCTATTTGCAATCAATGCGCTTTTGTTCCTGTTCAGCCTTTTGCGCAACAGCGGCAGAAGAAGCCTTAAACTTGGCAACCACCTGCCCAAGAACTACGCAAGCTTCCTTATCACGCTTTAAGGCATTTAATGTCATGGCTAGTTTCAACAGATTGTCAGGAGCCTTAGGGCCTGTTGGTAATTCTTCAAAACCCTGGCGGAAACTGTCGGCAGCCTTAACATAATCACGGCGAATATAGTAAGTTTCTCCCTGCCAGTAATAGGCATTTCCTACCAGCGGATCCTTAGGGTATTTCTTTATAAAGCCAGCGAATGACTCTGCCGCCTTGTCATATTGAGTCTGGTTTAAAAGACGGAATGCATAATTGTAATGGTCACGCGATGTTGCAAAATTTGTTTCCAATGGGCCAGAAGGGGCAGATGGAGCGGTATCATCATCCGCCGTATCGCTGCCCTTGCTTACTGTATCAACTGTTTTACCTAAAGATCTGCCATTTTTATCAAGCTCGGATTTGGTATTTTCATCAGGAACTTTTCTTGGCCCTGATGGCGCTGCCAGCGTTTCCTGGGAATTTGGTGCAGATTGCGGAGTATGGTTCACTTCGTTAAACCTAAAATCAACATCCCGTTGCAGTTTCTCAAGCGACTCATTCAACCTGCGGTTCTGAAATTCATTCTGCTCTGTCTTGCCTAGCAGGTCGCGTATCTGGTCTTCCATGGTGCTTAAGCGAACTTCAAGATCGGCATTGCCGCCAGCCGGAGCGCCAGAAGATGATGGGTTGCCTGAAGAACGGGAAACCTGACGCTGCAACAGCATAAGGTCACGCTCCATTTTTTCAATGCGCGCGCCAGCAGCATCATTATCCATATTCTGGGCATGAACTGGTTGCGAAGCTAATATTAAAAATAGCGATGTAATTAACAGGACTGAGTTTTTTTTCATAATAACCATAGATATTTTAGTCTATAAATACACTTCGCCCCGTACCAATACAAGTGTTTTGATACGGGGCGAAGATTATAAAATTATATTATTACCGACACATTGTTACTGGTTGTTTGCAACTGAAACAGCGCGACGATTCTGGCTCCATGCAGCTTCATCAGAGCCAATTACAGCCGGACGCTCTTTGCCGTAGCTGATGGTCGAGATACGATTCGAAGCAATGCCAAGGCCAACTAAGTATTTCTTAGCAGCAGTAGCGCGGCGCTCACCAAGAGCAATGTTGTATTCGCGTGTTCCGCGCTCATCACAATGACCTTCAATTGTGATGCTCAGGTTGGAATGTTGCTTAAGCCATGCAGCCTGTGCGTTGAGGGTCTGCTGGGCTTCTGCGCTGAGCTGGGAGCTATCCACATCGAACAGGACGCGATCACCAACAGTGTGTTCTTTATCAAGATAGTTACCGTTTTCACCACTCATGCCAGCGGTATCACCCGCGCCATTAGCGTTTCCGTTTGCATTTGGGTTGGTGTCGCAAGCGGAAAGTAGAAATACTGCTGAAAGAACAGCGATTGATTTTACAAATAAATTCATAAATGACTCCTGATGCAATAAAATTTTAAAGTGACTGACAAACAAATTTTGCGTTTTGTATTGCAAAGCTGCATTTTTGTGTAAAATCAATGCGTTATTGCACTGGTTGTAACAGTTAGCGGCAAGGCAACTTATAGCAACTAAATAATGGATTACCAATTAACGAAACCGTGTTAGAAATCAATACCAATCACATAAGATAAGGAACAAATCATACGGCTGTGTTATAATGGCAACAGTGGCGACCAAGCTGGATCAGAGCCATCCATAGGCGTAAGAACTTCACGCAGGTTGGAGCCGGTAATATCCACGCTGTATAGCCGTACATTACCGCCTCTGGCCTGACGATGGAACATTATTACGCGTCCGTTAGGCGACCAGGTAGGGCCTTCGTCGAGGAAGCTTTCGGTAAGCACACGCTCGCCGCTGCCATCTGTTTTCATAACCCCTATGTAGAATTTCCCCCCTGACATCTTGGTGAATGCTATTAAATCACCACGTGGCGACCAGACCGGAGTTCCGTAACGCCCATCACCAAAGCTTATGCGTTTTACTCCGCTACCATCGGAATTCATTACATAAATCTGCTGTGAACCACCACGATCCGAGTTAAATGTTATCTGGCTACCGTCAGGAGAGTAGCTTGGCGAAGTGTCGATTGCACTGCCACTGGTCAGGCGCACAAGTCGGCGATCACGCAGGTTCATTTTGTAAATCTGTGTGCTTCCGCCATTAGCTATTGACATAACTATAGAGCCACCGTCATTGGAAAAGCGCGGCGAGAAGGACATACCTTCAAAATTACCCAGCGATTCCTCGCGCCCGGTCTGCAGGTCGCGCATGAATACACGCGGCTGTTTACCAGCATATGACATGTATAAAATTTCCTGTGAATTAGGAGAGAAACGCGGTGTAAGCACCAGGTAACGGCCATCAGTCAGGAATTTATGGTTTTCGCCATCCTGATCCATAATGGCAAGGCGTTTTACGCGCTTCTTTGCCGGGCCGCTTTCAGAAACATAAACCACACGTGAGTCAAAATAGCCATTTTCTCCGGTCATGCGCTTGTATATTTCATCAGCTATTATATGTGCTATACGGCGCCAGTTGCTGCTGAAAGTGTTGTATTCCTTACCCGCTATCTGCTCCTGCCCGTAAACATCCCATAGGCGGAATGCAACCTTTATCTTTCCGTTGCCGCTATCGCTTATGCTGCCGGTTACAAGTGCGACTGCGTTTATCTGCCGCCAGTCAGCAAAACGAGGAGTTACTGTCTGCGCTGTTATATGCTCGATAAAAGAACTTTGGCTGATTGGCCTGAATAACCCTGAACGCTCAAGATCAGCCGAAACTACACGGGTTATATCCGCACCTACCTGGCTGCCTGGTAAGTCAGGGATCGCGATTGGCATTGGCTCGGCGTTGCCTTTTGTAATATCAATACGTAGCGCCGCATTCGCTGTTGTGGCAGCAAAAAACGCTATGGTCAGAAAGCAAAAAAAGGCGGAAATTTTAAATGAGCGCATGGGTGATTTACCTTATAAAAATTGGGGTAGTTAAATATTCATAATTCATATCCGATTGTCAATATGCAATGCGATTTTTATAATAAATCGCGTGGGTCAAAATGAAGTTCCATATTGCCCCATGTCGCGTATTTATCAGGAGAAAGCCCCTTAAGCGGACTGCATTGCTTTACAGCGCGCAATGCTGCTTCTGCTGCGGCCCTGAAAAAGCTGTCGGAATTGTAACGTCCCATGCTTTCAGGGGCTATCTCAGCTTTTATATAACTTCCATCATTGTTGAACTGTGCATTTATCACAACAATCAATTCATGGGCGTTCTTTGCTCCAGCCGGAGGATTCCAGCATTTGGAAAGCTGCCCCATTATCGCATCCTTTTCACTAAGCGACATCATCTGGCTTGGGTCAAACCTCGAAGACATTGCTTTTGGAGAATCGCTCGTCCTTTCTTTGGGCGCTTCTTTTTTCTCTGTAGTTTTTTCCTTTGCCGCATCATTCTTGATCGACTTCAATATGGCATCCAGCTCAGACTCAGCTTTTTTGGTTTCTTTCTTCTCTTCTTTCTTTAGTGGTTTTGGAGGTTCAGGCTTTTCTACCTTTTTTATATCGGGCTTTTTTATCTCTGGCTTTGGTGGTGTTGGAACTGGCGCTGGCTCTGGTTCAGGCGGGGTAGGGGTAGCTTCTGCGGTTTTTACCGGAGGAGTTGGCTTAGGCATTTCCTTTTCCGGAACGTCATTCTGCTTGTCGGCCTTTGGCGCATCAGAAGGCTTTACATTCGAAAGCTCGCTTATTGGTAAAACTTCTACGGTAATAGCATCAGGCATTACCGGAGGTTCATTTTTCAGGAAAGAAGGCAGCCCCAAAATCATAATGATTACCAGCAGCACATGTAATGCTGCTGAATAAGCTATGCCTGTTCTGCGCTCACTATGCACTTTGCCTATCTCTTATCCGGCGCATTTGCGCCCACTGCATCGGTTATAAGCGCCACCTTGACGAATCCGGCAGCGTTTATTTCACCTACTACCTGCATCATTTTTCCGTAATCAATATTTCTGTCGCCACGCACAAAAATACGGGTATCTTTTTTCTCACCAGCTATGGATTTCAGTTTATCCTGTAACTCTTTAAGCTGAACCTGGGTTTTCTGTATATATATCTTCCCCCCTGATGTTACTGAAACGGACAGAGGCTCATCCTGCCCCGAAACCGGAGCTGCAGAAGTTTTTGGAAGGTCTACTGTAACACCGCTTGTCATCATCGGTGCCGCCACCATGAATATAATAAGCAGCACCAGCATCACATCCACCATCGGGGTGATATTTATCTCGGAAAAACGGTCGGCGCGATGGCTCCGCCTGCGATTGCTCCTGCCGTTTCCGCCTCCTAAACTTGCACCCATGGCTTACCCTTCCAACTGGCGTGAAAGGATCGTATCGAATTCTGTGCTGAAATCTTCCAGCTTGTTGGAAAAATGGGCAAGCTCATTGGAAAATTTATTATAGGCTATAACCGCAGGTATCGCCGCGAAAAGGCCTATCGCAGTTGCAAGCAGCGCCTCGGCGATACCTGGTGCAACCGCAGCAAGAGAAGTGTTTTTGGAAATGGCAATCGCCTGAAAGCTGTTCATGATACCCCATACCGTCCCAAATAAACCTATGAACGGAGCCGATGAGCCAACTGTTGCAAGGAACCCAAGCCCACTTTCAAGATGCTCAAGCTCGCGGTTGCGCGCAACCTGCATAACCTGCACCACACGCTCGCGCAGGCTTAATTTTAAACCTTGCAACGGGGTGTTCACGGTGGTTTTTGAGCGCAGCCATTCCTCCATTGCTGCAACAAAAATAATAGCCATGGAATGATTGGCACGCTTCTTTACTTTCTCATAAAATTTATCCAGCGCTTCGCTTGACCAGAACTCGCCCTCAAAACGATGCGCCTTGCTTTTTACGCTGCGGAACAGGAAGTATTTTTCAAAAATAATTGCCCAGCACCAGAAAGACGCCATAAGCAGCATGATCATTACGAATTTTACAATCGAATCAGCCTGCATGAACATGGCAAATATGGAAAAGCTGTGTGCAGCGCTGCTTCCGGCCAGGGTTGCGGAATCTACGCCCTGCACGGCGGTGGAAACTGTGGAAAGTGTTGCTGGGTCTGCCATTTTATTTTCCTGTTCTGATGATATTATTTATGTTGTTATGCTAATCTTTGTTATAAAAAATTCTTACCATTGCTTTTTGTACGAAATCCGGGAGCTTTGCAAGCTTCATATCCTCGCCAACTACGGCAAGTTTTACTTCTATTTCAACCAGAATTTCATTGCCGCGTTTTATATATTGCATCATGTTCATACTGACTTTGCTTATATCGTGCAAATGTGTCTCAATTGTCAAGAGGTCATCTAGCTTTGCTGGCTTAAAAAAATCTACAATGCAGCGTCTGACCACAAAACCGATTTTGTGTTCGTTAAATAAAGCTGACTGGTCTATCCCTGATTGACGCAATGCTTCGGTCCTGGCCCGTTCTGCAAATTTAAGATAATTCGCATAATAAACTATTTTGGCCGCGTCCGTATCTTCATAATAAATCCTTATAGGAAATGTATGAATATTTTTATTCGTCATTTTCTTATTCGTCATTATTTATATCCATATCGGGAAACAGGGCAGGGGGAGTGGCAGGAGGGGTAAGGCCTAAATGCATGAAGCAGGTTTTTGTAAGCATGCGCCCACGAGGGGTCCGCTGTATAAAGCCAACCTGTAATAAATATGGCTCTATTGTTTCTTCGATCGCATCACGCTGTTCAGAAAGCCCGGCGGCAATGGTTTCTACGCCAACGGGGCCACCCTGGTAGTGATCGGCTATATAACGCAGGTAGCGATGATCGGCGGAATCAAGGCCTATACTGTCAACTTCCAGCCTTTTAAGGGCATGGTCGGCAAGCTTTCCATCTATATTTTTTTTATCTGCCGCATGAGCAAAATCACGCACCCGGCGCAAAAGGCGCAGGGCAATGCGCGGGGTTCCGCGTGAACGCTTCGCTATTTCATATGATCCGTCCCTGGTAATTTCTATAGAAAACAGGCTGGCAGCGCGTTCAATAACATTCTGCAAATCCCTGGAATCATAAAAACGCAAGCGAAGCGGAATTCCAAAACGGTCACGCAGTGGATTAGAGATAAGACCCAGCCGGGTTGTTGCTCCAACCAGCGTGAATTTAGGCAGGTCGATACGCACAGTGCGCGCAGCAGGGCCTTCGCCGATCATCAGGTCTAGCTTGTAGTCCTCCATCGCCGGATAAAGTATTTCTTCTACCGCTGAATTCATACGGTGTATCTCATCTACAAATAAGACGTCACCAGCCTGTAAATTTGTAAGCACTGCTGCCAGATCCCCTGCCTTTGTAAGTATTGGTCCGGAAGTAGGACGGAAGCCAACCCCCATTTCCTTGGCGATAATCTGTGCTAAAGTGGTTTTACCAAGCCCTGGAGGGCCGTAAAGCAATACATGATCCAGTGAATCAGCACGCGCTCGCGCAGCTTTTACAAATATTTTTAAATTCTCGCGGATTTCATCCTGCCCTGTAAAGTCAGCAAAAGACAGGGGGCGTAAAGCCTGTTGCTCTATATCATCAGAAGCAAGGGAAGGGGCGATAACCCTGTTATTAGAGTTTTCCATTTTGGGGCAAATATCTTACTCGATGTTACTTATAAAGAGCCTTCGCAAGCCTAGCGAAGCAGTAATTTTTTACAAGAACATAATTTGCTATATTTTTGCTATAATATTTTTGCTATATTCACACTTTACATTGCGCCAATTTTCCTATATCCCGGCAACCCCGTAACCCGAAAAACAAGAATATTAACAATTGGAAATAAATTGGAATAAAAATGGATATTAGCAAGATCTCAATTGGCGATAACGTCCCGGAAGATGTAAATGTTATTATAGAGGTGCCGCTTGGCTCGGCTCCTATAAAATATGAAATGGATAAAGAATCGGGAGCGCTGTTTGTTGACCGGTTCCTGCATACCGCAATGTATTACCCTTGTAATTATGGTTTTATTCCGCATACGCTTTCTGATGATGGCGACCCGGCTGACGTGCTGGTTATCGGACGCCGGCCAATTCACCCGGGAGCAGTTATGTCGGTGCGCCCTATCGGCGTGTTGATGATGCAGGATGAGGCAGGTGGCGATGAAAAAATATTAGCGGTGCCATCCTCAAAATTACACCCTTTCTATGATAAAGTGGAAAGCTATAAGGATATTCCACAAACATTGCTTGACCAGATAGAGCATTTCTTTGCCCATTATAAGGATCTGGAACAAGGTAAATGGGTAAAGGTTGTGGGCTGGGAGGATAAACCAAAGGCCCTTGAGCTTATTAATAAAGCTATCGCAGCAGCGAAGAAATAGCCTTTTTTATCGCTTTAAAATTTTAATTGCATCCTTATTGCACTTCTGACATGTTGTTTTTATTGTAGTTTTTAACAACAACTATGTGGAGTATGCTATGATGGATGCCAACTTGGTTCTGCAACTGGTGATTGGTGCTGGTCTTCTTGCCGTTATATATGGGATATACATGGCAAAGGTAATTTTATCATCTCCTACCGGGACAGATAAAATGCAGGCAATCGCCGGGGCGATTCAGGAAGGCGCTGGCGCTTATCTGAACCGGCAATACACTACCATAGGAATTGTAGGCGTTATAATAACCATACTTTTATTTGTTAAGCTTGGCGCGTATGTGGCCATTGGTTTTGTTATAGGAGCGGTCCTTTCGGGCATAGCCGGGTATGTTGGCATGAATATTTCAGTGCGTGCTAATGTGAGAACCACTGAAGCGTCGCGTAAAGGCCTGAAAGAAGGGCTTGATATAGCTTTTAAATCTGGTGCAATAACAGGGCTTTTAGTGGTTGGGCTAGGTCTTATTGGGGTTGCTGGCTATTATATATTCCTTAAATCATCAGGCATTCACCAGCGCACTCTTGTTGAGGCGCTTGTTGCCCTCAGCTTTGGCGCATCACTTATTTCTATATTTGCCCGTCTTGGCGGTGGTATATTCACAAAGGGAGCTGATGTTGGCGCTGACCTGGTTGGTAAGGTTGAGGCCGGAATACCGGAGGATGATGCAAGAAACCCTGCGACCATCGCTGATAACGTAGGTGATAATGTCGGGGATTGCGCAGGTATGGCTGCCGACCTGTTTGAAACATACGCAGTAACCATTGTTGCCACTATGCTGCTTGGCTCCATATTCTTTGCAGGAGCTATACAGGAAGCAATGATGCTGTATCCGTTGGCAATATGTGGTGTCTGCATTATAACATCAATAATCGGTACGTTCTTTGTAAAACTCGGTGCCAGCAATAATATTATGGGCGCATTGTATAAAGGCCTTATAGCCAGCACGGTATTGTCTGCGGGTGGTGTTTTTGCAGTTACCAATAAACTTTTTGATAAATCCTCGCACTATATTGTAGGAAACATTAGCTTTAACTCGATGAACCTGTTTTACTGCTCGCTTGCCGGACTGGTAATAACGGGCCTTATAGTTATTGTAACCGAGTATTATACAGCCACCCAGTACCGCCCGGTAAAAAGCATAGCGCAGGCATCTACAACCGGGCATGGAACAAACGTAATACAGGGGCTTGCAGTTTCCATGGAGGCTACCGCTGTTCCTATAATAATCATATGCGCCGGGATTATTTTTGCTTATACTAATGCCGGGCTTTATGGTGTTGCAATTGCTGCAACTACTATGTTGGCACTGGCCGGTATGATAGTCGCACTTGACGCCTATGGCCCGGTAACTGATAACGCCGGTGGTATCGCGGAAATGTCCGACCTTCCTGCGGATGTACGTAAAGTTACCGATGCGCTTGATGCTGTTGGAAATACAACCAAGGCAGTAACTAAAGGCTATGCAATAGGCTCGGCAGCTCTTGCTTCGCTGGTTCTTTTTACCGCGTACACGGAAGACCTTAAACATTACTTCCCGGCGCTTAATGTGAAATTCCTGCTTAATGACCCTTATGTTGTTGTAGGTTTGTTTATTGGTGGAATGCTTCCGTACCTGTTTGGCTCAATGGGGATGATGGCGGTTGGCCGGGCGGCCGGCTCTGTAGTTGTTGAAGTTCGCCGCCAGTTCAAGGAAATGCCTGGCATTATGCTTGGCACCCAGAAGCCGGACTATGGCAGGGCTGTTGATATGCTTACCAAGGCAGCTATCAAGGAAATGATAATACCATCGCTCCTGCCAATTGCAGCCCCTGTAGTGCTTTATTTTATAGTGGTTTCAATAGCTGGCCATGAATCGGCATTCGCTGCGGTAGGGGCTATGTTGCTTGGAATCATCGTTACCGGTATTTTTGTGGCGATTTCTATGACTGCCGGTGGTGGCGCATGGGACAATGCTAAAAAATATATCGAAGAAGGCAATCATGGTGGCAAGGGCTCGGAAGCTCATAAAGCGGCAGTAACCGGTGATACTGTGGGCGACCCATATAAGGATACTGCCGGGCCCGCTGTTAACCCTATGATAAAGATAGCCAACATTGTTGCGATACTGATGCTTGCCATGCTGGCATAGCTTATACTGGTTTGCTCTGTTATCCTGCGAATTGCAATAGCAATTGCGCAGGATCTCGGGAACATTGATGAAGAATCCTGTGCTACGGCTTCGCCGTCCACAGGATTACGTTGTTTCGTAAGCATTGTGCGGTATCTTGCTATTATTCATCCATTCATCTGCAATACGGCGGTATGAAAGGCTGGAGAAAATATAAAATGCAATTTCCATCCCTGTGAAAACAGGGAAGTTTTTTTTGTTACGGTTGTTCCCAGTCAGTTATACCGTAAATATCCAATGTTTTTGCCAGCTCACCATTGGCGCGCATCTTTGGTATTTCTTCGGATATTATATCGGCATATTTCTGGGCAAGCTTCTTATTCTTGGGGCTGAATGCAATATAAAGCTTGTTTTTATCGGTTATGGTAAGATTGCCAACATTTTCCACCTGATCCAGCAAGCCATTTTGCGATAAATAGTAAGTCATTACATATTTTGATTCAACCACCGCCCCAATCTTGCCACGCAATAATTTGCTTACATTAATTGCAAGAGCCTTATCGCCAGACATCATCTCGATTCTCTGCGGGTCAAGCTTGTATTTCTTTACATAATTATCCATTTCTTCGGTATAGCTGTAATCATCTATTAGCCCTAAAACGACATTTTTTAGAGAATCAATGCCAGTATAGCGCCATGGATTTCCTTTTTTTACAAAGAAATGATTTTTTACAAACCCTTCTGCAACATTGGGAAAAATAAAATCCGGAGCATCATCAATAGCGGCCCCTATTATGGCGGTGTGCATTCCTTTGCGGGTTTCTTCAATAGCCCGGGTCCATGGAACTATGCTGTATTCAACTTTAATATTATGCTTTGCAAAAGCAGCCGTTACCAGGTCGACCATAAAGCCTGGGTGAGGAGAGGTTGGGGTACAATTAAAAGGGCACCAGGTATCGGCGACTACGGTAATTGTTTCTGGCAGTTTGTTGTCTGGCTTGTCTTCGGAATGGCTGGCAAAAGGAAATATCAATACTGAAATAAATAAAATAACTATTTTTCGCATAATTTATAACTATCTAAGCTTAGGGTTATTTATCGCATTTTCAAGTTTACTTAATAGCATTTTTTTATTGATGATTCCTATAGTTTCTTCAAGCAAATTTCCATGACTATCAAAAAACAGAGCATAAGGAATTGCACGGGTATAATTCCCATTTTTATTTTTTATTATATTTTTTAAATCCTCTTCATCTTCTGAGGCCATGATATATGGCGTAAAAACTTTGTCGTAATTATGTTCCAATATATATTTTGAAGCTTTGTTACGCTCTTTATCCACCGAAATCAAAAGCAGGTTTATTCCTTCTATTTTTCCTTCTTTTTTCAGAGTTGAGATATTTGGCATAAGTATTTTGCAGTAACCGCACCATGATGTATAAAGAACCATTAATGTTGGCTTGCCATTGCTGTTTATGTTATCAGCTATCTGTTGTGCGGAAATATCTTTAATCTGTGGACTGAAGTTTATTATTTCTTGCTCTGACACTTTTCTCTCTGGCGCAGGTGGCACAAGCATATCAATAAACGGTACTGGTTTGTTAAAGGCTATCGCTGTTAAGTAGATAACAACAATGGCAACAAATGCTTCCTTTGCAGTTATAAAGGGGCGTTTCTTTTTTTCTTGTTCCATTCAGATACTATATATTAAATCCTGCCAATAATCACTTTCATTCTTTATAGTCATTATGTGCAAAAATAATATATAATGACTATGAAAATCGAGGCCGAAAGCCCTGTTTTACGCCGCGTAGCAGGCGAATCACCAAACAATAATTGTATAATTATTGTTTGGAATAACTATTGATAAGGGTTTATTAAGCTTTGTTTGCCATAATCGAGCGCTATGGCAAGCGAACAACCTATTATAGTTAAAAAAATTAAGAAAGTTGCAGGTGGGCATCATGGCGGCGCCTGGAAAGTTGCTTATGCCGATTTCGTAACGGCTATGATGGCATTCTTTCTTTTGCTGTGGTTGCTTAGTGCCACTACTACTCAGCAGAAAATGGGCCTGGCTGAATATTTTACCCCGACAATTGGTATTAAAGATTCTATGGGGATTGGCATGAAGGGAGGTTTACATGCCTCTGAAGCTGGTAAATCAAAGAATGATCTTACAGAAGTTGGCCTTGTTGTTGGTCAGGTAAAACAAGGTGATGTTGCAGCAGCTCCTAACAACGTCAAAGGCGAAAGTGACCCTGATGCCGAAGCCAGCAGCAAAAGTGAAAAAGTGGCGGAAAGCACCGAAGATAGCGATATAATGCAATCTGCTGAGCAGGATATAAAGCAGGCCATGGAAACAGAGGATGAATTAAAGGATTATAAAAATAATGTAATAATGCAGGAATCACCTGAAGGCCTGAAGATCGACATGATAGATGATGCCAAAAAACCTATGTTTGTACCAGGGGGTGCCACTTTAACGGAAACTGGCAAAAAGATATTAGATACTATGGCGCGTTTAGTGGTTAAAACACCAAATAATATAGCTATAAAAGGACATACCGACTCGCCAAATGCCACGCAAAACCCACAATATAGTATATGGGAATTATCCGCTGACAGGGCTAATTCTGCGCGGCGCATGCTTGCTACAACTCAACTGGAGCCAGAACGCGTTATAAAGGTAGAAGCGCTGGCTGATAAAGAATTGCTCGTTCCGCAGGAGCCAAGCAGCCCACGCAATCGCCGAATAACAATTATAATATTACGCGGCTCTTATTTCCGTGACCCTAAAATTATTCCTACAACGCGCTCCTTATTATCTGTGCCGGAAGCTAAAATTAAGAAAGATGAGCCTAAAAAATCAGAAAAGGGAGCCGATAATACACCAAAAGACGTATCTCCAACTGGAAACTCTATCTTTAATCCGGTAACTGAACAAAAGTAGCATGTTATGCGGCATATAATTAGTATCATGTATTGTGTAATAGCAGCGGCGTTATTGCTCGGCTCAGCCAGCGCCAATGCCCAGGCAGTAAAAATGATTTCCTACACATCAGGCACTGGGTTTTTTGTTACCCATTCCGGGCATCTTCTAACCAATAATCATGTAATATCTAATTGTGATAAAATCAGCATACATGGTGATGCCATGTCGGCAGGCGCTGTAGTGGTTGCGCAAGACCCTGAACATGATCTCGCTTTGCTTAAGACCGCATTTACCAGCAGTGATATGGCATATTTTAACTCAATGAAGCAGCCACTTAACCAGGGCGATCCTGTTGTTATTATCGGTTATCCCGGCGATTCCTGGCGTAGTCATGAACCAATTGTCAGGTCAGCTAATATAATTGATATGAAAGGCCCTACCGGTGAGGAAAAATGGCTGCAGTTCAGCGATTCTGTGCAGCATGGCAATTCAGGAGGCCCACTGCTTGATAGCAGCGGAAATGTTGTGGGCGTTGTTGTAGCAAAAACTGAATTACATATTAAGCAGGCCGGATCTGATTCATCGGAAGTTATAAAGAAGTCAGATGTTGCTATAAGCCTGCCTGTAGTAAAAGATTTCCTGGAGGCTAATAATATCCAGTACCAGACAGCGGATTCAGGGCTTTACCTTCTCCCTGACAGGGTAAGCGACAGGGCGCGCCCATTTATAGTGAATGTGCATTGCCGTATTGCAGGGCAATAAAAACTGATAGTATTACTTTTATCCCTGGCGGGCTTTAAAACGCGGGTTCTTTTTGTTTATCACGTAAACACGACCCTTGCGACGCACAACACGGCAATCTTTATCGCGTTTTTTTGCTGATTTTAAAGAGCTTAGAACTTTCATGACCTTATTCCTTCAAATTTACAGGTGGGCTTTATATCCTAATTAATACCGGGCAGTCAATACTATATTTGTTGCAAAATTAGGTACTTGCCCTTCATTTTTTAATGCTTGTGAAACCCCATGTGTGGTTTTTTCCCAAAAATGAGGTTTTACAATAAGTTGATAAAGCGCCTTGTAGCTTGCTATTGAATGCAGAGTTAAATAAAACGGGTAAAATAATGCTGCGATTTTATATTGATAAGTAGGATTCTTCTTCCTTGAAACACAATATAACATCATTACCCAATGTATTATAATATTCAGGAAAAAATTATTAAGGCTTAGCCATAGAAGCCATGAAGGCAGCCACTGTGCCGATAAATATGGCGGTAAAATCCAGTATAACAGGACAAATGCCCAGAGTATCGGAGCAGTCAGGAAGGTAAAGCTTGAAAAACCAATGAAAAATTGAAAGCCGCAGAAGCTTTTAAAGCCAAGCTTTTTGTATAGCCTGAAAGGATTGCGCATATGGACAAGCCATGTCTGCATATAGCCTTTTATCCACCGGGAGCGCTGGCGAATCCACGCAGAAACCATAACCGGTGCTTCTTCCATTGTGTATGAATCTAATAATGCAGTCTTAAACCCCTGCGCGCCGAGCCTGACGCCCAGATCAGCATCTTCGGTCACATTATAAGCGTCCCACTCGCCCAGATCACGCAAATGGGCAAGGGAGATGTGGTTACTGGTGCCACCCAAGGGCAAGGGGACGCCAAGGCGCTCAAGGCCACGCAGCATTATGTTAAATAATGCGCTATATTCCAGCGAAAAGGAATGCGTAAGCCAGTTAGTGTCAGCATTATAGTAATTAAGCCGGGCTTGCAGGCAGATTATGCTATCTGGGATGCTGCGGAACATCGTTACGGCTTTTTTAAGTTGCAGGCTTTCTGGTATATCATCAGCGTCAAAAACCGTTACATATTCACCCTTTGCAAAACGCAGGGCATAATTACAGGCTTTTGGCTTTGTGCGAAGTGTACTATATGGAACGCGGATTATTTCAAAATTATGTCTGGGTTTTAAGGCGATAGCAGCATTTATGGTTTCAATATCATCTTCTTCCAATATTAGCTTTATATCCAGTTTTTCCTTCGGGTAATCCATATTCTGCATGGCAGCTAGCATATTTGGCAGGCTTGCAACTTCGTTATACATGGGGATAAGCACGGTATATACCGGGAGGCTTGCATCATCATATTCAGAAATCAGTTGCGGCCAGTTCGTTTTTTCTTGCGGTTTACAGCCAACACAAAAAATATACATTTTTACTATGATGCTTACAAAATATAAAATGCTGCAAAACGATATAAATAAGCTGCTGCTTTGCCTTGGAAACATAACCGCCAGGGCCAGCGCTGAAATTATAGAAATATAAATAATTTGTTTTGTTAATCCTGATGCTGTGACACGCGCAGATATGTCGGGATTTTGTTCCCATAGCCTAAGCTTGCTATCCTTCTCAAGGAATTCGCCGAAAATTCGTTCTACGGTTTTTCTTATATCAAGGGGAGATGTTGCAACCAGTTCAAAATTATCGGAATATCTTTCATAAAGCCATTTTATTGTTTCATCGCAATATTCGGATATTGCTACGATTATTTTATTATCCTTGAATTTCCATGGTATTGCCTGAAAATGAAGATACTCAACAGCATTTATACATGTAAGCAGTTTTTCATCTGGAGGTTCTTCCAGAAGGTTTATGAATTCAAGCTCGTAATGCTCGGCAATCGCCCTGTATAGTTCAAGATAAGTTAGTATGCCTTCAGATATTATTATTTCACCAAGCCTGCTGCCGGAATGTTTCTGAGCCTCCAGCAAGTATGATAATTGTGATTCAGAAACAAGCCCGCGTGCCCTGAGTATCTTCCCCAGCGGATCCATTAAAATTCTTTGCTGACCGCAAGTAATGCCCCGTCGCCGCTACCTGTATTGCGGCCAGCGATATTATTGTATGCGCCAATTTGAAACGATAGTTTGTTGTCTGTCTGGTAGACGGCAGAAAGCTGCAATTTACTTAGATCATAATCGTCGCTTGAAGCCTGGGTAAATACCGGATTGTTTGTATTTGAAAGCCGCGCTGTCCTGAAGAATTGCGTAAGTATCCTGATGCGGTTTGTAACTGATATCCCAGCAGTTGCCGCAAATTTAAGCTGGTCTGCTGGCGAGCCAAAGCGGTGACGATAACCCGCATCAAGATTTATAAAATGATCAAGCTGCAAGGCTTTAAAACTATATCCCCCTGACATAGTTAAGCCAGTATCATAATTAGGATTGCCTATTTGCGGCTGCTCTTTATGGCTTTCCATGCCTGGTAATTTAAGCATCGGTTCGGCGGAAATTATAAAATCCTTGTTGTGCCACAGGCGAGTGCGGAAAAATAACTCGCTATCCCCAATGCCCCAATTGGTTTGTTTCCTTCCTAAACCACTATTATATTGCGAAGCTCTTTGCGCAAAAATATTTGCGCCTACTGTAAGCCAGTCGCGAACCCCATATTCAAAATATGGGTTAAGCTCGTATTTGCTGTAATTGCTGGCTTTTCGTTTTTTTCCTGAATTATCAAAATATTCATTGCTCGAATAATAAGACAAGTTGGTTATCAATTGCCCTTTATCTTTATTTTGCGTCCACGCACCAGCATAGGCATGCGCCGGAATATGAAATACAAGGAGTGTGAGAAGCAGTTTGGCAGCCCTATTGCCAAAATATAATTTATCAGTGGATTTTACGTTCAATATCGGAGATCGCAATTTTTATCAGCTCATCTTGGGATAAGTTATTCGTTTGTCCAACTATTATAGCACGAGCTGAATTAAGTGCAATATCAACTATATGGTTGCGTATATCAGATATGGCGGCAGCTTCTTCCTGCGCAATTTTTTCAACCGCCTGCTTAAGCCTTGCATCCATCGCGGCTTTAAGTTCCTGCTGTGCTTTTGAGTTGTTGGTTTCAGCATCTGAACGGGCCTTGGCCAGAATATTCTCGGCTTCACGCGCAAATTCAGCTTGTTTTTGTTTATAAAGGGCGAGGGTTTCTTCAGCCTCAGCGCGTATTGCTGCAGCTTCCGCAAGTTCAGATTTTATTTTATCGGTACGTTTGTCGAGTACTGAAAATAGAATTACAGATATTTTTTTTGCAAGCAGTGAAACAAAAAGCACGAATGCAAGAGCCACCCAGAATTTTGGTTCGTTAGTATCCAGCATATATATTACCCATTCTGTTCAGATAATGTAGCGTTATTAACCGCTGCTTTAACCTGCTCTTTGCTTGGAGCATGGCCTGTAAGTTTCTCTACTATCATAGATGAAAATTCAACTGTTGACGGCATAAGCTCATCAAGAAATTTTTTCTTTTTTTCGGCAAGGGCTATGCTGGCATTTGAGGATTGCACAGCTATCTGCTGGTCAAGGGTCTTTGCTGCTTCTTCCGCCCTGGCCTTAGCTGCAACCTCTGCCTCGCTTATTAAGTTCTGTGCCGACTGCCTTGATTTTATAAGGATATTTTCATAGGCAACCTTGGATTCTTCGGCCTTAACCTTAAGGTCCTGTGCCATAACCAGATCATTTTCAATCGTATTACTGCGCGTTTCAATAATATTTTGCAAAGGCGGCAATATAACGCGTGATAACACGATATACAAAAGTGTAAAGCATACAAATAACCAGAATATCTGCGATGCGAACCATGTTGGATCTAATTGTGGCACAGGAAATACCTTCGGTTACTTATTATTTTACAAGGAAAATCAGCACCATGCCCACTACGAGAGCCAGAAGCCCCATGAACTCAGCGAAAGCAGCGCCGATATATGCCGGTATCATAAGCTGTGATTTCGCTGATGGGTTACGGGCAATGCCTTCCAGAAGCGCGGCAAATATTTTGCCTACCCCTAAAGCTGCGCCAAGAAAACCAAAGGCGGTCAGGCCAACGCCTATATATTTAAGGCCTTCAGCTATGTGTTTGTATGCTTCTGCTTCCATGATTTAGTCCTTTTTAAGTTAGTGATTGATAATAATTAAATAGAAATTAGTGCAAATGAAGCGCATCATTAAGATAAACGCAAGTAAGAACTGTAAAAATATAAGCCTGAATAACAGCTATCGCTATTTCAAAACCAGTCAGGAACAGCAATAGCGGAAACATGCTGAATACGCCAACCAGCATGCCAAATGTTATAACCAGCCCGGCAATTACTTTCAGGGTTACGTGACCGGCCATCATATTTGCAGCAAGACGTACAGAGAGGCTTACCGGGCGCGAAAGATATGAAAATAATTCAATTACGAACAAAAGTGGAGCCATAAGGAGAGGCGTGCCTTCGGGCAGGAAAAAATGAAGAAATTTAGCTGGCCCGTGTTTAAAAATAGCTATTAACGTAACCCCTGCAAATATAAAGGCTGCCAGTGAAAAAGTTACGATAATATGGCTGGTAACTGTAAATGAACCTGGAAGCATCCCAAACAGGTTACATGTTAATACGAAAATGAATAAGGTAAATACTACAGGAAAATATTTCATTCCTTCCTTACCGGAGATCTCAGTAATTGTATTTCCAACAAATTCAACCAGTATTTCAGATACGTTCTGCAGCCTGCCGGGCACAAGTGCCTTCTTGCGGGATGCTGGTAATAAAAGGGCTATAACTGCGGTGATAACTATCACCATCCATAATGAGGAGTTGGTAAAGCTGATATCGTATCCGGCAAAATGAATTGGATGAAGCGGGAAAATTTCAAATTGTGCTAGCGGACTATGTGCTGCGTGTTCTTCACTCATATTTTATCATCATCCGTTTGTTGTTCACTTAACTTCTTATCTATTATCTTTGCACTACTAATCATATTCTTAACGCCTGCCGCGACACCAATAAACAAGCCTATAATCATGAATAATGGGATTGTCGAAAAATATGAATCAATAAAATAACCGATTCCGACCCCCATTATCACCCCTGCCGCCAGATCTGTTAGCAGGCGCACCGCATATGACATATCATCATTAGCAGAGTCAGGAGCGTTCCGGCTGTGCCCTTTAATCCTATCAATTTTCGCCTGTAACTTCTCAAGGGACGGCAGGCGATCATTGCTTCTCATAAAAAACTCATACCAGGAACCGGGGGCAATTTATGGATAGTGTGAACGTATGTCAAGAATAGACTTGCATAATTCGTTTGTTATTTTGCATCTAGCTTGGAATCAATGAATTTTGATATATCTTCAATAGTTATATCGCCATTATATGCCTCGCCGCCTATGAAAAAATAAGGGGTATGCGATACATGTAACTCATCCATTGCAGCCTTCTTTGCGCTGAGAGCCGCCATTTCGCTATCTTTATTGTTAACGCAGCTATCGAATTGCTCCTTGCTTACGCCGCCAACCGCTGCAATAGTTTGCAGGGCAGGCTTCCAGTTTCCATCAAATGCCCATTTGCTCTGCGCATCAAATAACACGCTGTTAAACAAATAATATTTATCGGAATTGCCCTGGCCAACGCAATTTACCAGTATAGCTCCTATAAGGGCAGGTTCATTAAGTGGGAACTGACGCAAAATATAGCGAATTTTCCCGGTATCTATATATTTTTTCTTAATATCTGGCATTATAGAACCATAAAAATGTGCGCAATGCGGACATGAAAGTGAAGCATATTCAATCAAAATAACTTTTGCATCTTTGCTGCCCATAACATGGTCGGAAGGCAATGGCGCATCACTTATAAGGCTATTAGTTATGATGCCTTTAAGCGGTTCCGGCGCATTATTTAAAGCCGGGGTTGTAGTAGCTGGCGGAGAGGATTTTGCTTCGGCCTGGGCAGATTTTGGCTTATCCTGGGCGAATGAAGCAGCGGAAAATAAAGCAGCGCCTGTCAATAATATGGAAGCAAGTAATGTCCTCATAAAAACCCCTAATATATATATTATAAAACCATGAATGCATTATTATGTTATTTAAGCGCATATGCAATAATAAAAAACTAAATTACTTAGCAATCCGAAAGTGATTTGGCTACTTTGGCTAAAGCTGACCGTAATTCAACATCCTCAATTTCTTCATTTATAAGAAAGTTGGCAGGCTCACGTTTTACTGTTTTTTTATTCCTGGGCTCTGTAATAAGCGGTGCGGCATAGCTGTGCGATATGGTAATTCGCGAAACAGCCTTATAGCCAAAGTAAATTGCAAGCTTGTCTATAATAATATGCTGCATATGCTGGAGTTCGGTTGCGAAGCCGCTTTCAACCGCTATGCTAAGTGTGCCGTCAATTTTCTTTCCTGCTGGAAATGATAGTTTTTGTGGTATGCAATGCGCAGATAATTTGCTGCCCGCAATTTCAGGCCAGTCACTGATTATGCGGTTTCCTGCCAGCCCATGGGATTTGAATACAGGCCTGGTTACAGGCTCAAGAATTTGCGAAAGGCTTTTTGCAGACATTGGAGAACGCCGGACAAGATCCTTGCCGGTCATTATTTTACCATAACCCCAAACGGCACATAAACATCCTGACCGTTTATATTAAATTGTACATATATTTTTACAAAGCCTGGTTTGCTTGGCGCAATATGGAAATGTAAAACAGGGCCATCTTTATCGCTTATATTTTCCGGCTCTTTGCCCATAGGGCGAATATGCATTATAGAATTATAATCCCCATAAAAACCTACCGCATAGGCAAATGCGCCCATTAATGGTTTCAAGTCAGTAAATGGTGCGCCATCTTTAGTTACTGTTATAGTGGCTATAGTAGTGTCACCTGATTTAAGTTCGCTATCTAATTTCAATGTAAAATTATATTCGCCAATATTAGCGGAGTTGTTTAAAGTTTTTTCCATTGTTTTGAGCTTATATTTTGGATCATAAGAACCAATATCGGCGGCAGCATATTCCTGTTTGCCTGTATCCAGCCTTGTTAAATCAGCCCATACGCGGAATTTATGCGTTCTTGCGGGCGCAAAATCAAAACTCCATACCCCATCTTTTACAACGGTTGGGTAAATATGGTAATATTCGGTAAGGGAA
Organism: Alphaproteobacteria bacterium; assembly: GCA_039808985.1. Taxonomy (GTDB): domain Bacteria; phylum Pseudomonadota; class Alphaproteobacteria; order Rickettsiales; family SXRF01; genus SXRF01. The sequence goes on along the minus strand of JBDHUC010000007.1, from coordinate 29,723 downwards.
GGGTCTATTACCAGAAAATGCAATCTTTTGGTGCGGGCCACTTTCAGATTTGATTCTGTCATGGGATTGCCTGTTTTATTGTCAATAATATTAACCATGAAGGTTGAAGGGGTATTAGGCGCTGGAGCGATCCTAAGCGATACCGTATTCATATCCGCGTAAGCTGATGATGAAAACATGATAAAAATTAGGCAGGCAATAACAGATGTGATTTTCATATGTGCCCTATAAGTTCGCTTATTGGTCTATAACTGCGCCTATGATGCATAGTTATTCCATACTTGGCAAGGGCTTCTTGATGCCTTTTGGTTCCGTATCCAGAATTATTCTCCCATCCATATTCCGGATGTTCGCAGGATAGTTCCCGCATTATCCTGTCGCGGGTTGTTTTTGCAATTATGCTGGCGGCTGCTATTGACAAGCATTTTGAATCACCGCCAATTATTGTTTTTGTCTGGTAATTAATTTCAGGGGCTTTGTTTCCGTCAATAAGAACTAAGTTAATATTATTATTGCCAAGCATTTCAACAGCCCTTTGCATTGCCATCATTGTTGCCTGAAGGATATTAAGCCTGTCTATTTCCTCTACCGTACTAATTCCTACACCTATAATTGAGTGCTCGCATATTTTTTCATATAGGATTTCCCGCATATCGGATTTAAGTTTTTTTGAGTCATTTATACCGGGTGGAATTTTTTTTTGATTCAATATTACCGCCCCTGCCACAACCGGCCCAGCCCAAGGCCCCCTTCCAGCTTCATCAACCCCGGCAACTATGCCGCCTGCATTAAGCTCAAAGCTTAAATCCGGCAGCTTAACCATTGTGATTGCGGCGTCCCGAATCAGCCACAGGGGTGTTAAGTGGAAAGTAAGTAGGCCAGTTGCCATGCAGGATGTAGGATATGGATTGGTTGTCTTTGCCATCCAGCTCGCTGTAAATCCAGTAATTTGTCATAACCTGCAAAATATAATGGCGGGTTTCTGAGTAAGGTATGCTTTCTACAAACAATAAAGGATCGTCATTATAAGAAATATTATCCTGCCATTCCTTAAGGCGCTTTGGTCCGGCATTGTATGCTGCAAGCATATAAAATAAATTATTATTCACCAGGCTGTTATTTAATAAATGCTCAACATATCTTTCGCCGAGCGTGATATTAAGGACAGGCTCGCTTATATTCAGGCTTTTTGAGATTTCGTCATTAACTACAGCGTTCTGCATTTTCCGCGCTGTTTGTGGCATTAACTGCATTAATCCCAAAGCCCCACCAGAGCTTATTGCTGACGAATGAAAGCCTGACTCCTGCCGCATCAGGGCATAAATAAGGTCGGGATCAATGTTGAAGCCACCGACTGGTTTCCATGCAGGAATGGGATATTTAAGCATATCAAGCTGTCGGTCATTATTTTCCAGTTGTTTGGCCATACTGATTTGAGATGATGCAAGATGAAGCTTGTTGGCAAGCGATAACATCATCCATTTTTCCTGTTTATCTGCAGATGGGAACAATAACCGCAATTGTACTTCAGCTCTCTCATTCAGCCCGGACTGCGCAAGGGCTATAATCCTCTGTATCTTTGCTTTGCCGTATAATTTTTTAACATCTTCTGAGTTGATATTTACAAATTCTGTATCCAGATCCAACGGCTTATCAAGCTGCTTATATGCTAATATGCCATAAAAAACTCTTGGGTTGCTGGCTGCTTCTTTAAGATAATAGTCAGATTTTTCTTTATCTCCTAAAGCAGAAAATGAACGATATGCCCAAAAGCTGGCTGCTGAATACTGCCAGTCAGAAAGATCTTTTTGTTTATCGACCAGCGATGAAAAAAACTTTGCAGCGTCAGATTTTTTTCCATTACGCCAGGCCTCAAGACCATATGACCATAATTTTTTTGCCTGTTGGTTATCATCAAATCTTATGTCTTCGCTATTCTCATCGCCATATCCTGATAATGCCTGCGGTCTTTCCGACTTCGGCATTTTCATAAATACTTCCGGATATTTGCGGTTGGCAAGTTCCATGATTTCCGGGGTTTCTGAATGGTCTGAATAATTCCTGAGCCATACCAGAATCTCATCCGATGTAGTGTTGTAATGGCGATGCAGATATCTTTCGGCAAGGACATCACCTAATAACATGTCGCTGGATAATTTTGAAATAGCTTCATCGGCAAGCTGCCAATTAGCAGCTTTCTGGGCTGAAAATATCTGCCTGTAAAGCTCCTGGTCTGATTCGTAAAGCAGTGGTTTTGATACAGGATCAGCGTTGTCGTCTGCTATTATAGCAGTCGATGGGGCTTTGCTCTGGATATTTGGAACAGGCTCGAATTGCCATAATCCCATTATAAGAACCAGAGCGCTGCATGCGGTAATGGCAAAGATTTTCTTGCCAAGCCACAGGGAATATTTCTCATATCCAGCCATAGGGACGAGGAACATATACTAAAATTTTATGGATTGCAACCTTGGGGGATAAAAAAGGAATATTGTTTTATTATACAATTTATTATGCGGACATAAAATTCTTAATAAGCAATAAATCCTGCCATGCCAGCTTTTTGTTTAATGGCTGGCGCAAAAGATATGATGGGTGGTATATAAGCGCTGTTTTTATCGCTGAATCTAAATATATATTATTATAATCATAAAATTTTCCACGCAGCTTGGAAATAGACAGGTCTTTTTGCAGCAATGTGGTTGTTGCGGTGCCGCCAGATAAAATAAGGAGCTTGGGATTTATAAGCGCAATATGTTTTTCAACAAATGGCAGGCAGGTTGCTACTTCATGGGCGCTTGGCTGGCGATTCCCAGGTGGTCGCCAGAAAATAGTGTTTGATATATATACTGTGGTTCTGTCAAGGCCAATGCTTTGAAGCATCTTATCCAGAAGCTGGCCGCTTGCGCCGCAAAATGGAATACCCTGAATATCCTCCTGCGCGCCTGGTGCTTCGCCAATCAGCATTATACGCGATTGTGGGTTGCCGTCAGAAAATACGGTCTTGGTAGCAGTCTTCTTTATGGCGCAACCATCAAACTGCCTTACTGCTTCCTCTAAATCTTTTAATGTTTTACAATTATTGGCCAGTTCCCGCGCAGCATTATTTGCTGCCGCAGGCGATAAATGCAGCGGGGTAGCGCTAGAATGGACTTTTGCGGTATGGATGCTGGTTGCAGGCTGCGGACTTTCTGTCTTAACTATGCTAAGGGATTGCTTTGCAATGAAATAATTGGTAGGGGCTTCAGCTATTGCCTCATCTATTCCTGCCGCTAATTGCCATTCTAGTAATGCTTTATTATTCATATTAACATATAATGATACGTTAAGTGGTTAAAGTAAAGGGGTGGTAATTATATGGCAGATAATGAAGCAATGGAATATGATGTGGTAATAGTCGGTGGTGGACCGGCAGGATTATCAGCCGCTATACGACTGCGCCAGATTTCCCCAGATATAAAAGTCTGTGTGCTGGAAAAAGGCTCGGAAATTGGAGCGCATATTCTCTCCGGCTGCGTATTTGAAACCAGATCCCTGGATGAGTTGATACCAGATTGGAAAGAAAAAGGAGCCCCTCTTAATACTTTGGCTGCTAATGATAAATTCATGTTCCTTACTAAAAAATATGCACTGCCGCTGCCAACTCCTCCATCCATGAATAATCATGGTAATTATATTATAAGCCTGAGTAATTTTTGCCGCTGGCTGGTCACTCAGGCCGAGAATATTGGTGTTGAAATATTCCCGGGTTTTCCAGCCGCAAAATTATTAATCGAAGAAGGCAGGGTAGCTGGAGTTGTAACCGGGGAATTTGGTATTGCAAAAGATGGGCATAAAAAAGATTCTTATCAGGCCGGTGTTACTATTAAAGGAAAATATACATTATTTGCAGAAGGCTGCCGTGGTTCCCTGTCCCAGCAGCTAATGGATATATTCAACCTGCGTAATGATTCGGACCCACAGACTTATGGGATTGGCATTAAAGAATTGTGGGAGGTGGCGCCTGATAAGCACAAGCCGGGAAGTGTAGTGCATAGTGTTGGCTGGCCTATGTCGATGGATACTTATGGCGGGTCTTTCCTTTATCACCTGGAAAATAATCAGGTTGCTGTAGGGTTTGTTGTAGGGCTGGATTACAGGAATCCTTATCTTGATCCATTTTTAGAATTCCAGCGCTTTAAAACCCACCCCGCGATAGCCCCGGTTTTTGATGGGGGAAGGCGTATATGTTATGGCGCACGCGCATTGAACGAGGGGGGATTCCAATCTATTCCTAAACTTACTTTTCCAGGCGGTGCCTTAATCGGTGATGCTGCTGGATTTCTAAATGTTCCAAAGATAAAAGGTACGCATACTTCTATGAAATCTGCCATGCTGGCAGCGGAAGCTGTGGCAGATGCCCTTATAAATGGAGATAAAGCGCTTGATAATTACCCAGGTAAACTTAAAGCTAGCTGGGTGTGGCCTGAATTATATAAAGTGCGTAATATCCGCCCGGCTTTTCGTTTCGGACTGATTCCAGGCCTGCTATACGCAGCTATAGATACATATATTCTTAAAGGCCGCGCTCCGTGGACGTTTAAGAACCATGCCGACTACAAGCAATTAAAAGAAGCTAAAAACAGCAGCAGGATTATTTATCCTAAAGCGGATGGTAAAATCACATTTGACAGGCTGTCATCAGTTTTTTTATCCAGCACTAATCACGAAGAGGACCAGCCATCACATTTGACGCTTAAGAACAGCAAAATACCAATCGAACTTAATTTGCCTGTTTATGACGCGCCGGAACAGCGCTATTGCCCGGCGGGTGTATATGAAATAAGGGAAGAGGGGGGGCGACCTGAATTGCAGATAAATGCGCAAAACTGCGTACATTGCAAAACATGTGATATAAAAGACCCAACACAGAATATTGTATGGAAAACGCCAGAAGGTGGTGGCGGACCTAATTATTCCGGTATGTGATACGGGTTGTTTATTAGATGCTCTTATAAGCTATTGGCAAGCCAGTATCCTTGTTTACAGCAAGGGTGCCATCTTCAAAGCTGGCCGCTATATAGCGCCCAACACCGCTTTTGATAAAAAGAACTGGTTTTACAGGTTTGCCGTTATACTTGCGTAATGCTGTTACCTTGCCGCGTGATTCCGGGTTATTCTTACTGACTTTGCCACTCATAAAATACTCGCTTTCATATCAAAATAATTGTTCAAATTAGGGGGGGATTCTAGTAATATACGCAAAACGTGCAAGTGTTTTTATTTTAGAAAAAATATATCCATGTTAAATATATCTTTTCCCATAAGGATTATAGTAAGAAATTTGTAGCAAGATGCTGAAAATAAATATTATATTGTTTTTGTCTGTGATTTTTGTAATGCAACTGGCATGCGCTGATAACGCTGCATTTGCTGTAAATATCGCATCAAATGATGAGCTTAAAGAAGCTCCGGTTGCAGCAGCAGGGCCTGAAAATGATGCAAAACCAGATGAAGTTGGGGTTTCCGGCAGTTATTTGTCAAGCCAATTCTCCAGGTCGACCGGTGACATAGAAAGCGCAACAAAATCGCTGGAATCTGTATATGCCAGAAACAGCGACAGCATTGATGTTGCTAATCAGTTGATGGGGCTTTACCTGTTAGGCGGCAATGTTGAAAAAGCTATGGAAATAGCTACTACCGTATATAAAAATAATAATAAGGACCCTATCTCCTCGTTGATGATAAGCCTTCGAGCCATCAAAAATAATGATGCTGAAACCGCTTCTAATGTACTGGATAAATTATCGGATGAAGAAGGTGGGCAGCTATGGCTTCCGCTTATATCCGCATGGTTGGACGTGGAAAGGCATAAATTAGTAAAACCGATTATGATAGAAGAGCTAAGCGCTGAAGTTGGCCGTGCCGCGCCTATTGTAAATTATCATCTTGCGTTAATTAATGCCCAGGCTGGCTTTACAAAAGCTGCAACAGAAAATTTTAAACATGCAATAGAAGATCCTGCGCGCCCACCTCAACGCGTTATGGAAATGCTTATAAAGTTTTATGAAAAAAACAACTCACCGGAAGGATTGAAGCCTTTGGTTGCCGCATATAAAAATGCCAATCCAAATTCGATAAGATCCAGGCAGCCTCTTATTAATAATGTGAAAGACGGGGCCGCAGAAATATTGCTTACCATGGGGTCTATAATGTTAGCTGCTGATGTTACTCAGGATGCTACATTATATCTTCAGCTTGCGCTTTACCTGAAGCCGGATATGGAGCTTGCAATTGTTGCTCTGGCTCAGGCTTATACAGAATTACAGCAGTTTGGTATTGCCGATGAATTACTTGCCAAAATACCAGAAACCAGCATGCTTTACAGCAGCGCCCAATTATATTCGGCTATAAATCTCGGCCATTTAAATAAAACTGATGAGGCTATAGCTAAATTAGATAAGCTTATAAAAGAATCGCCAAATAATCTTGAAGCTTATATGGCAAAAGGTGACCTGCTCAGGATGCAGGGCCGCTTTTCTGATGCCGTAGCAGTTTATGAAACAGCCCTTGGGACTATAAAAGAAAAGAGCGCTAAGCACTGGCCTATATATTTTGCCCTTGGCACATCGCTTGATAAACAGGGTAACTGGCCTGATGCTGAAAAAAACCTGCGCCGTTCCCTGGAGCTTAGCCCGGCCCAGCCTGATGTGCTTAATTATTTAGGGTATAGTTTCCTTATGCGGGGAGAAAACTTTGCAGAAGCCAGGTCTATGATAGAAAAGGCAATAAAAAAACGCCCAGCCGATCCGCAAATTATGGACAGCATGGGTTGGGCATTGTATCTGGCAGGAGAATATAAAGAGGCTGTAATATATTTGGAAAGGGCTGTTTCCTTTCTTCCGGCTGATGTTACTGTTCATGAACATCTGGGAGATGTTTATTGGCGCCTTGGCCGTAAAACGGAAGCGCGTTTTGAATGGGACAGGTCGCTTACTTATGCGAAGGACGGTGCGGTTAGTGAAGAAATACAGAAAAAAATAAAGGACGGCCTTCCGGATAAAATTTCATCAGATGCTAAAGATAAGAAGGATAAAAATCTTTCAGCCAACACATTGCTGACGCAATAACGTGGGTTTCAAAGTGGGCTTCGTAGCTATACCAGCACCTGCAAAAATAAATTTATTCCTGCATATTACAGGCAAGCGTGATGATAATTACAGCCTGCTTGAAAGCCTCGTGGTTTTTACGGAATATGGCGACGAAATACTGGTAACGGAAGCTGATGGGCTTAGACTGGAAATTTCTGGTATATTTGGGCATGAATTATCAAAAACCAAACTGGAGGATAATCTGGTAATAAAGGCAGCGCTGGCCTTACAGCATTTTTCAGGAAAATCGCCAGGTGCAAATATCAAACTGGTAAAAAACCTACCCATTGCATCAGGGATAGGAGGCGGATCATCGGATGCCGCCGCTACATTGCATGCGCTAATTGAATTATGGAAAATTGATATAAGTAGTGAAGAACTGGCCAGGATAGCTATAAAGCTGGGTAGTGATATTCCGGTATGCTTATATGGAAAACCCGCATTAATGAGTGGTATAGGAGAAGAAATAAAAGAAGTTAGCTTGAAAGAAAATCCATATATTGTCCTTATAAACCCTAATACTCATATTGCTACAGCAGATATATTTAAAGATTTCTGGAAAATGCAGCCAACCCTGTCTGAAGCTTGTGGGACAATCGAATTTTCTATAACGGAAATTGCCGATGAAAAAAAATACAGTAATTATTTACAATCATCAGCTATTGCCAGACTACCTGTCATTGAGGAAATAATAAAAACATTAAATTTTGACCCAAATTGCCTTGTTGCGCGTATGTCTGGTAGTGGCGCAACCTGCTTTGGTTTATATAATGATAAAGCATCATCCGAAAATGCCAGAAAAAAATTGCAGGAATTATATCCACAATCATGGTGTGTAAATACAGTAATTAAATAAAAGGCAATAAATGACAAAGAATAACAAGAAGCGCTATCAGGTAAAAGATAAGCCAAAAGTTACTATCAACCTGACTGGTATAGTATTCTTACAATACGTGGATGATGAGGCCGCAACAATGGCGCAAAAAGGAGATTTACTGGTTTACCCATATAATGATGCGCTGAATACAACACGCCTGGGCGAATATAATAACACTGGCTTTACAGGATATTTTAAGGCTGATGTTTCTGATGGTAAGGTGTGGCAGCCTTTGTTGCTGGGACAGATTTTTAAAAATAATGAACAGTATTTTGCAAAAACCGAACGGCCAATAGATACTTATAATTTATGCGCTGAAATTTTACGAAATAATGCAGGTATGACTTTAGTGCGAACTTACCGCGAGCATTATGAGCCTGAAAACTAATCACCCCCGCATATTATGCGAGGGTGATTTCTTATGTATTATTTATGGTTTTGGCTGACTTTTATCACCGGAACGCCAGCTCTTAATGGCCTTCTGCATGTACTCATAAGGTATTGCTCCAGGGTAGAAATTTTCCCCGATAATTATAGCTGGGGTTCCCATGGCACCTATTGCTGAGCCTAATTCCCTGTTTTTATCAAGCTCTGCCTGTATTGAAGGGTCATTCATTTCTTTTTTCAATTTCTCAGTGTCTATGCCAAGCTTTTTTGCCTCTGCCATAATAATGTTTTCATTTATCTTATTACCGGAGGCGGCAAACATCGCCTTATGGAAATCAAAATATTTATCCTTTGCTATATGGTTTACAGCAAGGGCAGCTTTTGATGCTAAAGTTGAATCTTCGCTAAGTATAGGATATTCCTTTAATATCAGGCGCACTTTTTTATCATCATCAAGAAGCTTTATAAAAGTTCCAAGCGCTTGTTTGCAATAACCGCAATGATAATCAAAAAACTCAACTATAGTAATATCTCCATTAGGATTTCCAACCACTGGGGAAATAGGATCAGAGAATAAATCGTCTTTACGTTTTGCAATTGCCTCTTTGGCTTTTGCAGACATTTCTTCTTCCTGCGCTACCTGCATTTTTTCTACAACCTGGCTTAATATTGCAGGATCTTTAAGTAATGCTTCTTTTATAAGGGCTGGCAATTCCGCCTTGGTAACGTAATCATTATTATTGGCAGGTGCTGGAGAAGCTGGCTGCGCTGCGAAAGACGATGTGGAAAGTAAACAAAAACCGGCTATATAAGCAATTAAGGAATTAGTGCGAAACATATAGGAAAACTCCGTTATTTTTATAAAAACACAACTGCAATACTAACAATAATTAAAAATAAGTATAGCGAATAAATTTAAAAAGGGCTGCTTTCATCATCTTCTTTCTTGCGTATCTGTTCAGCCCTGTTTTTAATATCCTGGGATCTTCTATATGCTGGAGAATCAGGTTTAAGACTGGCTATAGCCTGGTTTGACATCCTAAGTGCCGTTTTTGCATCGCCTTCCAGCAGCGCCTCCTCGGCTAAGGCCTGATAAGACATAGGTAAATTATTTGTACGCCCATAAGCCGTGGCTAACAGGCGCCATGTTTCTGCGTTACTATTGTCAATACTTATAGATTTTTCTAAATGGGCAATAGCCGGTTTTATGCTTGATTCAATATTCTGTGAAATCTCGACCTTTCCAAGGTCAGCTAATATTAAAGCCGAATTTGGCAATAGCTTTACTGCTTCCTGGTAGGAAGTAAGCGCCTCTCCAATTTTCCCATTTTCAAAAAGTATCTGCCCTTTTAATTCATGAAAAAATGGATCTGACGAAAATTCTCCTATAAGGCTGTTGATTTCCATCATTGATTTTTCTAGGTCCGGTATTTTGTAATAAGCAACCGCCCTTGCCAGCCGGGCCGGAACGCTTTTATCGCTCACCGGGTATTTTTGTAATGTGCGTTCCGGGGTTTGCAGGAATCCATATAGCTTTGCCACCATGCGCTGGTGCATCATATCATAGGATTTTGGATATTGATTCGGTGGAATTTTTGATTTTTCAATGTGGTTACGAACAAACTCTATACGGTCGCTTGTCAGCGGGTGAGTTATCATATAGGGGTCGGGAGAGCCGAATTGTTTGCGTTCATTCATTTTAAGCAATTCAAACATCTTTAACATACCACTGGATGAAATTCCTAATTTATCAAGGCTGTTTAAGGCGGATTGGTCTGCTGACTGCTCATTTGTCCTGGTATATGAGAGAAAATTACGGGCCACTGTATTTTGCCCCCCGGATATTACTGCCGCCGCTGCCTCAGGCTTTTTAGATGCAACTGCTGTAGCAGCCCCAAGCACAAATGAGAGGATTGTTCCGATCTCTGCATTTTTAAGTTGCTCAGCGCCCCTTGCCAGATGCCCACCTGCTATATGCCCGGTTTCGTGGGCCATTACGCCAATTAACACATCTGGAGATTCCGTAGCCATAATAAGCCCAGAATTTATAAACATGTTAGCTCCACCAGCTACATAAGCATTAAGGGAGCTGTCCTGTACTATAAAAATTTTGGTAGCTGCAGGATTAACACCCGCTGCCTTAAATATAGGGTCGGCATAAGTCCTTAGTGTGTGCTCAATCTCGGCATCACGTATCAAGGGAACAGCAAATGCCTGGTTTGTTAATAAGCATATTCCAGCTACCGCGCAGATAAATTTAATTATCAGATGCTGGAACGCTCTCATATTACTCGTCCAGGCTTATCATTTTCTGCCACCATCCACGCTTTGGCGGAGTACCCGATTGAGCTGGCGGCTCATTTGCAGGTTCGGATTTGTAATCGTGGAATGCCTTATAGGTAGGCGGAGCAGGGACAGCTACTGGCCGTGAATCTGAAGCAAAATCAGGCAGGGATACGCCATCAGTCATGGCTGCTGCTCCACCATTCCAGCTTGTTGGAGTGTCATCGGAAGGCGGTGTTTTATCGTTTTCCGTGCGGTCATTCCTGTCACGCCATTTGCGACGCATGCGACCACCACGTTCACGTGGCTGGCGCTTTTGTGTAGATTCCTGGCCATCGCTATTAGCTGTTGCTTCAGAATTCACATCATTTTGTATTAAAGCCTCAGGATTATCAACATTATTATCCTGCCTGTCAGTTCCGCGGCCATTGTTGCCTGAGCGCTGGCCACCACGCCGACCACGCCGCCTGCTACGGCGCATATTATCAGAATTTGAAGATTCTGGATTTCTTGCGCCTTCCAAAACTTCCGGTGCTTCAGCACCAGCAGTTTCTTCCTGGCTCTCAATGTTATTGTTAGCCTCTATATTATTGCGTGGCCTGTCATTGCGATCATGACGTTTCTGCCGCCTGTGCTCATTATTTTCATTACGCTCATTTTGTGATTTACGGATTTTCTCAACATTGAACTCAGAGGAGGCCAGCTCAGGATTTATCAGGATTTGTATTGAAATATCATAGCGTTTTTCGAGTTCCTGCAGGGCCTCACGCTTAAAGTTAAGCATATGCAGGGCAAGAGCCTGAGCCGCCATAACGCGCAACCCGGTAACATTTCCATTGCTTGCTTCTTTTTCTATGGCACGTATCACCTGTATACCCATGGAGTCATGGGAGCGTATTACGCCGCGCCCTATGCAATGAGGGCATTGCATCATATTGGTTTCCGAAATACTGGAGCGCAAACGCTGCCTTGACATTTCTAAAAGGCCAAACGGGCTTATGCGCCCAAGCTGAATTTTAGCCCTGTCGGTTTTCATAGCGTCTTTTAACGTTTTTTCAACAGAACGGCGATTGCGTGAATCAAGCATGTCAATAAAATCAATTACTACAAGCCCCGCCAGATCGCGCAGGCGGAGCTGCCTGGCTACTTCATTGGCAGCCTCCAGGTTGGTTTTAAGAGCCGTTTCTTCAATATTACGCTCACCGGTTGCACGGCCTGAGTTCACGTCAATGGAAATAAGGGCTTCGGTTGGGTTTATAACTAAATAAGCCCCCGATTTCATCTTAACTACCGGATCATGCATAGATAAGAGCTGGTCTTCAATGCTGTAAGCATAAAAAAGCGGGGTTTGTGCCGCATATTTCTTTATTTTGGGCAAATGGCTTGGAAGCAGCAGCTTCATGAACTCACGGGCAGATTTATACGCTTCATCACCCTCTATTACAATTTCCTCTATATCATTGCTGTATTGGTCACGTATTGCACGTTTTACAATATCGCTTTCTTCATAAATAAGGGCTGGGGCGTTCGATTTAAGAGTGTCTTCACGAATGGCATTCCATAGCTTGACCAGGTAATCAAAATCACGTTTTATTTCGGCATGAGTCCTGTCCATGCCTGCTGTGCGGATAATTACGCTCATGCCCTCGGCAAGACGGAATTCTGTCGATATGGCCTTAAGACGCTTGCGATCCTCAGCGCTGGCTATTTTGCGTGAAATACCGCCATCCTTAGGCGAATTAGGCATAAGCACACAGTAACGACCAGCAAGTGACAGGTAAGTAGTAAGAGATGCGCCTTTATTGCCGCGCTCTTCTTTAATAACCTGCATTAAAACTATCTGGCCACGGCGGATAACTTCCTGAATTTTATACCGGCGCATAAATACATTGCGCTTGCGCTTGTCACGCAACTCTTCTTCATCAGTAGCAAGGGTTTCGACTTCCTCTTTTTCTGTTTCAGAAGGTTGCTGATTCTCATCAGATGCAGGAGTATTGTTTTCAGTGTAATCATCATCACTTTGCTGCCTGGCTTCATTCTCAATATTCTGAATTAGCTCCGATTCGGAAGAGCTGCTGATTTCAGGTGGGATTATCTCTTCGCTAAGGGAAATATCAATTGGGCCCTGCATTAAATATGCCGGGCGGCTCTGTTCATCGGATTGATCTATAGCCTGGTCATCGGGCAATGCTGCTTCCGATGTAAAATTACTGTCTGTATCCCCTGTTTCTGTGGATAAGGAGTTTTCACCGGCGCTTACTTCATTAGTAAGCAGGTCAGAGCTGTTTTCCTGCGTATTATCTGTGGTTTCGCGTTCTGCTTCCTCCATTAAACGCTTACGATCAGAAACGGGTATCTGGTAGTAATCAGTATGGATTTCTGAAAATGGCAAAAATCCTTGTTTGCCACCACCATACTCAACGAATGCCGCCTGTAGCGATGGCTCTACGCGAGTTATTTTTGCAAGATATATATTGCCCTTAAGCTGTTTCTTAGCTGTGCTTACAAAGTCAAAATCATAAATCTGGCTTTCATCAGCAATTACAACGCGGGTTTCTTCCGGGTGTTGCGCATCTATAAGCATGCGTTTTGTCATTATGTGGGACTCCTTGTAATAGCCCCATGACTGGTATTATCAAGCTTAGTAGGGTAGTCTGGAAAATGACAAAGCACGCACGGCAGACGGGTCGTCTGCTACGTAAGCGGCGATGAAATAGTGCAAAATAACAAATCCGTACAAATACAATGACATACCAACCATGAGGTCGAGGTTATATAAAAATTACTAATATTCTTTACTAATATCTGCAGGTAATCACCATTCTCTTCATGTCCGCATGCTTTCTTACATTTTCTGAAGCCTGTGCGGGATAAATGCTAATTACCGTATATTCCGTGTCTAATGTCGGGCTGAAATAATCCATCCAACAACAAACATGACCACTATAAAGGGAAAAAAGAAAATATACAATGAACTTATGAAATAATAATTGTATAAAGATGCGATTTTTTTGTTCAAAAATATGATTATTTACAATACAAACAGCAAAAAACATAATTATTCCAATTTAATTAAGATGTATAAAAAAAAATATTTTCTCACCTTTATTATAAATTGTATTATCCTTACCGGATTCTCAATTAATGCTTTTGCTGGCGAAATTGTGCAATTTCAGCAAAAAAATGATAATGAATTGATTATTATAAATGTTCCCGATTTGACTAAGCGCAAGGTTTTTACAGTTGAGAACCCTGACAGGCTGGTTATAGATGTGTCGGCATTGCGTGGCAAACAAACCGTATCTTTGGGCGAAGATTATAAAGGTAAGCTTATTAAATCAGCGAGGTTTGCTCAGTTCGACCCCAAGACATCACGCTTTGTATTTGATTTAACTAAGGAAGTGCGAATTGAATCTGTAAAAATTATAAATAAAGAATTGCAGATCGAAATCTCAGAAAAAAACAGCAGTAAGGGCAGTAAAAAAAATAAAAAATCTAAAATATATAAGATTCACAAATCTGATTCGCCTCCGCTTATAGTAATAGATGCAGGGCATGGTGGTGTTGACCCCGGGACTATTGGCGATGATGGTTCCCATGAAAAGGATGTGGTTTTATGGTATGCGAGGGCGCTTGCAAGTAAATTGATGGGGATTAAAAAATACCGCGTATTACTGACCCGTTCCGATGATAATTTCATTATGCTGCGCAAAAGGGTGGATATAGCGCGCAAGGCAGGGGCAAGTTTGTTTATATCGTTGCATGCTGACTCTTCGGAAGAGGATGCTGCCAGGGGGCTTTCTGTTTATACAGTATCAGAAAAGGCCTCGGACAAAGAGGCTGAAGCCCTTGCTGCCAGGGAAAATAAGTCGGATATTATTGGAGGTATGGACTTGTCCGATGAAAGGCCTGATGTTGCTGACATACTTATTTCCCTTGCCCAGCGCGAAACCAAAAATAACTCGGCTACATTTGCAGACCTTCTGGTTATAAGTTTAAGTGACAGGGTTCGTATGCTCCCAAACTCCCATCGCTTTGCGGGATTTGCTGTGCTTAAAGCGCCTGATATACCATCCGTGCTTATAGAAATTGGATTTTTATCGCATCCTCAGGAAGAAAAAATGCTAAAATCAAAATCCTATCGTGATAAAGTTATAGATGGTATTACGGTTGGGATAGAATCATATTTTCGTAAGAAGTCAGCATCAGGTATGAACTAAATGTTAAAGAGTAGATTCTCGCGCGGGCTTATCGCCCTTTTGGGTTGGTTTTTTTCCATAGGATTTACCTTGTCTATTGTTGGCCTGGTAATAGGCGCAATAATGTTCACTTATTACGACAAGGATCTGCCGGACTACAGCCAGCTCGAAAAATATGACCCGGCAACTTTAACGCGCCTGTACGCAGCAAATGGAAAGCTGCTTGCTGAATATTCAACGGAAAAACGTGTGTTTGTACCGCTTTCTGCTATCCCTAAATCTGTAATACATGCTTTCCTTTCGGCTGAGGATAAAAATTTTTATAGCCACACAGGTATAGATTTTACTGGTTTAGGACGCGCGGTATTTAACAATATAAAAAATTATGGCCAGGGAAAGTCGCTGGTTGGCGGCTCTACCATTACCCAGCAGGTTGTTAAGAATTTTTTGTTGACCAATGAAAAGTCTATCGAGCGCAAAATAAAAGAGGCGATACTTGCAATGCGCATCAGCCGGGTTTACAGCAAGGATAAAATCCTGGAACTGTATCTTAACGAGATTTACCTTGGCATGGGCTCGTACGGGGTTGCAGCCGCAGCCCAGAATTATTTTAATAAATCACTGGATGAGCTTACGGTTGAAGAAGTGGCGCTTTTAGCATCTGAGCCTAAAGCCCCTGCTGACTATAACCCGAAAAAAAATTATGACGCTGCAAAGAGGCGGCGCGACTGGGTTATAGACCGCATGAATGAAGACGGTTATATCACTGCGGCGGAGGCAAAAATAGCCCAGGATACACCAATAAACCTGAGAAACCGCGATGTAACAGATACGGCGCGCGCTGATTTTTTTGCTGAGGAAGTACGGCGTACTTTATCAGATATGTATGGTTCCGATGTTCTTTATGGTGGTGGCCTTGTGGTGAAAACTACAGTTAATCCAGATTTACAGAAGGAAGCCGATAATGCCTTGCAAAAAGCTTTAATCGAATATGACCGCCGCAGAGGGTATCGAGGCCCGGTAACGCATATTGCAAACATGAAGGAATGGAAGAATAATCTGGCGGTTCTTTTAAAAGAAAACGCCTACCATCTTCTTGATGGGCAGAAACTGGCTGTGGTATCGGCTATTGATGATAGTAAAGTACAGGTTGCTTTTGACGAAGATAAATCTGGGATTATACCTTTTTCTTTAATGAAATGGACGCGCCGGGTGATTGCTGATGGCAAAATCGGGCCGGAAGTCAGAAGTCCGTCAGATGTGCTTAAAGTGGGTGATGTAGTTATATTATCTCCACTAACCCCTGAAGAAGAAAAAATAACAGAGCCGAAGAAATCCGCTAACAGCAAGAAAAAATCTGATAATAAAAAAACAGCCGACTCGAATGAGCAGAAAAAAATATGGAGCCTGGGGCAGGTCCCGGAAGTTAATGGGGCTATGGTAGTGCTTGATCCACATACTGGCAGGGTTCTGGCCATGTCCGGTGGATATACTTACGGTGGAACAGAATTTAACCGCGCTACCCAGGCTAAGCGCCAGCCCGGCTCGTCATTTAAGCCATTTGTATATATGGCTGGGCTTGAAAATGGCTTTACTCCGTCAGATGTATTTTTAGATGCCCCGGTTGAAATGTCGCAAGGCGCAGGCATGTCAGCATGGAAACCATCTAATTATCATGGCGATTACCTTGGGCCTACTACCATGCGGGTTGGCCTTGAGAAATCGCGTAATACAATGACAGTGCGTATTGCGCAGGCAATGGGACTTGATAATGTTCTTGAAATTGGCAAGAGGTTTGGGATTTATGATGACCCTGCGCCAAATTTTTCAATCGTGCTTGGCGCGACTGAAACTACATTAATGAGGCTAGTCAATGCCTATGGGATGATAGCTAACGGCGGCAAGAAAATTACCCCATCGCTTATTGAACGCATTGACGACCGGCATGGAAAAACAATTTACCGCCGTGATGACAGGGTTTGCAGCGAATGTAAAGTATCCGACCTGTCCATAATAGGGCCTAATATTATGCCTCCCGAACTGGCTGACTTGCGTGAGCAGGTTGCTGACCCTCGTATTATATACCAGATAACCTCGATGTTACAGGGGGTCGCAACAAGGGGAACGGCTGCGCGCGCGCGCGAAATCGGAAAAACAGTAGCAGGAAAAACAGGAACTACTAATGACAGCCTTGACACATGGTTTGTAGGTTTTACCCCTGATCTGGTGGCAGGAGTATTTATTGGCTATGACAAACCAAAAACCCTTGGAAAAAGAGAAACTGGCGCGTCTGTTGCGCTACCAGCGTTTATTTCTTTTATGAAAGATGCGCTTGCTGATGTACCTAACAAGCCATTTAAAATTCCGCGTGGAATCCAGTTGGTAAAGGTTGATTTGCACACCGGATTGCCATTGGATGGTACTGAACCGCCGGATGCGAAAATTATAGACGAAGCCTTTGTTATCGGTGAACCCGTTTTTGTACCAGGAAAAACCAGATCGAATTCACACTCGGAATCTGATGTTATAATAAACCCCGATGATGCCAATCCTAACCCGCCCCATATTGTCGGCGGTGAAGAAGAGCCTGTTATAAATGAGCGCTCTGAACCGCCTATGGTTGGAACAGGGGGACTATATTAGGCTAATAATTTAATATGCTTACATTGGTTGATGTATCCCATGGCACTAATGTGCGGCCAAATAATATATGAATACTGCCTGCATCGCTGAATGCATGTTCGGAACCTATTATTAAATCATTTTTTCCATCATTATTGATGTCAGCAACTGTTTCTACATTTACATTCTGGCTGGCAGCATCACCATCTATCCTAAAACCTTTGCTTACATCATTGTTTAATGGCAAGCCTGTTCCTGCTGAGTCAAATACCTGGCCAAATAATGTAAGTGTACCACTTGTCCATGCGCTGCTCCAGCCACCGCTTGGCTGCAATATTATGAAGCTTGCCCCGGAATTTGCCAGGCTGTTTGGCCCTCCGTTTGAATCAATTGATATAATGTCTTTTTTCCCATCGCCATTTACATCGCTTACAATGGCGCTGGTCATGGGAGAAGTTACCCAGGCTGGTATATTACTGACTAAATCAACCCTGAAACCATTGGTGCCATTATAATTTGCTGCTGTTGAAAGGTCTGGTGATGTCCAGCTTGCTGCAGTTTTGCCATAATAAATATAAAAATAATTACCGTTGTTGAATATAATGTCATTGTAGCCATCGTTATTCATATCTGCTACAGCAATAGTATATCGACCAATATTGCTGGAACCATTAGTGAATTTAACAGCTTCTGTAACACCGGCGCTAACCCGCGTGTCAATATTCACAATATCCGGAGTTGCCCCGGTTGCTGCTGTAGTTTTATCAGTATCCCAGTTTGCTGCCGACTCGCCAAATAAAACATACATTATATTATTAGTATAATTGCTGAATATAATTTCGTCATAGCTGTCATTATTAACATCACCAGCCCCTGCTGCCGATATTGCTTCCAGCCTTCCTGGTGAGGTGGTGTTGATTTTAAAACCGGTACTGGCCGCCAATAGCCAGTTTGTAGTATCAGCCGTTTTTGAACCGTAAGATGCCGCGCCATAAATAACATATGCGGTTGAACTTCCTGTGCCGGAAGCCGTCTTTATAAGAGCCAGAATATCTTTGCTTGCTGTATGCGCGAATTTTCCAAGGGATATGGATGGCGCTCCACTGGTTGTGGTTGATGGAAAAGTTATAATGTCAGTGAGTGAACTGGTATTTGTATCAACTGGAGATGCGCTGCCATAGAATATTTTTATATAGCTACCGCTTCCATCGCCATAACCTATCACAATATCGTCATAACCATCCCCATTAATATCGCCAACCGCAATGCTTCCTGCAAAATTAGGATGCGCAGAATCATTGGTTATAGTAAAAAATCTTGAACTGTTGGCTGTTGCCAGAGATATGGCTGAAGTTGGTGTCCAGCCTGTTGCCTTACCAAATATAACCCTGATTTTAGTTCCCCCGGACTTTGAAGCTATTATATCGGGGATGCCATCACCATTTATATCTCCGCTGGTAACAGACCAGCCAAAATTTTCTGAAGCTGAGCCATCAATCCTTGTGCCTATATTGCACATCTTTCCTGTGCAACAGGTGTTTTTGGTGGATTCCTGCGTCCATATTGTGTCATCAAAATAGTTGTTTCCTGAAGTAAGGTTGGGTTCATGCCTTACTAAATACGGGGTATATGCCGTTGTAAAATCAGTGGTAGTAACATCTATAAATGCATTGGTACGCTCATCTTTGTTAGTAGCGCCACTATCGAACCTGTTGGCCAGGCTTGAGCCCTGAGTCGGAAAGGCACCATGCCCATTTTTTCCATAGGATATTAGCGCCCACATTACATTGTCGGTGTTATATGAACCTATATTCGCCCATGAATCCATTATTTGAATTGCACCCGACGTTTTTTTTGCCTGCATGTTACGGCAGGTTGTTTTATCAGTTGCGCGAATATCAACCATATATCCTATGCGCCTGCCATATCCATCCAGCATATAATCATCAGGAAGGCCAAGCGTTTTAGTTGGTACAACACCAGCCGCCACTGTAGTAAATGTTAATGTTCCGCTGGCTCCGGCGGCGTATTTATCAAATGTAATCTGCGTGGCGCTATCAACACTCAATATATGGGTGTTTGCGGCAATATTGGTGCCAGTTACCAGCATTCCTATAGCAAGGCCTGTAGTGTTGTTTAATGTTGTTGCTACTGCAGATGATGCTGTTGTAGTAGCGCCAGTTTTAGTTACAGGAGTTGACTGTGTAAAAAAATTAGCACTGGAACAGCTCCCATAATTTGTATCTTCCTTGCCAAAATTTATGTTAGTATTTGCCAGGGTACCGTCTGCCGGGCAGGGGCGCCTTAACTTTGCGGCCATAAATCCCTGCGTCGCCAGCTCTATTTTTTCCATCTTTTCGCGTGTAATGCGGTTTTTTTCAATATCGCTGTTTGATTCACCTCCAGGAATGACCGAGGACAGGATAATACCCGCAACAGCTATTATTATGCTGACCTGAACAAGAGAAAAACCCTGTTTTTCTATATTTCTTTTAGCTTTTATCATGTGGATTTTAGTATTAATTATATGGCATTCTCCATTGTACACTCTAAATTATTGACAAATCATTAATAATGCTATTCTTTACGCAGCATCATGAAAGCAGAAATTGAAACATTATCCAGCCAAATCAAACAGTCACAGGAACTGTTAAGGAGGTATCTTTGACTGGGATAACGCTTTGCGCCGCCGTGATGAGCTGAATTCGCTCTGTGAAGACCCAAATCTATGGAATAAGCCGGAAAAAGCTCAGGAATTATTGCGTGAGCGTAACTATATTGACTCATTAATCAGTGGTTATGAGCGATTGGACTCAGAATTCAAAGGAAATATTGAACTTGCTGAAATGGCGGAAGCAGAAAAAGATGATGCTGTTTTAGCAGAAGCTGAGAACTCCCTGAAAAAAATAGCAGATGAATTGCACAGGCTGGAAATAGAGAGCCTGCTTTCTGGCGAGGCCGACAGCAATGATTGTTTCCTTGAAATAAATTCAGGGGCCGGGGGAACTGAATCACAGGATTGGGCGGAAATGCTGCTGCGTATGTATACGCGGTGGGCGGCAAAGCGCGGTTATAAATATGAGCTGATTGACGAAAACCGTGGCGAAGAAGCAGGAATAAAATCCGCGACCATAAAGATCATGGGGCATAATGCGTATGGCTGGGCGAAGACCGAATCCGGAGTACACCGTCTTGTGCGCATTTCACCTTTTGATTCTAATGCCAGGCGGCACACCAGCTTTGCCGGAGTCTGGGTTTATCCGGTTATAGATGATAAGATCGACATAAAAATTGATGAGAAGGATATTAAAGTAGACACGATGCGCTCCGGCGGCGCCGGTGGACAGCATGTAAACAAGACCGAAAGCGCGGTGCGTTTCACCCATATGCCAACCGGAATTGTTGTTAAGTCGCAAAGCTCGCGCAGCCAGCATGCCAACCGTGCCGAGGCGATGCAGATGCTTAAAGCCCGGCTTTACGAGCGCGAACTGCGAATCCGTGAAGAAAAAGCCGATGTGCTTAACGCCCAGAAAACTGATAACGCCTGGGGACACCAGATTCGTTCATATGTACTGCATCCTTATCAACTGGTGAAAGACCTGCGAACTGACCATGAAACCAGTAACAGCCAGGGTGTTTTAGATGGCGATCTCGATGCGTTCATAAGCGCCGCGCTGGCCGACAGGGTTAAGGGGAAGGGGGAGTTATCTTTTTGAATGTAGGCAGAACCTAGCAAAACATATGTTATAAGAAAATGGTTTTAGATATTGTTTATCCTTAATATTTCATGTGGATTTATTGCTGTGTACAGTCGTATATTATGAATTGACTGTGGCAGAATGTAAAAATTCTAGTATAGGTGGGTTTTATGTATAAAGTTGAACTGAACTCCCTAGGCTTTAATAAACCGGAAAAAGACACCAAAGTTGTGGTTGCCATGTCCGGCGGGGTGGATTCCTCTGCTGTTGCCGCGCTGCTTTCTGAGCAGGGTTATAATGTTATAGGCATAACTTTGCAGCTTTATGACCACGGGGCGATGGTAAATAAAAAAGGTGCATGTTGTGCCGGGCAGGATATTCATGATGCGCGCCGGGTGGCGGAAAAACTGGGCATTGCCCATTATGTGCTTAATTATGAGAGCAAATTCAAAGAAAGCGTGATGGATGATTTTGTCGATAGTTACCTGGCCGGGGAAACGCCGATTCCCTGCGTGAAATGCAACCAGTCGGTAAAATTTAAAGACTTGCTGCAAACAGCCCGTGACCTGGGGGCAGATTGCATGGCAACAGGGCATTATGTGCAAAGGGCGGTGGAAAATGGAACGGCACAGATGGTAAGGGCGGCCGATCCCAGCCGTGACCAGAGTTATTTTTTATTCGCAACTACTAAAGAACAGCTTGATTTTTTGCGTTTTCCACTAGGGCATCTGAAAAGTAAGGACGAAACCCGAGCACTGGCTGCCCGTTTTGGTTTGCAGGTTGCCGATAAGCCTGATAGCCAGGATATTTGTTTCGTGCCAACCGGCGGTTACGCTAAAGTTATTGAAAAACTCCGTCCCGGTGCTCTTGATGGAGGTGATATTATAACCACGGACGGCAAAGTAATAGGCAGGCATGACGGTATAATAAATTATACGGTCGGGCAGCGCAAAGGGTTGGGAATCGGCGGAAGTGGTGAACCGCTTTATGTTATCCGCCTTGATGCTGAAAAAAAACAGGTGATAGTGGGGCGTAAAGAGGATTTGCTTAGGATTGAATTTTCTATCCGTGAGTGTAACTGGCTATCAGATGACGGATTACAGATGGCGGATAACAGGGAATTTACGGTTAAAACCAGATCAACTCAGGCTGGCGTTCCAGCTACCATAAAAATCTTAGGAAATGGACGGGCAGTGGTGACATTAAAAGAGCCACAAGCCGCAGTTTCACCAGGGCAGGCCTGCGTTGCTTATATCGGTGACAAGCTGATAGGCGGCGGGTGGATTACCAGTTGATTTTTTAAAATCCATAAATAATGATTTTGAGCCTTTCTCTACCCATGCTTTGTCTGATAGTTCTTGTATAATAATTAAGCCGCGGCCATTTGGAGATTTATTATCTTCTTTATATGTGGGAATTCTGAAACCACTGCCATCATCACTTATTGCAATTTTTATAGAGTCTTTCTTATTCCATGCCCGGATATTGATTGTTGAAAACCTGTAATGCTCCAATATAAGGCGCTTATTTATTTCTTCATGATAAGCATATAAACCTTTTACAGTATGGAAATCACTACGCATTTTTAAATTACCATGCAACATGGCATTGGTTATTGCCTCCTGAAGACAGATTTTGATTTCTGTATTTTTTTTGCTATTTAATGCGAAGCGCTTATCCAGTAAATTCGCAAAAATATGAGCCAAACTGCTTGTGTGGCAGCTTATTGTTGAAAGTGATAAAGCAAAATCAGGTGACTCATCCAATAAATATTCAAATGATTTTTTATGCTTGTTGTAAGGGGTGATTTCAATAAATGCTTTGTGTGGTAAAGCAATAACGGATTCTAATGCTTCGCTGGTTTTCCGGTAATCAGCTATAGTGAAAAAGAATGGTTTATGTATAAAATTTTTCTGCTCATAAGCTAAATTTTTGCCGTAATCGGGAAGATATTTAGCAAGAGCATCGTGCATAAAATCATACCAGCTAGTTTATTGAGAAAAGCTGGTGGAATTTAGATATATGGAAAATTTTTTCTACCTGCCCCTGAGGTGATTGTATATTAAGCGAGGTGTTTTGCGCCTGGCATTCATCACGCAACAAAAGGAGCATACCCATACATGATGAATCTATGAAGGTGACATCAGAAAAATCCAATGTCATCACTTTGATGCTGTTTTCATAGAGCAAATCAAGGATATTCTTGAATTTATTAGTATCTGAAAATGTAAATTGCCCTGTAAGTTTTATAGAGGTAATTGAATTTGAAGAAGCTACTGTGTATTCCATATTATATCCTTAAAATTATTATGCTTATTTCAACTTGCCCTGACTTGTCCAAAGTATAAGGCATTATGCTTGGTTTTCCATAGTTGAATGTCAGGTAATAGGTTGTTCATGCTCTACTTATTCACTCTTCTCTTTATGTTATTTGCCTGATTTATCATGGTAATCTTTATCTCTTATTGTGATAGGAAAGTCAATAGTAAATCTATTATAGGTTGTGTAGGGTGTTGTCCCATAATGGAACAAATTATAATAAACAGTTAAGGAGTTGATTCTAAAACCTCACGCATATAAACAGGTTGCGGAAGCCTGGAATTGCGGCCGATAATTCTGGCTATGAAAGATAATTGCTCCCTTGAAATTGTAATGGGATGTTTCATTATTTTCCAATGTGCATTCTCGGTGCATGGAGGATATGGAAGTGAGCCGTCATATGCATAATATGACTGGTTATTAGAAACAAGACTGTCAGTATTTACAGAGAACTTATCCAGATTTCTTTCGGTTATCTGCTTAATCATCTTAGCTATAGCCGGGTTCTCAGCGCCGATATTTACAAACTCGGCAACTATAAGCATATCGCCTTTTTCATTCTTATGAATAAGGTGGATTTCTGCCGGATAAAAACCATCTTTTACCCTGTGGCTGCTAGGTGAATGTATTTCAATGGAATGTAATGAATAAGTGTCATCACCGATTGTTAATTTGCCACCATTTACAGCATAAAAAATAAATGATCTGTTTGGCTCTAATTTTAAGACGCCTTCGGCATTATTGTATTTAAAATTAAGCGCCGGAAGCTTATCTGGTTTTGTATATGTTATGTTTATTGGTGACTGGTGGGTGCCACTTTCACAAACCGCATATGCCTTTACGGCGCCCCAGTCCTCCTGGCCGGTATAATCATCATCATAGCTCCATACTCCTTCTGGTACTGCAGGTACATCTCTCTGTGCAAGGACTGGGGCTGGGACTATGGAAACAAAGGGTAAGATTAAACAATATATATATATATAACGCATAATTTTAATATCCCGGCTATAAACATTGAGCATACTATATTTATATTTTTTCGATTTAAAATATTTTTTTACTTCCTGACCATTAAAACCCGCATTATGAATTAAATATACGCTGCATAATTTGCGTCTTCACATCGTAACATTTCATAGAATATTTCATATTAGTCATAAAGGAAAGCGCATGGCTCAAGCACAGACATTGCTAAGCAAATTTTTTGGTAAAAAAAATGCACAAAACTATGCCATTAATTCTGTTGGATATACAGCCCGTTCATACATGGTTATGCCAGGGCAGGCTGTATGGATGGACAGGGATTATGCGCAATTTGCCAGGGAGGCCTATGTTAAAAATGTTATAGCGCACAGGGCAATAGATATGGTGTCCACTGCGGCATCATCGGTGAAAATAGAATTGTATTCTGTAAATTCTAAAGGTGTCCGCCGTGAAGAAAAAATACACCCCGTGTTAGATATATTAAAGCGGCCAAACCCGATGCAGGCTACAAGCGATTTTTTCCAGGCTCTTTATAATTATTATCAGATAAGCGGGAATGTTTTTATACAGGCGATTGGCGCCAAGGATGAACCGCCAAAAGAACTGCATTTGCTGCGCCCTGACCGGATTTCCATAATTGCTGGTAAATCAGCATTACCTGAATCATACAGATATATTATAGGCAACCAGTCGCGGGATTTTCCGGTGGATAAAATTACCGGCAAGTCCATGATATTGCATATTCGCAAATTTAATCCCCTGAATGACTGGTACGGGCTTTCTTCAGTTGAAGCCGCGGCATACAGCATTGACCAGCACAATCAGTCCGGAGCATGGAACCAATCATTGCTTCAAAACGGAGCAAGGCCAAGCGGAGCACTGGTGGTGGGACTGGAGGCGGCAGGAGGAGGGGTGTTGTCAACCGACCAATATAATAGAATAAAGCAACAGATCGAAGAACAGTTTTCCGGCCCTGAAAATTCCGGAAGGCCATTATTGCTTGAAGGCGGGCTTGACTGGAAGGAAATGAGTATGAGCCCTAAAGATATGGATTTTGTGGAGGCTAAGCATTCATCCGCCAGGGATATAGCCCTAGCTTTTGGTGTCCCGCCACAGCTTCTTGGAATACCTGGGGATAATACTTATTCCAACCTTCAGGAAGCGCGGCTGGCTTTGTGGGAACAAACTGTTGTTCCTCTGGTTGAGCGAACAATAGACAGGCTCAATAACTGGCTGCTACCATTTTTTGATGGCAAGCTGGAACTTGCAGCAGATACGGATGGGATAACTGCCCTTGCAGCAAGCAATCAGGCTATATGGGACAGGGTGGAAAAATCAAGCTTCCTTACTGACGATGAAAAACGCATTGCAGTCGGCTATTCACCTTTAGCGCAAAAATAAAATCGTTGCGTAGTAATATTAACATCGTAAACTGCAAACAGTATTTAATTATTGAGGAGTTTACATAATGTGCTTCCGAAATACTCTTCAGGCATATGGTGGTATTGCTAAGTTTTTCCATTGGGCTATTGCTGTTTTGATTATCGGAATGATAGCTGTGGGGCTTATTATGTCTGATATGGAAAATAGCCCGGATAAATTCAAGCTTATAGGGCTTCATAAGGAGTTTGGTATTGTTATACTTATTCTTGCCTGTATGCGGCTTGGCTGGAAAATTATTGATATAAGCCCACTATTTCCTGATAGCATACATCGGATTTCAAAATTTGGCGCTAAGGCGGTGCATTTTTTACTTTATGTTTTTATGTTTGCCATGCCTGTTACCGGCTGGCTTATGTCATCGGCTGCAGGTTTCCCTATATCATTTTTTGGGTTGTTTGTGCTTCCATCCCTTGTTTCGCCAGATAAAAAATTTGCGCACGATATGGCAGAATTGCATGAGATTTTGGCATGGATTCTTATAGTTTTAATTTCGTTGCATGTGCTTGCTGCATTGTTGCATCATTTTTATTATAAGGATAATATATTGCTACGTATGCTTCCTAGGATCTGACGACATTCAAATCCTAACTTGCTGCAAATGCCAGTTTTCTGCGCGCCCAAAGCTCACGTACATACAAAATCCGTATACGGGATTTTGTACTTTACAAAGAGCAAATCCCACATGTGGATTTGCTGTGTACGCTCCGCTACGGTTCTCGTAAACCGGTATTTTCTCTAAGTTATCTTTTTGAATGTCAGCAGAACCTTATTTTAAAGGTAAATCCAATGCAAAAAATAATAGCTCTGATACTGGTATTTAGCCTACCGTTTTCTTTCCCGGCTCTGGCTGATGCCCCTGCTTATAAACTAATAAAGGAAAAAAGTTCCCTTAAGTTCTATGCCATAAATAATGGCGCACCTGTTGAAGGGCAATTTAAGGATTTTTCTGCTACTATTAATTTTGACCATGATAAGCTTACAGATAGCAAAATTATTGTAGAAGTCCCGACAGCGAGTGTCAGCGCTGATTATGATGAGATCGCTAAAAACCTTGTATCTAAGGACTGGCTGGATTCATCGAGTTTTCCTACTGCGGTTTTTACCAGCAAAGCAATAACTCGGATGCCAAGCTCAGAAAATTATTATGCTGATGGTACGCTGAAATTAAGGGACAAAACTGTACCGGTGATGCTGAATTTCCGGTTGCAGTTCCCCGATAGCAAAACTGTTATAGCCAATGGTTATATAACCTTGCGCCGCAGTGATTATGGGGTGGGACAGGGGCAGTGGTCAAAGGATGATGTGGTAAAAAATGAAGTGCGCGTTGAATTTCGGGTAGTGGCGGAGAAAGTGAAATGAAAAAGAGTAACTTATAGCCATCATCAGTAAAAATTAAAAAGCGCAAGCGCAAAAATGTAATTACCTGGCTCTTGAGCTTGGGGTATTATGTGTAGGGGGTGGAGTAACAGTAACGTCTGATGGTGAGTTAGGACGTGAACGCTCAGGGAAGTCTTTGCATACTTCATCAACAATTTTTTTTAGTGAGTCTAAATTTACCATTGTATATGGTCCTGCATTATCGTGTATTTTTGCCACTAGCCCTTGGCGATCTGCGCATTCCTTGCTCTTTTCATCTGCATGCCCGGAATGAGTATTATGGTTGATTGCATCAATGTAGTACTGCTCGGTAGGAGTAAGAGCTGATTTCTCGGTGCTGGCCATTGTTTATCCCTGTAATAAAATTATGAACAGGTAAAATATAACATAATTCTTAAACATAGTATTATTACAGTTTAATGAATTTGTCGGAAATTACAATAATTTAAATAAATCAATAGGTTAATATGTATTATGACAAGAAAATAAGCGCAAATATGCGCGAAAGGAAGAGGCTTGCCTTTTTTCTGGATGTCAAATCATTGGATCCATCTGGCCGGTTCGCAGGCTATGCCAGTGTTTTCGATGTAGTTGATAACCAGAAAGATGTGATTGTCCGTGGGGCATTCTCTGAAACTTTAAAAGGCCGGATTGGGGACATCAAAATGCTGTGGCAACACCAGCAGGATGAACCAATTGGAATTTTTGAACGCATGTTTGAAGATAAAAACGGCCTTTATGTAGAAGGCAGGCTCCTTCTGGATATAGCAAGGGCGAAAGAGGCTTATGCACTGCTTAAAGAAGGGGTAATCGGCGGGCTTTCCATCGGATATTCACCAGTTAAATATCGCCTGAATGAAAAAACAGGCGTTCGTATACTGTCTGCCGTAGAGCTATGGGAAATAAGCCTGGTGACATTCCCGGCTAATGATGCGGCAAAAATTACAGTAGTTAAACAAAGAATTCCAGACATGCAGATAGCAGGCCTGGCAAATGCTCTGGATATGGCAATAGCTGCACTGCAAATCAAATAATCAACAACAAAAATAAGGAAAAAATTATGAGTATAAATGAAATTACAGATCGCGTTGCCTCGCTTGGCAATGCATGGGAGCAATTCAAGCAGATTAATGATGCGCGTCTAAATGAAATTGAACGCAAAGGTAACGCCGACCCGCTTTATAACGAGCATCTCAGCAATATAAGCATGGCGCTGGATAATTATAAATCGCGCCTGGATACTATTGAAACTGCCTATAACCGCCCGTTCCTTGGTAACGAGCAGATTGGATATAAAAACCATGAAACAAATTCTGAATACACTAAAGCATTTAGGAACTACCTGCGTAAAGGGATGGAAGGCAGCCTGGAAAACCTGCAGACAAAAGCTCTTTCGGTAAGCTCTGATCCTGACGGCGGCTATCTTGTTACTCCGCATATGTCATCTAAAATCGTACAGGCAATTTTTGAAACTTCTCCTATGCGCCAATTGGCATCGGTTGAGAATATTTCATCAGATGCACTGGAGCTTATAGACGATCATGACCAGGCAGCGGCAGGATGGACATCGGAAACTGGTGCAATAACGGAAACCAGCAGCCCGACCCTTGCCAAGCGCAATATCCCAACCCATGAATTATATGCCCAGCCAAAAGCTACCCAGAAACTGGTTGATGATGCGGCAATTGATATTGAGAGCTGGCTGTCAGGCAAAATCGCCGATATTTTCAGCCGTAAGGAAAATACTGCATTTATCAGCGGCAGCGGTGTTGGGCAACCACGTGGCATCCTGACCTACGCTGCGGGAACAAACTGGGGCCAGATACAACAGGTGAATTCCGGTAGCAGCGGTGCGGTGACTGCTGATGCTATCATTTCCCTGTTCTATGCCCTTAAAGATTCGTACAGTAAGCGCGCGAACTTCCTTATGAACCGCACTGTAGTTCAGTCGGTACGCTTGCTGAAACAGGCGACTACCAACCAGTATATGTGGCAGCCAGGGCTTGCGGCAGGGGCCCCGGATACCCTTATGGGCGTGCCTGTATATATGGCGGCAGATATGCCTATTGCTGCCAGCAATTCACTTTCAGTTGCAGTTGGTGATTTCAAATCTGCTTACCAGATAGTAGATCGCCAGGGTATCAGCATACTGCGTGACCCATTCACCGAAAAACCATTTGTGAAATTCTATGCAACCAAACGCGTAGGCGGCGACGTCGTGAATTTCGACGCCATTAAATTAATGAAATTAGCTTAGTCTTTCGTCATTCTGTGAGGAGCTAAGTGTCGTATCTCAATAGGTTGTTCACACGATTGTTTTGCTGTATGTGAGTTTTGCCCACCCCACACAGCAAAGGAACAACCGCATGAACGTACATAATAATGCCAGAACCACTCCGCATTT
>JBDHUC010000006.1:0-86407 GCA_039808985.1 Alphaproteobacteria bacterium | reverse complement strand
CACCGCCATTAATTTTATTGTTTTATTACAATAATTTAAAGCACCTAAAATAGCTTCGCAACTACCGAGGCTTAGGCGATTCGAACCGCCAGTACATCACCTGAGAGAGCGAGAATTTGGAGAGTTGCTGCGGCTGAATAGGCCGAGATTCTCCGTTGCCGAGTTTCGTGGTGAGTTTAGGTATTTATGGGTGTGCTTATATCAGGCCAAGTATCTGGCGCTGGCTTTGCCAATCGGACGTTTTGATGGCGAAGAGTTTTTCGACGGTCCAATCGACGGGCTGCGTGCCTTCTATGATGGATTCAATAATGTCAGGCGCGAGGAAGCGCAAGTGGATCACTTTGCTGACATAGGTGGGGGAGCTGATTTTCTCCTGATCAGCGATTTCTCTGATAGTGCGTTTCTCACCGGATATGAGCTGTTCGTTCCAGAGGAAGCTACGAACGATTGCTTTCACCAACTGCTCGTTCCTACCAGAGGCAGTGCTACCGATAATCACTTTGCTGCCATTGTTGGTTGCGGCTAGTTTGACAGGGCGTGTAAGAATAATCTGTTGCGAATCATCTTTTCCTGGCTTCCCAGTAAGCTCACCCCGTAGTGCCGGTATCAAAGCGTTGCCACAGAGCTCTATTTTAATGGCTTTATCAGAAAGCTCGATACGGCGAATGATCGATTTGAGGAATAGACGTTCTTCGTCTGCATTCTCCCAACCAAGATTTTGCGCAGCCTGCAAAAGTATTTTTTGACTCTGGATATTCTCTCCCTGCAACCATGGCTGTAGTTGCTTCTCATCCTTGAAGAATTTCACAATCTCAGCCTGCACCAAACGCTCGATTTCATGCGCGGGAATATTGGGCAAGCTGCCTGCCAAATGCGGCGTGCCGCCGATGATGGCCTGGCTGGTGTAGTAGCGATAATAGAGTTTGTGGGTGCGGCAGTGCTTTGGCGTCATGGGATGTCCGCGATCATCAAACAAGATGCCTGCTAGCATGCATGGGGCTTTTTTGCCAGTACCATTCACCTTATGGATACGATTTTCGGCAAGGAGCTTCTGAACCTTCTCGAACGTCTCCGGCTCAATAATTCCCTCATGCTGCCCCGGATAGTGTTTATCCTTATGCACGACATCACCGACGTAAATACGGTTCTCCAATAAATAATAC
Source organism: Alphaproteobacteria bacterium (assembly GCA_039808985.1). Classification (GTDB taxonomy): domain Bacteria; phylum Pseudomonadota; class Alphaproteobacteria; order Rickettsiales; family SXRF01; genus SXRF01. The sequence goes on along the minus strand of JBDHUC010000006.1, from coordinate 85,244 downwards.
AGATGCCCTTTATGGAATGGCAGACCACCGCTCTGCTTGCCATTTTCAAAACTGCGCTGCTTGGTGATATAACCATCCGCGTCGAGTTCCAGCTTGAGTAAATTGACTGACTTCAGGACCAGGTACCGCTGATAGATATGCCGGATGATGGCTGCATCTTCCTCGTGAATATAGAGCTTCTGCTCTTTGACCTCATAGCCCAGCGGCGTCATGCCGCCCATCCATTTGCCACGTTGTTTGGAGAGCGCGATTTTATCGCGGATACGTTCGCCAGTGACCTCGCGCTCAAACTGCGCAAAGCTGAGTAGAACATTGAGCGTTAGGCGTCCCATTGAGGTGGTGGTGTTAAATTGCTGGGTGATGGATACGAATGAGACGCCAACTTTGTCCATCAACTCAACCAGCTTCGAAAAATCCATTAATGAGCGTGTCAGGCGATCCACCTTATAGACCACGATAATATCAACCTTTTTGGCCTCTACATCTGCAAGCAACCGTTTTAATGCGGGGCGTTCCATGGTGCCGCCGCTGAATCCGCCATCATCATATTCCGTCTGGACGAACTGCCAGCCTTCATGCTTTTGGCTCAGGATATAAGCCTCACAGGCTTCGCGCTGCGCATGCAGAGAGTTAAATTCCTGCTCCAGCCCTTCTTCGGAGGACTTCCGGGTATAGATGGCGCATCGGATTGGCTTCATAGTTTCTTCACTCCGAAAAACACTTTACCGTTCCATTTTGTGCCGGTGATCTCGCGTGCGATGCTGGAGAGGCTGCCAAAGGCCTTGCCCTTATATTGAAACCCATCAGCGGTCGTGATGACCTCGTGTTTCTCACCCTGATACTCACGGATCAATTTGGTGCCGGGCTTAATGATAAGCGATGTATCGGGAGTGGGCTCCGTGCCAACACGTATTTGCTGCATCATCTGTTTGAGCTGGTTGTTCGCTTTACGTTTCAAACCGCCATGCTCTTTGGCTTGCTGCGCCCAGGCGATGTGCCCTTGCATAAAATCTCGGCTTGCCTTGAACGGCGGGTCTTGATGGAAATGCTCCCGCCACAGTGCTTTTATTGCTGATAATTCCTTGTCCTCCATGAATCCTCCGTTGGTTATTTACCCAATGAATGCTTCCTTTGCCGCGTAAGTCGAATGGAAAGAGCGCCGTATCGCAAGAATCTTGCTTAATGTGCGTTTTCATCACGGTAATATTTATCGCGCCATTCTTTCTTGGCTTCCTTTGGTTCGTTTTCAGGCTGCGTGCGCTGGAATGGGCGCATCAGCACTGCCACTGTTTCTTTGAAAAAATATGCCACACCCAACACCACACCACCGGCACTGATACCAATCAACGCCTGCACCCATGGCGTAAGCTGGCTGTATTTGTTAAGCAGGTCTGCGAAGAGATTGTAGTTGTCCATAGTAACTCCCTTGTAAGGTTATTCATTGGAAGAAATACAGGGAAAGCACCATAGCATGTTTGCAGAATCAGGCTATGCACAGAGCCAGGAATACAAAAACTTCTGGATGGCTCCGAACCGGGGCGAGTATCAGGTAGCCGAATACAAGAGAATTGGAAAGGGCGGCAAGGAGATATGGATCCAGGCTTCTTATAATCCCATTCTGGATATGAACGGCAAACCGTTTAAGGTGGTTAAATACGCAACCAATATTACGCAGCAAATGCAAGCACGACTCGAATCAGTTAGCCTTACAAATGAGATGCATGCAGTTACTCAGACAGTTGCAGCCGCATCTGAAGAGATGACAGCCTCAATTTCAGAAATCAGTAAAAATATGTCGAACTCTAATTCAGCAATTATTGATATTGTGGATAAAATTAAACATGCGAATCAGATAATGAACTCCCTGAAAGAAACCGCAACCTCAATGGAAGCGGTGGTGGAGATGATTAGGGGCATCGCTGGCCAGGTTAATTTGCTGGCATTAAACGCGACCATTGAAGCAGCGCGAGCTGGTGAGGCAGGCAAAGGATTCGCTGTAGTGGCTGCTGAAGTTAAAACACTAGCTACACAGACCGGAAAAGCTACTGATGATATTGCTGCCAAGATTATTGAATTGCAGCAGATGTCGAATCAGGCGGCTGAGAGTGCGGTGTCGGTTGATCAAGCCGCATCTTCTGTAAGCCACTCAGTAAGCGCAGTCGCCTCGGCTATTGAAGAGCAGACTGCTGTTACCAAGGAAATATCCAGCAATATGCAAAAGGCGTCTTCCGGGGTAAATCAACTTAATACATGCATAAAGAAGATTGCAGCGGCTTAGATTGTGCCAACATTCAAATTTCTGTGAGCAGTATATTCGAATGGGATTGCCTGATGAATGAAAAAGAGCTTGAAATATATCACGCCAACCAGAAGCGCAAACGGCTTAAAAACCTGGCCTTTGGGCTTGCCATCGCAGCTCCGATCGGATTTTCGTCATTTTTTATTGATATTGCCAACGGCAAAACAAGCTCGCACGAAGCCTTGTCTGTTATATTGTTCATGGCTGTATCCATTGCCATCGTCACCCCATTAGTGTTATGGGCCTGCTCCAATCAACACAGGAAGCAAGCGGTTATTATGCCAGAGTTGCCGGATTCTTCCGTAGAAAATAACGTCAGCGATGAAAGGTTAAGCATCCTGCCGCCGGATATGCTGGAGAAATATAATACGGAAATAATAGCATTTAATTTCTTTATAGGATTCCTGCTAGTCGTTGGGTTATTATCCATAGCCGGTATTTTCTCTGAAGACAGCGGATTAAAGGCGTTAAGCTACCTTGCCATTATATTCCCAATATTGTTACTTGTTTTTGTCTTTAAACAGCGTCGCCAATCGGTTGAAGAAAAGAAGCTTGCTTCCCGTTTGGCATCAACAGGCCTGATATTTACAGCCAGTGGATTGCAGGCAAACATCGCCCTGCTGGAAGGAGGATACCGCGAAATATTACGCGACCAGCTAAAGCCGCTGGCGGAATTAAAGTGGAATGAACTGCAATTTATAAGTGTTGAGCCTGCGCGCTCATCCAGAAAATTAAGTTCACCGCCCTATTACAAATTTATCCTTAAAACACCAATCGCAAAATCAAGTAGCTTTAAAGACGATGTGGATGCGCTATTTGTTGTGCGAAGGCCATTCTACGGCAAAGAACATCAAATAATTAATTATCTTAAATCTCACTCAGGGCTACCGATTGAATTGTATGATGAATTGCGTTGAATTATCGGCAATACTCAGGCAAACAACATCTTGCCGCCTGCGATCACCAACACTGCGGCAAGCATAATGCGAATTCCGGGGATTGTCAGGGTACGCGTGCCAAGATGTGTGCCAAGCACCCCTCCTGCAAGAGCCGTAGCGGCCCATAGAGGCAGAGCATGTGGCAAGGACTGAACAGACGACATATTCCCAAACAGGCCGGAAACAGAATTAACCAGGATAAAGCTGGCAGAGATACCTGATACCTTACGCGTTGGCGCCCAGCCCATAAAAAGCAATAATGGACTGAGGAAAATGCCGCCACCCGTGCCACTCAACCCCGCAAGAAGGCCAAGGGCCAAGCCTGTGGCAAGCGCTGCTGACAGCGGTGGCCTATGCACCAGACTGTCTTGCTGCTTTGACTTTCTGGCTGTGCGCAACAACTGGAATGCTGACAGCAATAATACGATACCAATTAACGGCTTATAATATACGCCTGGAATATGAACCATTCCACCGATAAATGCAGCGGGGATTGACGTTATTATAAAAGGTGCCAGTAACTTTACATCACTCTGGCCAGCACGCGTGTATCGCCATGCAGCAAGCGAGGCAACCAGAACATTAAGCGCCAGGGCAGTAGGGCGCATGGTTTCCGGGGCAAGCCCGAACAATGCCATTGCCGCCAGGTACCCAGATGCGCCTGCGTGCCCCACGGAGGAATACAGCGTGGCCGCAACAAAGATAAGTACAGAAAGCGATAAATCCTCAAACGACATTATGTTTTGCAACTGCATCCGCCGCCACAACCACCACCAGCGCTGCCTGACTGTTTAAACAAAATATTATTTTCCAGGTGGATATGCTCCATCAAATCATCACGCAGCTCGGAAAGTCCTAGATAAAGCGCTCTCCACGTGTTGCATGCCCCATCAGGCAATTCAAGCTGATGCGTAAGCTCAAGCATTTTTTCGAGTTCCTCACCATGCATTACATGCTCTGACTCCATAACAGAAATCGGGCCACCGGCCATGCTGCCCTGACCGCGCACCAGCATTGGGAATAGAATACGCTCTTCTTTCTGCATATGGTTTTCAAGCTCACTTAGCATTTGCGCCAGATGGGCTGCAAGCCCGGCAGGAACATCCGGATGTCCTGCATGTACACGCTCAACTTTTTCTGCCAATCGGATTAACTCCGGCAACTGCTCACGGTGGCGCGCATGAAAACGCTCAACTATATGGTCTACAAGCTCCTTAGTCGGCGCTTTAGTCCAGTCTTTCTCCATAGAGTTTTTTAAACGAAGCTGCTCCAGAGCCTCAAGCACTTCCGGCAGGCTCACCTGCCTGCGCAAGGCTTCCTCCTCAAGGCTGCGCTTGCCACCGCAGCAGAAATCCATACGAAACTGGTGAAAAACCTTTGTGGCTCCGGGTATATTACAGGCGATTTCCCCAAGCGATTGTTTTGAAAATGACATTGTTCCTCCATATTATTATTTGGAATAACTATAGTTTATAAACATCTTTCCATTAGCGGATTGACATAAATCAACTATCTGCAAGTCTTAAATGGCCTATATCAGGTTTTTACCACGCCGCACATCCACCTCCAGAATCAGCATGACGCGCCCAGAGCCAAACTGGGCCTCATACTCTATCCCATCACGCGAAGGAAGAAGAACTGCAAATTCTGCAAGCGCCGTTTTTGCTATTTTCAATCTCCAAATGCCTTTATCAGCATCAAAGGCCAGCGGCGTATCACTTTCACCTGTAAATATACAATAGCTAAAAGACTGGCGATCCCCCAGGTCGAGATACGATTCCAGCTTCTCCCCATCCATAAGTTTCAGTAACTCATCCCGCGTTATGCGGAAGCGAAGTTGTTTTTCACTGATGCGTAAGTTCATGACGCCATCCCTTTCATAACCTCATGCCATTCTTCCGGCGTGTTGGTATTTACCAGAAAAGGCCTTTCTTCGGCAGATACGGTATGGCGACAAATTTTCATGTTTCCTAAAAAATCTTTTACTGCAATTTTCTGGCCGGATAAAAATTTTAGTTCCATATTATTCAAACAATTTATAACGTGATTGTTTAATTTAATAAATAATGGCAGCGGATTATTTTCAAAACAAGCTGCATCATAATCGCCTGCACATGCGCTACTGGAAAGGCGTGCTAGCAAGCCTGGCGTTATGGCAGGCATATCGACCGGAACAAATAACCATGCCCTGGGCATATTTTCCTTTATTGCAGCTTGCAATACGGCATGAATGCCTCCCATTGGGCCACAGTTTTTATTTATGTCATTAATACAGTGATAGCCATCTACAAACCCGCTTACTACAACAGTAGAACAACCAATTTCTTCAACTACACGTATCATGCGATCTATCAGGCGCGCACCCTGGTATGGAAGCAGCGCCTTATCACGCCCCATGCGTGAGGATTTGCCGCCTGCCAGGATAACTGCGGCTACATCATTCATGATGATGCCCACAAAGCGCATGGCCTTTCACCCATTCGCTATCGCCATCCACGTAATGCTCCTGCTTCCAGATGGGAGCACGGATCTTTAGCTGCTCGATCAGGTAGCGGCAGGCTTTGAAGGATTCATCGCGGTGTGGGGAACCAACAGCAATAATAACGCTGATACCGCCGATCTCCAGCCTGCCTTTATAGTGCTCCACATAAAGCCGCAGGCGCTCGCCAAATTGCGCCCTCGCCTCTGTGCAAAGCTCTAAAAACACGGTGTTGGCCAGAGGCGCGAACACATCATAACTTACAGCATTTACTGCCTTGCCCAGGTTATGGTTGCGCACCTTCCCGACAAACATATCAAGCGCGCCATTCTCTGGCGCATCCACAAAATCAGCCGCTTTCTGGATGGAAAGCGCCTCCCCGCTAATGCCTGTATAGATAGAGTCCATAATTGTTACCCTCCGCAAACCGGGGGCAGGATGGCTAATTCCGTATCGCGCTCGAATATAGCAGCTTCCGACAGAATACGGGTTTCATCAGCCAGCGCCGAGTTATCCACCAGAGGATGGCCGCCAAGAGCTTCTTTAATGGCGCTGCGCGCTTGTACAAGTGTTGCGCCCTGCGGCAGGGCAAGCGTAAGCGGCCCACCGTTTTCATATCCACGGAATGCACCAAAAAGGCTTATAGTAAGCGTTATGCTGCCTGACATAGTACTAGCTCCTCAGGTGCATTTGTGGAAATTGTGCCGTATGGAACTACCGAAACAACATCGCCTGCATCCCACCGGGTTTTGCCCTCCTCTAACACCACCCATGCGTTGCTCGCCGCCATCGGGCTTATCTTGAAGGATTCCTGGCCATCTGCTATGCGCACGCGCAAACTGCCGACCTCATTTATCCATATACTGGCTTTAAGGAAGTGGCGAAAATCCCCTTTTTTGGTTAAGCTGTTTTCCAGGATTGCCATAAATGGCTGTGAATCAAGCTGGCCTTTTAGTACTCTCACAAGCGGCATCACGAAAAAGGTAAAGCCAATAGCAGCAGAAATAGGGTTACCCGGTAGCCCGAAATAGTAGCTTCCACCCGGCAGCGTCGCAAACAATACCGGCTTTCCGGGGCGGATATTGACGCGGTGAAAATGTATCTCTGCCCCGATTTTCCTCAAACTATCCGGTATAAAATCCCACACGCCTTTGGAAACCGCGCCGGTACTGATGATTACCGCTGGCTCTTTAATGGCTGCAAGTTTTTCTTCAAATAACGCCGGTTCATCGCGCACTATGCCTTCATAACGCACTTCCAGCCCTTGCTGCTGCGCTGCCGCCAGCAGGTACGGTGCGTTGGAATTGTATATTTGTGCGCCTAGCAGAGGCGCGGCATAATCATCGCTGATTTCGTTGCCGGTGCTGATGATATGCAGGAGCGGCGCTTGTGCCACCGCCACTTCCGCTACTCCGAGCGCCGAGAGCAGCATAATGGTTTCAGGGCTGATACGCTCTCCCTGACGCAGCACAGCCTGGCCATTCCTGACATCCTCGCCCGGAAGCCTGATATGGTCACCCATGCGGGCGGGCTTGGTGAATGTAACGCTATCGCCGGATATGGCCACCAGCTCCACCGGCACAATAGCATCGTAAGGTTCCGGTACGATTGCGCCAGTCATAACCTGCACGGCAGTTTCCGCTTTTCCGGTGGATACAACATCTCCCGCCGCAATAGCCGCCTGAATTTTTAAGTTAACGGGGTTTTGTCCGCTGGCGGCAGCAAGCCGGGATGCGCACACGGCAAAACCATCCATCGCGCTGTTGCGGAAGCTTGGTACCTGAATAGAACTTTGCACATCATGAGCCGCAATATTTCCCAGCGCTTGCAATAATGGCTTTGTAATGACAGGGCATGGTTTGGCGTGTTTCAGGATAATTGCCACTGCTTCTTCATAAGGGATCATGGTTTTTCTCCATTGGTAATGCGTATTAGATGCGGGATTAGTTTGGGCAGCAAGGCGGAGAGTCCCTCGCTGACAGCAGCAGGATTGCCCGGAAGCGTGATAACGAGCGTAGAGCCGATAATGCCGCCCACGGCGCGGCTGCTCCATGAAAGCGGCGTGAACTGCGCCCCGTCGCTACGCAGCAATTCGCCCACTCCGGGAATTTCCTTATCGAATAGCGGCAGCAGTGCTTCCGGCGTATAGTCACGCGGCGAAACACCGGTGCCGCCCGTGGTGATCAGCAGATGCGGCGTATGGCGTTTCACTATTTCCTGAACCGTGGCGGCGATGCCGTCCTTATCATCCGGGATCACCTGATAATTGCAAATCGTGCATCCGGCTTCTTCCAGTGCCTTCTTTAATGATGTGCCGGAAATATCTTCGTATTCACCTTTGGCCGCACGGTCGCTCAAGGTCAGCACGGCGGCTTTGCGGCCTGACAGCAACTGTGCGGCTTGTTGATTTACCAGTTCCATCACCCACTCCGGCACACCTGCGGGATTAAGCCACAGCCCGGATTTACCGCCCTTTTTTGCAAGAAGTTTAATTGCACGCATCGCCAGGTTCGCTTCGATCATCTTGCTCAAATCCCAGATTGTGAGCAGCGCCGCATTCACACCCGCCAGAACTTCCATCTCGATGCCTGTTTTGGCATGCACGGAAGCGGCGCAATATACGCGCACCGCATTTTCTTCCGGCAGTAATTCGGTGAAAACCCGTACCATGTCCAGTCCCATAGGGTGACAGAGAGGAATCATCTCATAAGCCTTCTTCGCGCCCTGAATACCTGCGATTTCGGCCAGCACCAGCACATCGCCCTTGGGCAGTTTGCGGTCACGGATCAGCGCGAAGGCATCTGCCCCCACAACGATTTCTCCGCTGGCCACCGCGATGCGGTGTTTGATAGGCTTATTTCCGACATCTATCATTTGGAAACTGGGTTTCATCTATCCTCCTAGTGATGCAAGGTGCGGCGTGGAGCCGGTGAATCCCTGCTGCAAATAATGGGTTTCGTGTTTAAAATGCAGCGCTGACGCAATCGCATCCATAAGCTCTTCGCGCTGGCCGTCATGCTGCAAGTATGGGCGCAGATCATAGCCGCCCTCGCCAAACAGGCAGAGCATCAGCTTACCGCGTGAGGTAACGCGCAGGCGGTTGCAGTTTTTGCAGAAATCCTTTGAATACGGCGCGATGACGCCGATCTTCCCCGCATAACCGGGATGCGTAAACTCCTGCGCCGGGCCGGCATCGGCTTTGCGAATTTCCGGCACGAACCCATGCTCCAGCAATTGCTGAATAATCACATTCGCGCTGATGTGGTGCTGTTTGAAAAAGGCCAGATTTTCGCCAGTTTGCATCAGCTCAATAAACCGGACAGAGAGCGACTCGCGCTTAATCCATGCCAGGAAATCAGGCAGCGCGCCATCGGTAACTTCCTTGAGCAGCACCGAATTGATTTTGATATTGCTAAAGCCCACCGCCTTCGCCGCCTCAATCCCTTCCAGCACATGCATAAGCCTGTCATGCCCGGTAATGGCGTGAAACCGTGCTGGATCAAGGCTATCGACGCTCACATTCAGCGCATTAATGCCTGCTTCATAAAATGCGCGGGCATTTTCTTTAAGATTGTAGCCGTTGGTGGTGAGCGCTATTGTGCGTATACCTGGAACAGAACTTACAGCGCGGGCAATTTCGGTTAAATCATGCCGCACTGTCGGCTCGCCGCCGGTCAGGCGGATTTTATGGGTGCCAAGCGCGGCGAATGCCGAAGCGACCCTGCGGATTTCGGGAAGCGTCAGGAAATCACGATCAGTTTTCTGGTAGCCATTTGGCAGGCAATAGGTACAGCGGAAGTTGCACACCTCCGTCACGGACAGCCTTAAATAGGGGAATTTTCTCCCAAATGAATCCTTCAACATTTTAGCATCCTTTCCAAAAACGGGAGATAGCAGCGTTTCCATCACTACCCGGCAATCTTATGATTACGGCCCTGGGACCATACAGGAGCATGGCTACTGCTTAGGACCCCAAAGCTTCGGATGGCTGGAGAGTAACAAAGGAAAGGGCATCCTGCAATTGATACAGATCAACTGCTATAATTTAAGCGTGAGCACAATCCGGGTTTGGGCATTCTTTTGTCCCGCAACGGCTGCATTTTGCCGCCAACTCCATATCACAAAAATCGCAAAGAGCGAATACATCCGGCAGGCTGATATTATTTTTATCAATATCAATCCCCTGCTCTTTGAGGGCCTGAAGCGTACGCGAGAAGGTTTCCGGTTTCATGCCTAAATATCCGGCAATCAGCGATTTATCATATGGCAGCTTGAGGTTGGTAGTGCGCTCCCCATTCTCTAAAAATAATTTCAGCAGAAACCAACCGACACGCTGCGTTACGGTTTTAAGCGTTAGCTGTTCGAACTGGCTTATAAGAAGCTGGGAGCGCACCGCTACGGTTGATAGCATATTAATTGCCAGCTCTTTATTACTCTGAAGCTTCTCACGCACGATCGTTGCGGGAATAGACAGCAGCCTTACGTTCTCAACTGCCTGCGCTGTAACCGGGAATGGGAGATTGCTGAAAATCACAGTTTCAAGCAATGTTTCCCCAACCGTCATAACCTGCAAGATGGATTCCTGCCCCTCGACATTGCCCTTGAACAGCTTAACCCAGCCTTCAAGGATAATATAAAAACGCGAAGCCTGTTCGCCCTGCAAAAATATCACCGCACCCTTGTTATGGCTCACAATGCGCGCATATTTCAAAATATCCTGCAGCGAATCAGGCGTAAGCCCGGCAAAAAGCGGCAACAACTGAATAGTGCCCATATAGGCACGCACATCGGTTTCAATGCCAGCCTGCTCATCAGTTATAGGTGTTGCCTCAGGAGCCGCAGGAGAATTTACAACTTCCTGTTCAGCAATAAGATTAACCACAATATTTTTGCTAACATCGTGGAGCAAATCCATCTTGCCACTGAAGAGCCTAAACCATTCTTCAGTGCTTACAGACCTTATCACCTCTTGTATATTTCCCTTTGAAATATTGTCATTAATTTCCGTTATGCTGCGGAATATATCATTATTTTTCTTAAGATTTTCTACAGATTTACGCCCATTTTCATCTGCCAGCGCCAAAAACATGCGCTCATAAGCCTGCTGCTCAGAAACAATATATTCAAGACGATTTTTAAAATCTGCTGTTTGCGCCCCATCAAGGTTCACAAGCTGTATACCAAGCGCACATTCCAACCCAACTCGTTCTTTCCAATAGAGAAGATTAATAAAAGCAGAAACCTTAGCCGGGTTATTAACAGGATCCAGAACCGCAAGCTCCTGCACTATTTCAATCGCAGGGGCTATAATATCACGGCTATAAAACGAAATAGCCTCCCCTGCCCTAAGCATCCTGGCGATTATGTATTTCCTCTTTGCGGGAAGGTAGCGAATAGCATTGAGAAGCGGCTCAATGCGCGAACTTTGCTTCTTCGGCAGTTTGTTAAGCGCTTTGCCAACTCCATCCAACACGGCAAATTGCGACTCCATGGCTTCTGAATACACACCATTCCTGCTGCGCAGATAGAGAGATACCGAACCGCGTTCCTTTTGTGCCTCGTGAATAAAATCACATAGATTATTCAGTGCATTAGCCATTAAAGCTTTTCCCAATCCAAAAATTCATCATAACCAGACGACAGGAATTATCAATATAATACCCACTGAAATAAAAACGTTGCGATTGATCCAGGTCAATCCAATTTCTGCCTATGTCTGGGATTTAGAAAGTACAACCACAAATGAGGTATTAATATGTCAACAATAGTCACTCCTTACAGGCAGTATAAAGCTTTAGTCCTGAGCGCTATTCTTTTTGCACTCACATTCGCCACATGGACCCTGTTTTCTATCCTGGGTATCCAGATCAAGCAAAACCTGGGACTTTCCGATTCCCAGTTTGGCATCCTGGTTGCAACGCCTGTACTTACCGGAGCCATCAGCCGGTTGTTTCTTGGTGCGCTTACGGACCAGTTTGGTGGCCGGATTGTTTTTGTTACAGTATTACTTATAACTGCCGCTGCCACCTGGTCTGTTTCACTGGCCGATAGCTATAATATGTATTTGCTTACCGCCCTTGGTGTTGGCCTGGCAGGAGGGACATTTTCAGTTGGCGTCGCTTATGTTTCGCGCTGGTTTTCAAGAGAAAAACAAGGAACTGCGCTGGGACTGTTTGGGATAGGGGTTGCCGGTTCGGCGTTAACCAGCTTTGGCGCTCCATTGCTCGTAGCCAATTATGGACTTGGCGGTACAGCGCACATATATGCCATAGTATTACTAGTGGCGGCAATTATTTTTGCCTTTATATCCGAGGATGACCCCTCATTTAAGGAACGGCGCAAAAATAAACAGCAGAATTCTCTCCTTAGGCAGTTTGAGCCATTAAAACGCCTCCAGGTCTGGCGGTTCGCCCTCTATTATTTCTTTGTATTTGGAGGATTCGTAGCTTTGGCCCTATGGCTCCCTAAATATTATATGGGTGTTTACGGGCTCGATATTAAAACCGCTGGTTTGCTTACAACATTATTTGCCTTACCGGCTGGCATTTTCCGCGCTGTGGGCGGAGCGCTATCAGATAAATTCGGCGCGAGGCGCATTATGTATCTGGTATTTATTGTCTGCGTAGCCTGCACCTTCCTTCTCTCTTATCCGGCTACAACATATTCCGTTAAAGGGATTCAGGGCGACATCCAGTTCAGCCTGGCAATTACATTGCCGATATTTGTGGCAATAATGTTTGTGCTAAGCATATTTATGTCTTTTGGTATGGCCGCTGTATTTAAACATATACCTGTATATTATCCTAATAATGTCGGGGCCGTTGGCGGAATGGTCGGGCTGATAGGTGGCCTTGGCGGTTTTCTTTTACCCATAGCCTTTGGGCTATCAAACACTTTTATTGGGGTTTGGACGAGCTGTTTTATGATCCTGTTCACTCTGGTTGGAATCGCATTTGTGTGGATGCATGTGACCATCATTTTGCTGGAGCGCAGCCAGAACCCTGCCCTGCGCGGCCCTAAATTCCTACCTGAACTTGAGGCATAGGAACCATGGAAATAATGTCTTCTAAAAAAAATCATAAATTGATCTAAATCAATCTCAATTTGTGGGTATGCAATCTAACATCCCCTCAACGAAACAGACAAGGATATGTAAATATGAGCCATATTATCGACAAGCTGACCTTCTTTAAGCGCGCGACAGAATCCTTCTCTGAAGGTCACGGGGTAATGAACGATGAATCGCGTGGCTGGGAGCAGGCCTACCGTAGCAGATGGCAGCATGATAAAATCGTGCGCTCAACGCATGGCGTGAACTGTACCGGCTCGTGCAGTTGGAAGATTTATGTAAAGAACGGCCTTGTCACTTGGGAAACGCAGCAGACTGATTATCCGCGCACCCGCCCCGATATGCCCAACCATGAACCACGTGGCTGCTCACGCGGGGCAAGCTATTCCTGGTATCTCTACAGTGCCAACCGTATGAAATACCCGCTGGTGCGCAGCCGCCTGCTCAAAGCATGGCGCGCCGCAAAAGTGATTGCCAAAGATCCGGTTAATGCATGGGAGGCTATTGCCACTAACGAAGCAACACGCAAATCGTATCAGCAGGTGCGCGGCAAAGGCGGATTTGTGCGCGCCGATTGGGAAGAGGTGAACGAAATCATCGCCGCTGCCAACATCTATACTGCAAAAAAACATGGCCCTGACCGTATCATAGGCTTCTCGCCAATTCCGGCAATGTCGATGGTGTCGTATGCTTCAGGCTCACGTTATCTCTCGCTTATTGGCGGCGTGTGTATGAGTTTTTACGACTGGTATTGCGACCTGCCGCCTTCCAGCCCGCAAACCTGGGGTGAGCAGACCGATGTGCCGGAATCCGCCGACTGGTATAACTCGAACTTCATCATTGCCTGGGGTTCCAACGTGCCGCAAACGCGCACGCCCGATGCCCACTTCTTCACCGAAGTGCGTTACAAGGGCGCAAAAACCGTAGCCGTCACCCCCGACTATTCGGAAGTGGCAAAGCTAGCCGACCTCTGGATGCACCCTAAGCAGGGAACTGACGCCGCGCTTGCCATGGCAATGGGCCATGTGATCCTCAAAGAATGGCATGTGGCAGGCAAGAGCGATTATTTCGATGATTACTGCCGCCAGTATACTGACATGCCATTCCTGGTGCTGATGGTTAAAAAGGATGGTGCCTACGTGCCCAATCGCATGATCCGCGCCTCGGATTTTGCAGATAATCTTGGCGCCGGAAACAATCCCGACTGGAAGCCTGTTATTATGTGCGGACATGAAGAGAAAGTCCGCGTGCCCAACGGCACCATCGGTTCACGCTGGGGGCAGAAAGGCAAGTGGAACCTGGAGCCGAAGGATGAAGTGACCGGCGAAGAACTCTGGCCACTGCTGACGCTTAAGGAACACAGTAAGCACGAGATTGGATCGGTGTCTTTCCCCTATTTCGGCAATACCCCGCATGAGCATTTTAATAGCACCGATCATGCCAGCGTGCTGAACCGCAATGTACCCATCCTGAAGCTGGAACTGAAGGAAGGCGATGCGTATGTGGCAACGGTTTATGACCTTTTCATCGCCAATTACGGCGTGGATCGCGGATTCGGTGGCGGCAACGTGGCCAGTTCATTTGATGACGATGTTCCTTATACTCCCGCATGGCAGGAAAAAATTACAGGCGTGAAACGCGAGCATGTAATTAACGTCGCTCGCCAGTTTGCCGAGAACGCGCATAAGACCCACGGTAAATCCATGGTTATTATTGGTGCGGCGATGAACCACTGGTACCACATGGACATGAATTACCGCGCCATCATAAACATGCTCGTGATGTGCGGCTGTATCGGCAAATCCGGCGGTGGCTGGAGCCATTATGTCGGGCAGGAAAAACTGCGCCCGCAAACCGGCTGGGTGCCGCTGGCCTTCGCCACCGACTGGAACCGCCCGCCCCGCCAGCAGAACTCCACCTCGTTCTTCTACGCCCACACCGACCAGTGGCGCTACGAGCGGCTGAAGATGGAAGAAATCCTCTCGCCGCTGGAAGATAACCAGGAGTGGAAAGAGCTATCATTTATCGACTGCAACGTGCGCTCCGAGCGCATGGGCTGGCTACCATCAGCGCCACAGCTTGAGCGCAACCCGCTGGAGGTTGGCGCGGCTATCAAAAAGTCGGGGCGCAATGTCGGCGAAGCGGTGGCGGAAGGGCTTAAATCAGGAGAGTTGAAGCTATCCTGCAATGACCCGGATGCGCCGCAGAACTGGCCGCGCAACATGTTCGTCTGGCGCTCGAATATCCTTGGCTCCAGCGGTAAGGGCCACGAATATTTCCTCAAGCACCTGCTCGGCACCAGCCACGGCGTGCAGGGCGTTGACCTCGGCCAATTTGGTGGCACCAAGCCTAAGGATGTCGTGTGGCATGACGAAGCACCCGAAGGTAAGCTCGACCTGCTGGTGACGCTGGATTTCCGCATGTCCACCACCTGCATGTATTCCGACATCGTTCTGCCCACCGCCACATGGTACGAGAAGAACGACCTCAATACCTCAGACATGCACCCGTTCATCCACCCGCTTTCAGCGGCGGTTGATCCGGCGTGGGAATCGCGCAGCGATTGGGATATTTACAAAGGCATCGCCAAAAAATTCTCGGAGCTATGCGTAGGGCATCTGGGCGTTGAGCAGGATGTGGTGATGAACCCTATAAAGCATGATACGGCGAATGAAATCGCGCAGGCCTTTGACGTGAAAGACTGGAAAAAAGGCGAGTGCGAGCCGGTTCCCGGTAAAACCATGCCCAATGTGTTTCTGGTGGAGCGGGACTACCCCAACACCTACAAGAAATTCACCTCGCTGGGGCCGCTGCTTTCCAAACTCGGCAATGGCGGCAAAGGCATAAGCTGGAATACGGAAGATGAATTGAAGCTGCTGGGCGAACTCAACTACACCGTTACCGAGGAAGGCGTTTCCAAAGGCCTGCCACGCATTGAATCAGCTATTGATGCGGCGGAAGTCATCTTGACGCTGGCGCCGGAAACCAACGGCCATGTGGCATGCAAGGCATGGAAAGCGCTGGGTGAGAATACCGGGCGTAATCACCTGCATCTGGCGGAAACCCGCGAGGATGAAAAAATCCGCTACCGCGATATTCAGGCGCAGCCGCGCAAGATTATTTCCTCGCCAACATGGAGTGGCATTGAATCCGAGCATGTAAGCTATAATGCCGGATACGTAAACGTGCATGAGCTGGTGCCATGGCGCACGCTCACAGGCCGCCAGCAGCTCTACCAGGACCATGCATGGATGCGCGCATTTGGCGAATCGCTGTGCGTATACAAACCGCCGGTGGATTTGAAAGCGACAGGAAATGTGATCGAGAAATTTGGCAAAGACCGCAAGCAGGTGCTGCTGAACTTCATTACCCCGCACCAGAAATGGGGCATTCACTCTACCTATACCGATAATCTGCTGATGCTCACCCTGTCGCGTGGCGGGCCGATCGTGTGGATTTCGGAAATTGACGCGAAGAAAATCGCTGTGGTTGATAACGATTGGGTTGAGGCTTATAACAGCAATGGCGCGCTCACTGCGCGTGCGGTGGTGAGCCAGCGTGTACCCGAAGGCATGATACTAATGTACCATGCGCAGGAAAAAATCGTGAACGTGCCAGGCAGCGAAATCACCGGCCTGCGCGGCGGCATCCACAATTCCGTCACCCGCACGGTATTAAAGCCCACTCATATGATCGGCGGATATGCCCAGCTTGCCTATGATTTCAATTATTACGGCACTGTAGGCAGCAACCGCGATGAATTTATTATCCTGCGTAAAATGGAAAAGGTAGACTGGATGAACGAAGATAATTATGGCGCGGCGCTAGGCGGTGAAATGCCCAGGCTTGAACAGCCACTCGAAGCGGCAATGAAATAGGAGAAGCCCCATGAAAATAAGAGCACAAATAGGCATGGTGTTGAACCTAGATAAATGTATCGGCTGCCACACCTGTTCGGTTACCTGTAAAAACGTATGGACTTCGCGGCGTGGCGTGGAATATGCGTGGTTCAATAATGTTGAAACCAAACCCGGCATCGGCTACCCGAAAGACTGGGAAAACCAGGAACGCTGGAAAGGCGGCTGGGAGCGCAAAGCAAACGGCAGGATTATACCAAAGCAGGGTGGAAAATGGCGCACGCTAGCGAATATTTTTGCTAACCCCAACCTGCCGTCGATTGATGATTACTACGAACCTTTCACCTTCGATTACGAGCATCTGCATAAATCGCCGGAAGCCAAAACCATGCCGACTGCACGCCCGGTTTCGGTGATCACCGGCAAGAAGATGGATAAAATCGTTGGCGGACCAAACTGGGAGGAAATCTTAGGCGGTGAATTCGAACACCGCAGCAAGGATTATAATTTTGAAAATGTCCAGAAAGACATTTACGGCCAGTTTGAAAATACTTTCATGATGTACCTGCCGCGCCTGTGTGAGCATTGCCTCAACCCTGCCTGCGTTGCTTCCTGCCCGTCAGGCGCGATATATAAACGCGAGGAAGACGGCATTGTGCTGATCGACCAGGATAAATGCCGTGGCTGGCGCATGTGCGTGTCGGCCTGCCCATATAAGAAGATTTATTTCAACTGGGAATCCGGCAAATCTGAGAAATGCACTTTCTGCTATCCACGCATTGAAAATGGCGAGCCGACCGTGTGCTCGGAAACCTGCGTCGGGCGTATCCGCTATCTTGGCGTGCTGCTCTATGATGCCGATAAAATCGAAGCCGCCGCTTCGGTTGCGGATGAGCAGAATCTTTACCATGCCCAGCTTGAGATGTTCCTCAACCCGAATGATCCGGAGGTTATAAAAGCCGCCCGCGCGGAGGGAATCCCCGAAAGCTGGCTGGAAGCTGCCCGGAAATCGCCTGTTTATAAAATGGCGATGGAATGGAAAGTTGCTTTCCCTCTGCACCCGGAATACCGCACCCTGCCGATGGTGTGGTACATTCCGCCGCTTTCGCCGATACAAAATGCAGCCACCAGCGGCGATATGGGTATGAACGGGGTTATCCCGGATGTTAAGAGCTTGCGTATTCCCCTCACCTATCTGGCAAACCTGCTCACCGCAGGCGAAGAAAAGCCTGTGCGCGTGGCACTTGAGCGTATGCTCGCCATGCGTGCTTACATGCGTGGCCGCCATGTTGACGGAGTAAACAACCAGGAACTGCTTTCGCAAGTCGGCATGTCGCAGGAGATGGTTGATGATATGTACCGCTACATGGCGATTGCCAATTATGAAGATCGTTACGTCATCCCAACCTCGCACCGTGAATATGCCGAAGAAGCTTTCAATATACGCTCTGGCTGTGGATTCAGCTTCGGCAATGGCTGCTCGGGCGGCAATTCGGATGCGCAGATGTTCAGCAAGCCCAAACGCAAGAATCTTTTTGGAGGTACCCATGCCAGTTAAAACGTTTAAAGCCCTCGGTATCCTGCTGTGGTATCCTAATGAGGAATGGCTGGCTGGCGCTTTTGATGTGTACGACATCATCGCGCAGGAAGCATTGGTAAAGAAAGAACAGTTGGCTGGCTTGCGTATATTATTATCGCACCTTAAAGCTTCTGACCTGATGGAACTACAGGAAGATTACGTTGATACGTTTGACCGTGTGCGCTCTCTCTCTCTGCATCTGTTCGAGCATGTGCATGGCGATTCGCGCGATCGCGGGCAGGCTATGGTTGATCTGGCCGAGCGTTATAAAGAGCAGGGTTTCAGCCTTGCCGCCAGCGAACTACCCGATTATCTGCCGGTATTCCTCGAATATCTCTCCATGCTGCCAAAAGGCGAAGCGCTCGAAGAACTTGCCAATACCGGGCATATACTTGTTGCGCTGGGCAAGCGCCTGGCGGAACGCGGCAGCCCGTATAGCGCTGTGCTCGATACGCTCACGCTGCTCGCCGGGAAAAAGCCGGAAAAGGTCGAACGCAAAGCACCTGCGGCCATAAATTTCGAGCATCTAGACAAGGAATGGGAAGAAAAGCCGATTGACTTCCTCGGCGCGGAAGCTCCCAAAGCCGGGAATTGCGGCAGTGGCGCGTGTGGTGGCGGCTGTTCAGGTCAATCCCAACAAAAAATGATGCAAGGAGCAAGGCCATGAGCGATTACTATTATTCCTTCTTTTTTGGCATATACCCATATATCTGCCTGACTGTTTTTGTGATCGGGACTATTATCCGCTATGACCGCGAGCAATATAGCTGGCGCGCATCTTCCAGCCAGTTGCTTGCTGATAAAGGCCTTAAGATCGGCAATATCATGTTCCATATCGGCGTGATATTTATTTTCTTCGGGCATCTGGTCGGGCTGTTAACGCCGCATTTTATTTATGAAAATTTCATCACTGCCGAGCAGAAACAGTTACTGGCGGCAACAGCTGGCGGCATTGCTGGCATTATTGGTTTCATCGGCCTTACGATTCTGGTGTTCCGCCGTATGTTCGTGGCGCGAATACGGGCAACCAGCTCGCCCACCGATATTCTAGTGGTCTTTATGTTCTGGGTTCAGATTACTCTGGGGCTTATAACGGTTCCTTTCTCACTGGGCCATCATGATGCTACCGTGATGCTCAACCTGTCGGAGTGGGCGCAGCATATCATTACCTTTCGCAGCGGCGCATCAGAATTCATCAAAGGTGCAGAATGGCCGTTCCAGGTACACCTGATTCTTGGACAGACCATCTTCCTGCTCTTCCCTTTCACACGGCTGGTACATATACTGAGCGCGCCGGTGCGTTATTTGTGGCGCCCCTATCAGATCGTGCGCAGCCGCGAGGCACGCCGCTAATGCCATTCTATATCAATAATACTGAGATCACGGATGAACAGGTATACGCGGAAATGCAATATCATCCGGCATCTTCAGCATCCGAGGCACAGGAAAAGGCGGCACAGGCCCTGGCAATACGCGAGCTACTGCTACAGGAAGCAACCAGCCTTGGAATAGCCGCGCCTGATACTGCCGCAGCGGAAGAAACGCAGGAAGATTACGTAATCAGCCGCCTGCTGGAGCAGGAGGTTATAACCCCTGAACCGGATGAGGCAAGCTGCCAGCGTTACTACGAGCAGAACCGGAAAATATTTCGTGATACGGAAGGAAACCCCGTGCTTTTTGAATATGTGCAGCCTACCATCGCCGCCTATCTTAAAGAAGCATCATGGCAAATGGCGGTTAAGCAATATCTTAAAGTGCTGGCAGGCAAAGCCAATATCGCAGGTATTCACCTTGAAGGAACAGACAGCCCACTGGTGCAGTAATATAGTGGTAGCGGTAAGTAGTTAGTGAGAAGTGGTTGTCACCCAGCACTTGTTGCTGGGCCTGTGGTTTACAGGCATTATGCCGCCTGCAATTACGTTTATCTATTAAATGTTGAACGCCGGCTATCGCGCTCACGCAGGATAGAATACACCATTCCGCCTGGACTGACCGGTGAATTTTCTGCCCTTTTGATAACAGCTCCGGCGCTAAGCCGGTTTTCTTTTGCCGCTTCACCGGCTGGGTGGGTACGTTTATTTTTTATGGCAAATTGCTGCGCTTCATCCCTGAAATGATGGGCGATCTTAGCGCCAAGATCATTTGCGCTGAATTCTGGGTGCCATTGTACACCCAGAATGAATTGATCCTTGTAAGGGCCTTTTGGACTGGCTTCAATAGCTTCCACCAGCCTTGTGCCATCGCTCATCTTATCTTCAGAATATGCTGCCGGACGCAGACCTTCACCAACAGTTTTAACGCCCTGATGGTGCATACTGTTTTCTTCATAGACAAATTTATTTTGCCCAACCGGTGCTTTAACAAATAAAAAGGGCGATGAGTTACCGATTTTCGCAAGCATGCTGTCTTTTACCAGATGCACAGGCTGCACAGGAATAAACGGCGCTATGTTATGTTCCTGCTGGGCATGGTCTTCATTATGCAGCATATCTGGCAGATGCTGGTGTAAATCGCCACCGGCAATAATATTAATCCTCTGCATCCCCCCGCAAACACCAAGCAGCGGCATTTTTAGATCAATGGCTTTTTCCATAAGAGAATATTCATAATCGGCACGCGCCTTTCCCTCCGGCGTTTTGGATTCCGGCTGGGTTTTGGCGTGGACATCTTTACTGCCGTAACGCGAAGGGTCAATATCACTATTATTGCCCATTACTATGAGGCCATCTATTTTCTTTATATCTTCTGCGGCATCGCGCTGGTAATGATTACCCAGGAATAACGGAACAGCACCTACTGTTGCAACCTGTGTAAACATAGCACGTACCGATGCCGAATCAGCGCTGCTGCCACTGATTCCTATAACCGGACCTGATTTATATGTGTTTTCTTCCATACGGACAGGTTAACTTTTATTCACCAGGCTGTCTAATTACAGTTTCGTGACAAATTTATCTTGCTGTAATATTGTTATATACCAGCATGATGCGCAACATGCTCGGGGCAGTCGAGGCGTATATTTTCAATTGCCAGAGGCTTTTGCATAAGCTTGCAGAAATGAGGATTGCCACCGGGATAGTCTTTGCCAAAATGCTGGCAGTTATAACACATCCGCATCGGTATCATGCTGGTTTTCTGCAAATTACCGATGAGCAGCAATACACCTTCCCATATCCTGCTTAATTCCTGCTCTGGCATATCGGACAGGGAATGTGCAAAAAAATCGCCAAACCCGGACAGGCCGGTGACATATTTTTTGCCAGTTGCGCTAAGGGCCAGCAGAAAACCACGCGCATCCTCACCGGATATTTTTTTCAATAACTCCTTTTCCAGCAGGACCTTAACCGCATCACTTATCGTGGCCTTGGTTACGGCAAATTCACGCGCCAGGCCAGTGACACTGCATTGTTTTGCATCGTGAAAGGCAATGAATAATAATATCTGAACCTGCAACGGGCTTAGATTATATTGCTTGGCTTCTTCCCATAACGCAGCACGGAATAATGTCGATAACCGTTCAATGCCAGCGATTATTTTGGCATTTCGGTTTACCTGCTGCTCGTTCCTGTCAAATGCGCTGGCCATCTATTCCTGCTTTTCCAGAATAAGTTTCATAAGCTCGGCACCCAGCAACAAATCCGGAACATGGCCAAAATGATTTGTACGGAGCCTGCCCTGCCTGTCAATCAGCAGCAAGGTGGGAGTGCCCTGCATCTGGTATATACCCATAGTGTGTGGTATAGGATAGCCTTCTGTTGGCTTATCAATTGCAACCGGGAATGCAACCTTATATTCATGCAAAAAAGCTTTTAGCGATTCTTCCTGCATGGCAGCATGATGCTCAAATACCGTGTGCAGGCCAATAACTGCGAGATCCTTTTCAGCAAATGATGCGAATATTTTATTGGCCTGCGGTATCGCCTCAATAGCGCAGCCAGGGCACAGCATCTGGAAAGCTACAACCATAACCACCTTGCCCCGCAAGGCTTCAAGGCTTAGTGGTTTTTCGCAGTTAAGCCATTTACTTACGATAAATTCGGGCGCTGTTATTAAATCATGCATACTGAATTGATAATTTTTAATGTGGCTGTGGGCAACCTTCCATTTGCAATATAAAATGCCCATGCTTTTCGATAAAGGATTTTATTTCTCCAGGAGCATCCTGTGAATGACAGAAATTACACCGTTCCTGTTTCAGCATTTCAACCGGCGCCCCAATTTCCTGCAGAAATTCACGGGCAAATTTAATTGCGGTTTCTTTAGTTGATCCTCCGGGAAGCAGTACGTCAAAATGTATTATGCTTCCGTTTTCTAATTTAGAGTATGTATCATAGACATCTATTATCATATAAAATACCTGCGAGATAACCCTGCAGACCAGATGTTGGCCTGCAGGGATTGTTTATTGGGATTAAGCTACCGCTTTTTTTACATCTTCCATGCTGGCGCCATAATTAATGTGCAGAACATTGCCATCAATAACCAACGCAGGAACTGATTTAACGCCGAGCTTTTCAGCTTCAGCAATGCGCCCCTTGGCATTAGCGAAATGCACCACTTCAAGATTCACTTTGGATGAATCAATAATATCAAGAACCTGCTGTTCCGCAGAAACGCAGACCGGGCAACCAGCATGATAAAATGTCGCTTTGTTTGTCATAAAACACTCCTATTGATTAGTTACAGTAAATAAAATTCCTATTAGTTAGGAGTCCTAATAATAACTAAAACAGCCTTATTGTCAAGCTATGATTTTGGCTATAACCTGCAAAAAACTATAAATAAGGATTATTATGAAAATACATTATTTCCAGCATATTAACTTTGAATCCCCTGCCCTTATCCTTAAATGGGCGCAGGAAAGAAAATATGAAATTTCCAGCACTAAATTTTATGAAGCCCATAATATGCCCAGCATAGATGATTATGATGCGCTGGTCATAATGGGCGGGCCGATGAGTGTGCATGATGTTGCGGATTATGACTGGCTGGAGGGAGAAAAAAAACATATCAAAGAGGCTATAAATGCCGGAAAACATGTATTAGGCGTCTGCCTCGGCGCGCAACTTATCGCAGATGTTTCAGGAGCGCAGGTCAGCAAGGCACCGGCAAAAGAAATCGGCTGGTTTCCGATTGCGTGGAGCGACTTATCTATGGGGCATAAAATAATTTCAGGGCTTAATGCCGCAATTAACGTACTGCACTGGCACGGGGAACAATTTGCAATTCCCGAAGATGCGCTGCATCTGGCATCCAGCAAAGCCTGCGCCAACCAGGCATTCCTTTACAAAGACCGGGTGCTGGGCTTGCAATTCCATATGGAAATGGATGAAACGGCAGTTGATAATATGATTATAAACTGCGCAGATGAAATTGCCGCAAGCTCAGCCAGCATCCAGACAGCAGAAATAATAAGGAAAAATATGCACAATATTCCTGCCTGCAAGGCTGCATTGTTCAGGCTGCTGGATAACTGGACAGGGTTAAAATAATGCGAGAATGGCTCAGATCTTCAACTTAACATATCTGGCAAGATTAATACCCTTACGCAGCTCGGTTTTGTATGACTCCGGAAGTCCAGCACCAACAGCAATATCCTTAGCCGACATCCCGTCAATATGGTCTGCATATTTTATTGCAAAAAGATGTATGGATACGGCCTTTTCCTTGGCAGCCGCCTTTCCATACATCTCTGCCAAGAGTTTTGAAGCCTGCTCAAGAGTCATTACGCTGCCTCACTCAAAATGTTCATTTTGTCATGGAAGGAATAATGTTCTTTTAGTTTTTTTACACATTCCTTGCGGTTATTTTCCAAGGCAACCGCATCCCACTTGTCGTTTTGATTAAGAACACGCAGGGAATTTGGGCATGTACTGATTCTTTCCTTGAAATATTTTTCTTTTTTCTGCTTGTAGTCCAGCCTTCCTTGCGATGTATTCTTTTTCATGCTTATAATAACCAGATTACCAAGTGTATCGGTTAAATTTTGCCTCTGTTCTTCAGTAAAATCAATACACCACTGGCTATCTGTAGCGGGATTTTGCGGCAAAATATGCTCCACTGAAATGGTTTCATGATTCATTTTGTGGCTGTGATCCTGATAAAGATAATCCAGTTTCAGCAGCACATACCGCGCAAAACGTCTGCCATATATTTTTCCATTCAATTCGCTGAATAACTTATTAGAATCAAACATGAGTTTTTCAGACTGAAGCACATCCTCAAAGCGATCTTTGGTGTCTATCTCCTTGATAATATCGTTCATCGCTTCAATGCGAGCCGTAGGCGTTAATTGCACGATCCAGTCAGCCGAGAATTTATTATCAAGCAATGTCAGAAAATCGAATACGGCTTTACCCTCGAATTTCTCATAATAGCGCAACAAAGGTGGAAGCCAATCAGTAGAAGGAAGCCCGACTAACATTGTCTTGATGAGATTATCAAACCTGAAATCACCTGTGATATCGTAATTATTCCCAGAAATAATTTGCTGATAATTTTCTAAGTGGCGTTTTATCAACTCAAATGTTTCCTTACCTTTCTTCAGCAAAGCCGGCTTCTTGTGGCCAGTCGCTTTTTCTTTCTCTTTCGGGTCATAGATTTTATCTTCGTATTCCTGCAAAAGACTGAGTCGTGCCTTCTCTTTGACCAGGATTGTTCTCACATGGCTCAAAAAGCGATCAAAATCTTCTCCTAATTCACTTTCTGCATTTTCCCAAAGAGAAGCATATTTCTTTTTTTCTTGGTCTGTTTGTAGGGCTCCAAGATTGATGGATTTAAGAATATCACTGTTACGAAGCGGCATACCTCTATCATTTAGTATTGTGAACAACCTGAAAGCATCCTCAAGATTTTCCGTAGAAACGTAAATGAACAACACATTATTCAGAAGGAACTTTAGATAATCTTCCGGTTTAATCTGGCCGTTTTTTTCATCAAAAAACTGATTTATAAAACGGATTGCTCTTGCCATGTTTCTAACAGAAACATCCTGAGCTTTTTCTTCGTAAAAGGAAATCTTTTGGCTTTTTGTAAATCCCTTGGTTTTTGATAGGGATTCAATAAAATCAAAAGGCTCCTGCCTTATCTCAAATATTATTCTCGAACGTTCCGGGTTATTATCATATTCATCAGACTCCTGAAAAATGCATTTCTGGCATCTCTTCTGTGCCTTCCGATCTTCTACACGATCTCTTAACACAGAGAAAATAAGCAGCATTGTTGTTATCCTCTGCTGACCGTCTAATAGATCGTTCTCTATAAACTCGATACCGTCACTACTGTTTTTTTTGTGAGATTGAAAAACGAATGAACCAAGGAAGTACTCCGAGTCAGGCTTCTCAAGCATAGCGTAGCAAGTATCTTCCAGAAGTTCCATTACCTGGTCGTTGCCCCACACATAAGGGCGCTGGTATTCAGGTATCCGAAACCACATCTCAGAGAATATTTTTCCTACAAGTATTTTCTCACTTTTTATTTCGCTTTTCATATGCGGCTGGTACAAATTTTACTGCGCTGTCCAGCCACCATCAATAGACAATATTTCACCAGTCATCGGGTTTCCATCCTCACTACAGAGGAAGGCTATCAACCCGCCTATATTTTCAGGTTTCACGAAGCGCTTGTTGGGCTGCTTTTCACCAAGCAGATTGGCAGTTGCTTTTTCCACTGTGGTATTTTCCTCTTTTGCCTTATCCTCAATCTGCTTCTGCACCAGCGGCGTGTAAACCCATCCCGGACAGATGGCATTGCAGGTTATATTCGCTTCCGCAGCCTCAAGGGCAACCACTTTAGTAAGCCCGACTATGCCATGTTTTGCCGAAACATATGCTGCTTTGTGCTCGGATGCAACCAGGCCATGGGCCGAAGCAATGTTTACTATTCTACCGAAATTGCGTTTGCGCATACCAGGAAGGGCGGCTTTAATACTATGGAAGCTGGCAGAAAGATTGATAGCGATAATTGCATCCCATTTAGCTTCCGGAAATTCCTCAACAGGAGCAGTAAACTGGATTCCTGCATTGTTTACTAATATATCAACACTGCCTAGTTTTTTTTCGCAATCTGCAACCATATTACGTATTTCGGCTGGCTTGCTCATATCCGCGCCATCATAAAAGGTCTTAACACCATATTTCTGAGGAAGTTCGGCAACCAAAGCGTCGATAACACTTTTTTCGCCCATGCCATTTATCATTATATTGCAGCCTTTGGAAGCAAGCACATGTGCTATTGCAAGCCCTATACCACTGGTTGAACCGGTTACAATCGCATTTTTACCGCTAAGCATTCCATTGTTTGCCATATGACATTCTCCTGTTATTTTTTATTTTGATATAATTTAAGAACTTATTTTAAACTTAATACTAGATATAGTGTTTAATGCTGAATATATAAAATTCATATATATATTTATATCTATAATGTTTTTTTATGATAACCTTCCTGCCACAAGACTTTCTATGGCTTCCGGGTTGAGAAGCGTGGTTGTATCACCTATCTGACTGCTTTCTCCTGCCGCTATCTTGCGCAGGATACGTCGCATTATCTTGCCAGACCGGGTTTTCGGCAGTTGTGGCGCAAACTGTATAAAATCAGGAATGGCTATGGCTCCTATTTGCCCCCTTACCCAGACTTTCAGCTCTGTTTTTATATGCGCAGATTTTTCACCTGAAATATCTATATCACCATTTAGGGTTACATAAGCATAAATACCCTCGCCCTTAATATCATGAGGAACACCAACCACAGCAGCCTCAGCGACCTTGGGATGTGCAACCAGTGCCGATTCTATTTCCGCCGTTCCCAACCTGTGGCCGGAAACATTCAATACATCATCCATCCTGCCGGTTATCCAGTAATAGCCATCAGCATCCCGCCTGGCACCATCGCCGCTGGAATAATAGCCAGGATAAGAACTGAAGTAAGTCTGGCGGTAACGTTCATGATCGCCGTAAATTGTGCGCGCAAGGCCGGGCCATGGGGCAGCAATGCACAAAGCCCCCTCGCCTTCGCCCGTAACCACCCTACCCTTATCATCAAAAAGAACCGGCTCGATTCCAGGAAGCGGCAAGGTTGCCGACCCAGGTTTGGTTTTAGTTTTCCCTGCAAGCGGGCTGATAAGGGTTGCGCCGGTTTCAGTCTGCCACCAGGTATCAACTATCGGCAGGCGGCCACCCCCGACAACTTCACTATACCAGCGCCATGCCTCAGGGTTTATCGGTTCCCCGACCGAGCCAAGGATACGCAGCGATTCCCGGCTGGATTTTTTTACCCATTCCTCGCCTTCGCGCATCAACGCGCGTATCGCAGTAGGCGCAGTGTAAAAAATAGTGACCTTGTATTTATCAACTACCTGCCAGAAGCGCGAAGGGTTCGGATAATTCGGGATGCCCTCGAACATTACTGTAGTTGCGCCATTGGCAAGCGGCCCATATAGAGTATAGCTATGCCCTGTCACCCAGCCTATATCAGCCGTACACCAGAAAATATCGGATGGTTTTAAATCAAATATAATCTCATGGGTATAGGAAGCCCATGCAAGATAGCCAGCGCAGCTATGCAGCAAGCCTTTTGGTTTGCCAGTTGAACCGGAAGTATAGAGTATGAATAAAGGATGTTCGGAATCAAAATGGCGCACAGGGAATTCCGGGCTTGCGGCTGCAACCACCTCATGCCACCATGCATCGCGCCCACGGTTAAATTTTATATCAGCGCCGGTACGCTGCACCACTAATATTTTTTCTACGCCAGTACCTTCTATAGCCTCGTCCACTGTATCTTTCAGCGGTATATGCCTGCCGCCGCGCAGCCCTTCATCGGCAGTGATTACAATACGGCTTTTCGCATCCATTATCCGGCTATTCAGCGCCTGCGCTGAAAACCCGCCAAATACCACCGAATGCACCGCACCTATACGGCAGCAGGCAAGCATTGCAATTGCAGCTTCCGGTATCATCGGCAAATATATAGTTACGCACTCACCAGCCTCCACCCCCAGCGCAACCAAAGCATTTGCCGCCTTGCATACTTCGCGGTGCAATTCCCGGTAGGTTATCTCGCGGCTCTCGCGGCCATCATCACTTTCCCAGATTATAGCTATCTTATCAGGATGGGCATGCAAATGCCTATCTATACAATTTGCAGAAACGCTTAATTTTCCACCTTCGAACCATTTTATGACCCCGGTTTTAAAATCTGAATTATCCACACTTTTCCAGCGCGTTTTCCATTCAAGCCTTTCAGCCACCGATTCCCAAAAGCTGTTTTTTTCGTTCATAACCAGCTCCTACTTATTTTGTTTCAATAATATGGTCGCTTATATAATTCTGATTTTTACCCGCAGGAAAATATGGCACCAGCAGCTCTGAAATTTTTGCTATTGCATTAACGCAGGAATCGCAAACTGGGGATTTTTGCATTTCCACCGTAAATTCTTTTATCACATTTTCCCATATGCTGCCCAGTATTTTTTCGTTAACCAGGCTTCCCGTTATTATATGTGAATAATGCTCAGCCAGAGAAATATATAATAACACAACCGGAACAGACGCCGGGACATTACGCGAAACTGCCATATATTCAGCATAGGCCCGATGCGATGCGCGGTGAATCTGGATGTTTTTTGGAATTAAGCGCAAGCAGAAATTGCGCAGGATGGGTGAACAAGAAATAGCACAGATGACTGACAATTGTATAAAAAGTAAAAATGGGAAATATGTTGCCATCCCTGCAAACCAATAGCCAGTTGCTATAAGGCTGCCAGCTAAAAGCCCAATTGAAAAAATATGGCTCGTATAAGCATCGCTGGCGGGAGCTATGACAACTGCTATCTCTGCCGAGGTTATACGCTCGGCTTTAGCTATTGCAGAAGAAATTAACTGCTTATCAGCATCTGTCAGTTTTACTACCATGATCCGGATGAACCTCCGCCACCAAAACTGCCGCCACCGCCGCTAAATCCGCCACCGCCAGACCATCCTCCTGAACGCTGCCCACCAAAACGTGAAGAATTGCCAGCTAAAATCATCGCTTCAAGAAATGAATAACGCATGGCGAAGCGGAAAAATATGAACAGGAAGAACAGCGTTAATATAAGCTGCGGGGCTGACTGCCCTGAATTCCCACCCTGCGTTGCGACCGGCTTGCCCCCAAGCACATCTAGTATTGCCTGCGTACCATCAATTACGCCCTGCTCCATTTTACCAGCCCGGAAATCAGGAATTATTATATTATGAATTATCGCGCTGGCAGCCGCATCGGTAAGAAGCTCCTCCAACCCATAGCCTACTTCTATCCGTACCTTATGTTCGGCGGGGGCTATTATAAACAACACCCCGTTATTTTTAGATTTCTGGCCTATCTGCCATTTGCGCCCCAACTGGTAGCCATAATCACTTATGTCATATCCGCCCAAAGACGATATGGTTACAACAACAAGCTGGTTGCTGGTTCCACGCTCATAATCCTCTAGTTTCTGGCTCAATCCGGCAATAGTTGCAGGCGATAAGATATGCGCAGCATCAACAACCCTTCCGCTAAGTTCAGGAAAATTAATAGCCGAAAATACTGGCGCAGCAATCACCATCCATATAAGCAGTGGCAAAAAACCGTGCCTGAACAATTTAAGCATTTTTAGAATTTAACAGCGGGTGGGCTGGAAGCTCCTTCAGTCGCTACAAATGATTGCTTGGGTTTCGCCCCGTAAATCAACGCCCAGATAGCGCCGGGAAATGTACGCACCTTTGTGTTATATTCCTGTATGGTTTCTATATAATCCTTGCGTGAAACCGCTATGCGGTTTTCAGTGCCTTCAAGCTGTGATTGCAGGGCGATGAAATTATTATTTGCCTTAAGGTCAGGGTATTTTTCCACTGAAACCAGCAGGCGTGACAGGGCATAGCTTAATTTTCCCTGCGCCAGTTCAAAATTTTTCACTGCCTCAGGGTCGCTTAAATTCTCAGCGTTCAACGTTACTTTTGTAGCATTAGAGCGCGCATTAATAACATCGGTCAGGGTTTTTTGCTCAAAGCTTGCAGAGCCTTTTACGGTTTCTACAAGATTTGGTATAAGATCCATGCGCCGCTGGTAATTATTCTGAACCTGAGCCCATGAGGCATTCACTTTTTCGTCTAAGGAAGGAATGGTATTTATTCCACTTACGATAAATAAAGCAATAAGCCCTATTCCAACCCATATCCAGATGCGGTTATTCATAATTTCTCCATTATTCAAATATTAAATGTAAAATTATTAATCCGCAATTCTGTCCATATCCAGCTTTTTTTGCGACAATTTAATATTGTCATTGTCGCTGTGGATTTTATTGGAATTGTTAAGATAATTAGGAAATAACGAAACATGGGATCCGCGCACTGTAATGCCAAAATTCCTGAGCTTATGCAGGCAACGGGAGAAAGTTTCCAGCTCCATTCCCAAACGGGAGGCTATTAGAGTTTTGCTGTACGGGAGTTCGAATCCCCTTGGGTCAAAATCATGAATTATGCATAACTCATGCAAGAAGCATGCTATAAGCTCTGAGGCCGACATGGTAGAATTACGCTCAATTTCCAACGAGGTTTTTTGCAGCCGGTGGGAAATCCTGGCAAATAATTTAAAGATAAGGCCATTAAAATTTTTAAGATTATTCTGCAACCAATCCATCGGTATTTCTAGCAGGATTGTATCTTCAACAGTACGGGCGCTGACTTTATAAACCGGATTAGCATCGGTGATTTCAGCAAGCGATAACGGATCCCCTGAAACCATTATATCAGATGTTATTTCATGCCCATCCATAGTTTCGCGGAATATCTGCACAGACCCGCTATATACGACATGAAAAATTTTCATTTTATCGCCTTGCAGAAATAATATATTTCCCCGCGACAGATAATTTATCCTGGATATTTGCAGCAATGATTTTTTTTCCTGCTCAGACATTTCCGAAAACAGGGATATATTATTTATGACATCAGCACTGCAAACTTTAGCCATATTAAAATTCTTTCATGCAGAAACCAAAATACCAGGCAAACAATACCAAGTATTTCAATGGTTTAATTAGCAGTATAGCCAAATCGGCATTATAATCAATTTAATTATTGATAGTTATATTTCCTTAACAGCCGGTTCCGCCAGCATTAAGCGCTGTTACCATAGCGCTGGCTCCTACTATGAGAGCCGTGCCTACAATATGGAGAAGGGCAATATTCCAGGATATTTTATTTAAAAGGGCAAGGATACCCATTATAATTACCGATAAAGTTATTATCCCGTGGCCTGCATTTCCGTCAACCCACCCTGTTGCCGTACAAAGCATATTACCAATCCTGGTATCCTGCTGGGCAAAGCTTAATTCCGGGAAAATCAAAGTCAGGATAACTGTAATAAACAAAACTGATGGAAGATGCATTATTATAAACTTTCGAATAACCTATTAAAATAGTACACTAACTATATATAATTTTAAATTTTAGAATAAAGTTAAAGTTTTATGACAAGGAAATTTTACCCCCCAACCCAACGCTTTGATTTTAAATAATAATTATATTTTTATACGCACAAGCCCGGAAAGACCTTCTAAAAACTCCCTGCAGTTATTATAAATTTCGGCGCTTCGCAAGCCTTGAGGAATTAATTTATCCGGGTAGTATTTTTCAACCATTTTCTCCAATTCCCGGAGCATTTCTTCATCAGCAATCACCCTGACGCTTGCTTTAAGTTCAGATATTGAATCCTGCGCAAGCGGGATTCGCAGACGGAGGCAGGCAGGGCCACCGCCATTACGCATACTCTGCTTTAAATCAAGATAAGTTATTTCATCAATTTTATTATTATAATGCGCTCCGACTTTCTCCATAAGAGCCGCCGCTTTGCCGCCAAACAGATTTTTAAGTTCCACCGGAGCTATTACCGCCATTTTCCCACCAGGTTTGGTCAATATCTGGCTATTGAAAAAATAGCTATAAACCGCTTCTTCCACGCTTAAATCATCATCACTTATAATAATTACCTGTAGCTTATCGCCTGGATGGAGTGCGTGATAAGCAGCTTCTATCCTGGCAATGTCATCTCTCCCATTTATATACGCACGCTCATGTACAAGCAGCAGGTTTTCATTGCTTACTGCTATTACGTCATTATGGAATACGCCTTTTTTTATAACTTCCGGATCCTGCTCTAAAAATAAAACCTGCCCATTGGGAATTTTATGGTTAGCTGCAATTGCCTGCGAAGCTTCAAGATTCTGCCTTTTGCCGTAAACAAACACATGCAGGCCTTTTTCCATATGGCCTGGCGCAAGCAACATATGGTTGGCAGCACCCTCATCCAGGAAGCCTTTATCCGCATCTAATGGCTCATGAACCTCCGCATTCGGCACATGGGCAAATATCTGCCTCATTATGTTATAGGTATTGTGCGCTTCTATCCGCCTATGCGGATTGGTATGCAGGTTGGCAATAGTCAAATGCAGTTTGTTATCGCTGCTGTCCCAACCAGGCGTAACGGTTGCGGCGTTGGCGGCCCACATGAATGAGGATGAGGAAACCTGTTCCAATATATTAAGCGGCGCATTTTCAATATCATAACCAGCTTTATGTAAGGCATCCAGATCAGGACGAAGTTGCGGCGGCAAAATAGCAGTGGCAATACCCAGAGAGATTAAATAACGCGCAAGCGCAATAGCTTGCAAAGCCGCCTGCCTTGGGCTAGACTCGCTGCCGCGATTTAAGCTGGAAGCAACATTATCGCCTGAAAGGCCGCCATAATGATGGGTATTTCCCGGCAAGCCGATAAAGATAACTTCCTGGGCGCCAATATTTTTTGCAAGGTTCACTATAAAATGCCTCTAAAAGCTGTATATAACTATGATTTTGCGCAAATGTCGAACACAGATATTTTTCGCGATAAGTTTTTTTCCAAAACGCTGGCCCTGGCCGACCTTAAAATTATTCATGACTACGTACAAAAAAGCAATATTACAATTGCCGGAAAAAACATTCCAGCAGCTATATTCTTAAAAGGCAGCCGAAACGACAATGACAAGCCATTTGCAATTCTTGCCCAGCTACATGGCAATGAACCGGCCGGGCTTGCCGGAATAGCCATGGCTATAGCTCTTTCACAGGCCG
Source organism: Alphaproteobacteria bacterium (assembly GCA_039808985.1). Classification (GTDB taxonomy): domain Bacteria; phylum Pseudomonadota; class Alphaproteobacteria; order Rickettsiales; family SXRF01; genus SXRF01. Next base: position 51,889 of record JBDHUC010000006.1, on the reverse strand, counting down.
GCATGCTTAAGAAAGACGTTATAGCCATTATAGGAAACCCTCTGGCAGCAAGGCAATATTTTGAAGAACTTGAAAAAAACCCGCAGGCGCGACAGGAAACCCGCGATGCCTTCCGCTGCGGTCTTGCAGAAAACGGGGAGCTGCTTCCAGATGGAAACCGCATAGCTGTGGATTTTATGACGCGCAATGATAATTCAGAACATATAAAAAGGTCGCGGGAGTTATATATAGTTGGCCAGAATATTTCTGGAATACTGGACATACACTCGGCACGCGGCAATATGACCTGCATCACCGACCATAAAAACGACAATGACCTGAAACATAGCCCAATCAGGGCAATACTTACTGAACTGGCTGAAGCCATTTCCGCTAATGCCTCTAAAACCGTGACAGTGCAGACATTAAAAACAATTCTGCACCCTCTGGCTAATATAACCTGCCAGACAGGAATTGAAGCCGGAAGGCATGAAGACCCGAAATCCCCTTATGTTGCCGCCGCTTTTGCGCTTGCGACCTTATTTAACCAGGGTATTACCGACGTTCATCCTTTTGATGAAAATGACAATGGCATGTTTACGCGTTACAGTGTGCAACCTCGTATAACTTATGCCGATCTTCTGCACGAAGGAGAATTGCTTGCTGGCGACCACATATTTATGGCCAGGGAAAAGGATGGAATAATTGAAGAATACCAATATGACGAAATGGAAGCGATAAAAGCCGGGCAAATTGTGGCAGTTGCAAAGCCATCAGGTGCGATTTTTCGCGCAGCTTTCGATTTTTCTGGAATATTCTTCAGCAAATCAGGAATACTTTACGATAAAGATCCGGCTGTAGGGCCATGGCCTTTGGCTGCAGAAAAATCAAATGAAGTAAAGTTCTGCTATCCGTGCATTGTTTCGGATATGAAGATCAATTTTTCCTGACGTATATACTTGCTACATCATCGTGGAATACCTCATCCCATTTATCATGGTAGTATCCATTGGCATAGTTCACAGGAAATGGCCGATCATTCTTTAACAGGATTACATCAATTTTATAGGAATCCAGTATTTTCTGCCAGCCTTCTTCAAGGGAATAAACCGTTATGAAATCATGGAGAATCTTCTCTGTGTAAACGCTACCCGCCCGCCCATCAATAAAAACCGGAAGCTGGCCTTTGCTTTCATAAATCATCCTTCCGCCAACGTCATAATCATTGAATATGCGCTTTGTAGGATAATTTTTCAAAACATAGTTTATAGCAGGCAAGACGGCTTTTTCATTCTTTTCCACATAATGTCCTGAACCTAGAACTGGCAATATAAAATAGCAAATTGCCATAATTACTGGTATCGCAGCCATTATTTCAGGTGAAAACTGCTTGTTGTTAATCCAGATTGCAAGCTTGCGTGTATTTCCATTATCCTTGTTATCAGGAGGCAGGTTAGCAACAAGGTATGGCGCACCCAGTATAGAAAGAATGCCAATATTGCGCACTGAAAACATCATGGCAAATAGCCAGAAAACCACAAGTATCTTATCCGCTATAAAAGAATTTTTACCACGCAGATTACTGAATATTATAAACACCCCAAACCATAATGAAGCCCCTATAACACTTCCAAATACAAACGGGCTCCACTCATTGATATATTTCGTAATAACACTGTTTTTTACGCTTATTATAAAAGTTATCAGGTTTATACCGTAAGGGTTTACAAAAACAGTAAGCAGGCATACCAGGCCTGTTGCAAATAATCTCCAGAACCATAATTTGTTTTTAATATAAATCGCTTCCAGCCCATAAGCCCCGATTATAATAAATCCGGCTATAAAACTGGCGTGGATATTTACCCATAATAACATTATAAGTGGAAGGGAATAAAGGCTCCGGCTATTATTGCCATTCCTCGTTCCACTTAGTATATGGTTGAAAGCAAGCGCAAAGAAAAGCCCTGCCAGTTGCGGCCTTCCGGTTGCAAATTCAAGCATGCAGTATGTGGTTATCATGCCAATAAAAATAAGGGCGTTAACCCCTGTTTCTCGACGCAGGCACAGGCTTTGCAACAAGAAAGCTACCAGCAATGAAGGACATGCCACAGTAAAAATAAACAGCCCCTCCAATCCGATTTTCTCATGGACGAAGCTTAATATTATATCCCATAACCATGAATGATTATACCACTCCTGCTCGCTGCCAGAAAATGACCATATATCGTGATGGGGCAGATAACCAAGGGAGCGTATCAAATCACCGGCAGCTATATGCCAGCCCATATCGTTATCCTGCAATATAGGCGAGCCAACTGCATAAATAACAATGAAGCTTATCAGGAATGCCAATAATATAAGAGGAGTTGGCAAATATTTTGTGATTTTTTCCATATTTAATTACAATAACGCCACTTACCTATCTTTTTTTGCATATATACTTATCACCTTGTCATGGAATACCTGCTGCCAGGAATCATGGTAAGAACCACGCTCGTAGGCCTTAGAAAAACCCGAATAATTGGTAACCATAATCAAATCTATATCGTATGACTCTATAGTTTTCTGCCAGTCATTATTCAGATCAAAAAAGCTAAGGAAATCCGTAAGTGTTTTTTCACTATAGGCAGTACCAGCCCTGCCATCTACAAATACCGGCAGCCTGCCCTTGCTTTCATATATAATCTTACCGCCAAGGTCATAATCATTTAACAGGTGTTTGCCAGGATAATTCTGCATGACAAACTCAATAGCCGGAACCGGAGATTCATCGGCCTTATATTTATAATGCTCTGGCCCTAAAAAGGGCAGGAATATGTAGAAAACCGGAATAACCAACATAATCACAGCTATAATAGCGGGTGAAAACTTTATGTTGTTTATCCATACGGCGAGCTTCCTTGTATTGCTGTCTTTTTCATTATCAGCAGGAAGGTTGCTTGCCAGGTACGGAGCGCCCAATATAACCAGAAATTCTAAATTCCTTACGGAAAAAAATGTCGCGACAAGCCACATTATAGCAAGTATCTTATCGGCAATTGTCGCTTTGCTGCCTTTTAAGTTGCTCAGGCAGATAAATGACATTATCCATATTGAAGCGCCAAGTATATTGCCAAATACGAATGGCTGCCATTCCATTATATATTTGGCTATTACGCTGTTGGTAGTGCGTAACACCGCATCTATTACATGTATGCCATATGGATTTATAAGTAATGATAAAACACATGCAGAACTTACCATAAGCAATCTGGCAAGCCATTTATGCTGCCTGTAATAAATAGATTCCAGGCCAAATGCGCCTAAAATTATAAATGACACAAAAAAACTTCCATGGATATTAACCCATAATACAGTCAGCAAAGGAAGTATAAATAATAGCTTCGCGCTGTTTTTGCTAGCGGTAGCTGGCCGGTTCATATGCAGTATATGGTGGAAGGCAAGCGCGAAAAACATACCCACTATCTGTGGGCGGGAATTAGCAAATTCCAACATGCAATAAGTTGTAATCATGCCCATAAATATAAGCGCGTTATTGCCAAGCACATAACGTTTACGCAGGCTTGAAAGAAGCAATGCAACCAATAATGCCGGACAGAAAATAGCGAATATGAATAGACCTTCAACACCGGCTTTACTATCAACAAAGCTTAATACTATATCCCAAAGCCATGAAAGATTATACCATACCTGGTCGCCACTAGTGAAAGACCAGGTGTTATATTCAGGAAGCGACCCCTGAGCGCGAATAAGATCACCAGCGGCAATGTGCCAACCAATATCATTATCCTGTAAAATAGGAGAACCAACAGCATAGATAGTCGTAAAACTCAGCAAAAATGCCAGAAGTATCATGGGTGTTGGCAAATATTTCTGTATTTTCATATTCATGTTAAAAACCCATTGGTAATAGGATAGCGACGGTCTTTTCCAAAAAGCATAGAAGAAATTTTAACACCAGGACAGGATTGGCTACGCTTATATTCCGACAGGCGTACAAGGCGCAGGACTTTTGCCACTACCGCCTTATCATGCCCCGACACAACAATTTCCTCTCCGCCCATTCTTCCTTCTATATGTTTTTTGAGTATATCATCAAGAATATCATAAGGGGGAAGATTGTCATCATCCCGCTGGTTGGGCTTCAGTTCTGCCGATGGCGCTTTGCTGATACTATTTACAGGAATAGCAGGTGACCTGGAGTTGCGCCAGTTAGCAAGCTCATACACCTGTGTTTTATAAATATCCTTAAGCACATTATAAGCGCCGCAGGAATCGCCATAAAGTGTTGAATATCCAACCGCGATTTCAGATTTATTGCCGGTTGATAAAAGCAGGCTGCCATAATTATTGGAAAGCCCCATAAGTATGATAGCTCGCAGCCGGGCCTGAAGATTACCGCCTATTTCCGCATTTTCCATCCATCCTGTTTTCCCAAATTCAGAAGTAAGCAATTTCTCGAATGCTTCCATGCCTGAATTTATTGGAATAGTTTTCGTTTGAATGCCAAGAAGTTTTGCGCTTTCCTTTGCATCATCTATGCTGCCTTTTGAACTGTATGGCGATGGCATAAGCACGCCCATGACATTATCCGCGCCCAGAGCATCAACAGCCAGGGCCGCCGTAAGTGCCGAATCAATGCCGCCAGACAACCCAAGCAAAACCCTGGGAAAGCCATTTTTAGAAACATAATCGGCAAGCCCAAGTCGCATGGCGCCCCATATCTCGTTATCATTTGCGGATTCCTTTGCCTGAGCCTTTGCCGTAAGGGCTACAAGCCCGGCAAAGCGCGGAAATTCAGAGATTATCTCTCCATCTTTACCCGCAACAAATGAGCCGCCATCAAATACTGTCTCATCCTGGCCACCGACAAGATTTACATAATATAATGGCGCTTTTATTTCATACGCAGTATTCTTTGCAAGCTGTAGCCTGCGGCCATACTTCCCAACTTCAAACGGTGATGCATTAATTACAAAAACAGCTTCTATCCCCTGATTTTTAAGCTTTCTTACATGGGCTTCATCCCACAAATCCTCGCATACTAAAATAGCTATCTTATGACCGCGCCAGACTACAGGCTGCGTTCCTTCACCAGGTGTAAACAGGCGTTTTTCATCAAACACACCATAATTGGGAAGTATGGTTTTATGCTGAATATGCAGTATTTTCCCGCCGTCTATCAGGATGGCAGCATTATAGATTTTATTTTCCGCTTCCCAGACGCACCCAAGGATTATCGCTGCGCCAGAAGCAGTTTTGCTTACAATATCCTGCGCTGCATGCATTGCCTTTTTGCGAAAATCCGGCATCAGGACCAGATCCTGAGGGGAATAGCCAGTTATGCATAATTCAGGGAATACAACAAGTCCTGCTCCGCTTCTACTGGCATTTTCCCAGGCGTCAATTATTTTGGCGCAGTTTCCTGCTATATCGCCAACCGTAAAATTTACCTGGGCAATCGCTATTTGTGGAAAGTCATCCATATCATCCTATTAAAAATTCCCTCGCTTAGATTCTATCGGCATTCAAACCCTAACTTGCTATCTTTTTTGAATGTAGGCAGAACCTAGAGCAGTGTAGCTTTTAACAGCATGAAAATAAAGAAAAAATCTTTTCGGGATAGGAGCATTACCAGCTTTTTCTGCTATTTAAGGCAGATATTTAGCTGGATAGCAGCTTTTCAAGCTCCGGCAAGGCATCCTGCCACTGGGCAACCAGCCCATAATCAGCTATTTCAAAAATCGGAGCATTTTCATCTTTATTGATGGCAACGATAACCTTACTGTCTTTCATGCCAGCAAGATGCTGTATTGCGCCAGATATTCCAATAGCTATATAAAGGTCGGGCGCTACCACTTTACCAGTCTGCCCAACCTGGTAGTCGTTAGGCACGTAACCCGCATCCACCGCCGCGCGCGAAGCCCCGATCCCGGCCCCCAGAATAGATGCAAGCTTTTCCAGCTTTTTGAAATTCTCAGCAGAGCCAAAACCACGGCCACCGGAAACTACGATACGCGCTGAGGTAAGCTCTGGCCGTTCGGACTTATTTTCCTTAAGTTCCACAAAACTTGAAAGCTCACCGGCAGGGAAAGCCGCAAGACTTTCAACAACAGCATTGCTGCCATCTGGCGCAGGGGCAAAAGCGGTCTGGCGCAGGGTTATTATTTTTATCTCATCATCGCTTTGCACCGTTTCAAGCGCATTGCCTGCATAAATTGGGCGAACGAATGTATCTGGTGAAATTATTTTTATGATTTCTGACACCTGCGACATGTCAAGCAAGGCGGCAAGGCGCGGCATAATATCCTTACCCGTTGTGGTAGCGGTTGCAATTATGTGCGAATAGTTTTTGGCAACTGATGCTAAAAGCGGCGCCATATTTTCCGCCAGAGGGTATGAATAATGCGGTGCATCGGAATATAGTATTTTTTTAACCCCAGCAATTTTTGCAGCCTCATTGCTTACTGAAGAAGCATTGGAACCAGCAACCAGAATATGTATTTCACCACCAAGCTCCAGCGCCGCTGTTACTGCGTGTCGGGTGGATGGGTGCAATGACTGGTTATTATGCTCGGCAAAAATAAGAACGCTCATATTACCTTCGCCTCATTTTTAAGCTTATCGACCAGTTCCGCAACGCTTGCAACTTTTCCGCCGCCAGTGCGTTTCTTTGGCTCTTCATATTTCAGATGTTTAATGCGCGGGGTAATATCCACGCCAAGCTCTGCAACCGCTAGTTTAGCAAGCGGCTTTGAGCGTGCTTTCATTATGTTTGGAAGAGTTGCATAGCGCGGCTCGTTAAGGCGCAGGTCGGTGCTGATAACTGCGGGAAGCGCAAGCTTCACAGTCATAAGCCCACCATCAATTTCCCGCGTTACCAGCGCAGAATTATTTTCTATAATTACTTTAGAGGCAAATGTCCCCTGCCCCCAGCCCAGCAACCCTGCAAGCATCTGCCCGGTCTGGTTGGCGTCATCATCAATAGCCTGCTTGCCTATAATTACTAGCTGCGGCTTTTCCTGCTCAACCAGCTTAGCAAGGATTTTTGCCGCCCCCAGCGGCTGAATTTCGTCATCGCTGGAAACCAGGATTGCCCTATCGGCCCCCATTGCAATAGCCGAGCGCAAAACTTCCTGCGCGGCATCAACTCCCATTGAAATTGCCACCACTTCGCTGGCTATGCCTTTTTCTTTCAGCCTTACAGCTTCTTCAACCGCGATTTCGTCAAATGGGTTCATCGACATTTTAACGCCCGCTGTTTCAACGCCAGAACCATCGGCACGGACGCGGATACGCACGTTATAATCCACAACTCGCTTTACCGGGACTAATATCTTCATCCTAATATGTTAACAGTAAGTTTTTAACAATTTATTAACGTAAAGCCCTGGTAAAATAAGCTATAGACTTATCCAGCCCCCTATCCAGCGATATTTTTGGCTGCCAGCCTAATAATTTCCAGGCAAGGCTTATATCTGGCTGCCTTTGCATAGGGTCATCCTGCGGCAGTGGTTTATAGGCAAGCGATGATTTGCTGCCGGTTTTTTCCAGTATTTTTTCAGCTATTTCCTCGATGGTGAATTCGTCAGGGTTGCCAAGATTTACAGGCCCTGTAACCTCTGATGGGCTTTCCATCATCGCTATAATCCCGGCCACCATATCGTCAATATAGCAAAATGAACGTGTCTGCGAGCCATCACCATATATAGTTACAGGCTCTCCGGCTAGAGCCTGACAGATGAAATTGGAAATCACCCGACCGTCATCCTTGCGCATCTGCGGCCCGTAAGTATTGAATATGCGCACAATCTTAATATTGGTTTTATATTGGCGGTGGTAATCGAAACATAAAGTTTCAGCAGCGCGTTTGCCTTCGTCATAACAGGCGCGCGGCCCTATTGTATTCACATTACCAAGATAGCTTTCCGGCTGCGGGTGAACCTGGGGATTGCCATAAACTTCGCTGGTTGAAGTTTGCAGTATCCTGGCATTATGGGATTTGGCAAGGTCGAGCAGGTTTTTCATACCCAATATATTAACCAGCATGGTGCGAACCGGGTCTGGCTGGTAATGCGCTGGCGAAGCCGGACAGGCAAGATTATATATTTCGTCAAAGTAAGCGCCGTTTGCAGCTTCGAAAGTAAATGGTATGGTTATATCATGCTCTATAAGTGAAAACCTGCCGCTTTCCTTAAGCGATTCTATATTCTCACGTTTCCCTGTAAAAAAATTATCAAGCGCAACCACATTGTCGCCACGCGCAATAAGTGTAGAGCATAAATGCGAGCCAATAAACCCCGCGCCACCAGCAATTAAAATATTTTTCATGCCATTGTTATATAAACAAAACCGGAATATTCAAGAGAATCCTTGGATATATTAAGAATCACTCCGTTATTCGGACTTTGCTGGCTTTTTTAGCAATGCCATTTAGTATGCCTTTTAAAGTGTCGCCATCGGGCGCGAAGTAATATTTATCAGGAGTGGAGGCACACTGAGTCATCGCATCCAAACCTAGAATATCTTTTTCGGCAAAATTAATAACAAACACTGTAACCCCGGCATTTTTTAGATTAGTACATTGCTCAAGGAATTCAGGATAATTACGGCAATTGGGCGGCTCTACTGTGGGTACCGGCTGCCCCAGAGGCATGTTATCATCAGTATAAAGCGTAGGGAAATTTTCCTTGTAGTATATCCCACCATAACAAGGCAATGGCTGTTTCATAATATCACCATCAGTTATGAAAACCAGGTATTTTACTTTGCTTAGTTTTTTGCCATCATCCCTATCTGTTGCAGGGCCAGGAACACCTGTATTCCTTTCCGCCAAAAAGTAATGAGGATTATTATTAAAACAACAATATTTTGAAGGTGCAACAAAGCCATTCCATATACCGGTTATCATATTAAAACCGGCTTCTAACCCCCAATGGCTGTAGGTTTCTCCATATACATCCAGAGCATCAGCGTAGCTTTTAACCTGGGCTTTATCTGAACTCAGGCCATGGGCATGATCAATCGGCCCGGAATGGCCGATCAGGCCCATACGTACGTTAGGATTTTGCGGCTGGTTATCAGGAAACAGATTTTCTATCATGCTGTTTACCGCTTCCTTCTGCAGGGTCATCCTGCTTGGGCCTGGGCCATTAGGCAACACTGGATCACCCGTTGAACCTGATTCATCAACTACCATAACCACATCAAAATCCGGGATATTCTTGTTAGGTATTTTAGCGGCGGTCCTTGCTGCAATATTAAGGCTTCCCCTGCCTATAGTAGTTATATAATTGGTTTTTATATTCTGGTTATTACCTACTATTATTATTCCGCTTTTCTTGTCAAAATTATAAGATGGGTCCTGGCGAGTAACACCTAAGTATTTTGCAGGGAAATTAAGGTTGTAATAGCGCTTAGCCGCATCTTTGCGGATCTTTATTTCCTGCGGATTGGTGGTATCTTTATCTATTATATTTGCCGCCGCAAGTGTTGCAATATCTGATGCCTGCTGCTCTTTCATCTGCACTAGCTGCGCCCTGCCAAAATCAATACCGGCGCCTGAAATTGCAAAAATTATCAGGATAAAAACACCGGTCATGATAAATACATTGCCATCATTGGAACGGCACAAAGAATCAATTACCCGCAGATGCTTTTTCATATAATTACCATAAATTAATTTTAATATAACCAAACTAGCACAGATTAGTTAATAAATATTAAATTTATGCTATTATAGCATTATTCTGTAATGCGCACCTTACTGGCTTTTTTGGCTATGCCTGAAAGAATGCCTTTCAAAGTATTACCATCTGGTGCGAAGAAATATTTATCGGGGCTTGTGGCGCATTTTGTCATTGCTGTTATGTCGTCAGCAGTTTGCTCTGCAAAATTTATTGTATAAAGAGTAACGCCAGCAGCTTTCACTTTATCGCATTGCTCATATAACGCGCGATAATTTTTACAAGAATCACCCGGCAATGGCACATCATCCACATAATCCGAAGGGTATTTTCTTTTATGGTCCCATCCACCCGGGCAAGGCAATGGTTGATACATTATCTCGCCATCGGTAAGCAATACCATATATTTAACCTTGCTTAATTTCTGACCATCGTCACGCAATGTTGCAGCGCCAGGAACACCTGTGTTTCTTTCCGGCAGGCAATAAGTTGGATCAACATGGAGAGAGTCAATATAGCATATTCTTGGCGGAACAAACCCATTCCATACGCCGGTTATCATATTAAGGCCAGCTTCCAGCCCCCAGTGCGTATAAGTTTCGCCAAAATTAGAAATGGCCTTCACATAACCTTTAACCTGGTCTTTATCTGAACTAAGGCCAAAGGCATGGTCAATCGGTCCGGAATGCCCAACCAGTCCAAAACGCAGGTTAAGATTTTGTGGTTGGTTATCAGGAAAAAGATTATCTACCATTGTGCTAATAGCGTCCCTTTCCAGGCTTATCCTGCTTGGGCCAGGCCCACCTCGTACAACCGCCTGTTTAGTAGAGCCGGATTCGTCAATCACCATAACCACATCAAAATCAGGCATGTTTTTGTCAGGTATCTGGGCGGCAGTCCTGGACGCAACATCAAGGCTGTCCCTGCCTATAGTATTTATATAATTAGTCTTCACATTCTGGCTGTTGCTTACAACTATGGTTCCTTTTGCCTTGTCAAAACTATAAGCCGGATCCTGGCGAATAACGCCTAAATATTTCATAGGGAAATTAAGGCTGTAATAGCGCTTGGCCGCAGATTCACGTATACTGCTCTCATTCGGATTTACTGTATCCTTATCAAGCACGTTAGCCGCCGCAAGTGTTGCAATATCTGATGCCTGCTGCTCTTTCATCTGCACTAGCTGCGCCCTGCCAAAATCAATACCGGCGCCTGCAATTGCAAATACTATGAGGATAAAAACACCGGTCATGATAAGCACGTTCCCGGTGTTGGAGTGTAATAATGATATTAGTTTTTTAATAGGGTTTTTCATATAAATATCACAATTTAAATTTTATGGGTTAAAGTCAGGCGGCAGATCAAGCAGGTTACCCTGACGTGGCATAGCAAAATTCCTGGAAACAATTGTCGTTTGGGCCAATGAAGGGGCACCAAACCGCGAAAGTATATCGCTTACTATTGGGCGGTAATTATAAAACACTTCCACAACAATAAAATTTTCACCCTTCTGCATATCTACAAGGGTTGTCTGTATATCGGCATTGAAAATCGCATTCGTGTTGCGCACCGCAGGGCTAACCGCGCCCGGAGCAACCCCATTTACAATACTGAAAGTATCACTATTGGAAAGCGTACCGCCACCTGCTATCTGCCATTCGATAATCTTATCATTTGGAGGAGCTGAGTCTGTTTTAACAACAGAAGTAATGATGGTGCTTATGTCTGCGCTATTATTATAAGGGCTCATCATTTTGCTAATCTGGGCAAAAGCATCATTATTGATATTGGCTTCACTTATCTCATTAGATGGAGAAACAGCCGGATACTGCGCGGGCAGATATTGCACTACAATATTTGAAAGGGCATAAGTTGTCCTTTCAACTTTCTGTAAAATAATTATATAGCGCGTCAACTCAACAACGCCAAATATCAAGGCAAGCAGTAATGGCGCAACAAACGCAAACTCAACCAATGCCAAACCGCGCTGGTTAGAAATTAGTGACTTAATTGAAAAGCGCCAGTGCATTTTTTTTTGCATTATTCATTCCTGATTATAGTTGATTCACTTATCATAACCACGCCATTAAGCATAGAATTGGTGAAGAATTTGCTCATTAGAGGCATTTGTATAGTCCATGGATATGAAATACGCACTTCAATAACATCTCCCACGCCTTCCGCATTCGTAGAACCAGTATCGCTTGCCCCACCTTTATAAACCCCGTCCCCATCCACATCTTCGAAAATATTGCAAGTTGCCGGGTCACTGCTTGGGTTTTTAGGATCGTCTAAACATATATCAGGTATTTTAGCGCCAGCCCCGGAAGATAAATTAGCTATCTGCACCAGGATACGGTCGCCATTAATGAGGGCCTTGGATTTTTCACGGACAATGCATTTTATATAATCTATCTGCCGTTCTTTTGATGGCTTAGCAGGATCGGTCGGGCAGGTACTATCAGATATATTACCAATCGAAGACACACGGGAAATATCAACCGCTATACGCTCTACCGTGATTTTATGATACATAAACAGCCCGAACTCCATCATCCCGAACATTATGAGGAAGAATATGGGCGCGACTAAGGCAAACTCAATGATGGTTGCACCATCATTTTTACGAAAAAATCCTGAAAAAACCGGTTTTTTTATATATTTCATTTTTATAACTTAATATTAAGTTGAGAGAAATTTATGTTGATAATAGCATATCCGGCTATTATTTTCCTATATAAACTATAATATAAATTACGTTAAAATGTAACATGTATTTTAACTAATTCGCCGGATTATTAATGATTATCGTACTTTCCCCATCAAAAACACTTGATTATACAACAAAGAAAGCAACTGAAAGCTACACAATTCCCGAATTTTTGAAGGAATCCAGTATACTTATCAAAAACCTCAAGCAAAAGCCCCATTCTGAAATAGCTGAATTAATGGGCATAAGCAGCAAGCTTGCCGAGCTTAACTATCAACGTTACAAAGATTTTCATACTCCTTTTACGCCGCAAAATGCCAGGCAGGCAATATTGGCTTTTAAAGGCGATGTCTATGAAGCCATTGATATTAAACAATACAACGAAAAAGACTTCGTATTTGCCCAGCAGCATATACGTATATTATCGGGGTTATATGGGCTGCTTAAGCCGCTTGACCTTATCCAGCCATACCGGCTGGAAATGGGAATAGCTCTTGAAAATGCCAAAGGCAAAAATTTATATGAATTCTGGGGCAATAAAATTACCAAGTCTATTAATATTGCTATGGAAGAACAAAAAAATCCCCTGCTTGTAAATCTTGCATCACAGGAATATTTCGCAGCCATAGATAAGAGTGAGCTCAGCGGCAAACTGCTTAACATTACATTCAAGGAAAAGCATGGGCAGGACTACCGGATAATAGGGTTATTCGCCAAAAAAGCCCGTGGAGTAATGGCCGATTATATAATAAAAAACCGTATTGAAAAAGAACAGCAACTAACAGGGTTTTGCAAAAACGGATACCGGTTTAATAAAAAGCTATCTGATGATGCTAATTATGTTTTCACCCGCAGCAAAGCTTAGTGAATATTAAGCTCGCCCTTGCAATATATGAACTGGGCGGGTGTGATTATCTGGCTGCTTGCAACTTTAACCGAATGCAGCTTGCCATCTATTTTCTTCTCCCAGAAATTAAGGAATTTATTTAAAACAGGATATTTAGGGGCAATATCCAGATCCTGCCACAGGAAAGTTTGCAGAAGCATCGGGTAGTCCGGCAAATGATAGAGGATTTCGGCAGTCGTAAGCCGGTAATCTTTTAGCATCAGGTTAAAGTCAGACATATAATCCCTCCTGGACAAAACAATCACTATTGGTTTTATTATAGCAAATTTTTAAGTGTTTTCAGCTCATTAAGATGAGATATGGCGATTTAAATTTCTGGTGTTTTTGTAAAAAACTGCTATAATAGCTTTCCTTGAAATAAGCTATTTACATTCCCCATAAATAGAATAAATAAAGCAATCCCTTAGTTTTGGGCCGTTAGCTCAGTTGGTAGAGCGGTTGACTCTTAATCAATAGGTCACTGGTTCGACCCCAGTACGGCCCACCACCCTATTCCGAATTGCGGTTTCATTTGATGGCATAATTATTAAAAACCCGGCTTCATCACCATTAAACCTATTATGGCAAGTATTGCTGGGAAAGCCAGAGAGCCTAAAATAATCCACCAGCGATCAAGCCGCCAGTAGCGCTCAGGTAAAGCATCCCCCGCTTCTATAGCTATCTTTGCCATATCGCGCATTTTAATCTGTAGCCAGACAACTGGCACCCAGCAAACACCGGCAAGTGAGTAAAGAATCAGCGCCCAGAACACCCATCCTTCAGTCAGCGGTAATCCTAACTCATGGGCCAGCGCTATGCCGCTGGCAAGCTGCACGATAACGCTCGGTGTGGTAAATATCCAATCCGCTATCACGACATAACGAGTAGCAAAATATATACCGGCAATATCCTTCCGCCGGTTCGCCATGAACATATAGAAAGCGCTGCCAATGCCGGTGCCAAACAGGATTGTTGCGCTAATGATGTGAATAAGTTTGAGAAAAAGATAATCCATGCGCTATAACTAGCATTATGGAACCTGATGCGATAGAAAAATTAAAAGGCGACGCGCACTTCATATATGATGGTGATTGCCCTATTTGCACCACCGCTGCTCATGCACTGCGCATCCGCCAGGCAGTCGGCTCGCTTCACCTAATCAATGCGCGCGAAGGCAAGGATCAGCCACTAGTACGCGAGGCAACTGAACTAGGATACGATCTTGATGAAGGCATGGTCATAAAATTTGGTGAACGTCACTACCATGGCGCTGATGCTCTTGTTATCATGGCTCTGCTCGGAAGCAATATTGGTTGGTTTAACCGCATGAATGCCTTGCTATTTAGCTCCCCGCACATAGCAAAGCTGCTATATCCCGCAATGCGTGGCACACGCAATGCTCTCATGTATATAAAAGGCAAACCTAAGCTTGGCAATCTGGCTAATGGCAATAAATCTCCTATTTTCCAACCTATTTTTGGTGAAGCGTGGCAGACTATGCCAGCAGTGATGCACCAACATTATGCGAACCGGCCCTATACCAATGATGTGGTAGTAGTAGAGGGCCTTATGGAAGTACGCGCATCACGCCTGATGCGGTTTTTTGCCCCACTGTTGAAATGGTCGGGCTTGTTGGTGCCATATCAGGGCCAAGATGTTCCAACAACTGTCACCTTCCGCAGCGAAGCAGATTCACGGGTTTTCCGCTTTGATCGTGAATTCCGCTTCCCAGGCAAAGCGCCTTTTCATTTCCTCTCGCGCATGATGCCGGTGGGAGGTAATGAGGTCATCGAGTATATGAGCCTGGGTATTGGCTGGCGTGCGGCCTATCAATTTACGAACAACAAGGTAACACTTACTCATCGCGGTTATGTATGGCGGTTGTTTGGCTTGAATATACACTTTCCGTTCCATTGGCTGTTTGGCAAAGGATATGCCGAAGAAGAAGCCACTGGCGATAGCAATTTTCGTATGTATATGGATATTCGCCACCCATGGTTTGGTGAAGTTTACGCCTATTCTGGTGATTTCACTGTAAAGGATGTTGTGCTTGAACCGTAAAGTGCTCATTCTTGGTGGTTATGGAAATTTCGGCAAGCGCATAGCGCAGGCTTTGGTGAAGGCGCATATACCGATCGTTATTGTTGGGCGTAATCGCATAAAGGCTGAAATTCTGGTGTCAGAATTGGGATCGCCAGCTCAGGCTGCCATATTCGATGTGAAGCAAGATCTCGCCAAACAACTCAGCATCATACAGCCCTGCGCAGTAGTCAATACATGCGGTCCTTTTCAAACTTCTGACTATCACGTGGCAGAAACCTGCATTGCAGGCGGTATTCATTATATTGACCTCGCCGATGGCCGGACATTTGTCACCGGAATCACAAAACTAGACGAGGCTGCAAAGGCTAATGGGGTAAGTGTCATCAGTGGGGCCAGCACTGTACCGGGGCTTTCCTCCGCCGTGCTAGAACATTTCAAACATGAGTTTACCAGCATTCATGCACTACGCTTCGGCATCAGCCCAGGCCAGAAAGCCGAGCGCGGACTGGCTACCACTAAAGGTATTCTCACTTATGTAGGCAAACCACTTGCCCCCTTTGCAGGAAATTCCTGTGCCTATGGTTGGCAGAATATTTATAGGCAGGAATATCCTGGCCTGGGCAAACGCTGGATGGCGAATTGCGATATTCCTGATCTCGACTTGTTACCAGCCGCCTATGGCATAAAATCAATTCAATTTTCTGCCGGATTACAGCTTGCGCCATTACATTTGGGCCTATGGGCAATATCATGGCTGGTGCGGATAGGTGTCCCATTGAACTTACCGAAATATGCGACAGCACTTCTTTCCGCCAGCAACTGGTTTGACCGTTTCGGCAGTTCCGATGGTGGCATGCATATGGTTATATCCGGTACTGTGCCAGGTGGCGCGCCACATAAAATTGAATGGTTTATAATCGCAAAAGATGGCTATGGGCCTTATATCCCTACTATCCCAGCTATAGTGCTTGCTAAGAAAATCGCTACCGGAATACTGCCTGCCCCAGGCGCTTATCCCTGCGTGGCAAAGGTCAGCCTTGAAGAATATCTGGAAGAATTAAAAGATTATCCGATTTATACGGCAATTAATCATTAATCGCAGTATTAGCAAAATCACAACACGAATAACATGCTGCATATTAACAATATATTTATATTTTAATAAAATTTAGCATTTTAGTTGACATGATAATGGCCTTGTGCCATTATTCATTTGTGGCTGTGAGCCATTTAACATAATAATAACTACATGGGAGATTAATAATGTTCGGCGTAAAATTTGTTAAAGTTGATCCATCAACATACCTGATCAAATCTCGGAATGGGAAAGCTATCAAAGAAGGTTTTGGTCTTTCACTATTCTATCATGCACCATCCACCTCCCTTGTTTCTGTACCTATGGGCAGTGAGGATGTACCATTCATGTTCAGCGAGGTGACTGGAGATTTCCAGGAAGTTACCGTACAGGGTCAGGTAACCTATAAGATCGTTGATGTGGCTGCTATTACGCAGATGCTTAACTACAGCCTGAATGTGCGTGGTGAATATATCTCTGATGATCCTAAAAAACTTCCTAAACGCATTGTAAACCTGGTTCAGGTATCACTGCGTAAAGAGTTGGAAAAATTAAATTTGAAAGAAGCCATCTCCTGTGGGGAAAAACTAACCGCGGTGGTGTATTCGGAACTGATGAACTCAAGCTCATTGAAAAAGCTGGGTATTGAGATAGTAGGTTTTTCTATCCTCGGGGTAAAAGCCAATAAAGAAACAAGCCGGGCATTGGAGGCCGAAACCCGTGAATCTTTGCTTAAGCAAGCTGACGATGCGCTTTATCAGCGCCGGAATTCAGCCATTGAGCAAGAACGTGCCATTAAGGAAAATGAATTGCTCACTGAACGGGTGGTAGAAGAAAAAAACCGTGAGATGCGGGAGGCTGACATAAGCGGTAAAATCATTCTTGAGAAGAAAAATGAAGAGCTGGTAGCGATAGTCGTAGAAAATAGCAAAAAAGAAGCCGATGCGAAAGCCTATGCTATAGAAACCAGCATGGCTGCAATAAGCCGGATCGATTCTAAAACCATTCAGGCCCTAGCTATGGTAGGGATGGACCCAGCTCAACTCATCGCTGCATCATTCCGTGATCTCTCAGAAAATGCGAATAAGATCGGTCAGCTTAATATAACCCCTGACCTTCTCGGTCAGCTGATGCAGGCCAGCCATGCATAGGCTTACTGAGAATAAGATCATAATAATTACCCGTAAAACTCGGCTTGATGAGGTCATCGTCAAATTCAATACTATCGATCAGGCCAAGTTTTACGTAGAGAATCTTGGGATGGATTTTTCTGATTACCAGCAAGAAGACCATATCTATAAACGGGCAGTTGCAAAGGTTGAGGCTGATTTACAGAAGATCGCCCGGGTGCAGGTTATTGATCGCTCCTATGTGCCAAATTTCATTTTTGCAAAGAATGATATGATCGTAGTTATCGGCCAGGATGGACTGGTTGCAAACACCCTTAAATATCTTGACAATCACGCAGTGGTAGCGATTAACCCGGATCCGGTGCGCTGGGATGGTGTATTGCTACCGTTTACCGCCCCTGATGCTGCTGCAATCGTTATGGAACTGTATAATAACAAAAGAAAAAGAAAAGAAATAACATTTGCAAAGATTGAAACGAATAATGGCCATATGCTTTATGGGGTGAATGATATTTTTATTGGCCCCAAAAGCCATACTTCAGCTCGCTATATGCTGGAGGTGGATAATAGAAAAGAGCAACAATCCTCCAGTGGCATCATTATTTCCACAGGTCTTGGCTCAACTGGCTGGCTAAGCAGTATCCTGACGGGTGCCAATAGAATAGCCGGGCAGAAGCACGCTGCCAAGCGATACAAAGGCTTCGACTGGGATGCTGACCATCTTTGTTATAGCGTAAGGGAGCCATTTCCCAGTAATGTAACAGGAACTGAACTAGTATTCGGCAACATAAAGAAAAATAATAATATGAAGGTAACTTCAATGATGGCTGAGAACGGGGTTATCTTCAGCGATGGTGTGGAATCGGATTGCATTGAGTTCAATTCCGGTACTATGGCAACGGTCAGTGTGGCGGATAAAAAAGGTTATTTGGTAATATAAGGAGCGAGCGATGCCAATTATTGTAAACGGTAAAAAATTAGAAACATTCCAATTTTCCGGTGGGGAATGCCATATAAAAATAAATATTGCGGATATCAGCGATAAAACCAGCATTACCGCTCACTTAAGCAGTTCCGATGATATCATGTGCCTGATGCTTGCGGTTGATGCCATACGCCGGGTAAATCCAGCCACTGTTATAAACCTGACCATCCCTTACTTTCCATACGCGCGGCAGGACAGGGTATGTAATGAGGGTGAATCTCTAAGTGTAAAGGTAATGGCGGATATCATAAACAGCTTACATTGTGCCAGCGTTACAATCTATGATCCGCATTCCGATGTAACCCCTGCCCTGCTTAATAACTGCAAGATTATTCCACTGGCGGAGATCGTAAGTAACCATCTGGCAAAAATGGTAGCTGATAAAAAGCTAGCTCTGGTTTCGCCAGATGCCGGGGCAGAAAAGAAAACGCGCATGGCGGCTAAGCTACTTTCAGCAGAAGTATTCTGTTCCAGCAAAACCCGCGACACCATGACCGGCAATATCACTGCTACAGCAATACATGCAGATGTAAATGGCCGTGATTTGCTGATCGTGGATGATATATGCGATGGCGGCAGGACATTTATTGAACTGGCGAAAGAATTAAAGGGTGGCGGCGCAGGTGATATTTATCTTTATGTGACGCACGGTATCTTCTCGCAGGGGCTTAGCGAGATATCACCCCATTTTAAGCATATTTATTGTTATTATACCATGCTTAAAGACCCTGAAATAAACAACCCAACTCTTACCATATTCAGCAAATAAAAGGAGAATTCCCATGCGTGCGAATCCACTAACAGCCATAGATTTTTATAAAACCGACCACCGCCGCCAATATCCGGAAGGAACCACCGAGGTATATGCGAACTTTACCCCACGCAGTGCCAGCCTGGCCAAAGTGCTAAAGAATAATTATGATAACAAAATAGTATTCTTTGGTTTGCAATATTTTATCCAGGATTTTCTTATCAATTCCTGGAATGAGCAATTCTTTAACAAGGATAAAAACAAAGTGGTTGCTGCTTATAAAAGGCGTATGGATTTTTCCCTGGGTAAGGATTCCATTGATGTATCGCATATTGCAGCATTACACGACCTCGGATATCTACCTATAAAAATCAAAGCACTTTCTGAGGGAACGCGTGTGCCAATCGGCGTGCCGGTACTCACTATCGTCAACACCCACCCAGATTTTTTCTGGCTTACCAATTACATCGAAAGCGTGATTTCCTGTTATCTGTGGAAACCGGTAACCTCGGCAACCACCGCTTTTGAGTATAAGAAACTTTTGATGCAATACGCGGAAAAAACCGGCACCCCCAAAGAATTCGTACAGTTCCAGGCACACGACTTTTCATTCCGTGGCATGTCGAGCCTTCAGGATTCGGCAATAAGCGGTGCCGCGCACTTAACTTCTTTCTGGGGTACCGATACCGTTCCTGGCATTGATCTGGCTGAAGATTATTACTACGCCGATGCCGAAAAAGAAATGCTGGGCTGTTCAGTGCCTGCTACCGAACATTCAGTCATGTGCATGGGTATGCCGGATGGAGAGCTTGCCACATTTCGCAGACTGATCAACAATTTATATCCAAGCGGTATCGTTTCAATTGTTTCTGACACATGGGATTTCTGGAAAGTTGTAACGGAGTATACCGTAGAAATGAAAAATGAAATATTGAAACGTGAAGGAAAACTAGTTATCCGCCCCGATAGCGGCGATCCGGTTAAGATCGTAGCGGGGGACCTGGAAGCGCCAAAAGACAGCCCGGAATATAAAGGTGCGATAGAATGTTTGTGGGATGTTTTCGGCGGTACGGTAACGGACAAAGGCTATAAGATGCTCGATCCTCATATCGGCCTTATTTACGGCGACTCCATTACACTCGAACGAGCGCAGACGATACTAAAAAATCTGGAAGCTAAGGGTTTTGCCTCTGGCAACGTCGTATTCGGTGTTGGCTCCTATACCTATCAATATGTAACCCGTGATAATTTCGGCTTTGCCATGAAGGCCACCAGCGGCGTGGTGAATGGAGAACGCCGCGACATATTCAAGTCCCCAAAAACCGATTCCGGCACTAAAAAATCGGCGAGAGGATTGCTTCGTATCGAGCAAGAAGGTAAAGCTTTAGTATTGCATGATAAGCAAACAGAAGAGCAAGAAAATCAGGGGTTACTAGAAACCGTTTTTGTTGATGGTAAGTTGCTGAAACCCATTTCTTTAGCAGAAATACGAAAAACTATTGATGCAGAATTATAATTACTTGGGGTTTAACGTGAAAAATACTACCCAATCGGAAGAAGAATTCTTAAAGAATTATGATCCATCCATTTTTGCGCGAGCCAGCACATCGGTAGATACCGCAATCTTCACCGTCATTGATGATCATTTACATGTACTGACTGCCAAGCGTGGCGAGCATCCGTTCAAAGATATGTGGTCGCTGGTCGGAGGATTTATCGATATTGAAATGGATTATGATATTGAAGCTACCGCTAAGAGAAAACTAGAAGAAAAAACTGGTGTACGTACTCCGTATCTGGAGCAATATGGCACGATAGGGAATAAAACACGTGATCCGCGTGGCTGGTCGGTCACCACCATTTATTTTGCGCTTATACCCTGCCATGAAGTAAAACTCCAGGCAGATAAAGGGGCCATCGATATCAAGTGGTCGCTGGTTACGAATGGAAAGGTCAAAGACAAGCTGGCCTTTGACCATGCCGATATACTTGCAAAATGTGTAGAAAGGCTGCGTAGCAAGGTTTTATATACCTCCTTGCCTGTTTATCTAATGCCTAAAGATTTTACTCTGGGTGAATTGCAAAAAGTTTATGAGAACATCCTGGATAAGAAAATAGATCATAAGTCTTTCCGCCGCAGAATACTAAATACGGACATATTAGAAGAAACTGATGACATGCGGTATGATGGTAAGCGCCCAGCCCAGCTATACCGGCAAAAAGCAGATCAAAAACCGCACTTCTTTATAAGAAATATTGAGGGTGCCGCTTAATTTGTAAGATTTCTTCATTTCAAAACGACACTGCCAGAATCGCCCGTAGAGAAAACAGATAAAATCTTATCGAAAAACGTCTGTATTTAAGCATCTCTAGAAGTCGCCTTAAACGACACTCGCGCACACGGCGCGAGGCATCGGCTACAAAATCTAGCATATTGAAAAATAACAATAAATTTCATGGTGCCGCTTAGGTGACTCGAACACCCGACCCCTTCATTACGAATGAAGTGCTCTACCAACTGAGCTAAAGCGGCATATATTGTAAAGAATTAGACTAATTAGCGTTAATTTTATCCAATTGCAACCTGTGGATTATACAAAATCAGGAATTAACTGCCGCTAACTTGTTTTATGCAATCATATAACCAGTTTTTCTATTCCACCTCCAGTGCGCAGGAAATTTTGAATAATTCATCAAGGCTGATTCTATTTTTCCCCAGCTCATAATGGTCAATCAGCAGTTCCGGCACGCCGCTAAGTTTAGCAAGCTTATGCAGTGGCATTTTCTGTTTAACACGTAATGAATGGATATTATTGCCGATAGTAAAGCGCAATTGGCGAAGCATACGGGTGCTATATTGCATGTTTTTTTCTCCTCTTGAATGTCAGGAGCGACTGTCTCACTGGTCAAGATAAAAATGATTATTCTGACCATATTTATGACAGGCTTTACCCCTTTAGTCATTTCATATGCACGGTTTTACCATTTAATAAAATGGTTTTATAGTTCCATTATTGATTATTCCAGTGTTTCAATATTTGTGGTCAGGATGATTACTGGTTCGCAGATACGCGCTGCACGGGCGCTCTTGGGTTGGTCTCAACAGGACCTGGCCGATAAATCTTTGCTATCCGAGACCGCCATATTAAAGTTGGAGACCCAAAGCGCAGACAGCAGGACAAGCACGCTTATGAAGGTTCGTAAGTCGTTGGAAGCTGCCGGGATAGAGTTCATTAACCGCCCGGACGGTGCTGCTGGTGTGGTAGCAAAACTCGGCAATAAGCAGTAACCTATCATACTCAAGACCTGAGTGGTTCCAATCACCTGCGCGCCACCGCAGCCTGTGAGGCTTTAGATGATCCCATTTGCACGCCCCATTGCTTATCCGAACCGTTGGGCTTTTCCATTTGCGTGTTATCTGGCCCCAAAACTGCGCCGGAAACTATCAGATCATCCGGCAATTCCGCAACCTCCGACCCTTTCATATATATGTTTCCGTCCACATTAAGGCCTTTAGGCAAAGAGCGAAGGTTCTTACAGCGCTCAATCCACAAATTATGCCCTATCTCCAAATTATCTGGCAAAGAGGAAATAGCGCTGGCGGTAACATCCATATAACCGCCTACTTTCAAGCCTGCGCCAATATGGGCAAGATTATGATTGCAAGTAAGATTAAGGCGCTCGCCTATTGCCACATTATCGCCAATAGAGAGCAAATTGCAAAAAGGCAACTCCACTGAACCGCCTATTTTCATGCCCATTGGCAAATGTTTAAGAGCCGAATGCGAACGGAGATCAGCACGCAAATCTCCACCTATGGTTATATTATCACCCATGGTTTCCACGGCATTCCCAGATAGGACTAGGTCCCCATCTATTTTTGTGCTGCCGGGAATATGAATAAGTTTCTTACAATGCGCTAAGGATAAAGTCTTGCCGATATGAATATTTTCGCCAATGGTTTCTATTTCACTTCCGTCAAATACCGCATGTCTGGAAACCACCAAATTATCGGGCAATTCTTTTATCGCCGAATTGGCACATAATAAATTTCCATCTACGCGAAACCCTTTAGGCAGGCTTTCAATTTCTACACCTTCAAGATTAAGATTTCCTACAAAATGAGTATTTTCGGGAAGATCATAAATATTCTGAGTAACTCCCTGCTTATCGCTTATTAGCCCGCAAAGCGCAGGCTTTTCCTTTACCCATAATTCTTCCCTTTCCACAAATTTTTTGATGTAGGGAACATGCTTTTTAAGCACTGACTTATCGTTTTTACCTTTACATTGCAGTAATAAACCATCCATAACTTCCATGCTAGCGCAGGCTTGGTTATTCTGGTCACGCAATGAATAATAAGCAATTATCTGATTTTTTACTTTATGATCGTAAGTACCATCACCTATACAGTGGCCGAGCATAGCAGTTTCGCGATCAAGGGCGCGTGGACTTAGTAATTTTACTATACGATAACCATGCTCAAGTTTCATTACTTCCTGAACATCTTTAGCAGTTTCTAAAATAAAATCCGGATTACCGCGGTTTTTGCGCATATCAATATTGGCTTTATCAACGGCCTGCTTGAGGCTTCCAATATCTACCAATACTTTAGGTTTACCTTTTTTATTGAGATCGGCAAGCCAAGGCTCATTATTTACCATTGCCGCACTTATCCAATCAGCGACATGCTGCACTTTCTGGTCGAGACTGCTAGTAGGTGTAAATTTATATGAATCTGTACCATCTTCTGTTAGATAATCCGGCTCTTTTGCTAGAGGCTTTAAAAGTGCTGTTTTTAAATGTTCGGCAAGCACAGCATTACCCTCAGCTACCCTCAGCCATTAAATCAAGATAGCTTGTAATAAACTCTGGGTTGTTAATATTGTAGCGAGTCATAGCAGCAGTTTATCAAAATATTCAGTTCGTGAATGTGACAAATTCATGAAATTTATCAAGCAACTGTTATTAATATATAAATTACTCTTATAAAATTATGGCAAGCATTATAAGTGGTTGGTTAATAAGCGGTCTACTTCCTAGCCAAAAATTAAGCTATCTTTTGCTGCCAGATGGTATTATTTTTGAGCATGGCATTGATTATGACGATCAGCTTGCGCATGACGGCAACCAAGGCAACTTTCTTTTTCTTCCCTGCTTCCAGTAGCTTTTGATAAAAGGCTTTCAATATGGGGTTATTGCGTGTGGCAGCACCGAGCGCAGTCATATACATAGCTTTGCGTACCGCTTCCCTGCCACCAAAGATGCTGCGGTATCCTCTGAGTATTCCGCTATCCCGATTAAACGGCGCAACGCCGATAAGGGCGGAGATTTGCTTGCCGCTGAGCTTGCCGAGTTCGGGCAGGTCGGCAATGAGCATATGGGCGGTCACTTCACCAACGCCAGGTATGGAAGTTATGATCTTCTTCTTGCGTGCTACCACAGCATCTGTATCGGTCATGGCTTGCAGCATAATGCCAACTTCCTTTAACTGGTATTCAAGGAAGCGTATGGTCTGCTTATGGAGCTGCGTAACCCAGTGATGCCGTGATTGCTTGAGTCGATTGTTCTCCATGGTGATCTCATCTACCAACTGCCGATGACGGGCAGTTAGCGCCTTGAGTGCCTCACCATCTGCATTCAGGGGAATATAAGGTTCCGGCTGCATGCTGCAACCATACAAGGCTATCTGCAATGCATCGAGCTTATCGGTTTTAGCAGCCCTACCTGCCGAGCGGGAAAAATCCTTTATCCAGCGTGGATTTACTCTGGCAACCTTATACCCGGCTTCATGTAGCGCGGCAAGCGCCGGAAGCTCCAACCCGCCCGTTTCTTCTGCGACAACCAATGCAACCTTGCGCGGACTCAGCCACAGCAGCATCTGCTCATAGCCACGTTCATTGTTGGGAAAACTCGCATGGCTTGCCTGCGGATGCATATACACATCCAGCTTGCGCTTGGATACGTCTATACCGATATACTGTTCTATTGATTTACCCATCATCCTGCTCCATAATTATGTAACCCATTCTTGTAAGATACGGTCTCTAACGACCTTGCGACTGTTCGGGTTTACGGTGATTAAAGCAGATGAGGAACCAAGCTCCCCACGGTATCAGAAGTACCAAGTTCGAAACGGTCTCTCACCTGCGCACCAAATCTCGCTTATCACAAAGTTCAATGCAAAAGGTAAGATACAAGTTTGAAACCACGAAATAACACGTGTGAGTATATTCCCCTTTCGGGTATTATATTTTACCCACTCCCGACATAAAGAAAAGATGCAGCAATCCAATTTTTCTAAAGCTGGATTGCTTTCCCCGCAACAAGTGCGGGGTCGCAATGACCAGTTATACCATCCTGCATTTATTGCAGGAAGAGGGATTACAGATAGCGGATAGCAGATTTAAGCCACTTCCGTTCATCTTCATCAAGATACGGGAAAAGCTCGACTTTAACCCATTCATGGTAATTGTTAAGCCACTGCTTCTCAACATCGGTAAGCATTTCAACATTAATCAAAGCTATATCTATTGGTGCACAGGTAATTGTTTCAAAGCCAAGAAACCTGCGCCCGTTTTCACCTGTGGATTTTTCCACTACAGTTACCAGGTTCTCTATACGAATGCCATATTCGCCAGCTTTGTAATATCCAGGCTCATTGGAAACCACCATGCCAGCGGCAAGCGCGGCGCCGCCTGCCCGTTTACTTATTCCCTGCGGCCCCTCATGAACTCCTGAAAAACAACCTACACCATGCCCGGTTCCGTGATCGTAATCCAAACCATCCTGCCACAAATACTGCCGCGCCAGCGCATCAATCTGATAACCATGCGTGCCATGTGGGAACCTAGCTGTTGCCAGCGCGATATGGCCTTTGAGGACCCGCGTGAAGCGGTCTTTATGCTCAGATGAAGGCAAACCTATTGCAACAGTTCTGGTTATATCGGTCGTACCATCATAATACTGGCCACCAGAATCAAGAAGGAATAGCTCGCCCTTATTCAGGGTTCTGTTGCTTTCTTTATCTGCCCGGTAATGAACTATTGCCCCGTTTGGACCACTTCCTGCTATTGTAGCAAAGCTCGGCTCAACGAACAAATCATTCCTGCTACGAAATGACAACAACTTATCAACTACATCCAGCTCAGTTACAGAACTTTGCTCATCTAGCCAGCAAAGCAATTTAACAACTGCTGCCCCATCGCGTATATGGGCATTTTTCATACCTGTGATTTCCACCGTATTCTTTATTGCCTTTGGCAGGACGCAGGGATCTTTTGCATCAAGCAGCTTTATATTTGCATCATTGCATAAATTAACTATATAAACCGTTGTTGACTGCTGATCACAGAGCATTTTTTTTTGGGAAAAAGTCCTAAGCTCAATCTGTATATTATCCTGCGCACAGATTTTTATATCCGGCCCTAAATGTGCGGCTAATCCATTATCAAAGCGTGAGCTATCTACAAACAACTGTACTTTGCCCTGCTTATCAATAATCGCAAAAGCAAGGCATACCGGCGTGTTCTCAGAATCGCCCGCACGTATATTAAGAAGCCAGCATACACTTTCAGGCGTAGCAAGAAATGCCGCATCAGCGCCCAGTTTCTTTATTTCTTTAGCGATACGTTCACGTTTATCGCGTGAGCTTTCGCCGCTATATATTATATCATGAGCGAATATTTTTGTCGCCGGAGCCTTAGGCCGGTTCTCCCATAACCTATCAATCAAATTATCGGTGGCAACAATTTTGAAAGCAGAGAATTTATCAAGCATTGGCCTGGTATATAGCTTAGGGTCATAGCCGATTTTTGCACCTTCTTTAAGCTGCTGGACTAACCACTCCTGAGGGGATAAATCACCGCTATTGAATATTTCATATTCTTTTCCCACCTGCGTGCCAGCCTGTAGTGTATAGCGCCCATCAACAAACAAAGCAGCCTTATCCGCAAGCACCACAACCATCCCAGCCGAACCGGAAAAACCTGTAAGCCATTCGAGGCGGCGGTTGCATGGGGGCGGGTATTCCCCCAGCCATTCGTCATGCACGCTTTGCAGATAGGCATCCACGCCTTTTGCAGCCATTAACTTCCTGAGTCTGTCTATTTTATCTGTCATCCTATAACCAGCGTACACCAATCCTGATAAGTAAATTTTTTCTTTAAGCATAACCCATGTACACGGTGCGCTGCAAGCACCTGTTTCTCCTGCGAGGCGAGCAAACCAGAAAGCACCGCCACCCCACCTGCAGCCAGATTCCGCTTTAGATGCGGAGCGAACGCTATAAGCGGACGGGCGAGTATATTGGAAATTATCAGGTCATAAGGGGCAGCGCGTTTCACCTGTATGGCGCTGTAGCCATCGGAAACTCCGGTTGTTATCAATTTATGCACATTATTTATCCTGCTGTTTTCGCCAGTGACCCGCACCGAAACCGGGTCGAGATCCACTGCCAGAACATTGCTTTTCCAAAGTTTTGCAGCCGCTATTGCAAGTATGCCGGAGCCTGTTCCCATATCAATAATTTTTGGGAATCTGCGGCTTTGCGCCAGCCATTCCAGAGCTTCCAGGCAACAGCGCGTTGTACCGTGTTCCCCGGAACCGAATGCCGCGCCAGCATCCACCTGAATTGCGATACTACCGGCCCCTGGTTCAGCCTGCACATGCGAACCATGCACAAAAAAACGGCCTATGGAAAGAGGCGGGAAATCCTGCGCCACCTGCGAAAGCCAATCGGACTGAACCAGTTGCTCAAGCTTTACTTCCGGCAATTCTACATTATGCAGCGATGAAATTACCATAAGCCTGCGGTTTATTTCATGAGTATCGGGCTTTTCTGAAAATATAAGCTCGAACGTCCAGATGCCGTTTTCCTCATCGGTTTCGAAATTGGCAACCGATGTCGCAATATCACCAAAAGCTTCTTCAGCCGTTCCAACTGCGCTTGCTGGCAGGAAAAACAAAGCCTGCCAATATATGGCACTCTGGGCAAAAGGATTTTTTTCAAACATTTTTTTCATTTTATCAATTCCAGCCATTCATCTTCACTAAGGACCGCAACATTCAATTCACGCGCCTTTTTAAGTTTCGACCCGGCTTCTTCACCGGCTATTAAGAAA
This sequence comes from Alphaproteobacteria bacterium, assembly GCA_039808985.1. Lineage (GTDB taxonomy): Bacteria > Pseudomonadota > Alphaproteobacteria > Rickettsiales > SXRF01 > SXRF01. The sequence goes on along the minus strand of JBDHUC010000006.1, from coordinate 23,522 downwards.
TCTGTTTGCGCTGAAACGCTGCTGGCAACCTTTGCTCCCAGGCTTTCTGCCCGTTCTTTGGCCTCAGCGCGGGTCATTCTGGTAAGCGTCCCGGTAAATACAACCGTTTTTCCAGCCACCTTAGAATCGCTCATGGCGATTTTAGCATCAGCAATGCGAAGCAGGGAAATAAGCTGTTCGACTATTTCCACATTATGATTCTCAGCAAAAAAATCTGTAAGCGAACCGGCTACTGTTTCGCCTATGCCATGGATATTATTTAGTGATTCGCGCTTTTCTGAATCACTACCCAGTTGTTGCATCGTAAAAAACCAGTTTCGTGCATTTGCGTATTCACGTGCGAGAAGTTTCGCTGTTACCTCGCCCACATGGCGAATACCAAGTGCATATATGAATTTTTCCAGCGAAACATCACGGGATTTCTCAATCGCACCAAGCAAATTCTCCAGTGATTTTTTCCCCCATCCCTGGCGCGCACTTATTATTTCAGCCTTATCCGCAAGGGAAAAAATATCCGTTACGTTTTTTATTAGGCCGTCATCCCAGAAAGCCTGTATCTGCCTCTCGCCAAGACCTTCAATATCCAGCGCGCCACGCGATACGAAATGGCGGATACGCTCAACCAGTTGCGCTTCGCAGAGCAAACCGCCGGTACAGCGCCTTGCCACCTCGCCTTCTTCGCGCACAGCATGGCTACCGCAAACCGGACAGTAGGCTGGAAACTCGTAGGGAATAGAATTTGCCGGACGTTTGCTTACATCAACCGAAACCACCTGTGGTATAACATCCCCTGCCCGCTGGATCACAATCGTGTCGCCCACGCGGATATCTTTGCGCCTTATTTCATCTTCGTTATGAAGCGTTGCATTACTCACAACTACACCGCCAACTGTTATCGGTTTCAAACGCGCAACCGGGGTTAACGTCCCTATGCGCCCAACCTGTATGTCGATTGATTCTATCTGGGTTATAGCCTGCTCCGCCGGGAATTTATGGGCAATAGCCCAGCGCGGCGCGCGCGCTACTTCGCCGAGGCGTTTTTGGTAGTCCAGGCGATCGATTTTGTAGACAAGCCCATCTATGTCGAAATCTAAATCTTTACGTTTTTGCTCTACATTATAATAAAATTCCATTAGCTCGCTTATAGAATGTTTTACTGGCGTAACCCTTCCTGAAGACATAGAAGTTTGTACAAATGGAATTGTTTTAAGGCCAAGCTTAACAAATGAGCGTGTATAATCACTTTGAGTGTTTCCCAGAGATTCGCTGCATTCTCCAATCCCATATACAAAATAATTTAGTTTTCTACTTGCAGTGATTGTTGCATCTTTTTGCCTTAAACTACCGGCAGCCGCATTGCGCGGGTTAGCAAATTTTTCTTCTTCGGGAAGCGAGTCGTTAAGATTAGTAAAATTCTTATGCGACATATAGATTTCACCGCGTACTTCTAATATCTTCGGGAAATCCCCATGCAACCTTTCTGGTAAAATTGTAGCCAGGTTTTCGGTTATATTTTCGCCTATTTCACCATCGCCACGCGTAAGCCCCAAATCAAATTTTCCATTTTTATAAAGTGCGGAGAATGACAGGCCATCTATTTTAAGTTCCACATAAATATTTATATTTTCATCACTTGTTAACCCTAAGAATTTTTTATTGCGTGCGTTCCATTCATAAATATCTTCTTCGGAAAAAGCATTGCTGAGTGACAACATGGGCATGCTATGAGGAACTTTGGAAAACTTTTCAGAAGGCTTAGCGCCAACTTTAGGGGGAGTACTGTATTGCGGGTATTTCTCTTGAAGACTATCCAATCTGCGCCTTAAAACATCATATTCGGCATCGCTGATCTCTGGCCTACCTTCTTTGTACAATTCATCATGATAAGAAATATTTTTATATAATTTCTTTATTTCCTTAAGCACATCTTCTGCACCAAAAAGCTCTTCTTGCTTTATCTTCACGCAGCATACTCCAGGAGCTTTTGCGCAGCTTTACGCGCTTCAGAAGTTATCACCTCACCAGCAAGCATACGCGCCAGTTCCTCTTCGCGCTGCTCGCCGACCAGATCGGTTACCTGAGTTATTATTTTTTTATTTTTTTCATGCTTTTTAATCAGCAGATGCTGGTCCCCGCGCGCTGCCACCTGCGGAAGGTGCGTAACAACCAGCACCTGCGAATTCTTACCAAGAGCAGCAAGGCGCTTGCCGATTGCGTCCGCTACCGCGCCGCCGGTTCCGGTGTCAATTTCATCGAAAATAATAGTCGGAACATTATTAGTGCTGGAAAGAGCCACTTTCATAGCAAGCATAAAGCGTGAAAGCTCGCCGCCGGAAGCTATTTTGCTTAATGAAGAATAGGCTATATCTTTTGCGCCTTTGGTTACGTTGGTTGCACATTCAAACTGTACATAATCTATACCGCTTGCCCCCCATCCGGCCTCGTCCAAAGCGTCAATCCGCACGCGAAAACGCGTGCCTTCCATTTTAAGCGGGGCCAATTCCTTTTCAATTGCCGCCTCAAGCTTAACGCCAGCTTTTTTACGCTGCCCAGACAATGCGCTCGCCTTGGTATAAAATTCCTCCCTGGCCTCTTTTTCTGCCTCCCTTAAGAGCTTTAATTTATTTTCCTGCGAGTCGATTATGGATAATTTTTCATCAACCTGATCACGCAGTAGCGCCAGTTCATCAACCGGAAGGTTATATTTACGGCCTGCAGCTTTCAATGCAAATAGGCGCTCTTCCATTTCCTCTAATTTGCGCGGGTCAAATTTTGTATCCTGCCCAATTTTTTCGAGCGCATACTGAGCTTCTTCCGCCTCAATCGCAGCTTTTTCCAACCCCTCGATAATGGGCGTGAATGCTTCTGATATTGAAGTTAAATTAGAGCGTGTAAGAGTGCGCTGGCAATTACGGAGCGCGGCAAGAACACCCTTACCATGGTTAAGCTCCGCGATAGCTTCATTGAGAACATCAAACATTTTTTCACTCTGCATCATAGAAGCGCGGGCTGTTGCAAGCATTTCCTCTTCACCAGGCTGAGGGTTTAAAACCTTAAGTTCACCGCGCATATGACGCAGGTAATCCTGCTCACGCACTGCCTTCTCCACTTCTTCCAGCATTTCGGCTATTGCATTTTTGCTGCTGTTCCATTTCTGATAAATAGCGGCAACACTTTTCTGCATATCGCCAAGCTTGGCATAGTCTGTAAGCATTGCGCGGTGTAGCATTGCATCCTGCAAAGTTTTCTGGTCATGCTGTCCATGAAGCTCAACCAGTGTTTCAGCAATTTTTTTAAGGGCAGCAACAGTTATAACCTGATCATTTAAAAGGGCGCGGCTTTTTCCATCAGCATTTATGCTGCGCCTTATAATCAGGGAATCCGATGGCTCAATATCCAATTCCGCTAATATCTGTTTCGCTCCGGCATTATCAGTAATATCAAATTCAGCAGATACGGAACCCTGCTCCTGTCCGCTACGGACAAGGCTGCTATCTGCGCGCGCGCCAAGCACTAAACCAAGAGAATCCAGAAGTATGGATTTACCAGCACCGGTTTCGCCAGAAAGCACACATAATCCTGACTTAAGGATGATGTCGCAACTTTCTATGAGTATTATATTGCGGATTGAAAGCTGTATAAGCATAGCTTCTGCCCTTAAGGAATTATATGTTCCCACCAGGAAGCAGTCTTTGCAGGGGTTTCCAGTGCTGGCTTTTCTTCCTGCTTCGCAGCATTACCCTGCTCCTGCATTGATTTAAGCTCTACCGGCTTAACTTCCGGCGCCGGAATTTTAGCATTTTTCTTATTTTTTTGCGAACCAACACCGGTCATAAGTTTATAGCTATCACGGTACCATGCGCTATTAGGGAAATTATGCCCAAGAACCGCTGCATAACGATATGCCTCTTCGGTTATACCAAGTTTAAGGTAAGCCTCCACAAGTCGGTGCAATGCCTCAGGGACATGACTGGTGGTCTGGTAATTTTCTACTACATAGCGGAAACGGTTAATTGCGGCTATAGTATCGTCATGACGCAGATAATAGCGCCCAACCTGCATTTCCTTGCCTGCAAGATGGTCAAGGGTCAAATCGACCTTGATCTTGGCATCACGCGCATAATCTGAATCCGGAAAGCGGCGCACAACCTCGCGTAGCGCGTTCAATGCCTGCTCGGTTATTTTCTGGTCGCGGCCCACATCGGAAATCTGCTCGTAATAGCAAAGGCCAATAAGGTAATAGGCATAGGGGGTTGATTCACTGTTTGGCGATAATTTCACAAAGCGTTCAAGGGTAGAAATAGCAGAGTCATAATCCTCGATGCTGTAGCTGGCATAGGCCGACATAATCTGCGCATTATTGGCAAGCGGCGAATATGGGTGCTGGCGTTCGACCTCTTCAAAACCCTTGATTGACTCCTTGTAATCGCGCGAATCCATTTTATTGCGAGCGTCATTATAGAGTTTCTCCGCGCTCTCAAGCGGCTTCTGCGCAACATCATCATCCTTGCTCGAACAGGAAGCTAAAAGTGCGACAACCGAGATTAACAGTAAAATTCTAAAATTATGCATATGCCGGTTTTATATCAGGCAATTATGCACTCACACAAGATAAAATTGATTAAGGCGTAATTTTAAGCGTAAGCCCTGCCTGTAATACTTGCAGCAGGAAGAACCGGGGCAATCGTATCTTCGCTTTCAATTATATAAGCAGAATCATCTGCAAACAGCGCATGCAACAGCCTGTTATTAACAGCATGCCCAGGACGGGTGACTGTTACAATCCCATCCATCCTAGCGCCAGCCAGAAACAGGTCGCCTACACAATCAAGGGCTTTATGGCGTACGAATTCATCTGAATAGCGTAATCCCTCCTGGTTCAGGATAGAATCCTTGCCTACCACGACCGCGTTATCCAAAGACCCGCCAAGCGCAAGCCCCATAGAACGAAGCGCAGAAACCTCATGCTCGAAGCCAAAAGTACGGGCGCGGCTTACACTTTGTTTAAAGGTTACATCGCGGAAATCATACTCCGCCATCTGCTTTCCTATAACCGCATGGTTAAAGTCAATCTCGATGTTCAGCATCATCCCGCAATCACCTTCTTTATTAGGGGAAATACTGGCATGGCTATCACCATCATGCACCTCAACAGTCTTAAGGATACGCAATATACGGCGCGGCGCGGCCAGGTAAGTAATGCCAGCGCATTCCAGCATGAACACAAAAGGCTCTGAACTGCCATCCATGATGGGAACTTCAGGTCCATCAAGCTCGATAAGTGCATTATCTATACCTACTCCCCAGAGGGCAGCCATTAAATGCTCAATAGTCGCGATGGTAACATCATGTTCATTACGTATAGTTGTCCCAAGGTTGGTTTGGCACACAGCATCAAAACGCGCCGGGATTAAAGATTTTGCAGCCACAACATCAGTGCGCTTAAATATAATGCCGCTTCCTGCGGTTGCCGGAAATATATTCATGACAACCTGCTTGCCGCTATGCAGGCCAACACCCTGGCAGGATACTTTATTGCTTATTGTGGTCTGGCGGGATATTACCTGTTTATTTATCACTATATTTTCCTGTTTATATAAGAATTACATTAACTAGTCCTAAATTACGATTTAACGGAATGGTTTTCAAATCACTGTTTGTTACGTTTTATTACATAAACGAAAAATTAATCAATTTTAAAGGAATACAGCTCCAATTTCCTACTTCCAGACCATGATATTTATATCTTGAATGAATATTTAACTTAAATAATGGAAATTTTATGGCCGCCTGGCTTGCGCTAATTCCTGCGATTTCACAATTACTGGATAAAATAATACCCGACCCGCATGAACGGGAGAAAGCTAAAATCGAGCTAATAAAAGCCGAGCGCGCCTCAGATCTTGAAGAGCTAAGGATTGCAATCAGCGCCGACCAGATGCAGGCGGATATTAATAAAACTGAGGCATCCAGCAATAACCTGTTTGTCGCGGGATGGCGCCCATTCATAGGCTGGGTATGTGGGGTTGCGTTTGCTTATCACTTTATAATACAGCCGGTTTTGGCCTTCGCCATTGTCAATAATGGCGGGAAAGTCGAGCTTCCGGCCTTTGATATGCAGACACTGTCAACCGTTCTGATGGGGATGCTGGGGCTTGGTGGCTTGCGGACTATAGAAAAAATAAAAGGAAATTCCAAAGAATAATAAAAATCAGATACTAATGGATTAATGAAATAATATTGATAAAATAAACAATATTCATGCTTATTAAAACCTTATGAATGTAGCCATTAAATATTATACCCTCACCCGCTGGGATGCTTTGAAAATCATTGCCCTGCTGCTGATGTTTATTGACCATGCAGGCTATTTTTATTTTCATGACGAGCTATGGATGCGAGCAGTAGGGCGCTCCTGCGCACCGATATTTTTCTTCCTTTCAGGCTTTGCGCCGCATTATCGTTTCAACATGCGGCTTATGCTACTTGCTATTGTACTTACCGCTTTTGATTGGGGTATGCAGCACCACTTAAACACGCTGAATATATTATTTACCATAATATTGGGGCGCATCATACTTGGTTGGCTTGAACGCCACCACCCTGCCCCTTTAAAGCTACATGAGTGGGTGATAGGATGCATCATAATGATAACAAGCATGATTGTGGTTCAATATGGTTCGCTGGGATTTTTATTTATGCTTGCAGGCTTTGTATATAAGCACAAAGAAAAATATAGCCCACAGACGCCCTCCAGATTACTGATGTTAGCAACATTAATATATGGCGTTGTTTCCTGTGTGCTTGGCTCTTATGATACAAACAGGTGGGTTATTACCGCCATATTTTTAGCGTCTACTAATGCCCTGATACGCTGGTTTGCACTTAAGCCCAGAGCCACACTACCATGCAGCGACCTTACAGCACGGCTGCTATTGCCATTCTCCAGATACACAGCGGAAATTTATGTAGCGCACATTGTGGTGCTTATATTGCTTACGGGGCAGAAACTTTAATAATTGCCTGGCCAGGAATACCAAGGCATCACAAGGTAAACGGCATAACCCTGCGCATATCAACCTCAAGGCTTTCCAGCTCTGATAACAGGTGCTTTCCCTTTTCCCTAGCACCGGGACCAGATAGGGAAGCCAGAGTTTTTTTGGTATTATCCACCATGATATAGGCTGCATCGCGCTGGCGGGTGTCAATAAAAAACCTGATAAGATGAAGACCCACATCAATTTCATCTTCAGCAGGCAACCTCTTGTTATTATTTGCTGACGACTTATCAGCAGGTGGTATAGCCGCCCCTGAATTTTTACTAGACATGTCAGCAATATGCATATTATGCAATACCGCCTTATTTTCAGAAAGCTGATTCAACAACTCAAGCAACCCAGGAAACTCATTATTGTCAATGGCTGCTGGTATTAATATATAGGATTGTCGCATATCGCGCTCGCCTTCATTTTTATACTCAAGTATAAGAAGTGCTTGCGGCATATCTGCAATGGCTCCTGCATCAGAATCCTGCGATGTATCTTTTGTTTCTAAATCTTCCTGCTCCTGCCCATCAACCGGCTTAACATTCCTGCTGCCATCCTCCTGTTTTATTTTGGAAGGCTTGATATATTTGTGATGCTTTACAACTTTGGGTTCATCAGCGCAGGCAGCAAGATTTACAGCAATAACCAGGCTTGTGCAGAAACGGATAAACCTGTGGCACAATGAAGTGTTCATAACTCCTCCCGGATATGGAATTATACCAGATGTAAATTACGGTAAGCTATAGTATCTATTATAGTTACGCAAACAGGAATTGCGGCCAGAAGATTATAGCTTTTTTATACCGTATTCTACATTTTTAGTTTAAATATGGTAAAGCAATGATTATGGAAACCAACCCTTCATCCTCCAGACAACTTATAATCGTCTATATGGAAAACCACCCTAAGGCGATTATGCTATTGCGGGCCGCAAAAAAGCTCGCGGCGGAAAGGCAATGCAAATGGTGCGCCATTTTTATAGAAACTCCAACTAAACCGCAAAATATAGACGAACAATCCAGGGAAAGAATTGTAAGGCTTAGATCAATGGCTGTGCAAATGGGTGGAGAAACCGTATATATTGAGGCTGAAACCCTTGAAAAAGGAATGGCAATAATCCTGGAAAAAGAAAAAAACCGCCTTGAACTGGTAATGATAGGCGGCTCTAATAACAGAGTAAAAAAATCAATGTTTTTAAGCAATCCTGCCTGGCTCAACCTTGCGCAGGTTGCAAGCCGTTATACGCAGGTTGAAATAGTGCCGTTAACCGGGCAACCATATAAGACCAGCCTGAGAGAAAAATTCTATGTTCATATAGTTCGCATTGAATATGCGGTTTATGCATTAGCAGCCGTAGGGGTCGCATATTTATCGGCGCTTATACTGCAAATAATTCTGCCACCGGCATTATTCCGCATCAACGACCAGAATGTTGGTTTATTATTCATGATAGCCTGCGCATTTGTTGCCGGACGTTATGGACTTATGTCAGGGCTTGTTGCCTCAATCGCCAGCTTTCTTACGGTGAATTATTATTTCACGCTGCCTTACCATATGCTTAAATTGGAAACAGTAACTGATTTGCTTAATATGGGGCTGTTTTTATTTGCAGCGCTGCTTATTTCATTATTTACCAGCCGGACAAGAGGATATGCCCAGAAAGCAACACAGCAGGAACGCGGGACGCAGGCACTATTCACGCTATACCGCGTAGCATCTGAATCACATTCACGCGATGAAGCCTTGTCAACGCTACAAAAAAGGCTGGAGATGATGCTGGAAGTTAATGTCGCATTCTTCATTCCTTCCATAGCATATCAATCGAATATTGAGCCTGCATTCCCTGAAAATATTAAACTTGAAGAAGCTGACAGGAAGGCATTGAATGAAAGCTGGAGCGAAATGAAAACCACTGGGCTTGGTTCACCTTTCAATCCTGGGACCATGTGGCGTTTTGAGCCTATGCTGTCTTCCGTTGGCGAGGTGGGAATACTTGGTGTTAAACCACATGGCGGGAAAAAGCTTGATGCATGGTTTTGCCGGCTGCTCTCTGCAATAGCCGACCAGACGGCGACAATATTGCAGCATATAAGGCTCGAGCGCTCCATGGAAGAAGCCCGTATGCGCGAAGAACGCGAAAAATTGCGCTCCATGTTATTATCAAGCGTATCACATGATTTTAAGACACCGCTTGCTGGGATAATTGGCGCATTAAGCGTTTTCAGGAGCCTGGGCAGCAAATTGCCGCAGCCTAAGCGTGATGAGCTAATAGAAACTGCGATTGAGGAAGCATTGCGGCTGGACAGCTTCATAACCAACATACTCGATATGACGCGTCTTGAAAGCGGCAGCGTAAATTTCCGTATGGAATGGTACCATGCAGAAGGAATGGTTGAAAACGTTATGCGCCGCATGCATGCCCGCTGCAGCAAACATGCTGTAATTATAAAGCCTTGCCCAAATGATATTGAAGTGTGCATGGACACTTTAATGACCGAGCAGGTATTGCAGAATGTTATAGATAACGCCTGTAAATATACGAAGCCAGGAACATCTATAGAAATAAGCTGTACAATAGATGAGCAGATTGGCTTTTTATGCAGGATACGTGATTTTGGCGCTGGGATACCCAGCCAGAATCTGGGGCTTATTTTCGATAAATATACCAGGCTGGAAAAGAAAGATACGCAGGTGGCAGGAACCGGGCTAGGACTTGCTATAGCCAAGGCAGTTATGGAGGCACAGGGCGGTTGGATCTCAGCGCAGAATCACCCGGAAGGCGGCGCTATGTTTACTATATGCCTGCCTAAATGGCGACGTTCGCATACTAAATATACAGATGAATGATATAATTATTATGTATATAAGAACTAGGCCGTGTGGGCATTCAAACCCTAACGGCGCGCTGAAGGCAAGGCCACTGATTCCATGCGGTAGCCGATACCAGGTTCGGTTATTATATAGCGCGGCTGGGTGGGAACCGGCTCTATTTTTTCACGGAGTTGACGAACATACACACGTAGATACTGCATATCTTCCATATGCGCATTTCCCCATACTTCCTTTAAAATCTGTTTGTGGGTAAGCATCTTTCCACGGTTGATAAGGAAGTATCGCAAGAGTTCATATTCTTTTGGCGTAAGCAGTATTTTCTGGCTATCCATAAACACTTCATGGCGAACCAGATCCATCCTAATCTCGCCATTGGCAAGCTCCGGTTCACCAGCTTCATGCGCTGCGGCCTTGCGCAAGTTGGTATGGATGCGTGCCAGCAAAACATCAGGATTGAATGGCTTGGTTATATAATCATCTGCGCCTGAAGAAAGGGCATTAATGATTTCCTTGTCGGTATTGCGCACAGAACAAACAATGATGGGAACCTGCGACCATTGCCTGATACCATCAATAACTTCCTGCCCATCTATATCAGGAAGCCCAAGGTCAAGCAGGACTAATTCTGGTTTCACCGAAGCAGAAAGGCGTATCCCCTCCCTGCCATTATCACACTCAATCATTTTATATCCTGCGGTCTCTAAAGAGATCGCAAGAATTTTGCGGATTGATAATTCGTCTTCAATAACAAGTATTGTATTCTTCTTTTTTGCCATGCTCTTACTTTATTTAAAATTTATTAATTATTCAAGCCCTTACTCTATATTTATAGAATTTTTATATGGGGTTATTATTTGAGTATGGTAGTTTTAGCTATAAGCAGGCAACATATTCCCAGTTATTATAACAAGTAATTATACAAATAATTAAAAGGGGTAATAATGCGGCAGAATATACAGATAGAACCAAACTATTTCGATTTTAATTATCAGCTATTACCTTACGATGATAATGTGGTTTGCGATTGGGAAGCGCTAAGGGAACAACTTTTAAGGCAATGGAAAAGATTAACGCCTTCGGAGGTTGATAAAGTTGGCCCAATCCGTAGCAGGCTGGCTAACCTGGTTGAACAAAAATACGGGATCGATTCATTATCAGTTGAAGCTTATCTTCGTAATTTTGAGCGCACATTACCGCTTTAAGACTGCAGTTTTATATCTTGTTTTTTCCTCCCTGCCCTGGACCGCCCAATTATGGGCGGTCTTTTTTTGCGATAAAATCTCAAATTAGCACAGGCTTAAGTGATGATATTCAGCATTTATTAGCGGTGCTTTTCTCTGGTATATCTTCTGGAACATCGGTACGTCCCGGAACTTCTATAGGCGGCACCTGCTCATCAGGCTTGTTCTCACCAGGTGAATTATTCATAACGGCAGAACCTGACCTGTCTGGCAGGTTTATAATATAAGATGTCTGGTCAGAGTTATAGTTTGGCATATGCTCCTCCGCTTAAATTATGAATTTTATACAATATTACATTTACCATCATAATTACGACAGGCCGTCCGCGACCGGCATCAATCTTGGCTTATATACAGAATTTGAGTATACTCGCGGCAAATATTCACCATCTTTATTTTAATTGGGACATGGTGATGCGAGGTTCTGCCTACATTCAAACCCTAACTTGCTGCAAATGCCAGTTTTCTGCGCTTCCGTTGCTCACGTACTCTAACGTACGCTCCGCTACGGTTCTCGTAAACCGGCATTTTCGCTAAGTTATCTTTTTGAATGTAGGCAGAACCTAATTCTTTTAGCAATATTAAAATTTATGCGGAAACAAGATAAATAAGCGAGTGGCAAAAATTTCCATTCTATTAAAATGATATAAATATTATCCTTTCTCTTATGTATGTGCACATGTTGCATATGGCTTTCTAATAGCGACTGCCCTATATTTTACATGTTCAGAGATGTTTAACTAAGTAACTATAAGGAATAAATTTATGAAGACAGTTGCCGGGGTTTTCGATAGCGATATAACAGCCGACAGGGCAGTATCATCGCTACTTGATGAAGGATTTTCTAAGGATGATATAAGCCTTATCATGTCTGACAAGACACGTGACAAGCTTTTTTCGCGCACAGATGACGAAGCCAACCGGGTCGCCAGGGGTGGAATTATTGGAGCAGCAGTAGGCGGGGCATTAGGGGCAATTATCGCAGGGCTGACAACTGTTGGCGTTGTTGCAGTGCCAGGCGGAGCCTTACTTGCGGTAGGGCCGATAGTGACAGCTTTGTTTGGCGCAGGCGCAGGCGGAACCATAGGAGGATTAAGCGGCGCTTTAATAAGCTCTGGGTTCGCGGCTGACGAAGCAAACCGCTTTGAAGAAGAGATTAAGCATGGGAAAGCAATAGTGATAGTGCACACAGCTAATGAAAATAAAGCAATTGTTGCCAAGGCTGCGCTTTCAGTTTCAGGAGCGACCATTAAAGCTGCTTAGAAAGCCAACTATATTTCTCATATTATTTAATAGGATCATTTTAAGGGGTATAAAATTTACCAAAGTTTTATGCCCCGTTTGCTTATTACCAATCGCTTCTTAAAACAGAAATCGTTATTTATAAAAAAAATATTCTTATGGGCAAGTTGCACTATCGCTGCTTGATATTAAAATAATTATAAATCCAGTTAACCAGGCAATGTTCCTGGCATATTAACAACTAAGGAGTTTTTATGAATAAATTTTATATTATTACAACAGCTATTATAGCGTTTGGCCTTACCGTACCTGCATTTGCAGAGACTGTATCTTCAGAAACCAGCAGCAAAACCAAAATGGAACTGAAGCCTGATGGCAGCTACAGCAAGAAATCCGCCCAATCTACTGAAAGCACTGATTCTGCTGGCACGACCAATAAATCAGAAACTAATGTGAAGGAAAGCGTTGATGCTGATGGCAATGGCAAAAAGACCGTTACCACCGAAACAACAAGCGACCCTAAAGGCCTCATGAACAAGACCAAGACTACAACAACTGATACCGTTAAAATGAAAGACGGTAATGTTGAACGTCACCACAAGAAAAAAATTGATGGTAAAACCGTAGAAGAAAATTCTACTGAAACCGATCACTAAGCAATAGATATATGCAGATAAAAAAATCGCTGCGGAAGAAATTACGCAGCGATTTTTCTTTATAGCGCAAAATTATTTAAGCTACTGCCGGAATAGGATCAAAACTCTCAATTTCTACAGTTTCCATACGATAGCCAATACCAGGCTCGGTTATAATATAAGCTGGCGCAGTTGCATCCTGCTCAACTTTTTCACGAAGCTGGCTTATATAAACACGAAGATATTGCGTATCGTCAGTATGGGCATCACCCCATACTTCCTTTAATATCTGGCGGTGAGTAAGCATTTTGCCGCGATGCACTAAAAGAAAGCGCAATAAATCATATTCTTTCGGGGTTAAAGCGGTTTTTTTCCCTTTAAGGAAAACCTCATGCCTCACCAGATCCATTACAATATAGCCATTGATAAGTTCAGGATTTCCGGTTTCCTGGGTTGCCGCCTTGCGCAGGTTAGCATGAATGCGCGCAAGTAATACTTCGGAATTAAAAGGTTTGGTAACATAATCATCGGCACCGGCTGCAAGGGCCTGCACGATCTCTTCATCACTGTTGCGCACGGAGCATACAATAATAGGGGTTTGCGTCCATTGGCGAACACCAGCGATAACTTCCTTGCCGTCAATATCAGGAAGGCCGAGATCCAGAATAATAAGGTCGGGGCTTACGGAAGCAGAAAGGCGTATACCCTCGCGGCCATTATCGCATTCCACCATTTTATAGCCACTATTTTCCAGGGAAATGCCTACAATCTTACGAATCGGCAATTCATCCTCAATCACCAATATAGTGTTTTTCTTCTGATTCATATTTCCTCACCATAGTTTATTATTAATTTATGAGTAGTGAACCCCACTATCCATACATATGCATAAAAAAACTATAATGAAAAATACCCAAGCAAGAACAATGTATTAAAGCAATTTGCCAATAATTTTGTATTATTAAAAATCAATCTATACGCTTAATTCAGTCCCATCATTTAGCTGGTCTTCCCATGATAAGTCATCGCACAGGCACAGATGCAGGCGCGGCATTTGCTCACCTGCCGGTATGGATGAGAATTTATCAAATTCATCGTCCAGCACTGGGAATGAATCATTAGATGCTTCTAATTTACGTATATGCATAAAAAATCTCCTTCTAATGTGCCTTATTAATGTTGTGCGCTAATATTACTTTCATCAATTATTTTATCCATGCGGCGTATTGTATTAAGAAGCCCATTCATTTTCTCAGCCTGCTCTTTGGTGCTCGGATTACCCCCCTCACCTTCCAGGCGTATTGCTTCATCGGCGGATAATTTAAGTTTATCGCGCAGGGCTACAAGCCAGCTCATGCCACTAATTGATATGATGCTTGCAGGAACCGGCCCTTTACGCTGGCTTTCCAGCCATTCCTCCAATTGCTGCATTTCCTTATGCACTCCCTCATCAACCAGTACGCCGTCATGGCGTACAAGCAGTCGTTTAAGCTCGCCCACAAGCAACGTAATGTCCTGCAGATGCGTTTTCTGGATTGCATTGTCTGATATTTTTTCATGCAGGTCTGAGCTGCTATATCCGGAATTGCGATTATTTACGTTAGTATTATTAGAAGTTGCATTAGACATAAAATCCTCCATTTACTGTTATGCTAAGATAAGCAGCAAATTTATAAGAAGTCTGTCAGTATAAGATGCCGACTGTATAAAAGGAGGCTAAATGCGTGGATCTTTATCCATATTCAAACTATCATAAAACCATTTTATCATGCCTTCGTACCAATTAGGCCTAACAAGTTTCTCCATGTATTTTATGATTAATATAATCGCAATAAATAACAATATTACGGCAAAAAATAAAATTGATGAGGAAGCGATTGCTGAATTAATCCCATTACTCAGCATAAAATTATAGGCGGCGTAAAAGCCACCTATAATTACTGAAACAGTCATAATTAAAATTGTTATCGCTAATATTGCAACTGTAACTACCGTAGAGAACAGGTTATTAATTATAAGCTTTACATTCATGTATTTTATTCTCTGCGAACAATTGAATAAGGCTAACGAATAAGCAATGCGCCAAGAACAAAACCAATTCCAAGGGCAATCGCGCTTGACTGTATCGGATTATTGCGTATTTGCGAAGATATTGAGTTTTTAGCATTGTCTATTTCATTACCTACTGAATTAATAGCATTGTCAAACATGCCACAGGCTTTTTTAGCTGCCTTGCCAGCGGTATAATGCACCTCATTTTTTGCTTCTTCGATAGTATCATTTAATTCATTATGAAAATTCTGCCCTGTTGTTTTAGGCAGGTTGTCATTCTTATTTGTAGCAAGCATATTATCCTCCTTCATTTAAGTTTTGTGGACATTAAAAGCCAACTTGCTGTATGCTTAAAAAAAGCGCCCGAAAGCATTTCCCGGGCGCAAAATAACATGAGTTACAAAGAAACATTAAGCTGCCCTGTTGGAAGATGAACAACCGCAATTTTTTTCAAATTCAGCAATTTCCTTCTCAGCAGCTTCTTTGTTTTTTCCATAGGCTTCCTGGATTTTTCCGATAAATTCCTGGCGCTTCCCTTTAGCTAGCAATTCTAAATCAACATCGCCTAACTTTGCCCATTTTTGTTTAGCCTTACCTTTTAACTGTTCCCAGTTACCTTCTATTGTATCCTTATTCATAACAACCTCCATAATTATAACGAAGCGGTTTGTCCACTACGTATAAAAAGATTATTGAAAATCAGATTAGAAAACGATAGCTGGTTTATAGCGGTTTTATAAAAATATTATAAGGGATGTATACGGCTATTTTCTTAGGTATTTCTCGATTTTACTTTTAAATTCATCCGGATTATAGGGTTTGGCCAAATAATCATCCATGCCCACTGAAATGCATAGTTCCCGGTCACCCGATAAAGCATGTGCCGTCATGCCAATAATCGGCAGGCGTTGCTTGCCAACAACATTATTTTCTTTTTCCCATTCCCTGACAAAATGCGTTGCTTCAAAACCATCTATCCCAGGCATCTGCACATCCATAAGAACCAAGTCAAAAGGCAGGCTCTTAATTTTATGCAATGCCTCCTGACCATTACGGGCAACGCTATATTCATAGCCAAATTCCTCAAGCAATGCAGTGGCAACAATCACATTAGCCTCATAGTCTTCAACCAGTAATATGTTGGCTTTTTTATATTCTGTCATGATGCTATATCTCCTAATAGAATATTTATCTTATTCATAAATCCTTCTAGAGAGGTAGGAATATTGAAAAAACTGAACCAACCCCAACTGTGCTTTGCACTTCTATGCGCCCACCCATATGCGCAACTAATAATTGGCTTATCGCAAGGCCACGGCCAGCTCCACCATACTTACACGTTGCCGGAGCATCAGCATTGGCAAATTTATCAAGTATAGAAGCAAGTTTCTCCTCCTCTATTCCAATCCCGCTATCGCTAATTTCAATTTTAATTCCTGGTGGTGAATCTTCTGATTCTGCATATTCTGATAATATAATTCTTACATATCCGGTTTCGGTAAATTTTACAGCATTACTTACCAGGTTGGTTACAACCTGCTGCAACCTCAGCGGATCACCATTGTAATGGCGATGATAAAGCTTCGATGAATCAAACAGGAGTTGCAGTTTCTTTTCCTGGGCACGCATGCCCATAATATCAAGTACATTATTCATAGCATCCAGAATATCAAATTCCACAGCCTCAAGGATCATGGAGCCGTCTTCAAGCCTTGCTAAGTCAAGCAGATCATTAATCAGGGAAATAAGATTATCGCTGCTTATGCGCAGCATATCCACATACTCCTTCTGACGGTCGGTAAGCTGGGTACGGGCAAGGACATGCGTAAGCCCGACCACAGCATTAAGAGGGGTGCGTATTTCATGGCTCAGATTAGAAAAGAATTCACTTTTTGCGAGCTTCGCACCTTTGGCATTTTCTTTTTCCTCCCTGAGTTCGTTGATTGTTTTTATAAGCTCCTGCCTATTCTCATGAATCTCCGCCATCATCATATTAAAAGAATCCGCCAGCTCGCCAATTTCATCATTATTATATTTGCGCGCCTTAATTGGTTTGCTAATATCTTTAGAGAAAGATCTGGCAGCATTTAAAAGCTCGATTGCAGGGCTGGAAATAACGCGCTGTAAATATCGGGAAACCGGCCACATCAAGCCCAGGACTAAAAATATAACGCTGAGTTTAACAATGGCTATCTTTAGCAATTCCATATTGGTTTCGCTAAGATTGTGGCTTAAATAAAGGCTACCAAGAATGTGGCTGCCATCTTTATTATAAATAGCATGGTATAGTTCCAGCTTATCTAAATTATAGTATAATCCATAATTGTCTTGCACAGGGCAATTGCCAGGGCCGTTATTTTTATTAATAGCCGGGATATAATTAGCAACCGGCCTGCCCTGCTCATCATAAACACAGGCCTTATCAATAAACGGGGCTATCCGTAATGATTCCAGGCTTTCTTTTGCAGCCTTCAAATCCATAAATTCAATAGCTGGCTGCAATTGCAAAGACATGGCTTCAGCGGCTATTTCCAAACGCTTTATTTCCTGGCTTGTAAGCAGGTTCCACTGGAAAACCATATTGATTATTGAGGCAAGCAACAGAGCCGCAGCACATATCATAATTATGGCTGCTATAAGTTTCCGCCTAAGCGGCCATGAATGGAAGCTCCTGAATATTCCTAAGCCGTTAAATATATATTCGCCCATTATCTTACCTTATCAGCTAATCAAGCAAACAGGAGCTTAAACGGCATGCATGGCAGAACCATCATCAAAATTTGTCTTAACAAAGAATATAAGTTTATATAAAAAATCTATAAGTATTTAATAGCTTTATTAATATATTTATTATTATGTAACAATATAATAAGCCTATAAGGCGCTATAAATAAAATATAAAAGAATATGATGTTATTACCTGTTATAATTTCTGGTGGCTCCGGAGAACGACTATGGCCTATTTCCCGTTCATCTTTCCCCAAGCCGTTTATTACTATGAGCGATGGGCAGAATCTGCTGCAAAAATCCTTTTTAAGGGCTTGCGGGTTAAATGGGGTTTCTGAAATACTTACCATAACCAACCGCGATTATTATTATAAAACACAAATTGATTATAATAAGGCAAGACAATCAACCATAACAACCTCATTCATTCTTGAGCCGGAAGGACGCAATACCGCGCCTGCTATTGCCATTGCCGCGCAATACGCAATGAAAATATATGGGGATGATATAACATTACTGGTCCTACCGGCAGACCAGTTAATAGAGGATAATGAAGCATTTTCTAATGCTGTTGAAAACGCAAAAGAAATAGCGGAAGAAGGCTACCTTGTAACTCTTGGTATACCCCCCAGCCGGGCAGAAACAGGTTTCGGCTATATTGAATTTTCAGAAGCTATAAATGCCCTGAATGGCACATATATTGTAAAAAAATTCACAGAAAAACCAGATATTGCTATTGCCGAGTCGTACCTGATAAGTGGCAGTCATGTATGGAATGCGGGTATTTTCTGCTTCAAAGCCAATAGCTTTATAGGTGAACTCGAAAAATATGCGCCTGAGGTTTTTGCGGTTTCAATGCAAATGGCAAATGGCTGGGATTCAACGCAGATAGCGCACGGCCTTGTAGAGCTTGACCAGGAATTATTTGCAAAGATGCCCAATATTTCCATAGATTATGCGGTTATGGAAAAATCCGCCAGGGTAGCCGTATGCAGGTGTGATATTGGCTGGAATGACGTAGGGTCATGGAATTCGATAAGCGATTTGCTTGAGCCTGATGAACACGGCAACCGTTTAAGCGGCGATGTTTATACCCATGAAAGCAATAATTGCCTGATACAATCCAATAAACGCCTGGTTGCAGCGGTAGGATTGCAGGACCTTGTGATTATAGATACGCCGGATGCACTGCTGGTCGCTGATATAAAACATGCACAGCAGGTAAGGCATGTAGTAAATGAACTTAAGGTGGATAACCATCCTTCTGCCAGGGAACATACAACGGTTTTTCGCCCATGGGGCTGCTATACTGTTCTGGAGGAAGGGCCAGGTTTTAAGATTAAACGCATAGAAGTATTACCACATAAATCAATTTCCCTGCAAAAACATGAATGCCGCAGTGAGCACTGGGTGGTTGTTTCCGGTACTGCAAAAGTACAAAATGGAGAAGATATTTTTGAGCTGCTTACCTCACAATCAGCATATATAAAAGCGGGTAACAAACACCGCTTAAGCAATGATAAAAATGAATTACTGATATTGATAGAGGTACAGTGCGGGCATTATCTTGGTGAAGATGATATTGTAAGGTTCGATTCCATAAATACTATGGCAACTACGCCTGATTAAAGAACAAGGAGAAGTCATCACCTCATCGCTTATTACATGTGTTTTCCTGATGTTAATCAGGAATTTTCATGCGGCCCTGGGGACTCTTTCATTCCATTCCCTGGCACCGCCCTCATAACACATAACATCGGCAAATCCTGCTTCATCAAGTTTAACCGCTGCTTTTTTCGATGCATCACAGCTTTTGTCAGAGCAATATACAATAACAGGCATTTTTTTACTCCCTATCACATATTCAACTTCCTTTACGAAACTATCGCTTTGATGCGCTATATTTATAGAGCCGGGAATACGGGTTTTTTCAAATAACTGCGCGGGAAGAACGTTTATAATGGTTGCGCTGTTATGCCTTTTGAACTCCCTGAATTGCTCATAATCAATAACTCTCATAAAGCCTCCTAGAAATGGTAGTTATAACCGACCTCAAAATTATTGGCATGTAGCTTATCGCCCTTTTCCTTATTAGTTCCCATATAACGATAACCTATTCTCCATTCACTGTTTGGCGCGCTTGCTGAAGTAAATGATAAACCTGTCATGCCCTGATAGGCGAAAGCATTGGTATTATGATGGAATGCAGAACTAAAGCTGCTATGCCCATTACGTATTTCCGCAAGGCCAATACCACCTCCGACATACGGGCTTACACGCCAGCCTGACGGCGAAAAATGATCGCTGACTGCAAAATCATAGTAAACATTACCCATATAATTGAAATAACGCCTGTCGCCATATCCATTATCTCCATCTGCCCAATGGTAGCCTACTTCCGCCTCCGCACGCATATTTCCCATACTGCCGGGCGTAAACTTGTAACCCAAGTTCAAATTACTGCCAACACCCATGGCCGCATGGTTAGGCCATGTAAGGTCGCCGCTTATACCAGCATACAAGTTACTGCCTGAACCGGCAGCATAAGCAGAAATTGGAAATATAGAAGCGCTAATGGCTAAACTATAAACAATTAACCTAATATTCTTCGTCATACAAAACTCCATATTAATATTATTATTTTCCTGCTTTTTTATTATGCTGGAGGCTCCGGACTAAATATGCTATCGGGAAAATTTTAGTATTTATAAAATATCCGTTAATTATAATTTAGCCATATAACTAAGCATTTCGGATTTTATGCGCCTACGCAGTAAATATAACGCTATTATATTAGGCAGAGCCATGCCCAGTATCAGCAGGTCGGAAAAATCAAGCACCACGCCAAATTGTATAATGCCGCCAAGGAAAGTGGCGAGGCAGAATATAATCTGGTATAAGCGTATATAACGGGGCCCGAACATATAGTTCCATGCGATCTCGCCGTAATAGCTCCAGCCGATAGTGGTTGAATAAGCAAAGATAAATACATTAAACGCAAGCATGACCGGAAAAAGTGGTGAAACCGTTGCAAAGGCATGAGTTGCTATTGCCACCCCGTCATTGATGCTGGCCCCTGCATAAGCGCCGGTTATCGTCACTATCAGGCCGGTAAGAAGCGCGATAATTGCGGCAAAGAATGGTTCAAGCAACGCAACAATTGCTTCGCGGGCCGGCTCCTTTGTCCGTGCGGTAGCATGAGCTATAGGCGCAGAGCCAAGCCCGGCTTCATTGGCAAAGCTTGCGCGCTTAAATGCCATGGCGAGCATGGCGATGAACCCGCCAGCGGCCGCTTTTCCGCTAAATGCATCCTGCATAATAAGTGATAAGGTGGATGATAATTTGTCGATGTTCGCACCGACGATTATCACTGCACAAATCAGGTATAATATGCCTTTTAGCGGCGATATTTTTTCTGCCACGCTGGCGATGCGCTTAATACTGCCAACCAGTACGCAAAAAACGAGCAAGGCAAAAAACAATGCAACAACCCATCCATACGGAGCAAGACCAGGGAAAGTGGTGGTCATGACTTTAACTGTCTGGTTTGATTGGAACATATTACCGCCGCCAAGCGCACCGCCCAAACAGAAAATTGCAAATACAACCGCGAGCACCTTACCTAATTTTGGCAATCCTATATCGGCCAGTCCTTTTTTTATATATTGGAAAGGCCCGCCGAATATTTTGCCACTCGCATCAACCTCGCGGTAACACATTGAAAGCATTACCTCTGCAAATTTGGTAGCCATACCAAAAAAACCTGCGATAACGATCCAAAATACCACCCCAGGACCACCAACAGCAACAGCAACCGAAACGCCAGCGATAGAACCAAGCCCAACTGTTGCCGCAATTGCTGAAAACAGCGCCTGCAGGTGGCTTACTTCCCCGGCTGCATCTTTACTGTCATATTTTCCGGAAACTATCTTTAGAGCATGGCTGAATAAACGAAAATTCACCCCGCGCAGATAGATGGTAAAAAACAACGCCGCAACTACCAGCCAGAGGACTATAAATGGAAAACCGCCAATATCATAAAAAAGTACCGAGGACATAAGCGCCACCGATTTGGCGAAGAAATATTCGAAAATACCAAGCCAGTAATTGCCTGCCGCCTGCTCCATACAACCCCTATTATATTGATTTTATTTATTAATTATTGCAGCGACTATAACAAATGGCCTGATTAATTGCCACAAAAATGTAATATTTACGCTCTGGATGAAGCATGGCCGCCATGTTAACATTTCCTTATGAATAGTGACGATAATTATCTATACTTGTTTGAGAAAGGAATTTCCCAGGGAAGGCAAGGCGAAGTGCACGCAGCAAATCCACATGTGGGATTTGCTTTTATAAAGTACAAAATCCCGCATGCGGATTTTGTTGTACATGAGCCGAAGCCTGACACAGGGAAAAACGTAAATCAAACCAGTATAAAACAGGAAAGCCTGCGCGCCGCCGGATACAGCTATCTGGTTGGTGACGCCGCACTGTTTGCCTCGGGCATGATGAGTGGGCGCAAGCATGAAGCACTTTCTGGCGCTGCCTATACTGTTGGAAGCCTGGCACTCGCCCGTTATGGCCGGGAAAACGCCGAGCGCAGGTTGCAGACCCTGCAAGGCAGGCTCAAGGAATATTTCGCGAATGAAAATATAGCGGTCCAGAAAGGCTCTGAATTAAACACCCTCACGCTGAAAGGCGAAGGCGGCCTGGTCGACCACATTGAAGACTTCCTGTATGCACACCCATCAGAAATGTTCAACACTATGAACGTATTAGGCGGCTCCTCACTACTACGTTCAGGAATAAAACACGGTAAAGGATGGGATACGGCCTCCGGTGCATTAGTTGTGGCAGGCGGACTTGCCGGGTTCATCCCTGAAAAACAACCCGATCCCGACCACCGCGCCGAAGGCCCACCAGGCAAAGCCTGGGAATGGGTGCAGGAAAAACCGCTAAGGATTTCCGGCGGGCTATATATCGCTTCAAAACCAGCCCTGATTAAAAGTGCGCTGGAAGAGAGAAAAACCAATCCGCTGCAGAAAAGCTACCTGTTTAAATTTCTTGCCGCCGCAAGCTATATAGTGGCGGATGTGCTGCTGTCGATTTCATCAAAAGACAGCGCGTCGTATATTGAAGGTGATAATAAGAAGGCGATGGAAAAACTGGAGGCCACTGCTGCCCGGGTAATAGCAGCGCAGCCGGAAGAACTTAGGATGCAGGTGATTCAGCAGACAGCAGGATTCCTCGCTGCCCAGCCCGATATAAAGTTACCAGCTACGCTAATTGCCAATGAATTAACAGAACGCATCAACGAATTGTCATCAGAAAAAAATAAAAACTGGCAGAAAAAAATTCAGCAGCAAATGCAAAATAAAGAATTTAATTCTATTGGCTAGGACTTGTTATTGATCATAGCTAGCTCAAAATAATTCAGGACTGAATTTTTTTTGATTTCAAAAAGATGGGTAATAAAAGTTTTGGATTATCAATAAATGGCAATAGTTACAAAGCCGCTAAGTGTCGTATCTCAATAGGTTGTTCATAGGCGTTCTTGATATTGGAGTTTTTCCATTAAGTCCGAAGTGTGGTCTATGGTAATTGTAGTGATGCAAAAATAGCAATAGTGATTTTTCCCTTTCTTTTGAGTTATTATAAGGTTTTGCATATGCCCATTCGCGTAGCGAAGTCTGGACGAATCGTTCGGCTTTACCGTTGGTTTTGGGGGTATACGGTTTGGT
>JBDHUC010000005.1:0-86553 GCA_039808985.1 Alphaproteobacteria bacterium | reverse complement strand
AACAGAAAAATATATCGCCTATTGCAAAAATATATGGTTAATTAGGCTTCTTTACAGAAACTAAGGACAATATATGACCACACTCCGACATGACTGGCAGCGCGATGAAATACTCGCATTATTTGCAATGCCCTTCAACGACCTTGTGTTCCGTGCGCAAAGCATCCACCGCGAGAATTTCCCCGCCAACGAAGTTCAGATAAGCACCCTGCTTTCAATCAAAACCGGCGGCTGCGCCGAAGATTGCGCCTACTGCCCGCAAAGCGCATCAGCCGATTCCGGGGTGAAGGCTGAAAAGCTGATGAAAAAAGAAGCCGTACTCGCCGAAGCGCGCAAAGCCAAGGATGCTGGCGCTTCACGTTTCTGCATGGGCGCGGCGTGGCGCTCGCCCAAGGACCGCGACATCGAAAATGTTTCCGAAATAATCAAAGGCGTAAAAGCTCTGGGCATGGAAACCTGCGCAACACTTGGGATGCTTGATGCCAGGCAGGCGCATCAGCTAAAAGAAGCCGGGCTTGATTACTACAACCACAATCTCGACACTTCCGAAAATTTCTACGGCGAGATAATCACCACCCGCACCTATCAGGACAGGCTGGATACGCTGGCCAATGTGCGCGACGCTGGCATGAATGTCTGTTGCGGCGGCATCGTGGGCATGGGCGAAGAGCTTTCCGACCGCGCCGACCTGCTGATTACACTTGCCAACTTACCCAAGCACCCGGAAAGCGTGCCGATCAATTTACTGGTTCAGGTAAAAGGCACGAAACTCGCAGGCCGCGAGGAACTTGACCCGTTCGAATTTATCCGCACAATCGCAGTAGCCCGTATCATGATGCCGCACTCTTTCGTGCGCTTATCAGCCGGGCGTGAGGAGATGAACGAGCAGACGCAGGCGTTGTGCTTCCTCGCTGGCGCGAACTCAATATTCTACGGGGAAAAACTGCTCACCACCGCCAACCCGGCAGCCGATAAGGACAAAGCCCTGTTCAAAAAACTGGGCCTGGAGGCCATGCTGATAGAGTGTGAGCATAAGGCAGAAGCTGCCTGATCCTGTCATACTGCCGCAGGGCGGTATCCATATATAAATTCAATTTTTCGAAGAACGGTATACGCTTGGGAAAGCTATAATATCTATATAGCCTTCTTCCTTGTTCACTGAATAAATAATATAATTCCCCTTATATCTCACCAGCCTGTAATTTTCTCCCAATTCTGGCCTTTCAGGATAGGCGTTCGGATTTGCAGCGATATATTTTATAACCGCCAGTAAACCCTGCCGGTATAATCTTGCGTGCTTCTTTCCCCAACGTTCAGCAGAATAACTTATTTCCCACTCTAGCTCGCGCTCTGCGCTGGAGGAAAGACGATATTTATAAGCCATGATTTATTAGAATTTCTGTTCCATACGCGCAAAGAAATCTTCTCCATCAACCCAGCATTCTTTACCAGATTTAATATCCTCAACTCTTTTCTGCACATCATCACGCAACATAATTAATTGCTGTGGCGAAAGCTCAGTTTCATGGGTAAAGAAGCTACGCAAAGCATCCAGGACAACATCATTTACATCACTATAAACACCTGATTTAACTTGGCTTTGCAAGAGAGCCTCCAGTTCCACGGGCAAGTTTATCTGCAATGTCATAATTCCCCACTTTATATCTATACCACTATAATTATTAACACAGACTCATAATAATGTCATTATTTTCCGGCAAACAATCCATTTTTTGCACACCGAAGCCGCTTAATTAAATAAACTTTTTACATATCATTAATTATTTCTTTTTTCAGCCAATAAACGCTTCCGCCCCCGTGCTTTAATGGCATCCATATTGATAGGTTTCGCGTCACCGCTATTTATCCCCATATGTATTTCTTTACGCAATTCCTCAAGCTGCAATTCACGCAACTGGTCACGCTCTTCCATTAACCGCAAAGCATCCCGTATTACCTCACTTGCCGAATGATATAATCCACCTGCAAGTTTATTTTTGACCATTTCTTCCAAATGCGGCGTAAGGGATATATTCATAATCAGTATCCATCAAATAACAATAAATGCTAATTATTGTTATAAGGCAAAAATGCATAAAAGTCAAATTACTTTGAAATATCATGAGAAACGCTATATATCACTTACAAATCCCATTATGCCTTTTACCATTTTTAACCTTTTTAATATAAATTATACCGAAGGATAACAACGTAGATTATAACGATGTAGAAATAGGAAACACTATAGTGTTTTATATTTTCAATTTATACTAGGCAGCCGAGGCGAATAAAATTTTAGCCTAGACTGACTAGGTGAATTTTATGAGACCGAAGGATAACGACGTAGAAATGGAAATAGGGAACACTGGCAATCTCTGGCTCCCCTACACCCAGATGCAGATCGCGCCTGAGCCGCTGCGCGTTGCGCGCACCCAGGGCTGCAAAATAATCCTGGATGACGGGCGCGAGCTGATTGACGGGATTTCTTCATGGTGGAGCGCGTGCCATGGCTATAACCACCCGCACATATTCGCCGGGATAGAAAAGCAGCTAAAAACCATGCCGCATGTAATGTTTGCTGGCCTCGTGCATGAACAGGCAGCGCGGCTGGCAGGCCGCCTCTGCGCCATCGCCCCTGATGGTTTAAATAAAGTTTTTTTCGGCGATTCCGGCTCGGTTGCGGTTGAGATAGCGCTCAAGCTGGCGCTGCAATACTGGCGCAATACGGAAAAGCCACATAAGGATCGTTTTATCTGCTTCAAAAACGGTTATCACGGCGATACGCTGGGCGCGATGTCGGTTTCTGATCCGGAAAAATCGCTGCACAAAGCCTTCCGCAATTCAGTAATCAAGCAATATGTGCTGGATATTCCCTCCGATGAATACAGCTTCGCTGAGTTTGATAGTTTACTGGCAGGGATACATGGCAATATCGCCGGGCTTATAATCGAACCTCTGGTCCAGGGCGCTGGCGGTATGATATTCCACAGCCCCGATACGCTTGCCGAGCTGCGCCGTATCGCAAAAAAACACCAGATATTATTCATCGCCGATGAGATAGCAACCGGGTTTGGCCGCACCGGCTCGATGTTCGCCTGTGATGAAGCTGGTATCACGCCCGACATAATGTGCCTGGGCAAAGGCCTGACCGGCGGGGCGATAACGCTTGGCGCGACCCTTGCCACCGATGAGATATTCAATTCATTCCTGAGCAATAAACCAGAAGACGCCTTCATGCACGGCCCAACTTTTATGGCTAACCCGCTGGCCTGTTCGGCTGCCAATGCCTCGCTTGATCTATTCGAGCGCGAACCACGCCTTAAACAGGTGGAGGCTATCGAGAATCAGCTAGTCGCTGAACTTACACCATGCAGGTCCCTTCCCCATGTAATTGATGTGCGCGTCAAAGGCGCGATAGGTGTTGTGCAGGTGGATGTGGAAAAAATCGACCTCTATGCAATGCGCCCGGAATTTGTAAAACACGGCGTGTGGCTGCGCCCCTTCAAGGATGTGATATATATCATGCCGCCATTCACTATAAGCAGTGATGAACTGTCGCAGGTGACAGGGGCTGTAAAGCAGCTTCTGTCATCCCGGGCTTGACCCGGGATCTAGGGAATAACCCACCAGCGGAATTTATGGCCTAAGATCCCCGCCTTCGCGGGGATGACAGAGGTGCTGGTTAGCAAAATTCGCTAGGCTTTAGCGAAAATAGTTATTTCTGAGAACCGCAGCGGAGTGTACATAAAGTACATGAGCAGCGGAAGCGCAAGAAATGGCTATTTGCAGCAAAGCATAGTGGGATTTATAAATTCATTTTGGCGATAAAGCGCGAAGCGATGGATACCGAAAAACATGAGTGTATACTTAATACATGACATGTTTTGAGGAGGCTCCATCGCAAGCAGATTTGAAGCTAAAATTAGATTTAATCTTCCAAATTAAAATCTATTCCGCCCTGCGGCATAGCAGGAAAAGTAAGGGTAACAGTTGTTCCCTTTCCGAGTTGGCTTTCAATATCGATCCTGCCACCATGCAGCTCCATAAGTTTTTTAGTAAGCGGCAGGCCAAGCCCGGTTCCCTCATATTTACGGTTAAGGCCGCCATCCACCTGCCCGAAGCTCTGGAATGAATGTTCAATATCTTCTTTAGACATGCCAATTCCGGTATCGGTAATTATAACCGCGAACTCCACAACCTCTACGCCTGCCTCTTTGCTGCGCACGGCGATATTGACATTGCCACCTTCATTAGTGAATTTAACGGCATTGGATAGTATATTAATAATAACCTGTATGAAGCGCAACCGGTCAACCACAAGCGGCGGAATCATCTTTGGTATATCGGTTGAGATGGAAATATTGGCCTTTTGTGCGCGCTCAGTTATTATTGTCACGCATTTATTTATGGCCTTCCCTATATGCACTTCTTCATAATTCAGGATAAGTTTCCCGGCTTCAGCCTTGGAAAGGTCAAGTATATCGTTAATAATATCCAGAAGATGTGCACCGGAATCATTTATATCCTTGGCATATTCGAGATATTTATTATCACCCAGCGGACCAAAAAGCTGGTTCATGAGTATTGAGGAAAACCCGATAACCGCATTAAGTGGCGTACGCAGCTCATGGCTGATATTGGCAAGGAACTGTGATTTGGCACGGTTGGCGTTTTCGGCGCTGTCCTTAGCTTTTTCCAGCTCATTATATTGCTTTTTAAGCTGGTCGTTGCGGGCATCTATTTCCGATAACATTTCGTTGAATGAATTGGTAAGTATCACCAGCTCATTATTATATTCATTGCTAACATCGCCAATATTAGCGGCACGTATCGAGTAATTCTTATTAAGCGAAACCCGCCTTGCGGTATCGGCGAGGTTAAGTATGGGGATCGAAATACTGCGCTGCAGGTTTATAGCCAGCAGATATGAGAATAGAAGCCCGGCAGCCACGATTAAAAATGCCAGGCTTACCTGCTTTTCTATATACTGATCTACCTGCTCCAATGTCGATTCCAGGAAAATAGAACCAATTTGCTCATCGCTTTTCACGATCGGCCTCATAAGCTCGATGCGCTCGCCTTTTATAATAGTGCGATAGGCAATATCGTCAGGGCATTTGTTTATCCTGGCAATATCCTTATTGCTGTAACGCGCGAAAAGATTGCCGTCCTTGGTATACAGGCAGGCCTGCACAATGGTCTGGCGCACGCTGAACACATTAAGGTTTTCCTCGGCGCGCTTATCATCACCAAACAGAAGCGCAGCGCTGTTGCGGTCGCCAACCAAAGAGGCCGATATATCCAGCTCCTTTATGATATTAGAGCGCAGGTTAAAAACCCCGACCATTGATATGGAAAAGGTGGTAAGCAGCACCGAAACGCTGCTTATAGCCATTATCATAAGGATTAGGCGCTGCTTGATCGAATAATTTTTCAAGAGGCGCATAAATATCCCTAATTATCTATAACTTTGAAAGCTATTTCCAGAAGCTGGGCATCAACATACATACCAGCATTCTCAATAGCTTTTTTATTTACAAATAATTTTACCTTACCCTCATCCATAACAAACCCCATCATTCCGCCATGTTCAGCAAAAGCCGGTAAATCACTTACAACAAGAACCGGCTGGTTCCTTACGGCGTCAAGTATCTCACGCACCTTGTCAGTGCCACCTATGAACAGTATGTGGCAATGGTTTGCGATATTGGCGACATTATTTTCCCTGACCAGGGAAACGCTTAGCTTTGAGGTAGATGCCTGTTTAAATACATGGCTAAAATTAATTAAATTATTATCACCGATAAGGCATATATCTATTTTAGTCTGGTTGATTATAGACTTATCAGATGGCCATTCAATAAATTTTATAAAATTCACAATAAAGGCCGCCTTGATAAGCGATTCTTTATTATCATCAGCATAAGAGCTGCTACTCATAAAACATGAAAGGAAAAAAATCCACACTAGCAGGCAGTGCAAAAAGAAACGCTGTAGCATAAAATTAATATTCCAAAGCCATGTTGCTGTATATTATGTATAATCTTATCATATTCATTAGGAATCCAAACATCCTGAACAAGCAATGATATTTTGTAATATAATATAGTTTAAATTTCGTTAATTAATAGCGACAGGGCATCGCCTTCTGAATATGAGTTGTATATATACTGTAGATATTCGCAAGGACATTTATAAAAAAAATCGCCTTGCTGGATTCGTCATTTGCTAATAACGTGCCCCATTATGACTTTAATACATGATTTTGAAAAATTGCAGGAATCCCTTGCAAAACAGGCGCAGGCCGGAAAAACCATCGCCTTAGTACCCACCATGGGCGCATTGCATGCCGGGCATGGGTCATTAATAAGCAAAGCCCGCGAAATGGCGGATTTTGTAATCATCAGTATTTTCGTAAATCCCACCCAGTTTGGAAAGAACGAAGATTTCGGGGCCTATCCACGCACGCTCGATGCCGATGTTAAGTTCGCACGCGCGCAAGGTGCCGATATTATCTACGCCCCAGATGCCGGCGATATATATCCCGAAGGCTTCTCAACCAGTATAAGCGTTGGTAAAATAAGCACTATACTGTGCGGGAAAACACGCCCCGGACATTTCGACGGCGTAGCAACCATAGTCACCAAATTATTTTTACGCATCATGCCGCATATGGCGTTTTTTGGTGTGAAGGATTACCAGCAATTATGCGTTATCGAGCGTGTCACCCAGGATCTGGATATTCCGGTTGAGATAATACCTGTGGCAACAATGCGCGAGAATGATGGGCTTGCAATGTCATCGCGCAATAGCTATCTTAGCGCTGATGAAAGGCTAACCGCCCCTTTCCTGTACGAAACCCTTAATAATATTGCCCGTGAGATAAAATATTCAGATGTCGCCGAAGCGCTGGCAAAGGGAGTTGCTGATTTAACAGCAAAAGGCTTTAAAGTTGATTATCTGGAACTGTGCGATGCAGAAAGCCTGGAGCCGCTGCAAAAGCCGCAGGAGGAAGCAAGGCTGCTTGCCGCCGCCTGGCTTGGCAAAACAAGGTTGATTGACAATATAGGTGTATAGGGCCATCCTGTGGAACGCGAAATGGATCAAGTATGAACGAACAGAAAATAATCAAGGAATTTGAAGACGCGCAGGCAATGCTTTCCGGGCATTTTATACTTTCATCAGGCCTGCATAGCCCAACCTACCTGCAATGCGCCCGTGTATTCATGGATGCAAAGCGCGGCGAGCGCTTATGCGCTTCATTAGCCCTGAAAATCCATAAATGGATGACCGAAACCGGGCAGAGGATTGATGCGATAGTATCACCCGCAATGGGCGGAGTGGTGGTTGGCTATGAAATGGGCAGGCAGCTTGGCATTGATGCCATGTTCTGCGAACGGGTTGAAGGCAGTTTTGCGTTGCGCCGTGGCTTCAATCTGGACAAAGGCCAGAAGATACTGATAGTGGAAGATGTTGTAACAACCGGTAAATCATCAATGGAAGCCGTAGCCTGCGTTGAGTCATTGGGTGCGAAAGCAGTCGCCGTTGTAAGCCTTATAGACCGCCGCACAAATAATGACGTAAGCCTTACCCTTCCGCTTATTTCGCTGTTAAAGCTTAATGTGCCTACTTACAAGCCCGATGCCCTGCCCGAGGAGCTTAAAAATATCCCGGCGACCAAACCCGGCAGCCGCGACCTGAAAACCTCTAAATCCCCTCTCCCTCTGGGAGAGGCCACCTCTAAATCCCCTCTCCCTCTAGGAGAGGCCACCTCTAAATCCCCTCTCCCTCTGGGAGAGGGTTAGGGTGAGGGCAAGATCATGACACGTCCAGCAGTGATAATAACCGGCGGGGCAAAACGCGTAGGTGCAGCAACAGCGCTTTATTTCGCAAACAAAGGGCACGACATCGCCCTGCATTATAATTCTTCCGAAAGCGAAGCGCGTAAATTGCAAGGCGAGATCCAAAAAACCGGGGTTTCCTGCGAAATATTCGGGCATGACCTTGCCGCCATTTCCGGCCTTGAGAGTCTGCTTAAAAACATCCACGCAGCAATGCCACATTGCAATACGCTTATAAACAACGCCTCGGTTTTCGAGCGTTGCGAATTTTTAGAAACCGATGAAGCCCTGTTCGACCGCCAGTTCAACATAAATTTCAAGGCACCTTTTTTCCTTACCCAGTCCTTTGCAAAAATTTTTGGCAAAAATCCTTCCGCATGCGTAATAAATATTCTGGACACCGACATAGCGCAAAACCAGGTAAGCCATTTCGCCTACCTGCTTTCCAAAAAAACGCTTGCTGATTTTACGCAGATGGCGGCAATCGCGCTGGGCAGCCATATCCGGGTGAACGGTGTCTGCCCCGGAGCCATGATTCCCGCGTCCAACTCGCCGGCCTGCCTTGCGCATTATGATAAAATGGAAAATATTGTGCCGCTTAAAAAACACCCGCCCCTTGATGATCTGTCCGAGGCTATTTACTGGCTTACGCAGCAAAAAAGTATCACCGGGCAGATAATAAATGTCGATGGCGGCAAACATGTCCTCTGATAATTATTCCGCCCAGTCATTCATCTATTCATCCATTAATCTATTTATCTACAAATAATCTGTATTGTAAAAAGTTATGAAACACCGCTGGCGTATACATGTAACTAATCTGGAAAGCAGCATCTGCGTTGGCATACACCAGCATGAAAAAGAAAAACAACGCATCATCGTAAATGCTTTTGTCGAGGGCGAATACCCTGAAAACCCACAAACCATAAATGATTGCTTCAGCTATGATTACATATATGACCTGGTGGTTAATGAATGGCCGAAACACCCCCATAAGCTGCTGCTGGAAAACTGTGTTGTCGAGCTGCTTGAACATATTTTCCGTATTGACGGGCGCGTTGACCTGGCAAATGTGCGCATTTGCAAACCCGATATTTTCCCTCAGGCTGAATCTGTGGGCGTAGAAACGCAGTGGACACGCGCTGATTATAAAAAATTCTCATCAGGCCGCGAATAAGCTATTGTCCCTGCTACTATTTTGGCATATGGACACTCATCCTTGACAGCTTGTGTCAAAAGCATATAGTCACCCACATGTTTACTTTTATAGCACTTGGTATTTTACTATTCATTTTCGCCTTCGCCTTCCTTTGGTTGTGCGACACTGCAAAGGAAGAATAGCCATGGAACTATACATAGCTCTTGGCGTTATTGCCGCCTGCCTGTTTGTATATCTCGTCGCCGCTTTTCTAAAACCAGAATTATTCCCCTGATTCTTCCGAATAAAGAAGCAAAACCATGCCTACATTAATTTATATTATTCTCTGTCTTGCTATAGTTATAATTTTGATTAAGCCCATGGGTAAATACATAGCCGGGGTTTATACTGACAAATTAGTTTTAGCCGAAAAGATTTTGGGATGGCTGGAACGCCTGATTTACAGGATATGCGGAATTACTCCGGAAAAAGAAATGAACTGGGTAGCATATAGCTTCTCCCTGATTTTATTTTCTTTCTTCTGCTTTTTATTGCTGTTTTTAATTTTATGTTTCCAGCAGCATCTGCCTTTCAACCCGCAGAATTTTCCTCCTGTAACGCCAGACCTTGCCTTTAACCTGGCCATAGGCTTCATCACTAATTGTGACTGGCAGGCCTATTCCGGCGAAAACACCTTAAGCAATTTCTCGCAAACAGTTGGGCTTACAGTGCAGAATTTTATCGCCACCGCTTCAGGCATGGCGATATTTGCGGCCCTTGCCCGTGGTATGGCCCGGCGCGAAACAAAATTCATCGGCAATTTCTACAAGGATATGGTGCGCGGCATCATTTATATATTACTGCCCCTCTCCCTTCTGCTCTCGGTAATACTGGTATCACAGGGCGTAGTGCAGAGCTTCTCTGATAACATCCCCTATACACCCTTGCAGCATACACCTGAATCCCGAGCCCAGAATCCCGAATCCATTATCCCGGTTGGCGCCGTAGCCTCACAGGTAGCCATCCGTACCGTAGGCAGCAGCGGCGGCGGATTTTTCGGCGCAAACGGCGCGCATCCATACGAGAACCCAACCCCGCTTTCCAACTTAATACAGATAATATCAACCCTGCTTCTGCCTTCAGCCTTTGCTTATGGTTTTGGCTGCATAGTTGGCGACAGAAGGCAAGGCTGGGCGCTTCTCGCTACCATGTATATAATTTTCCTGCCCATGCTCGGCATATCAGTTTATTACGAGCAGAAAGCCAATCCTCTGTTTGACACAAAAATAATTGATGGCAGCGCAGGAAACATGGAAGGCAAGGATTTACGTTTTGGCACAGGTTCTTCCACTTTGCGTGTGCTGGTTGCCGCCGCCAGTTCCAACGGTTCCCCCAACGCCATGCTTGATTCATTTTCTCCCATCGGCGGGCTTGTTCCTATCATCCTCACCCAGTTCAGCGAGCTTATAATCGGCGGCGTTGGCAGCGGGGTATACAATATCCTTACCTATGTAATCCTCACCGTTTTCCTGGGCGGCTTAATGGTTGGGCGCACACCGCAATATCTTGGCAAAAAGATAAGTACATTCGATATTAAAATGGCCTCTGTCGTGGTTGTTGTCCCGGCCATGGTAGTACTGGTGGGAACAGCAGTAGCAGTTTCAACCCAGGCCGGGCGGGATGGGGTTTTTAATAGCGGTGCCCAGGGCTTCACAGAAATATTATACGCCTATACTTCAGCAGGCAATAATGACGGCGGCGCTTTCGCAGGGCTGAAAGCCAATACCCCATTTTATAATACTTCCCTGGCGATTGCCATGTTCATAGGACGTTTTTTTATAACCGTGGCAATTCTTGGGCTTGCCGGTTCCTTCGCTGGCAAAAATGTTTCTCCTGCAAATGCCGGAACCCTTCCCACCCACACCCCGCTATTCATTTTCCTGCTTATCTGGGTGCTGGTGACGGTTGGTATACTGGCCTTCATCCCATCGGTTATATTTGGCCCCGTTGCCGAACATTTCCATTTGAACAGCCTTATAAATACCAATAAGGTGCAATGACATGAGCAACAATAAATCCGACCAGACGCATATAGATATAAGCAGGTCCGTCATCCAGGCGTTTGTTAAGCTTTCGCCGCTGGCGCAGATACGCACCCCGGTGGTATTCGTTGTCTATCTCGGCACCATCGTTGTCACCTGCCTTTATATCTACCGCTTAAATGGTGGTCAGATACCAAACGAACCATCATGGTTTACCCTGACTGTAGCCATATCATTATGGGTAACCGTGCTATTTTCCAATTTTGCCGAAAGCCTGGCTGAAGATCGGGGCAAGGCGCAGGCTGAAAGCCTTAAGGCATTACGCAAGGAAGTTAACGCCAAGCGCATAAAAAACATCGACTCGCGTGATAAATTTGAAACCGTTTCCGCCTCCAGCCTTCGCCGCGACGACCTTGTTTTAATCGAGGCTGGCGACCCTATACCCAGTGACGGCCAGGTAGTATATGGCATTGCCTCGGTTGACGAAAGCGCCATCACTGGCGAGTCAGCGCCAGTTATACGCGAATCCGGCAGCGATTCTGACGCAGTAACCGGCGGCACGCGTGTTCTTTCCGATTGGATAATAGTCCGTATAACCGCAAATTCAGGCGAAAGCTTTATCGACCGCATGGTGTCGCTGGTGGAAGGCGCGAAACGCCAGAAAACCCCTAGCGAAATTTCCATTACCGTTTTCCTTGCTGCGCTTACTGCCGCATTTCTAATCACCATAGTCACTATCATGCCTTTTTCCATGTTCAGCGTAGACCAGAATGGCGAAGGCAAGGTAGTAAGCATCACCGTGCTGATAGCCCTTCTCATCTGCCTCTCGCCAACCACAATCGGCGGCCTTCTGTCCACCATTGGCATATCAGGCATGAACCGCCTTCTAAAAGCCAACGTAATAGCTTCATCAGGCCGCGCAGTGGAAGCCGCAGGCGATATAACCCGCATCCTCCTTGATAAAACCGGGACGATAACGCATGGAAACCGTCAGGCAGAGGAATTTTTCACTGCCCCCGGCGTAAGCATCGAGGAAATGGCAAAGGCCGTACAGCTTTCCTCCCTTGCCGACCAGACTCCGGAAGGGCGCAGCATCCTTGCGCTGGCGCAGAGCCGTTATAACATACCGGAAAAAAACTCTGCTCCTGCTGGCAGCGAGTTCATTGAGTTCAGCGCCGAAACCCGTTTAAGCGGTGTAAAAATAGGAAGCCGCCTTATTTTAAAAGGTGCCGCCGATTCCATCGAAAAGCAATTAAAACAAAGCGATTCCAACATACCAGAAATACTGCGCCGGAAGATCGACGATATAGCGCGCTTCGGCGGAACCCCGCTGGTGGTTATCGACAGCGGGCGGGCGCTTGGTGTTGTTTATTTAAAAGACATCATAAAATCCGGCATCAAGGAACGCCTGGCCGACCTTCGCAAAATGGGCATAAAAAGCATCATGATAACCGGCGACAATCCCTTAACCGCTGCGGCTATTGCTGCCGAGGCCGGGGTGGATGATTATCTCGCGCAGGCCACGCCCGAACAGAAGCTGAAACTCATCCGCAAGATGCAGGCTGAAGGCGAACTGGTCGCGATGGTAGGCGATGGCACCAATGACGCCCCGGCCCTCGCCCAGTCCGATGTAGCCGTTGTAATGAACAGCGGGACACAGGCGGCCAAGGAAGCAGGCAACATGATCGACCTGGATTCCGACCCCACCAAGATTATCGAGATAGTGGAAATAGGCAAGCAACTCCTCATGACCCGCGGCTCGCTCACCACCTTCTCACTGGCAAATGAATTCGCCAAATACTGCACCCTGCTCCCGGCAACTTTCGTAAGCACCTACCCGGCGCTTAATGCCCTTAATATAATGAATCTTACTTCGCCGCTTTCTGCCGTATTATCAGCAGTTATTTTCAACGCCCTGGCGATAATCGCCTTCATACCCTTGGCGTTGCGCGGCGTGACCTACCGCCCGGTTGGCGCAGAAGCCATGCTGCGCAACAACCTGCTTATATATGGCCTTGGCGGGCTTATAATTCCTTTTATCGGCATCAAGATTATTGATATGCTTCTGACAATGATAGGAGCCGTGTAACATGAACAATCTCGCATCTTATTGCCGTGCCAGCCTTGGCCTTCTTTTTATTTTCCTGGTCCTGCTTGGCGGTATTTATCCCATAGCCGTCACCGCTATCTCACAGCTTGTTTTCAACAGCTCCGCAAATGGCAGCCTTATAAAAGGCGGCGACAAAGTAATAGGCTCATCCCTGCTTGGCCAGCAATTCAGCGAGAATAAATATTTCTGGGGCAGGCTATCGGCAGAAAATTATGATGCGATGGCTTCGGGCGGCACTAATTTCAGCCCCGCCAATCCCAAAGTGCTGGAAGCAGCTAATGCGCGGATTGCTGCGCTTAAAAAATCCGACCCTTCTAACAAAGAACTCATACCCGTTGATCTTATAACGGCGTCAGCCAGCGGCCTGGATCCGCATATAAGCCTGCCTGCCGCAAAATACCAGGTAAACCGGGTGGCAAAAGCCAGGGGCATGAATCCAGATGATATACAGCAGATAATCGACAGCCATATTGACATCCAGAGCAGGATCTTCGGCGAGCCATATGTGAATGTGCTGGAGCTTAACCTGGCGCTGGATAAGAAATAGGCAGAATAAATTTAAACACGGCTCCCTTAGGCTTAATATTCTCCGCCCAGATTCTGCCGCCATGTTTTTCTATTATTTTTCGGCTTATGGAAAGCCCAAGCCCGGTTCCGCCAGCGGTTGTTTTGGTTTTGCTGCTTTGGGTAAATTTGTCAAAAATGCTTTCGCGCTCGCCTTCTGGTATTCCAACCCCCTCATCCTCTATAGAGCATAAAAGGGCGGGTTTCACCCCGCCTTCATAAGACAAATGTTCATCAGAAAGGTTTATGAAAATTGTGCCGCCTTCGGGTGAAAATTTTATTGCATTGGAAAGCAGGTTGACGAGCACCTGTGTTATCCGCACCTCGTCAAATAATGCATGGGAATTATTACAGTTATACAGCTTTGCCACACGCAGGCCTTTAGCTTTAATAAGCGAATCAAGCTCCATCTCAGCATAATCAATTACCTTGGAAAGGTCAGCCTCCTTAATGTTGAACTCAACCTTATCAGCTTCCAGTTTTTCTATATCCAGCAGGCTGTTAAGCAACCCCAGAAGGCGAGTCCCTGCTGTTTCGATATTGCCAAGATATTTCTTAAGTTTGCCATCTGGCTCTTCGCGTGTAAGTTTCATACCCATGCTGGCATAGTTCAAAATAGCGTGCATTGGCGTGCGCAGCTCATGCGACATGTTCGACAGAAACTCCGACTTGGCAATATTGGCACGCTCCGCCTTTTCCTTTTCGATGGTAAGGTCTATGGTCTGCATGTTCACCAGCTTCTGCAGATGGTCACGATGTTCGATGAGTTCCGCCTCCATAGTTTTGCGCTCGGTAATATCCTTAAACAGCCCCACAAAAAATATCTGGCTGTCATCATGCACAAGTCGACTGAGGGCCATATCAATCGGGAACGTTACTCCGTTTTTGCGCATCCCCTCAACCTCGCGGCTGATGCCAGACACAGCAAGCTTCATGTCATTTAAATGCTCGCGGATATATTTGCTGTAATGAAAAGGCGATTTATCGGGTATCAGGAATGATATATTCTTGTCCATTACTTCAGAAGCCTGATAACCGAACATCCTTTGCGCCGCGCTGTTAAAATTCATTATAAAGCCTTCTTCATTCATAACGATTATGCCATCCACCGAGCTGTCCATAATAGATTGCAGATAATCGCTTTCTGCCTTAAGCGCCATTTCCAGCCGCACTTTTTCAAGTGCGTTCAAGCGGAAAGATTCAACGCCACGGGCAATTTTCCCGATTTCATCATGGAAATCCTGGCTGGGAACATTAACCTTAAAATTACCCTCTGTAATAGCCACAATAGCGCGGTAAAGCCGGTTAATGGGCTTGGTCACGCTGGTTGTAAGAAGTACGAAAAGCAGCAGCCCTGCCACCTGCGCCACGCCATACCAGAATAATATATTCCATTGCTGTTTTTCTGCATAATTAACCCTGGTTTTAAGCATGGCGTCCAGTTCATCAAGCGTAACATAATCCATAAGCACAAAGAAATTACGCGAATCATATACATTGCTTACGAAATACTCAGGTTTAACTTTTTTTCCATCTGCTATGTCATGCAGCATTGAAATAAGCCTTTCCATTTTTTCCTTATATGAAGCGATAATTGGCTCCATCCTTGGCCTCAGGCTTTCGCTTATTCCATAGAAATTTTCATCTTCGCTAAAAGCCGATTCCATGGCAAAAATCACGCTTTCAAATTCCGATTCCTTTAAAAAACGCTCAGCCACCCTAGCCTCTCCGCGTGTTTCTTCTTTAATATCACCGCCGTAAACCAGCCTTGGATATAGGATAAAAGTAATATCAGACACGCGCTTGATGCTGTGCGGCAGGTGGTTAATCGCAATATCCATCAGGTAATAGCTGTCCAGGTCCGGGTCAAGTATCAGCCCCGATGCGCCGCCAACATCGGTTATCATATCGCTGATTGTCTGGAACATTGTATTGTAGATTTCGTGTATATCGGAATTATGTATTTTTATATCTTCCCATTTTTCCTTAAGCTGTTCCACGGTCAGGTTTTTATTATTTTTTGGTTTGCCGCCATTTAAATTGAAATTTGAGCGCAGCTTATGGTCAACGCTTTGTATCTTCTCCAGCAATTTATCTATATTATTGCTATATTCACGGTATTCCTTGATTCTATCCTCACCAATGGCCATGCTCATACGCGTAAGCCGATGGTTAGCAACTTCCGACATCAGGTTGATAAGCAGGCGCTCATACTCAATGCCTTTGCGCTCCATTACCGTCAGGCCGATATTGCGGTTTAAATTCTCGATAGTGAAATACAGCAGGACAAATAACGGTATAGCAAATGCCACCACTATACTGAAAAGGCGCGCTCGGATCGTAACCCGGTGCAGCCTCGACTGGATGGCATTGTAAATACTCATAGGCAAGGTCCTCACTTACTGTCCAAACTTAACAGCAATTACTTAGAAAACACTATGTATTTTCTTCCTTATTGCCCCGTCGCTGTATAACCCTGCAAATACGCAGGCCCCGCATATCATTATTGCCAGCAATATATTTTCATATTCATTCAAAAAAAGCGTATCATATACCAGCGCAAAAGGGACGAATATGAATAATACCACAATCGACATTTTCAAATATAGCATTACAGAGCGTAAAAGCGATGTATTACTCCCAAATAAAAACAATTTTCCTGTAAGCGACAATATGAAAAAAGGTATAATCTGGGCAGCAACAAATCCGTAAAGCAGTCCCTTGCTGTCGCCGATTATATACCCTACCCAGCATAGCGGTATAATGAATAATGCCAGAGCCACATTGGAAAACAGCGCGGCTTTCTGTTTGTGGCAGGCATAAAATATCTGCTGCCATACTGAGAGCATGACCACACACGGCGTTGCCCAGATACCTATTGCCAGCAGTTCCCCTATCTGCACCGTATCACGCAATGTCATTTTGCCATGCCCGAAGCATATCTGCGCTATGTCATGGGCAACAAGGCTTACACAAAGGCTTACCGTGATTGAAACCACCCAAGCCACCTTCAGGCTATAGCCATATTCAAGCGGCATGTGCCTGCTGCCAGAAGAGCTGTTCATGCCCCTTATATTCACAAACCACGGCAGGACCGACATCTGTATTATGGTCTGGATAAGGACCGATGGAAAAGTGATCAGCTTAAATGAGTAATTGAACAAGGCAAATTCAGCAGGGTTTAAAAACGCTATCATCGCAAATGGCGTATATAAAATAAATATTCCCAGCACATTGCTTAGCATATTCTGGACATAAGCCATTATAAGCTGCTTATCGAGTTCCCATTGTTTATTATCGGATTTCTGTCGCTCCAGGCCGCTTCCAAGAAACGCTCCTAAATTAGCGGCAAACCTTGTAAGCGCAGCAAAAACTACCGCAAAAGAAAGCATAAACAGCCCCGGCGGCAGAAACCATAGCGCCGAAAGTATAACCATATTAAATATTACCGTAGAAAAAGCCGGTGCCATGAATTTTCCCCTGTGCTGCAGATAGGCGGTAAGCACTCCCGTTACAGCAGTTAATGGCAGCGAAAAAAGCGCAATTGATATAAAGCTTGAATCCGCGATAAGCCCAACAGCTATAGCTATCACGGTAAAAATCGGCAGGACCAGCTTTATGGACTGCCACAGAAGCGCCAGGGCGCGCTCCTTATCCCGCGCTGCAAAGGCCGGAACAAGCACAGCGCTTATCGAGCTACCGATAAACAGCGATGTTATAAAATCCGGTATAAGCAGCAATGCGATGGCTGTGTTAGCATCCCCGTTACCTGCGCCGAACTGGGCAGCAAGCAACATCTCACGCAGGAAGCCAAGCGCCCGTCCTAAAAGCATCCCTAAGGCAATTAATACGCTTGCCGATAATAATTTTTTCAATGTCATATTAACCAGATGATTTGAATTCAGCGAACTGATCATAAGGTTCGCCGTCAACAAAAAGGCGATACCATATTTCCAGCGCCATCAGGGCCCTCAATATTCTCGTGTTATTTGCGATTCCGGCAATATGGCCTTCCACAAGGGAATAAACCGCTTCATAGCTGAATATACCCCTGGCAACCGCCCTTTCGCCAAGCAGCACCTGCCTTAGCAGCGATGCCAGATGGCCTTTGAACCATTCGCCAAGCGGGACAGTGAACATCTGCTTTGGCCTTCGCAATATCTCCTGCGGAAGCAGGTCGGCCATTGCCTCTTTTAGGATATATTTTCCTTCTCCGTTGCGCAGCTTCATAGTGCTGGGCATTGCAAGCGCCATGTCAATAACCCGCATATCAAGGAATGGAACCCGCGCCTCCAGCCCGAATGCCATTCCCATCCTGTCAGGCTTTATCAGGTTATTTGCAGGCAGCAGCCATTTCATATCGATCCATGAAATTTTATTCACCGGATATAGGGAGCGCACATCTTCAAAATCGTTTCGCATCAGTTCAAAACTATCAAGAGGCTCAAAATATTTTTTAAACCCATCCGAATAAAGGCCGATCTTTTCATCATGCGAAAGCAGCCCCTGGTTTGCGAAATAAGCGCGGGCGAAACTCTCGTTATTATCCGATGAATGTTTTTCCATGAACGGCACGTAGCGCTCATACCCGGCGAACATTTCATCGCTGCCATCGCCCGTCACCACAACCTTCACCCTCTTTGCCGCAAGTTCGGAAAGCGCATAGGTTGGAATGAACGATGTGTCGCCGTGCGGTTGTTCACAATGATAAATAACCTTTGGCCATAGCGCGATCATTTCCGGGCCAAGTATTTCGTTATGGTGCTGCGTGTTATATTGTTCCGCCACCTGTTTTGCATAGCGCGATTCGTCAAAGCGCTCTTCATTGAAACCTATGCTGAAGCTGTGCATGGGCGGTTTTATGTGCGGCGCGGAAAGTGCAACAATACTGCTGGAATCAACCCCGCCTGAAAGGAACGCACCAACCTCAACATCAGCGCGCAAATGGATGCGCACAGCATCAGCCAGCGTTGCCCTTAATTCTTCAATCCATTCCCTGTCGCTTTTGCGCACAGTCACGAATGATGGTTTCCACCATTGCCAGCTTTGCGCTTTTCCCTGTTCAATCGTCACCGCCCATCCCGGCGGCACCTGTTCAATTGCTTCAAACATGGTGGTGCATACGGGCACGAAATTGAAGCTTAAATAATGGTGCACGGCGTCAATACGCACCCTTGTATCAATCTCAAGCGCCAGCAACGCCTTCATTTCGGATGCGAAACAAATACCCATATCCGTATCAGCAATAAATAACGGCTTTATGCCCAGGCGGTCGCGGTACAGATGCATTTCATGCGTGTTCTTATCCCATATGGCAATAGCGAACATACCGTTCAATCTGGAAACGAAACCTGCCCCATAAACTTCGTAAAGCCGCAATATAACTTCAGTATCCGAATGTGTGCGGAAAGCAATGCCCTGGTTTAGCAGCTCCTGACGGAGTTCAACAAAATTATATATCTCGCCGTTTTGCACTGCAATAATGCTCAGATCATCAGAAAACACCGGCTGGTGGCCATGCTCAATATCAATAACAGATAAGCGCCGGTTGCCAAGCATTGCCTCAGCGTCACTGTAAAATCCTTCATCATCAGGTCCACGGTGTTCAAGCATGCCTGCCATATTCGCAACCATACTTTTAAGGTCCTGCGTACCCTTGCCAACTATCCCAAATATCCCGCACATATTATTGCCGCACCGGCCTCACACACGAATTTTCACATAAATTTAAAGAGGAAAAACCTATACCAATGCTATACCAAAGCAATATCGCAGGCCAATTAGAAAATATACTCTGAGTTACCATAACGGGGAAAAAATTTATAAAAACACTGCCCATGGCAACAGCAGGCAGCAAAAGCACCACCCCTTTGCTAATCCTGAAATATCTTACTATTGCGACAACCATAAAAACCACCATGGCGCTGTAAAATAAAAGCCCGGCAGCTCCGGTTTCCGAGAACCATTCAAGGTAAGTATTATGCGGATGCAGGTTGCATAGTTCATTCCCGCTGCAAAATGGCCCCACGCTATCTTTAAGCCCTTCGCTCACCACCCTGAATCCCTTGATGCCAACCCCATGCAGCCAGTTGTCATCGCCAATTATACAGGCGGCCTTGAACAGCCTGCCATATACCGAATCACCAAACGAATATATAGTATCAGTAAGGTCATGCGCCCGTTTAAGCACCCATTCCTGGGTCCGCAGCATATAAAAAACAAGCGCCGCCAGTAACACCGCCATAAAAGGCGCTGCAATACGCACCCTGCGTTCTGCAAGCGCCAGCAGGCCAATCATCACCGCAAGCCCGATAATGCTGCTTACAAAAGCTGTACGCTCGCCACTTAACAATATGGTTATTTCCCCGGCCACAAACAACAGGGCAATAGCAGCGATCCAGGAATATTTCTTTTTATCCGCTGCCAGAAACAACATCATCCCGACAGTTGGCAGCAATATTTTCGCCATAAATATCCCAACTTTTACATTATCAAGAGGGCCGGTAAGCCTGCCGCTGTCAAGCCTTGGGTGCCCGGTCAGCGACACGCCGTAAACATATTGCCACAGAGTATCTGATATAACCAGCGCCAGCATTGCAGAAAGGTTTTTTCCAAGCAGTAGCAATGCTTCCGACTTCACCAGAACCCAATATCTAAGCGCAGCAAAAAGCAATATATATCGCCCCCATGGCAGTGCTAC
Source organism: Alphaproteobacteria bacterium (assembly GCA_039808985.1). Lineage (GTDB taxonomy): Bacteria > Pseudomonadota > Alphaproteobacteria > Rickettsiales > SXRF01 > SXRF01. Next base: position 66,158 of record JBDHUC010000005.1, on the reverse strand, counting down.
CGAAAAAGATGCAGCCGGAGAAATCGCAAGCGGCGAAACCACCGCCACGATCCATGCCCATGCGCAGAAGCCAGCCACAACAACCGGGTCGCTTGCCCACTCCCATCTCTTTTTGCTAAAGCTGTTTTGCAAAAACAATAGGCCGATAAGGACGCAGCATATTTCGGCAGTAGCGCGGTTAAATATCAATCCCCATGGCAGGATCATGGTGGCAATGAAAGCGATCCTCCACGCGAGATTCTGCATGTGATTCTGCGGCGTGGCGAATGGGTTAATCATTGGGAAGCGGCTTTAAGCCGGTTGGCTATTATGTTTATCATATCGTTTGTGAGCCTGGCATCTTCCTGTTGCTGCCCAAAGCTGCGTTCCTTGAATTTATTAAATGCGTCATATAATTTCCCAAGCGCATTTTGAAGCCGCGTAACCCTGTCTTCGGGCTGAGTGATCTGCACTTCCTTGCAAAAGCTCGATGAAAGTATAATACGGCTTGAACCAAGCCTTGCATGCTCCGCCAGTACGCGCTCGGCAGGCAGTTCCCCGCTGCCCATGGTTGCGATTCCGCCGAATCCAAAAGGCTTTCCGGTTTTATTTATGGTATCCGCCATTTTATCAAGCATACCGAGCGATAGCGGCTCAAACAGGAAATTCATTTTAAGTTCCAGATGCAGGTCATTAAGGCCTATATACAAGGCAGCTATTTCAGGCAGGTTAGCTATCTGGTGCAGATGCTCCATTGAATATATTGTTTCAATAAGCGGAAGCGGCCTTGCCCTGCCATCTATGCAGGTAATAAAAGAATACACCTCTTTCATATCCTGTATCAGCGGAAGCATTATAACATCAGCGCCATTTGCAATAGCATATTCGATTTCCGCTTCCGAGCCGGAATGCCATGGGTTTATGCGCACAATAAGCGGACATTTATCCAGGACCCTGCGCACCGGCGCAATATCTTCCTTTCGATGCTTGCTTATGAATGTATTGCGGCTGGCCTGCCTCTCAATTTTCCCGTTGGCTTCAAGATCAACCATGATGCGCGAAACACCAGCCTCCTGCGCATCACGTGCGATCTCGGGATCATTGGTGATGAGTATAGTATCCATAATACGATTCCCTGCTAACCCACAGAAGCCAGTGCGCGAATGCCGCCATCAGGCGATATTATATTAATATGGGAAATACATAAGATACTTTTTGATTTTGTGCGAGAAGAAATTAAGTATATATAATATTATATTACTTGCGTCCTCTCGCGTCTTTTTTATCCCTTTCCGCAAGCAGGCGCTCAAGGCGGGAGATACGGTCTTTATTTAAAGGGTGTGTTATAGGAGGACCCTCCTCTATGTCACGCCCTGCATAATATTCTCCACTGCTTTTCAATCGATTAATAAAGGATGAAGGATTTTTCCCATTCAATGTTTCCTCATCAGCTCTGTACTCAGCAGCCCTTTTTATAGTATAATAATTACCAATATTTTTAAAATCAGGCTCCAATAAATTAATAATCTTTCCTATTAAAGCTTCATGCTTTTCATCACGCATGTCAAATTTACACTGCATCGAATCATAGATATACTCAAGAGATTTAAAAAGATGTTCGTTCTCTATTATTTTTATTCCTACGAGTGCCATTACTTTTGCCATTTTTATGCGCAACTCCGGTTCAGCTTTGAATTTTACATGCAACTCTTCATCGGACAGCTTAGCTAGCCCATTTTTGCGCATAAAATCCGATGCTGGCTTCAATATTTCAGCGGCATCAGAAATATCCACTGGAAACTGTCTATACCATTCATCATCTGATTTCAAATAATCATAAAATGCTTTGGGATCTGATTTATGGAATTCAACTAGTCCTTCAAGCACTTCTTGCGCTTCAAATACGGGTTTAATAGCTTTATGTATTAAGGAATCATTGGATATTACGTGAGCGGCTTCATGAATTGCTAATCCTTCAAGCTGTTCCGGATTCCTTGCTAAATCGGCAATTGTTCGTAAATTTGTTATGAAAAATACTTTATTATCCAAATTTCTTGAAACAGAATTCCCATAACGACTTTCTCCAATTCTGTCTATTACAATAGCATCCAAAGGCACTCCCTGCTCTTGAAATACCTTATACACATCATCACTGAATTTTTCTATCATGGCATTGACGCCCGGACGCGTTTCACGCCATCCCAAAATTATTTCTGGCTTTTTTACTTCCTGTTCAGCAGTTTTTGCTTGTTTTATAGCGGTAGTATCTACAGTAGACGATTTCATTAATGGATCCATATTTATATGCTATGGAGCCATATTATCACAACTTACTCTAATATCTTTATTAAGATTTGATTACGATTTATTAGAGCGTTTTCGCTTTAGTTGTGCGTTAGGCATCCGAGGCGAAGTGTACACAGCAAATCCACATGTGGGATTTGCTTTTTGTAAATTACAAAATCCCGCATGCGGATTTTGTTGGTACATGAGACGAAGGATAACAACACGCACGATTAAATGGAAAATGCTCTAGCATTATAATATACACAACCATTTGATATACAATACTATTTAATTCGCCCCCTTGCCCGTAAATATTATAAGCAAGGTCTTTATTGCTATTTTCATATCCATCATAAAACTATAATTATCGGCATATTCAAGGTCAAATGCAAGCCGCGCCCCGGGCGAAAGGCTGCTGCGCCCATTAACCTGCGCAAGCCCTGTAATCCCTGGCCTTACCCTGTGCCGCGCCTTCCAGTCATCAGCGCCATACAGGGCCTCCTGCACAGGCGTTTCCGGGCGTGGGCCGATAAGGCTCATATCCCCAATAAGCACATTCCATAGCTGCGGCAATTCATCAAGGCTGGTCTTACGCAGGAAATGCCCGAATGGCGTTATCCGCTTATCGCCATCAGATGTATTGAACGGCCCGGTTTGCGCAGCGTTTTTGACCATGGAGCGTAACTTTACCAATGTGAATTGTTTACCATTAATACCTATGCGTTTTTGCAGGAATAAAGGCGACCCCTCACTTTGAGCGCGAATAATAACGATAAGCATCAATAGTAAAGGAAAGACAAAAAGCAAAGCCGCAAAGCTTACAATAATATCCGAAATACGCTTGACGAAGCTATACATGTTTACCCAATAATTCAATAGATTCTATTACCTTATCAGTAGCATTTTTACTCTCTTGTTGCTTTTGGGCAATAGCTTGTTTTAATTGGGTTAAAATAGCCTCCGGAAGCGCAGCGATTTCTTTAACGCCCAGCGCTATTCCCATCTTTGAAAACGGGGCTTCCTCTGTGAAGATTGATTTATCAACCGTAATAACCGGCTTACCCGCAATATGCGCCTCCAGCGCTACCGTAGACGTTATAGTGACGCACATATCGCAGGCATGGATCACTGCCGCAACCTCGTCATGCGCCGGGCTGAAATCCACATTTTTCCCCTCACGAAAAACATCATTCTGGCTGGGATGGTAGCGCACAACCAGCCGGAATCCATCATTTTCCGCCACAAACTCCCGCAGGCGATTTTCAATGTCATAAGGTAAATGCGGGTCGCCCTTTACGTTGGAAAAAGGGTGTTTCAGCGGCTCAGGCTGCGATGCCCAGAGTATATTTATCTTGCCATCGTCCCAGCCGCGCTGTTTTCGCAAACCGGCTCCCGCCTGCCTGGTTTTTTCTTCAAGCAAAGCATCAAATGCCGGGTTTCCGGTAACAACAACATCGCTTAATGCCCTGCCGGCCTCTATAAACCTGTCTTTCACATTATTGTTTAACACGCAGATGCGGTCAGCAAATCCCGGCTTGCCAATCCAATCAATTTCCTTAACCGCAAAAAGATCAACAACACAAACTGCCGGGATTTTTAACTTCCCGGCCGCAATTATTGCCGCCCTCTCAGCCCTTGGTGAATTGGTGGCAACCACTATGTCAGGCTTATAATGTAAAAGCGCTTTTTTTAAACTGGCAACCGGTAAAAATGCCTGCCGCTTATGTTGCGCATATAGTTTTTCCGCCTCAGCCCCGCCATACTGCGCAGCCAGGTCTGAATATGACATGCCAAGATAGGCAACTGATTCCTCGTGGGAAACTGCTCTTCCTTCCAGGTTGGCAGCCAGTTTTTGGCCATATTCAATTGCCGCATTATCGGCAAGGAACAATATATCTTTAAACCCGATTGATTTTATATTGCGCTTATCGAGATAGTTTTTTGCGGTGGTAAGGGCGAGGAAAACAACTTCATGCCCGGTTTCTTCAAGCTTTTTAGCAACCGGGGCAAGGGCCGCCACATGCCCACCCCCATATGCCACCATAAAAACTCTCATTTACTATTCCTTTTTTGTCATCCGGCCTATAATCTTGTCATCCCTGTAAAAGCCAAACACTCCGACCGAATTTTTATCCCTAGATCCCCGCCTTCGCGGGGATGACAAAGCCTTAAAAATCTGATTCCCAAAACTCGCTAGGCTTTAGCGAAAATAGTTATTTCTGAGAACCGCAGCGGAGTGTACGTTTGAGTACATGAGCAGCGGAAGCGCAAGAAATGGCTATTTGCAGCAAAGCATAGTAGAGTTTACTAATAGATAGGATTTTTAAGTTCCCACCCCCCATTATGCCCCCCGCGCTGCCATATATGTTCACCCCGCCAGCTATCCAGTATTTCTTCGCACTGCGTTTCCGTCATATCACAATATTCAAGAAAATCCTTGTAATAGCGGCGCGGGAATTCACCATCGAATTTCTTAACCAGCGCTATGCCTTCTTCCCTGGTTATCTTGCCATCGCGTATCTCATGCGCCGTATCCGATGTTGCGCGGCCAATGCCGAATTTCATATAGGCCAGGTAATAATGGAACCCATCAATCTTATCGTCAATGCTGGCATATTTTGAGTAAGTTCCTTCGTTGCGTTCCGGGTTTGGCTTAAAGCCGTTATGCTCCACGCAGTAATAGAAATTCTCCTGCGGGTCCCACATTTTATAATAGCCCATGAAGTGCATTTCGATCCCGGCCTTGCGGATTTCCTCAGCAGGAGGCGCCATATAAAGCTCCAGGTCGCGCTCGCTTATGCCATACTCGCTCCATTTTTCCGGCGGAATACCTGAAAAATAATGATAGTTATAATCGGAAATATCGCGTGTTGGTTTATAGGCGTTTTTCATATCTCCGCCATATTCAACTTCGCCGTTTTCGCCATACATGATAAGCCGCACGTTATTTTGCAAGGCGGTACGCAGCGGGAAATTAGACTGGCCATAAATAAACCCCTGGAACGGGTCGCCCATATGTTCAAACGCAAGGCGCGTAAGGCGGCGGTTCACCTGGCCGCTGGGCCGTCCCAGCACATTATCGAACCCGCCTATTGAAATAAAATTCTCAAGATTTTCCCAGCCGATTGCCGTATATAAATTCGCGCCCCATGTACAGGTAAGCGGCTTCATCCCATGCCGCGATTTAAGATAATGCGCGGTGAACCCGCCATCTTTCCCGCCGCTGCATGGAACCAGCACATCATAGCCTGATTTACTGCGGAAACGGTCACATAATTCAGCAAGTTCCGCCTCGCGTTTTTTCCAGTCAAGCGTATGCTTGAACACCGAATAATTGCACGCCGAACACACCCCATTCTCATCGAATGTAATGCGCGGACGCTGGTTGGACATGGTGCATTTTTTGCAAAAAACCACCTTTTCCGGTAATTTATAAAGTTTCTGGATATTGCGCTGCATAGTTTTTTTCCGTAAGTTTTCTTACGGCTTAGCATATTAAAGAAATTAGATAAACAGATGAATAGATGAATAATTACTATTAATCCATTCCTCTATTCATTAGGGCGTTCCGACATTCATCAAATAAACTTCCTCAACACCGAAAGCCCCACCTCCCCGCTTTTTTCCGGGTGGAACTGGAGTCCTGTTAGATTATCCTTAGCTATTGCCGCCGTCACGGCAACCCCGCCATATTCATACGAGGCAATCCGCACATCCGCATTCCCAGGGTTGGCGCAGAAAGAATGCACGAAATAGACATGGCTGCCTTCTTTAATATCAGAAAGCACCGTCCTCTCCCAGCCCTTTCCTGAATTCGCAAGCGGCATCCAGCCGATAACCGGCAATATCATTTTCATATCGTCATTACGAGAAGCCGCGCTGAAGCTGGAAGCGGAAGCGGGCGACGAAGCAATCCATCCAGGATCGCCACGCTTCGCTAGCGATGACAATTTCTGTACTTTTCCGGGGATTAACCCCAGACCTTCATGTTCGCCAAATTCCTCGCCATATTCCAGCATAATCTGCATTCCAACACATATGCCAAGGAACGGCCTGCCGCTTTGCGCAAATTCTTTTATCGGCGCTATTAACCCGCGTTTTTCAAGCTCTTCCATGCAATGCCCGAACGCCCCAACGCCAGGCAGAACCAGCCGTTGCGCCCGCGCAATGGCTTTTGCGTCGCAGGCAATATCCACTTCCGCCCCCACATGTTCGAAAGCCCGTGCGACACTGCGCAGGTTCCCCACCCCGTAATCAACTATGGTCACGCCCTTAGCCATCGTGCCTCACGCTTATGCCTGCCGCCAGCGCCTGCCTGCGTATATCCTCTAAACCGGAGCGCTTGTAATGGAGTATATCTGCCATAGCAACGGCGCTCGCGCCCCCCTCTTTCACCACTTCGGACAGATGCGTGGCGCTCCCCATGCCGCCCGAAGCGATAACCGGAACGCAAACCGCGCCAGTAACTGCCTTTACAAGCGCCACATCAAATCCGCGCCTTGTTCCCTCGCGGTCAACCGAGGTAAGCAATATCTCTCCCGCCCCCATTTCCACCGCCTGCTTTGCCCAGTCCACCACCTTCTTGCCACTTGGTTCACGACCATTATCGGTATAAACTTCCCAGTCCCCATCGCTGCGCAGTTTTGCCTCAATAGAAAGAACCATACATTGCGCCCCAAATATCCTGGCTATTTCAGAAACAAGCTTCGGATTATGCACCGCAGCGGTATTAACTGCCACTTTATCCGCGCCCGAACGCAGCATTTTTTCAACATCAGCAAGGCTGCGGATTCCACCGCCAACAGTAAAAGGTACAAAAATATTAGCGCATGTATATTCAACAATGGCCGACAGGTTATTTCGCCCGTAAAGGCTCGCCACCGTGTCCATATATATAAGCTCATCAATGCCCTGCTTATAATATTCAGTCGCGTATTCCTGCGGGTTCCCGATAACGCGCAGCCCTTCAAGATTTATGCCTTTAATCAGGTTTTCGCCTTTAATATCGAGCCTGGCGATTAGCCGCACGGGGTTCATTGTTCCACTGCCCTGATATGGCGCATAAGCAGCTCCGCCATCAGGAAATCATGCTCGGTGTCTATGTCCAGCGCATGTTCCTGGGCCACTTCCACAGGCTTAACCCGCCCTTCCCACATTCCTTTTGCACGCATTACAAACTCAGGCCTCGCAGCATATGCCACCCCCACTATATCCATAACCATTGGCGCGTCCTGCCTGCGGGTTATTGGTTTTTGCGGCCTGGCGGCAAGCTGGGCATAACCTTCGCCATCATCAGTAACCATTGTAAAATATGGGTTGCTGTGCGACTTTGTAACAGTGATTGCAACATCGGCTTTTCCGTCCTCTGCCAGCCCCTCAACACAGCGGTCAATATCACTTACGCTGCGAAACGGGCAGGTCGCAGGAACACTAATAAAAACCGGGCAGGAATCTTCACCATAAGCTTTCCGTGTTTCGGTTATTGCGTGCTGCCATGCAAGCCATTCCGGGCTTTCGTCACCGGCCAGTTCATGCGGGCGCATAAATGGCACGCAGGCTCCATAATCCTGCGCGACTTTTGCAATATCCTCATCATCTGTTGAAACAATAACGCGGCTTACATACCTGCTTTTTTTCGCGCATTCTATGGCATAGGAAATTAGTGGCCTGCCAGCAAGGTCGCGGATATTCTTACCACGTACGCCCTTAGAGCCCCCGCGTGCAAAAATGAAAGCACAGCTTCTATCGCCCATAAAAAAACCCGTAACTATAATTTTGTTGCTGCATAAAATACTGGTAACTAATCATTAGTTCATGTAAAACTCTAACCCATTAAATTTTTACTGATGATTTGTAACTGAGGATAGTATGATTATATCAATTGTTAATCTAATAAACGCTATTTTACAACTTTATCTGGTCTGTATCGTGGCATGGACGATATTAAGCACCCTCATCTCCTTTAAAATAGTCAACGCCTACCAGCCTTTTGTGCGCCGCCTCATGTTGTTCCTGGATAAGCTCTGCCTCCCGGTTTTAAAACCGATACAAAGGATACTGCCAGATCTTGGCGGGTTCGACATTTCCCCCATTATCGTCATACTTATTATAAGCTTCCTGCAGGATCTTCTTATAAATGTAAGGTTTTAGGGATTTCCGGTGGGATTTTTTGAGCACCATATTTTCTGCTGCACAAATCGCCGTGAAGTCGGCCATACTCGCGGCTGCTGTGCTGAAAAAGACGCCGAGCAACTGCGCGACTATATGAAAACTCGTGTAAAAGCGCTGGGCATCGAAAAAACCCGCGTCAACAATTCCGGCTGTCTTGACCGTTGCGAACTGGGGCCTTGCATTGTAATATACCCTGATAATATATGGTATAGCGCGAAGAATAAATCCGATATAGATGAGATAATCAGCTCACACCTGCAAAACGGCCGGGTTGTCGAACGCCTTAAACTCTAGTATAACCCCTAACTACCAATCCCTAACCCCGAATCCCTAACTAATTATGTTCCAGTCACTATCTTCAAAACTCACCGGTATTTTCAGCAACCTGCGCAAGCGTGGCGTGCTATCTGAGGCCGACATTGATTCGGCAATGCGCGAAATCCGCATCGCGCTTTTAGAGGCCGATGTTGCCCTGCCCGTGGTTAAGGATTTCACCACTTCGCTGAAGGCCAAGGCCCTTGGCGCCGAAGTTGTTGCCAGCGTTTCCCCGGCACAGATGGTTATAAAGCTGGTGAACGACCATCTGGCTGAGTTGCTTGGCAGCGAAACCCAGGCGATAAACCTCGCTGGCAATCCTCCTGTAGTTATGATGATGGTTGGGTTGCAAGGCTCCGGCAAAACCACATCCACAGGCAAGCTCGCCCTGCGCCTTAAAAATAAACATAACAAAAAAACCCTCGTCGCCTCGCTGGATATTTACCGCCCGGCGGCGCAGCAGCAGCTTGAGCAGGTTGCCAAACAGGCGCAGGTCGCATCGCTTCCGATTATCACCGGCGAAAGGCCGTTGCAGATAACCGAACGCGCCTTAAAAACAGCACGGCTTGAGGGTTACGATGTTCTGCTGCTCGACACTGCGGGCCGTTTGCATATCGACACTGAGTTGATGGACGAATTAAAAGCGGTAAAAAAACTTTCCAACCCGCTGGAAACTTTGCTGGTGGCCGATTCCCTCACCGGGCAGGACGCGGTAAATATCGCCAAAACCTTCCATGAACAGGTTGGCGTAACCGGCATTATCCTGACGCGCGTGGATGGCGACGGGCGCGGCGGCGCGGCACTTTCCATGCGCTCTGTCACCGGCCAGCCGATTAAATTCATCGGCATCGGCGAAAAAATTGACGAGTTCGAGGAGTTCCATCCCGCCCGTATCGCCTCGCGCATCCTTGATATGGGCGACATTGTTTCGCTGGTGGAACGCGCCGCCGAAAATGTAAGCGCCGAGGAAGCCGAGAAAATGGCCTCGCGCATGATGGAAGGCCAGTTCGATTTCAACGATTTGCTCGACCAATTGCGCAAAATGAACAAAATGGGTGGCATCGGCAGCATGATGAAAATGCTCCCCGGTATGGGACAGCTCAAGGAAAAAATGGAAGATGCCAAGATCGACCCGAAAATCCTGGCGCGGCAGGAAGCGATAATCCTGTCCATGACCAAAAAGGAGCGTATGCACCCCAAGCTCATCAACGCTTCGCGCCGGGTGCGCATCGCCAAGGGCTGCGGCCTTACCGTGCAGGATGTTAATAAGCTATTGAAACAGCAGCAACAAATGCAGGATATGATGAAAAAAATCAAGAAACTCGGCGCGAAAGGCATGATGCGCGGCGGCCTCGGGCAGTTGTTCGGGAGATGACCCCGATGACGGATGACAAAACCAAGTAAAATCATCTGGTTATCTGCTTTTTTGCCATCCGTCATCCGTCATCTGCCCTCTGTCACACATGGCGTCACAAAATCTTCACACTATAATAGCTAATATGTGGCATAATCCATAATGAATACAATAATAAGCTGGGATATTGCATGTTTGGATTTGGTGAAGACGATAATGGTTATCAACCGCAGGAAAAATCTTTCCTGAGCCGGGTTTTCAGCTTTGTGACCAAGGCTTTAATGGCTGTGGCACTTTTTGCCCTTTCGGTAGTAACGCTCACGCTTTTCAGCGATAAAGCCCGCGATACACTTGATGATTTAACCAAGGATAAAGACGGCAAAGGCGGCTGGGGAAGCAAGATCCGCGAAGCAGTATCCGGTGATAAAGATAGGACACCCCTTGATTCGGTAAAAGATTTAGCCTCGAATGTCTATAACAAGGCAACACAATTCTTCACCTCTGAAGAGGATAAAGGCATAACCGCTGGCGATATAGCAACAACCGGCGCAGGCGCTTATGTTGCAACCAAGGTATTAAAAAAACGCGGCAGCATTGGTGAGGATGGGAAGTTCGAAGCAACCCCATCAGCCCAGGCAAAAGCTGAGCAAGCTGTTGCTAAAGCGACTGAAGCAAGGGAAAAGCTCATAGCCGCCGAAAAAGAGGCCGCAAAAAGGGCTGAGCAGTTAAAAGTAGCAAAAGACCTGGAAGACAAAGAAGGCAAATGGCGCTTAAGGAGTACACCAACCGCCAGGGATTATAAACAGGCAGAAAAAGATCTGGCGAAAATTCGCAAATCGCTGGAAAAATATGACTCTATAATTGAAGCAGGGAAAAAAGCCCTTGATGGAACCACACCATCCACCACCACCCGTGGGCAGGCATTATGGAATAAGTATTTACGCAGGTTTGGTAAATCCGCCGAAGCAGCCACGCATAGTGAAATTAAATTACTGGAAAGATATGCGGATACTGCCGCAAAACCAGCCACGCCTACTGCATCCACTGCCACTCCTGCCGCTGAAGCTGTAGCAGCAAAACCAGTAACTCCACCTGCACCCGGGGAGCCACACGTTATAAGGGCGAATGTCACGGAAATAATCCATGCTCCCGCGTCTCCGCCGCCGCCAGCAACTCCGCCTGCTACTATCAATACCAGCGCACTTCTAGAAACGCCTCCCGCAAAAGCACCGGTTCCGCCTACAGCTACAACAGGAGAAACCACCGCATTAACTAAAACCGGGGTGTTTTCATCTGTTACTAACGGTATAAAAGGTGTTTTCGCGCCACTAGCTCCAATTATAGAGCCTATCACCCCAATATTAGGCTTTGCTGGCAAGTTACTTGGTTACACAGGAGCGGTTGCAACTGCAACCGAAGGTGGCATACATGCTAATGACCTATGGCAGCGCAAAGATAAGGATGGGAATTTTACCTCGCGTGATTCTGCTGTTGCGCAAGGTATAGGCACTGCAATGGAAGCAGGCGGCATGGCAGCCGCAATGGGAAATCCTGCGGCATATTTAGGCGGCACACTGACAAAGGATGCAATTTACATAACCAATGTAATTGCGACAGGAAACAATCCGGAAGTGACAAAAAGCGCTGCCTCATCTCTGGTTGAATGGGTAGGCAGGAAAATAGGCGCTGATAAGCCAGTTAATTACATGCTGGATAAAACCGTAGGCGAAAAATACGATTCAGAACAGGATGCTGTAAATCGGCAAAAGAAGAAAATAGAGGATGATAAAGCCGCGGCAGATAAAATCAAATCCCTGCCGGAAGATAAGCAGGCAATTATAAAGGCATGGCAGGAAAAAGCTAATGCTGATGGGCTATATAAAATCAACCCATTGGGGCTTATAGATAATGTAGCCAGCCATAATTGGCAAATGCCGCCGCAAACACCGAAACAGGCAACAACGCAAACCGAGCAAAAACAGTAGTATTTTCAATGTTTTATGCAAAACAGGATATTGTCACACAAGGAGTCACAAAATCTTCACACAAAATTCCGCGATTTATGGCATTATGTGTAGTGTGTAATAATATAACCAGAGTGTTTGGAGAATAAATAAATGGCATTCCTTGGATTTGGTAAAAGCGATGATGAATATTATCAGCCACAGCAGGAAAGTTCTTTCCTCGGCAATATAGGAAGCATGCTGTGGACCGGCGTGAAAGCGGCATTCTACGCGGCCCTTGCCGTAGTTACCCTCGGCACCATCTTCACGGTAAGCGATGGAGCAAAGGATTTCGCCGATAAATACGCTTTCGGCATGGGCAGCAAGATAAAAGGCTGGATGGATAAAGGCGTTGATACTGTGAAGGATTTTTTGAGCCCAGAAAAACCCCTTTCCCCTGCCACTGACACGCCGACTGAGCAAATCAAAAATGGTTTAAAAATCCTTCACCCTAATTCACTTATTATTACCTCAGAGATAACAACTGCCCCAGAGAAATTTTCCCAGCTTTCTAATGTTTTAGAATCATCCGCCAACTTAGCCACAAGAAGTGTTGATCAGGATAGGGCCAATAAGGAGTCAGTATTACGGCAGATGCGAGTCGGAATGCAGTTTGGCCAATCCATTGAAGTATGGAATAATGCAGCATCTGGCCCTGCTGCAAAGGAACAATCAGATCGCGGGGCGCCTATACCACCAGTAATTTCGTTAAACGTTCCGGCAATTCCGGATTCTTTAGCGGAAATAGGCGCAAGCAAGCATAAAGATGTATGGGCAAAGGCGTCTCCATTACAGCAGATAGAAATGCTGCAGCAGACTATTGGCCTGTATAATAAAGATGAAGAACTGCCAAAATTTATAAAAGGAAAGGCGAATAAGTACTTTAACCATGATTACGGCCCTGAAGGAAGCGTAAAAAATATAGGGGATTTGGTTCCATTGCATGATGCAGCAGGCACTACATTTGGCAAATGGTCTAAAATAGATGAATCATGGAGTAAAGCGGCACAGAACGCAATTGCCAACCTGATTACAGAAAACAGGATGAGTGAAGCTGCAATTGCCTCTCAAGGCGCTATAGAATACATGAATAAATTAGGAAAAAACCTTGAAGCAACAGAAAAAGAAAAAGGTTCCTATTATGTGAAGTCAATTGAAGAATTGCAGAAAATGCAAGTTTTCGCTACAGATAAACACAATCAGCAATTACTTGCACCAATACTAGTAGAAACATACAAAAACATACAAGAAACTGCACGTAACACACCTATTATTGTAAATCAGTATGAAACCCAGGTAGCATCGTACAGGAAAAACGTAGAATTGGCAGCAGCCCTGCAGAATGGTTCGTCTACAGCTACCGGCGCTACGACTATTCCGCAGCCTGCACGTGATACCCAAGGTATTAGCCAAGGCCAGGCCCGCTAGAACATTCTCAGGAATATTTAAGGCGCAGCACAATTTCCTGAAGGTTGTTCACATCCACCTTTTGCGGCTCTATTGCCGGGCCGCATTTCACAACAACCTTCTGCCATGGGTTACGCGGTATAAGCCTGCGCCACGAGCCACGGTATTTGCGTGAGAACACACTGCCCCACAGCCCCGATAGCGAAAGCGGAACCACCACAACCGGGTCACAGCGGATTATCCACTCAATACCAGGCCGGAAGCGCCCAAGACCGCCGGTAAATGTCAAAAACCCTTCTGGAAAAATACATATCAGATCCCCAGCCCTAAGCCCCTGCGAGATAGCATCAAAGGCAGCCTCAACGCTTTTACGGTTGGAGGTTATGGGAATTGCGCGCGCGCGTTTCATTAAATCATGCACTCCCGGCAACTGGTAAATATCCGCATCTATAACATAGCGCACCGGGCGGCCACACTGGGCAAAAACCCCAGCATCAATAATCGGCCCGTCAACATACGACACATGGTTGCTGATAAGAATAGCGCCGCCAGTTCTTGGGATATTTTCCAGCCCTATGTAATGCGGGCGGTAAACAAAGCGTGTCAGGCCATGGACAATCTTGCGATACAAACCACTCAGGTCAAAATTTACATTCATAAATATTCGCGCATATCAATCATATATAGGCTTTTATTATACATTATAATTGGTTAATTTACTCTGAATATAGCCGCAAACACCAGCATTTCCGGGCTTTTCAGCCATATACAAGAAAATCTACAATTATTATCGGCTTTAACCTTCCATTAAAACATCTGGGCTAAAGTAGGATTAAGTTTTGTTATTTTGTTAAATCTTATTATTAGGTCGGAACTATGTCAGTAGATAAAGCAATGCACATCCTTGTGGTAGATGATTACAGCACCATGCGTCGTATCATTAAAAACCTGCTCAAGCAGTTAGGGTTTGACAATGTGGAAGAAGCAGCCGATGGCGGCGAGGCTTTCAAAAAGCTTCAGGAAAAACCAGCAGGGCTTGTTATATCCGACTGGAACATGGAACCAATGACCGGCATGGAGCTTTTAAAGCTTGTTCGCGGCAATGCTGCGCTGAAAAACACACCATTCATCATGGTAACGGCGGAAAGCAAACCTGAAAACGTAATCGCGGCCAAGCAGGCTGGTGTCAGCAACTATATTGTAAAGCCATTCAACGCCGAAACGCTTAAAACCAAGATGACCAGCGTAATAGGCGAATTCTAGGGCAGATTATAAAAAAATACACAACAGGAGCAGTATATGAATGACATGCAGTCAACACTTGGGCGGACATTGCTAACCAGCATGATAAAAACCCGCGAAAAAAAAGGTGATATAACATTGGAAGATGTAGGCGGTATTTTCATGAAAATGGCGGGTTCGCTAAACCCCAATAACAGTGTTGCCGATAATTTCGTGCACCAGGAAATAGCAAAGCTTGCAAAATATATTGTCGATGCGAAAAGCGAGATTTTTGCCATACAGACCAATGCCAAGGCCGAAGACGCGATACATGACGCCTCGCTGCATCTGGAAGAAGTGGTAAAAGCTACTGAAGAAGCCACCAACAAGATAATGGACGCAGCCGATGTAGTGCAAAACGCAGCAGGCGGTATCGGCGGTGATAAAGAGCAGAAAATCATGGACGCAACCACTATTATATACGACTCCTGCACTTTCCAGGATATAACCGGGCAGCGCATCCGCAAAGTTATCACCCTTCTTGGCAATATAGAAGACCGCGTTGATAAACTTAACAATCTTTTCGGCGCAGAAGACGCTGACCCCGCCCCTCAGGTTGTGGTTGCCGACCCTAAAAATATCGTGCTCCCTAAAGATGACAAGGATCTGCTCAACGGGCCGCAGCTTACCGGCCAGGGAACTTCCCAGGACGAAATCGACAGGCTGCTCGCTGAAATTTAGAGTGTTACTAGTTACTGGTTGCTAGTTACTGGTTGCTGGTTTAAAAGTAGGCAACCCTAATCAGCAACGGAGTAATTATGCAATCGCCAGCAACTAAAAACCAGAAACCGGAAACCCGCACTGAATCCGATTCTTTTGGCAATATCGAAGTAGCCTCTGACAAATACTGGGGCGCCCAGACCCAGCGCAGCCTCCAGAATTTCAAGATCGGCGGCGAAACCATGCCTAAACCACTCATCACCGCTTTTGGCATATTGAAACTTGCCGCTGCCCGCGTGAACATGCAGCTTGGCGTGCTTGATAAAACCATCGGCGAAAAGATAATCGAGGCCGCGCAGGAAGTGATAGACGGTAAGCTCGATGGCAATTTCCCCCTCGTCGTCTGGCAAACCGGTTCCGGCACCCAGACCAACATGAACGTCAACGAAGTAATCTCCAACCGCGCCATCGAAATGATGGGCGGGACAATGGGCAGTAAAAAACCGGTACATCCCAACGATCATGTGAATATGGGGCAGTCCTCCAACGATTCTTTCCCAACAGCGATGCACATCGCCGCCCTCATCGAGATGAAACACAGGCTCCTGCCCGCTTTCAAGCACCTGCGTGATGCGCTGCATAAGAAGCAGGAAGAATTCAAGGACATCATCAAGATTGGCCGCACCCACCTTCAGGATGCAACCCCGCTGACACTGGGGCAGGAATTTTCCGGCTATGTAACGCAGATGGAATATCTGCTTAAGATGCTGGATATTGATGCCCTTGCCTACCCGGTTCGCTATCTTGCGCAAGGCGGAACCGCAGTCGGAACCGGTCTTAATGCCAAAAAAGGCTTCGCTGAAGCCTTTGCGAAGGAAGTGGCTAGCATAACCAAACTTCCATTCGAAACCGCACCTAACAAATTCGCTTATCTCGCAACGCATGACCAGTTGGTTGCCCTGTCCGGTGGCCTGAACACCGCGGCGGCAGCGCTCATGAAAATAGCAAACGACATCCGCCTGCTCGGCTCCGGCCCACGCTGCGGCCTTGGCGAATTGTCACTGCCGGAAAACGAGCCGGGCAGCTCCATCATGCCAGGCAAGGTGAATCCCACCCAGTCCGAGGCCATGACCATGGTCTGCGCGCAGGTTATGGGCAACCACGTAACCGTTACCATCGGCGGCAGCAACGGCCATTTCGAACTCAATGTTTTCAAGCCGGTGATTATTTATAATGTGCTGCAATCCATCCGCCTGCTGGCCGACAGCGCCGTGAGTTTCACCGATAATTGCGTGGCCGGAATCGAGGCCAACAAGGAACGCATCACCAAACTGATGAATGAATCGCTGATGCTGGTGACAAGCTTAAATCCGCATATCGGTTATGACAATGCCGCCAAGATCGCCAAAAAAGCGCATAAGGAAGGCACGTCATTAAAAGAAGCCGGGATTGCTCTGGGCCTGCTCACCTCCGAGCAGTTCGACCAGTGGGTAAAACCAGAAACCATGCTGGCCCCGAGCTAGGAAGGTAGTTACTTGTTACTAGTTACTTGTGTATTTTCTTCTAGTAACTGGTAACTAGTAACTGGTAACTAGTAACTATACTGCCTCCAATAGAGTAGCGATCCCCTGCCCGCCGCCAATACACTGAGTCGCCAGCGCATATTTCTTGCCATGTTTTTGCAATAGCTGCGCGGCTTTGCCGGTAATGCGCGCGCCTGATGCGCCAAGCGGGTGGCCAAGGGCTATCGCCCCGCCATCTAAATTTATTTTGCTTTCATCCAGCCCCAGCTCCTGTATCACGCCGAGCGCCTGCACTGCAAAAGCCTCATTAAGCTCAACAATATCAATGTCGGAAATTTTAAGCCCTGCCCTTGCGAGCGCCTTTTTGCTGGCTTCCACCGGCCCCAGCCCCATTATTTCCGGGGTGATTCCCGATGTCGCAAAACTTTTTATCCGCGCTAAAATCGGCAATCCGTTCTTTTTCGCGTAATCCTCGCTGCAAACCAGCACTGCCGCAGCGCCGTCCGTCACCGGCGACGAGGTAGCCGCCGTCACCGTGCCACCAGCATCAAACGCAGGCTTAAGCTCAGCCATTTTTTCCAGCGTGGTTTCAGCGCGGATACAACCATCTTTTGTAACCACCCCGGCTTTTGTTTTAATTCCTATAATTTCATCCGAGAAATCTGCCCTGGCTGCTTTCTGGTGGCTTTTAAGGGCGAATTCTTCCTGTCTGGCGCGTGGTATGGAAAGCTTTTTGCAAACCTGCTCGGCAGTAAGCCCCATAGACATATAAGCCGTAGGTAATGCGCTATATAAAGCCGGGCTGGGCAGCGGGTTGAATCCACCCATCGGCACGCGTGACATGGATTCCACGCCGCCAGCAATATAAACCTCGCCAGCGCCAAAAGCTATCTTAGCCGCGTTGATATGGATAGCCTCCATCGACGAACCGCAGAAACGGTTTACCGTAGCGCCGCCGACACTAACCGGAAGCCCGGCCTGCAAAGCTACCATACGGCCTATATTCATGCCCTGCTCGCCTTCGGGGAAAGCGCAACCAACCATCACATCTTCAATTTGCGCCGGGTCGATCTTGACCTTACCAAGAAGCCCTTTAAGCACCTGCGCTAAAATATCATCGCCACGGGTACGCGCCAGTTCTCCTTTTCCCGCCGGGGTAAAGGGTGAGCGTACATAAGCGCAGATTACGGTGCTGGTGGTCATATTTGCTCCTTATCTCAAGTTATTTGTCATGCCGCATTTATTGCGGCATCCGGTCCTTACAGACCCCGTAACAAGTACGGGTGACAACCCAATTTCAATATTTCAATTATATAAAATAATCCTTACTTTTTCGTTAGTTTTTGCTACAAATCAGGCAAATAAAAGGAAAGTTATGCAAAATTTTGATACGGATATAGTGGTTATAGGCGCAGGCCCGGTGGGGCTTTTCACCATATTTGAGGCCGGAATGCTGAAGCTACGCTGCCACGTGGTCGATGCGCTGGATGGGCCTGGCGGGCAATGCACAGCGCTTTATCCCGAAAAGCCGATATACGACATTCCCGGCCATCCTTCGATACTGGCTCAGGAATTGGTAGATAAACTCAAAGCCCAGGCGGCACCTTTTTCGCCCACTTATCATCTGGGGCAAAGAGTGGAAAAGCTCACAAAAACTGATTCCGGCTGGCAGGTAACAACTTCCAAAAACACCACAATAACCTGTAAAGCCATAATAATAGCGGCAGGTTGCGGTGCGTTCGGCCCCAACCGCCCACCGATGGAAAACCTTGAACAATATGAAGGAAAAAGCGTATTTTATTTAGTCAGCAGGCGCGAGGATTTCCGCGGCAAAAAAGTTGTGATAGCTGGCGGCGGCGATAGCGCGGTCGACTGGGCAATATCGCTATCTGAACTCACCGAAAAGCTATACGTGGTTCACCGCCGTGCAAAATTCCGCTGCGCACCGGAATCAGCCGCAAAGCTGGAAGCCCTGGCCGCCAGCGGGAAAATCGAGATGGTTATACCATACCAGCTTGATTCGCTCGAAGGTGAAAACGGCAGAATTTCCTCAGTTATTGTCGCCACTATGGAAGGCGAAAAACGCGCACTCGATGCCGATATACTCCTTCCTTTCTTTGGCTTGTCGATGGAACTTGGGCCAATAGCAGATTGGGGACTGAACCTGGATAACAACCATATAACCGTAACCCCGTCCACCATGGCAACCAGCGAAAATGGAATATTCGCCATCGGGGATATTGCAACTTATGAAAACAAGCTTAAACTGATACTTTCAGGCTTTGCCGAAGCAGCCCAGGCAGCGCACGCGGCGCATAAACTGGCACGCCCCGACGAAGTACTGCATTTTGAATATTCAACCACCAGCGGAGTGCCTTCATTATGAAAATTATCCAGCTATCTGCCATTTTGTTCTGCCTGTTTGCATGGCTGCCAGCCAATGCCGCAACCAATAGCCTGACCTGCAAGGTTGCTGGTTGCAGCAATGAATTATGCGTATCAAAATACGGGAAGAAAGAGCAGTCCTGTAAAAAAGGCGAGCAGCCCATAGCAGCGCTTAAAAACTGCTATAAGGATGCGCATTGCACACGCCAGCAAAACGGCAATTGCGAATGGTCGGTGGATGAAAAGCTATCTAAATGTGTAGGCCTTGTAAGCCCGCATGAAAAACCGGCGGCAAAACCAGGCGCGCATAGCAAAGCAAAGCCAATAACAAAACCAGCAGAAAAACCGGCAGAAAAAAATGAGCGCCACTAAAATAATTGACGGCAAGGAGTTCGCGCATAACCTCCGCTTAGACATAGCGCAGAGGGTGGCCGAACTAAAGGAAAAAAATGATATAACTCCGGGGCTGGCCGTAATACTGGTCGGCAACGACCCGGCAAGCGAAGTTTATGTACGCAATAAAAACAAGCAGACCATAGAAGCCGGGATGAAATCCTTTGAGTTCACCCTCCCAGCCGAAACCAGCGAAGAGGATCTTCTTAAAAGGATTTTCGAGCTTAATAACAACCCGGAAGTGCATGGCATACTGGTTCAGCTTCCTCTGCCTTCGCATATCAATGAGGACGCGGTGATAAACGCTATTTCCCCGGCCAAGGACGTAGATGGTTTCACCATTTTAAATGTGGGTAAACTGGCAGTTGGCGGCAATGCTTTTATCCCCTGCACACCTCTTGGCTGCCTCATGCTTTTGCGTGATTGGTATCGTCATCCTGTGGAACGCGAAGCGTTAGCACAGGATCCTGCGCCCTCATTACATTCGCCGCAGGATGACAGTAATGGGCTTTCCGGCAAACACGCAGTAGTTATCGGGCGTTCCAATATCGTAGGCAAGCCTATGGCGGCGCTGCTGCTGCGCGAAAGCTGCACAGTCACCATAGCCCATTCCAAAACACGTGACCTGCCTTCTATCCTGAAAACCGCCGATATAGTTGTTGCCGCCGTTGGCAGGCCAGCTATGGTAAAAGGCGAGTGGCTGAAACAAGGCGCAGTGGTTATAGATGTGGGCATCAACCGCATAACCCAGCCAGACGGGAAAACCAAACTGGTTGGCGATGTTGATTTTGCAAGCTGCCAGGGCATAGCCTCCGCGATAACCCCGGTTCCTGGCGGTGTCGGGCCAATGACCATCGCCTGCCTGCTGGAAAACACGTTGCGTGCTGCCAAAAAACTATAATTGTCATTGCGAGGAGGCATAGCCAACGTGGCAATCCATTCAACAAACATGGATGAATTCTCCTTCATCGCAAAATACCTGAAACCTCTGGCCAAAAATTTCCCCGGCAGCCTGAACCTTAGCGACGATGCCGCAATTATCGCCCCACCTCCCGGATGCGAACTGGTAATCAGCAAGGATGCCATTACCGAGGGCATACATTTCATAGGCTCGGAAACCCCAGGACTTATCGCAGGCAAAGCCCTGCGCGTAAACCTATCCGACTTAGCTGCTATGGGCGCAACCCCGCTATGTTATTTTATGGCGTTGATGCTTCCTAAAAATACAAGCGAAGAATGGCTGCAAAATTTTGCGCATGGCCTCGCGCAAACCCAGGCGGAATTTTCAATTTCGCTCGCAGGCGGCGATACCACTGCAACAGACGGCAAGCTGGCGGTTTCCATAACCGCGATAGGCACAGTACCAGCAGGCAAAGCGCTCAGGCGCTCAGGCGCCATGCTGGGCGATGATATTTATGTTTCCGGCACACTGGGCGATTCTGGTCTGGGTCTTAAGCTTCTGACCACTCTCCCCTCTACATTTCAGGGAGAGGGACAGGGTGAGGGTAATCCTGATTTCCTCATAAACCGCTACCTAACCCCCCAGCCACGAATTAAACTTGGAGTAGAACTGCGTAATATCGCAACAGCCTGTATGGACATATCCGATGGGCTGGCACAGGATCTTGGGCATATCTGCACCGCCTCGAATGTAGGAGCCGACATATATATAGATAAATTGCCGATAACCGATACGTCATTGCGAGAAAGCAGCGTGAGCGCGGCAATCCAGCTATCCCTCACAGACGGCGATGATTATGAATTACTTTTTACAACACCCCACGATAAAAAACCGCAAATCGAAGAAATCGCAAAATCCCTGCAACTGCCCCTCACCGCAATCGGCAGAATCACTGCCGGAAACAGCGTTAAGATACTCGATGTTTCCGGAGCCGAAATAAAACCCGCCAAAACAGGCTATAAGCATTTTTAGGAAAGCAGATTTGCAGCAAAGCATAATGGGATTTATAAATTCATTTTGGCGATAAAGCGCGAAGCGATGGATACCGAAAAATTGTTGTTGGTGTAAAATCTCGCTAGGCTTTAGCGAAAATAGTTATTTCTGAGAACCGCAGCGGAGTGTACATAAAGTACATGAGCAGCGGAAGCGCAAGAAATGGCTATTTGCAGCAAAGCATAGTGGGATTATGCTTCTTGACGTCCGAATTGCATTTGCCGGTATGATAACGCTTCCCCGACATGGATATGGCTTACTGTTTCGCTCTGGGCCAGGTCGGCTATTGTGCGTGCTACCCGCAGCACCCTTGTATAGCCGCGCATGGAAAGGCGCATATTTTCTGTCGCCTGCTCCAGCAGTTTACGCCCTTTATCATCTGGCACCACGAAATTATGCAACGTTTCGCCTTGCAGTTGCGAATTGGTGCGCTCGTTCATTTTAAGCATGAAGAAACGGGCTTTTTGCAGGTCACGCGCCGCCGCCACCCTTTTTGCAACGGCCTCGCTTGCCTCGCCTGGTGAGCTTCCGAGCATATCAAGCGTTGCCACTTCCGGCACATCAATTGCCATATCAAAACGGTCAAAAAGCGGGCCGGAAATTTTTGACTGGTAGTCAACCGCACAGCGCGGCGCTTTGTTGCAGGCGCGGGATGCATCGCCCAGATAGCCGCAGCGGCATGGGTTCATGGCAGCAACCAGTTGGAAGCGCGAAGGATAGGTTACATGCGCCTGTGCACGGGCAACCGATACTGTTCCTGTTTCCAAAGGCTGGCGCAGCGATTCCAATACACCACGCTGGAATTCAGGCAACTCGTCTAAAAACAAAACTCCGTTATGCGCGAGAGAGATTTCACCGGGCAGCGCCCTTTTTCCACCACCCACCATCGCTGCCATGGACGCGCTGTGATGCGGGTCACGAAATGGGCGCCTGGAAGACAACATCCCGCCGTCAAGCTTGCCAGCGATGCTGCTGATCATGCTGACTTCCAGTATTTCGCTGGCATCAAGCGGTGGAAGTATTCCCGGCAGGCAGGAAGCCAGCAGCGATTTTCCGGCGCCCGGGGGCCCGATCATCAAAAAATTATGCCCGCCAGCCGCCGCCACTTCCAGCGCCCTCCTTGCGGTTTGCTGGCCGCGTATTTCACGCATATCCCGCCCTGTGGTAGCCATTGACTGTATCTCACATTCCGGCTTTGAAAGTCTTTGAATATCTTTAAAATGGTTGAGCAGCGCGGTAAGCGACGCAGGCGCCAGTATATCCTCAAGCCCCGACCATGCCGCTTCCGGGCCGCAGGTTTTCGGACATATAAGCCCGTCCCCGCGTGATGAAGCCAGCATGGCAGCAGGCAGGGCGCCAGAAACCGGAAGCAAGCCACCGTCAAGCGATAATTCACCAAGCGCCACGTAATTCGCAAGCATTTCCGCCTCAAGCGCCCCCATGCTTATGAGTATGGCAATTGCTATCGGCAGGTCGTAATGGCTTCCTTCCTTTAAAATATCGGCTGGGGCAAGGTTCACAATGATGCGTTTATTCGGCAGCGAAAGCCCGAGCGCATGAATAGCCGAACGCACCCTTTCGCGTGATTCAGCAACAGCCTTGTCAGGAAGCCCCACCACAGTAAATGTCGGCATACCAGCAACTATTTGCGCCTGCACATCAATATATTTAGCTTCAATGCCTTCAAATGCCACGGTAGTTACATGCGCTACCATCCCGCCCTCTTAAGCAGCTTCAGCGTTTCATATAGCGGCAGTCCGACAACATTGGAATAAGATCCGGAAACCCACGGGATAAAAGCCTCAGCAATTCCCTGTATGCCATAGCCACCGGCCTTGCCCTGCCATTCATTGCTTTTTATATACTCAGCAATCTCCCTGTCGTTTAAGCGGTTCATCTTAAGCTGGGTAAGCACGGTTTCTTCATATTCCCGGCCATCTTTTATAATGCAAACAGCGGTATAAACCCTGTGCCTGCGCCCCGATAGATGGCGGATACACATAACGGCAGTCCTGGCATCTTCGGCCTTGGGGAAAATCTTTCTTCCGCAGGCAACCACTGTGTCAGCAGCAAGTATTATTTTACCTGGGTGTTTCGCAGCCACGATATTGGCCTTTTCCCGCGCCATCCTTGCGGCATATATGGCAGGCAACTCGCCCTTTAGCGGTGTTTCGTCAATGTCAGCGGGAACAACCGCTTCCGGCTCAATACCAACCTGTTTTAAAAGCGCTACCCTTCGCGGCGAAGCAGAAGCTAATATAAGATTATTTCTATTCATTTCAGGTTCCGTCATCCTGTGAATTGCGTAAGCAATAGCACAGGATCTCAGCATTATTACTACAGATCCTGCGCTGACGCTTTGCGTCCCGCAGGATGACATATCACTTCTCTCTAAATTTGATTCTGCCTTTTGTGAGGTCATAAGGCGTCATTTCAACAATAACCTTGTCGCCTGCAAGCACACGGATGCGGTTCTTGCGCATTTTTCCCGATGTATGCGCAATAACGATATGCCCGTTTTCCAGAGTCACGCGGAAAGTCGCGTTGGGCAGCAACTCGGTGACATGCCCTGGAAATTCAAGTAATTCTTCTTTAGCCATAATATCCTTTTTCTTATCTTGTAAATTGTATTTAGTAGTTCGTATATTGTATTTTAAGCACAAAATACTAATTACTAAATACTAATTACAGCCCTTATATCACTTTATATGCAAAACGCAAATCAATGTAAATAACCGCCTGGCAGTCGGGAAATCCACCACTATCCGGTCTTTCAGTATATCGCGCAGCATCTCCGAGCCTTCGTTATGCACCCCTCTCCTGCCCATGTCTATGGCCTCTATTTTGCTTGGGTTTCCAGAGCCAAGTGCCTGCTGGTAGCTATCAAAAATCATGAAATAATCGCGGATAATGCCCCGAAGCGGTGCAACCGACAACACAACTTTGGCATGTTTTTCCTCCTGTGGGGAATGTACGCCCATAACCAGACGCCCTTCTTCAATCGCCAGCGCCACGTTATACGGCCCGCTTCTCATGCAGCGCGGCTCGAAGCAGTTTTCATCCAGAATGTCCGCAATAGCAAGGTCACGCTCATGCTCGGCTTGCTTGGAGCGTTTTTTCATTCCCTCGGCAAGGGTTATATTGGCGATGCGTTCCATTTACCACTTTCCTGTAATTGTAAGCTTAGCGCGGCAATTCACCTTCTTTGTCATCCCCGCCTTGACCAGGGATCTTGAACCAAATATTGTGGTGAATATTGCAGCCCTAGATCCCGGGTCAAGCCCGGGATGACGAAAGCGGTTAGAATTCCTCTTACCCCTCATATCTTACGCACCTCAACCGAAAGCCTGTGCGCTTCCAGCCCTTCGCTGCCTGCCAGTATTTCGGCATATTGGGAAATATCTGCAATCGACACTTCGTTGCAGCCGATAATTGAAGTGCGTTTCAGGAAATCAAATACCGACAGCCCCGAGGAAAAACGCGAGGTGCGCGAAGTGGGCAGCACATGCGAAGGCCCGGCTATATAATCGCCGATTGCCTCAGGCGTATAACGCCCCATGAAAACAGCCCCAACATGGCGCAGAAGCGGCAGCAGTTCGTCCGGGTTTTCCACAGCAAGTTCCAGATGCTCCGGTGCTATCTTATTGGAAATTTCGCAAGCTTCTTCCCAGTCTTTCACTATGATAACAGCGCCATAATCATTCCACGATTTCGCCGCAATATCCCGGCGCGGCAAATCCTTTAAAATTCGTTCCACCTCAGAAACAACATTACCGGCAAACGCGCTGTCATTGGTTATCAAAATTGATTGCGCCTGCGCGTCATGCTCGGCCTGCGAAAGCAGGTCGGCAGCAATCCACACCGGGTTGCAGCCCGAATCCGCAATCACTAAAATTTCCGATGGCCCGGCAATCATGTCAATTCCAACCTTGCCAAAAACCTGCCTCTTCGCTTCTGCAACATAGGCATTTCCCGGGCCTACTATTTTATCAACCGGCGCAATAGTTTCGGTTCCGTAAGCAAGCGCAGCCACGGCCTGCGCACCACCAATTTTATAAATATCATCCACCCCCGCGATATGCGCCGCCGCCAGCACTGCGTTGCTCACCTTCCCTTCCGGCGCCGGAACAACCATAACCAGCCGTTTTACACCTGCAACCTTGGCAGGTATTGCATTCATAAGTACCGAGCTGGGGTATGATGCAAGCCCGCCCGGCACATACAGCCCCGCCGAATCAAGCGGTGTCCAGCGGTGCCCGAGCCGCGTGTCAATTTCATCGACATAATCAAGGTCAGCAGGAATTTGTTTTTCGCTATAGGCGCGAATTCTCTCCGCCGCAATTTTCAGGGATTTTATAAGTTCCGGCGCGGACATGGCCATCGCCTTCTCAACATCCTCATACCTGACCTTAATATTTTCGGCTGTAGCTGTGAATTTATCGAATTTTTCTGTATATTCCAAAAGGGCATCATCGCCACGCCCTTTCACTTGCGCTATAATAGCGGCAACTACCGCCGAAACATCCGCCCCGCCTCCATCACGCATGGCAAGCAAGTCGCCAAACCGCTTTTCAAAGTCCTGCTGTTTTGTAAATAATTTTATCGGCATCTACACTCCGTAATCCCACATAGCGTAATTTCTCCGTTATCCCGGCACAGGCCGGGATCCATGCCTAGATTAAATATATTAGCCCACAATTTCATTATATAAATCTTTCCAATCGGGATTCATTTCCATTATCTGCCGTAATTTCCAATTCCTGTTCCATTCCTTCATCTGTTTTTCACGATAAATTGCTTAATCAATACGCTCATGAATTTCATAATATACCAGACGGGTAAGATTATAGCGTTTTGTAAAACCTTCCACCTGTTTTTCACGGTGTTCCCATACACGCTTTATTAAATTACTTGTTACACCTATGTATAACGTACCAAATGGTTTATTGGTTACAATATAAACATAACCATTTTTCATATATTTATGGCATGGATACCGCTCTGCAGCGGTATGACAGAAAAACGCGCCTAATCACACTTAACCACCTCGCGGAAATTATTTATAATCCCGCTTATCTCCTGGTTACGGGTTTTAAATGCCGCACGGTTTACAATAAGCTTCGACGAAACATTGGCAATAACCTCAACCTCCTTAAGCCCGTTGGCAACAAGCGTGCGCCCCGAGCTTACGAGGTCAACTATACATGGGGCCAATCCCAGTTTCGGCGCCAGTTCCATCGCGCCGCTTAGCTTTATGCACTCCGCCTGAATGCCTTTGCCTGCGAAATGCCTTCTGGTGATATTTGGGTATTTGGTGGCAACCCGTATATGGCTCACCCTCGCCATAGCCTCACTACCTTCAGCCTCTTCAAGCTCGGCAACCGACAGGCGGCAATGCCCGATATCCAGGTCAAGCGGCGTATACAGGTCAGGGTAATCGAATTCCATAAGCACATCACTGCCCGCAATCCCGATCTGCGCTGCGCCGAAGGCAACGAATGTCGGCACGTCAAAACTGCGCACCCGTATGATGGATATATTCGAATCCTTGCAGGGAAACTGCAATTGTCGTTCCCTGTCATCAAAAAACGCCTCATCTGGGAAAATACCGATTTTCTGCAATATCGGCACCACCTCGTCCTGAATCCGCCCCTTGGCGATAGCTATGATTATTGGTTGCATGTTACCTGCTGAAACCATGTATTTTGCCTCCGCTGCTCCTGGCATGGTCTACCAGCGCCTCCATAGAAAAAGTTGCTACATGGTATTCGGGCGGAATCGGCTTTCCTGCGCTACGCATGTTCTTTAGTATTCTTAGCTCCTCATCGGAAACATCTGAATACACCCGCCAGGCAAGCTTAACTGCCTTAGAATAAGCGGAATCAGCCCCCTCGTTATCTTCTATACTTTTTAATGCTGATTTAACCACCGCCGTCGCCTTATTGGTATATTCGATCAACCTATGGTAATCCCATGGCGGCACTTCTTCTATATTGGAAATTATATTCAATGTCTGGTCACATATCTTGATCAGCTTTACATTTGCAAGAGCAGTTCTGGCCTTGTCAACCTGGTATTTCCGCTTTTCTTCCTTGCCCATTTCCTTAATGGGATTAGTAAGCTCTGTAACTGTGTTAACAAGCTGTTCTGCGAATTGTACGTTTTTTAAGCGGCCCTGCGTTATCAGCCTGATAAATTCATCTTCTATTTTCCCAATAGCTTCCTTTCTGACAAGCTGCCTGTCTTTATTTTCCTTTTTATAATCTTCCACTGCATCGTGCAGAAGCGAGGCAGCTAACGTTACATCTTTATTTGGGACTTTATCATCACCAATACATTTTTTTACCATATCATAAACCTGTAAGGGATGGGTTATATAATCTAACTCCTCTAGTCCTTTACGCTTCTGGCCTTTATGCATTTCCGATGCAACCTCATAAGCAAGCCTCACCGGGTCATCATCCGGGCGCATAAAAATATCCTTGTATAGTATGTCCCGTACTTTTTCAGGATATTTTTCTGCGTTTTCCATAATCCATTACGCTGCTTCCGGTATTTTGAAAGTTGCCGCCGTGCGCTCCCTGATGCGCTCGATATTCGCCCCACACGCTGATAATTTTTCTTCCAGCCTCTCATAACCGCGGTCTAAGTGGTAAACGCGGTGGATGATGGTTTCACCTTTAGCCGCGAGCGCTGCAATAACCAGCGAGAGCGATGCGCGCAAATCAGTCGCCATCACTTCCGCGCCGTTTAATTCCCCGGTTCCGCGTATCATCGCGCTGGAGCCATGCGTTATGACTTTTGCGCCCATGCGCATAAGTTCCGGCACATGCATATAGCGGTTTTCAAATATAGTTTCGGTTATCATCGAAGCGCCGTCGGCAACGCACAAAAGCGCCATCATCTGCGCCTGCATATCGGTTGGGAAACCCGGATATGGCTGGGTTATGATGTCTATGCACTGGATTTTCCTGTCAGCAATAACGCGTATCCCGTTTTCAGTTTCGCGCATTTCCACCCCGGCATCGGCGAATTTTTCCGCAACCGACTGCAGATGTTCCATGCGCGCGCCGATAAGTTCACAATCGCCGCCGGTAATAGCAACCGCCGCCGCGAACGACCCTGCCTCAATGCGGTCGGCAACCACGCTGTAATCACAGCCATGCAGCTTATCAACGCCAGTTATCCTTATGGTATCCGTCCCAATACCTTCGATTTTTGCTCCCATTGTGTTCAGGCAGTAAGCAAGGTCACAGACTTCCGGTTCCCGCGCCGCGTTATGGATTATGGTAACGCCTTCAGCAAGGCTTGCGGCCATCAATATATTTTCCGTAGCGCCCACCGAAACTTTTTCAAAAGTGATTTCCGCACCCTGTAATTTCCCGTGTGTGTGTGCGTGGATATAGCCTTCCGCCAGTTCGATATGCGCGCCCATCTGCTCCAGCGCTTTTAAATGCAGGTCGATGGGGCGGGTTCCGATTGCGCAACCGCCGGGCAGCGAAACTTTTGCCGCGCTAAACCTTGCAAGCAATGGCCCCAGCACTAAAACCGAAGCGCGCATAGTGCGCACCAGCTCATATGGCGCGGTAAGGTTATGGATATTGCCAGCCGACAGCGTCATGGTGCGGCCAATATTTTTTGCAGGCGCAGAGAAGGAAATATCAACGCCATGCTGCGCCAGCAGGTTCGCCATCGTGACAATATCAGCAAGATATGGCACGTTGGAGAGCGCAAGCTTGCCATCGGTCAGCAGGCTAGCAGCCATCAGCGGCAGCGCGGCATTCTTAGCTCCCGAAACAGGTATCGCCCCTTTAAGCCTTGCACCACCGATTATTCTTATTTTATCCATAAATATTTATGCTACTTTCTCAGGGATTTTTTCTATGCGTGGCAGAGTCACACCTTTCTGCCCCTGGTATTTTCCCTTGCGGTCGCCATAAGAAACTTCGCACACTGTTTCACCTTTCAGGAATAAGAACTGGCAGGCGCCCTCATTGGCATAAATTTTCGCTGGCAGCGGCGTGGTGTTGGAGAATTCCAGCGTCACATGACCTTCCCATTCCGGCTCCAGCGGAGTTACATTCACGATAATCCCGCAACGCGCATAGGTAGATTTGCCAACGCATACCACCAGCACATCACGCGGTATACGGAAATATTCCACAGTATGCGCCAGCACAAAACTGTTAGGCGGAATAATGCACACCGGCGCTTTGCGGTCGACAAAGCCTTTTGGCGAAAATTCCTTCGGGTCCACTACTGCCGAATCGACATTGGTAAAAATTTTGAATTCATCGGAAACCCGCGCATCATATCCGTAAGACGAAACGCCATATGAAATCACACCCTCGCGTTTTAAATTCTCAACAAACGGCTCGATCATGCCTTTTTTTGCCTGTTCACGAATCCAGCTATCTGGCATAATTCCCATAAATATTTCCTCATCTTCAGGTTCTAGGTTCTGGTTGCTAGGCGCCAGGTCGTATTGACATTCAAATCCCTGGCTTTTAGCCCCCAGAACCTAGCACCTGTAACCTCTATATAGCAATAAATATTTCTTAATATGCTCTTCTCCATTTGCCATCTTGCAAACAATAAACTAAACTTTCCAGCGCAAACTCATTATTTATGGTATTTTATGAAGCGAATACAATTGGTTAAGTCATCATACGTTGTAGCCATGCTCCTGCTTGCCGCCTGCTCCCCCAAAGTTGAAAACAGGGGCTATGTCCAGCAGGGCAATTGGAAAGAGGAAATCAAGATCGGCCAGACCAACAAACAGGAAATACTTGATAAATTCGGCTCCCCCTCCTCCAAATCCAGCTTCGGCGCTGAAACATGGTATTATGTTTCTGCCCGCAAAGAGGCGATCGGCTTCATGAAACCAACAGTCGTCACGCAGGATACAGTGGATATAACCTTCGATCCATCAGGCGTGGTTAGCGATGTTCATTTTTATGATAAGGATGACGGCAAGGATATAGCGCTGGTAAAACGCACCACCCCTACCGAGGGCCATAGCCTGACCTTCATCGACCAGACCCTGGGCAACCTTGGACGCTTCAATAAACCAGGCGGCAGCGGCGATTCACCAGTAACCGGACGTAAATCACCAAGCAACGGCGGGATTTTCTAACAGCACCCCATTTCTTTAATTATGCCTGTGCTGTCATCCTGTGAGGCGCGCAGCGACTGCACAGGATCTCAGGATGTTTTCCCAACTTGTCATGCCGCCGCAGGGCGGCATCCGGCATTAAGCCTAAGGCCCAGACCCCGCTACTTGGCGGGGTGACAGGGGTCGGGTGCGGGGTTCTTGTCATCCTGTGGACGGCGAAGCCGTAGCACAGGATCTGTATCAATAATAATGAGATCCTGCGCAATTGCTATTGCAATTCGCAGGACGACACATTCAGCAAAAGCCAAATGCAATTGCCATGGAATAAGTATCTTATTCATCTATTAATCTATTCATCCATTCATCTGCCAACCAAAAATCAATATAAATATCACCGAAACCGCAAACGCAACACTCATACGGAATTGCTTATTTACGACTTTGGAAAGCACCCATAGCAGGGCGGAAGAAACTGCAAATAGCGCCAGGAATTTTATGAAAGCATCAGAGCCAATGCATATCCCGGCAGTCACCATAAGCTCTGCCTGTTTGGGAAGTTTATAGATATGCCCTACCCTGGTTATTGATTTGCGCCAGATGAGCGCGCCAGCAATTGCGCCAAATAATCCTCCCAATACAAAATGGAAGAGTTGCCCGTCAAGATGGGTACGCAGCAACATTCCGGCAATAGCCGCAACCACCATGGCTTTTCCGCTTAGGACATTATCATTTATTTCTATAGCAGCGATAATGACAAAAAAGGTGCTGATAATTCCAACCAGTACAAAAACATCGCCAAACCCGAATTGGAGGAACATAGGGACAAAAACCAGCCCAAGTATGATCTCTATCAGCGTGTAGATAGATGGGAACGATGTGCCGCAATAGCGGCAGCGATGTCCAAGCAATGTCGCAGAAAACACCGGGAACAGGTCGCGCACCTGGAGCAGCGTCCCGCAGCTTCCGCAATGGGCTGCTTTTTCCAGAAGCGATTTACCACGTGGCAGGCGGTGGATAAGCGATGAGGCATAATTCCCGGCGATAAGCCCCATAAGCGCCGCCCATATTATGCCCGAAATGACGAACCTGGGCTCCATTCCAGCCGCTGCCGCAAAAAAATTATTCATAATAAATTCTCCTTAATGTAATCCCTTCTCCCTATGAGAGAAGGCTAGGATTGCGGCATTACTAACTACTAACTACTAATCCAATTAATTCTCCACTTTAGCATTGGGCGTAAGTATACTGTCGATATAGCGCCCCTGGAACAACGATATTCCCAGCGCCTGTCCGTATTGCACAGCTTCCCTGGTATCGCAGCGGCAGAGTATCACGCGGTTACTTCCAAAGCTGTTTACCGCCTTGATTATTTCCTTGTTTTCCCTGCTGTCAAGGTCTGCTTCTATATCCGCGTTCCACTGTACTTTCACGAGGTCAACGCCCAGCTTCTCGCGGTCGATCATCAGGAAGCTTTCCGTGCTTAGCCCATCAAGGCACACGCGGTAGCCAAGCCTCTGCACATCACGCCTTGCCATGTGGAAGGCATTTATATCCGCAAACACATCGACAACCGGGACTTCGATAACAATAGAAACTTTCGCCGATGGTTTCAGCAGCGCGTCAAACTCTGCGAATTTTCCCGATATTAAAGTTTCGACATTGAGGTTGAGGCTCATCGGCGATTCAAGGTAACGGGACATATTCTGTTTGATAAGCTCAAGCATCCTTACGTCCAGTAGCTGGGTCAGGTATTTAAACAGCCAGCGGTTGCCAAGCAGGTCAACTTCCATTTTTAGCATCTGGCGCAGATGCGCTATATTTATATACATCTCGTCAAAAACCCGGCGCACGCTGAACGCAGGGCTTACAACGCATACAGGCTGGCGGCGCATAACACGCTGCATATCCGCCCGCGCAAGGTCGCGCTCAACATTCACCATCCGCAGCACGTTAAACCCCTTCTGCACGGGATTTTTTGCGCGCTCGGCCTGCTCTAAAGCATCATGGCTCGCGGTTTCGCGTTCTATGCGTTCCGGCGCAGAGTTCTTACGCACCAGCAACGCCATGCGCCTGCCGCACATATCCATAAATTCCTGCCATTGGCTGCGCAGGTCATATGTTGTGCAGAAACCGGGATTTTCGCCGCCATCCTCGAAATAGCTAAGCGGGTCGTCCATATACAGGTAGCGTAGCTGGAAAATCAGCTTGCTGAGTATATTTTTATCCAGCTCCCCGCACACAACTATAATGCTGTTATCCACCATCTGGTAGATTCCGCCCTCATATCCTTTAAGAAGGTCATGTATAAGGTTTATAGCTATCTTGAACTGGTATTCGCTTTTATATTGCTCAAGCAGGTCGCTCAAATGAAAATGCACAGCCTGCCAACCCGCAGGATCGCGGATGATGCCGAGCAATTCCATCAGCTTCAGTTCGGCAGACTTCTGAACTATGATCATTACTTATGATTCCTATTTACCAACGTTTCTGCGCGCTACAAAATCCTCAAGTGAAGCGGTATCAACCTTCAGTTCCGGTTTATTCATATTTCCCGAAAGCTGGATGATCATAGTTGGTATAGTGTCAGACAGGAGGTTAGCAAAGCGAAATAAT
This sequence comes from Alphaproteobacteria bacterium, assembly GCA_039808985.1. Classification (GTDB taxonomy): domain Bacteria; phylum Pseudomonadota; class Alphaproteobacteria; order Rickettsiales; family SXRF01; genus SXRF01. The sequence continues at coordinate 32,719 of JBDHUC010000005.1, read as the reverse complement.
ACAGAAAACTGCCCAATCATGGAATCCAGCTTTACTCCCCCTGCAATTGTGCCGGTTACAAGGCCGCTACGCAGGGTAAGGCTTGGCGAGCGCAATTCGCCGTCCTGTATATTCATCGAGCCGTCAACCGAAAATTCCGTAGCCCCCTTGGTAAGCACGTTATTTACGTTATTAAATACGTCCGCCGATGACCTCGCCACATCCACAACATTGCTCACTCCATTAAGGTTAATGCCTTCAACTTTAACGCCGCGGGCAGCAATAAGCAGTTTCGCGTCCATCTGCTGCAGCCATTCATTGAAGCTCCAGCCGTTGGTATTGATAACTCCGCTAAGGCTTGCCATCCCCGAAATATTTTTAATATTTATAATTGGCCTCATTATTTCATAAATATCGGCATTAGCCATGGTGAAGCTAATATCCATGCCGGGGACTTTGCCGCCATAAACAGTGCCGATGATATTGGTCTGCGCCTGTGAATACACGAAGCTCAGCTTCTGTATCTGCAGCTTTTTATTATCAAGCCTGGCTTGCAGCTTCACTTTATCAATGAAAATATTTTTATGGATAAATTTACGCAAGGTAATATCAAAACCGCCATTGAAATTATCCATCCACGCAAGCGGAACAGGCGTATCCATTTTTTCAATATCAAGCTTCTCGCTGATAGTTTTCTGGGCCTCTTTCACATCATCCTGTTTTGGCTCTTCCTTGGCTTTAGACTTTTTCTTACCAGGCTTTACATCAGCAATAGGGGTTGGGTAATTCTCCTTGCTTTCTGCAAGCATCGAGAAATAGCGTGTATCAACCTGGTCAGCATTTACCATCAGGTTGATATAGGGCAGCGGCCCACGCACATCCACAGTACAGTTAGCCTCAGAAACCCCATCAGGATATATAAGCTGGAGATTGGTAATACGCAGGTCGCCGGCATAAGCGTAGAGGGCGAAAGATACCCGGTCGCCCTTGCGCTCCATAAAGGTAAAGTTATCAACATATACTTTAATATCCAGCCTGGTCGAAAGGTTACGCAACCAGTCAAATCCCATATTTGGGCGCACAGGCGCAGGTGCTCCCGCATCCTTGGCCTTGGTGTCTTCAATGCTTTGCTCGCGCAGCTTGTCGCGCACTGTGTCAAAATTAACATCATTAAGCTTTACCTTGGCATCAATGCGTAGCTGGCCATCGAGATAGGCGGTAAGCGCGCCCGAGATTGGAGTGCCGTCTAATATTGCATTTGCCTCGAAGATACGCACCTGCGTTGCATTAACATACAGGTTGGAGTGCATCGAGAATTCGCCCGTCCCTATGGTCGGCAGGTCACTACCAGATGGATAGAACATAGTTATGGCATCACGCAGCGATTTACCCTTGGATTCCATATTTCCTTCAAAGCGCAGGTCCCCATTCCCCCCTTGGGAAATCACGCCAAATATCGACAGCAGCCCATCGCTATCAAGGTTAATATCGCACTGGTTTATGGTAAGCGCGCCCTTATCAAGCACGCCATTGACCTTTATATTTTTCCACGCCTCTTTACCCGAGAGTACTTTCTGGGCATTTATATTGAATTTGAACTCAATATTATCAGGAAGGGGATTTTCCTTATAATAAACATAATCCTGCGGGTCGTCGCTTTCAGCAAGCGCCTTGGCCACCTTGGCGTGGCTTTCAGCAAGCCTTTTCCATTGCGTGTAATCTATGTGGTCAAAATCCAGGTCAACCCCAAAGGTAGGATACCAGTTATTCCAGGCCAGGCTTCCTTTGCCTTGCCCCTCAGACCCCATGCCGCTTAAGCTTACTTCCTGCATCTGGAGAGCATCGTCAACAAGCGTCCATTTTCCTTTAAAATTCAAGGTAAGCGGCTCTTCATCGCCTTGATCCATATTGCGCGCATAGCTGCTTTGCAACATTTTTTCTACATCTACCGATGTAAGGTCGAAGTTACCAATTACTTTTGCTGAATCGCCCGACAGATCCATAACGCTCTCCACGCTAAGCGTGTTCCTGTAGGCATCAGTAATTTTTATATTAAGCGGGAATGCCATTCCCGATACAGGCATACCATTAGTTTTACTGTCTATGGAAAAACCAAAACCGTGCCCCGCGCTATCTAGCGTTCCATTAAGCGATATTTGCGGGCTATAGCTGGTGCTGGCATTTATATTTTCAACAAGTATTTCTTTGGCATTCAGCGGGTCTTTATATCTGAGTTCACCATCATCAATAAATAAAGGCAGCGAAACACCTTTGTTATTATCGCCAGTCAGGGCTTTTAAGAGCTTTGTATTAAGCCAGTCCCAGTGGACTATATTATCTTCAGCGCGTTCAATTGAAAGCACCGGGCGCACAAGTTTGACGCCCGAAAGTTGGACCTGGTGTAAAAACACCGACATCGGGGTAATATATATTTCGACTTTTTCTATGGAAAAAGTAGGGACCGAGGTAGTAGATGTGCTGTATGACGCGACATCGGAAAATACCAGCTTGGGGCTGGGAAGTATTTTAAATTTAACATCGCCGTTTATTTTAATATCCTGCCCGGTTTGTTTTTTTATAGCGTCAAGCACCTGCTGTTCATAAGCTTCAGGGCGGATAGCATTTTTCACATAAAAAAATACTCCTTCAAATAACCCTATCACAATAAAAACTATTATCGCGGCCAGTTTTATGAATTTTTTTCGTTCCTGGGTCAGTATATTTTCAAGTTCCAAATCCATTATATATCCTATAGTTCCGCCTGGTTTACTTTTTCATAAAATCCCAATATAGCGCGAAATTAATAATATTTCACTAATACCTGAGTTAACAAAAGATTAACAAGAACTTAATAAAAATCTACAATATAATGCAAAATGACAAGGATTATGGCCTTTATTTATCCCAACACCTGACAGGCAAGACAGAAGCATAAGGTTAAACAAAGTCTACAGCTTAGTATTTAACCATAAAAATGCCCTGCTGGCCAAATAAATTTGCAAAATGCTTATTGTTAAGCAGGCTGGAAGAAGCCCCGGCCTCAGTCACATAAATACTTTTTTCTATTGATAAATCAAGACTTTCACACAATTTAACAAAATCTGTTATGGTACAGAAATGAATATTTGGCGTATCGTACCACTGGAAGGCAAGGCTTTTAGTAACCGGCATCTTGCCGTTAACAGCCAGATACAGGCGGTTACGCCAATGACCAAAATTTGGAACAGAAACAATGGCATGGCGTGAAATCCTCACAAGTTGCTTTAAGACTTCCTGTGGCTTCCTGAGCGTCTGCAGGGTCTGGCTGAGGACCACATAATCATAGCCCTTGTCGGGGTAATATTCGAGATCTATATCCGCATCCCCCTGGATAACCGAAAGCCCCCGCGCGATACAGCGGTTCACCCCGCTTTGCGACAGCTCGATTCCCCGCCCCGAAACTTTTTTTTCCTCTTTGAGCCATGAAAGCAGGTCGCCTTCCCCGCAACCAACATCCAAAAGTGTCGATGACGGCGAGATAAGGCTGGCAATAGCTCTAAGGTCGGGTCGCAGTTCGTTCATTATACCCAATTTTCTGTTTTAAGTTTTGGCACATTGGTGAAGTGCCTGACATTATTACTCACCAATGTTGCTCGTACGCTAAGGGCGTGAGCAGCAATCATCATATCGAAATCTCCACCGGGCTTGCCTTTTTTTTCTAGTGAGGACCGAAGATGGGCATATTCTTCAGCCGCCAAACTATCCCAATCCATAATCACAGTATTTTTAAGAAATTTACGAACAAGATTATGTAGTTTTTTCCTATCAGGATATTTTGCCAGGCCATATAATAATTCTGCCTGTGTAATTACAGAAACACACACCTCCGTATCATCCAGGCCATCAAGTATTTCTTCCAGATAACCATGCCTGTTTTTTATTATATAGCTGCAAATATCAGTATCGAGCATATACATTAAAACAAATCCCGTTTTTGCGGCGGCACATCGCCCCTATCAGCAAGAAAATCATCAGGAACCACAGTATTATCGGCAAAAAAACTGTGCCATTTTCCTTTTTTCTTCTTCGGCTCAATAATAACCTTCCTGCCTTCGCGGCGGATAAGCACCTCATCGCCTTCAAAGCGGAACTCCTTAGGGAGGCGCACAGCCTGCGAATTACCATTCTTAAATAATTTAGCTGTTATAATTTCCTTCATACCCCCCAACCACTTACCACCTACCACTAAATATATACTAATAATATATACTTTTTGCGCGCAAATCAATCACCTTTTTAAATCTATATCGACCCCGCCAGGAACCCCCGCACCACATTATCAAATTCAGGAATATCCAGCAGGAAAGAGTCATGGCCTTTATCGCTTTCGATTTCGGTAAAGCTCACATTTGCGGCAACGGCATTCAGCGCGCGCACCAGGTTTCGGCTCTCAACCGATGAATAGAGCCAGTCGCTGGTGAAAGACACCACGCAGAAGCGTATATTCGTCCCGGCGTAAACATCGGTAAGCTTACGGGTTCCGCCACGCGTCAGGTCAAAATAGCTGGCGGCACGGGTAAGGTACAGATATGAGTTAGCGTCAAAACGCTCAACAAAGCTGGCCCCCTGATGGCGCAAATAGCTTTCAATTCTGAAATCAGCGCCAAAACCATAGGTGAATTCCTCGCCATTTTGCAGATTACGGCCAAATTTTTCCTGCAACATGCTCTCCGATAGATAGGTCACATGCGCTGCCATACGCGCAACCGCAAGCCCCTTCGATGGGTAGGTCCGGCTTGCGATATAATCGCCATCGCGCCAGTCCGGATCGGCCATTATTGCCTGCCTGCCAATTTCATGGAAAGCTATATTCTGCGCTGATTGCCGCGTTGAGGTCGCAATCGGCATCACCGAGGAAATACGTTCAGGAAAACGTCTTGCCCATTCCAGCGCCTGCATCCCCCCCATCGACCCGCCGATAACGCAGAATATCCTGCCAACTCCCAGCTCATCAAGCAGCATAGCCTGCGCTTTCACCATATCCTCGATAGTTATGAACGGGAATGCCAGCCCATATGGTTTTTCAGTCAGTGGATTGATTTCCTTCGGGCCGAACGACCCCATACAACCGCCGATAATATTCGAGCAAATTACAAAAAACCGGTCTGTGTCGATTGGTTTTCCAGGCCCAACCATCCTGTCCCACCAGCCTTCCTTGCCGGTAACAGGGTGGGTGCCACACACATACTGGTCGCCGGTGAGCGCATGGCAGACCAGCACCACATTATCTTTTGCTGCATTTAATTTCCCATAGGTCTGGTATGCCATCGGGATATTGGAAACTTCAGCGCCACATTCAAGCTTAAGTGGCTTATCGCGTGCGATACTCACGATCTCGCCAACTTCCACTTCCCTGTAATTCGCACCGAACTTTGATTTCGCCATAAGCATTTATCTTTACTATATTTTATGCTGTATGGTCAAGGGAGTTGTCACCAATAAATCCCTTCTCCCTCTGGGAAAAAGTTAGGATGAGGGAGAATAATACAGTTATCCGAATCCTGCTTGCCTAAGTCGCATTGCTTCGCTAGGTTCTGGGTTTACAATAAAAATTATTTAAGAACCTTACATATGACTGACAGCCCCGACACACCGGAAAACAGCCAGAAGCTGGCAAAATTCCGCGCCAATATCGACGATATTGACAATAATATAATCAAGCTGCTCATCGAGCGCATAGGCATTGTAAAACAGGTAGGCGAGCTCAAAAGCGCGAACACCATTCCCTGCCCCATCCGTTCCGGGCGCGAAGCCGAAATGGTGCGCCGCATAATCGGGGAATTCCGCCCTACCGATTTCCCGGCCAGCGCAGCGGGTGCTATCTGGCGTATAATAATAGGCGCGTCCACCGGGGTTGAATCAAGGCTGACCCTTTCGGTATTTTCCGATGAGAAAGAAAACAGCCTCTACTGGCTGGCGCGGGAATATTTCGGCTCCAACCTGCCGATAACCAGGCAACCCCACATAAAGCGCGTACTGGGCGATGTGATAGACGATAAAGCCTCAGTCGGGATAGTGCCATTCCTGCGCAGCGCGGATAACAGCAACTGGTGGACAGCCCTCATGCAGCAGGGTGAGAACGTACCAAAAATCTTTGCGCATGTGCCATTTGTTTACACCGATGTACCCGGCAAGGACATCCCGTCAGCGCTGGCCATAGCCAAATTAATACCCGAGCCTTCCGGCGATGATATGTCGCTGGTAGTGATCGAGGCCGATGCCAATTGCAGCCAGCACCGCCTGCAAACCGCCCTCATCGCCAGCAGGCTGGAAGCGACATGGATAAACATCGCTAATTTAAGTCCCGCCAGCCGCCACCACCTTATCGAGATAAAAGGCTTCATCACCCCGCAGGATGAGTCATTTACTGCCTTCCGCGCTGCTGCCGGAAACGCGATTTTAAGTATCCACTATCTGGGTGCTTACGCCCGTCCCATTACCCTCGCCAACTCACAGAACACCTGAAATAATATCATTATGAAACCAACACCAAACCAGGGAATTTTAGAAATTGCGCCATATGTCGGCGGGAAATCATCTGCCAGGCCCGGCGTAAAAGTGGTAAAGCTTTCATCCAACGAAACCCCGCTGGGGCCAAGTCCGCTGGCAATAGCAGCCTATCAGGAAGCGGCAAAAAACCTGCACCGCTACCCCGATGGTAGCGCGCAGAAACTCCGCGAGGCCATAGGCGAAGTTTATAAACTCCCGCCGGAAAATATAATCTGCGGCGCGGGCTCTGACGAGCTTATCGGCCTGCTGGTACATGCATATGTAAGTGCTGGCGATGAGGTTCTCATCAGCGAGCATGGCTTCCTCATGTATAAGATATACGCGCAGTCAGTAGGCGCAAAAGTAATCTCCGCCCCTGAGAAAAACTTGACCACCGATGTCGATGCCATACTCGCGCATGTCACAAAAAAAACAAAAATAGTTTTTATCGCCAATCCCAACAACCCCACCGGCTCATATATTTCCGTATCCGAAATGAAACGCCTGCGCGCTGGCTTACCGGAAAATATTATCCTCGCCATCGACGGCGCCTATACGGAATACTCAACACAAGATGACTATACCGACGGCAGCGAGCTGGTATCAGGCAGTGAGAACACCGTTATGCTGCGCACATTTTCCAAGATTTACGGCCTGCCATCGCTTCGCATAGGCTGGATGCATGCCCCTGCTTCCATCTGCGATGTCATAAACCGCATCCGTGGCCCATTCAACGTTTCAACCCCTGCAATAATGGCAGCCACAGCCGCTGTGCGCGACACAGGATTCACAAAAACCGCGCAGGATTTTAACAATAAATGGCTGGTATGGATGGACGCCGAGCTTAAAAAGCTTGGGCTGAAACCCTATCCCAGCATCGGCAACTTCCTGCTTGTAGAATTTCCAGGCGGCAGACACTCATCCTCCAATGCCAATGCCTTCCTTATGGAGCGTGGGCTTATTGTGCGCGAAGTCGCCAATTACGGCCTGCCTGATTGCCTGCGCATCTCCATCGGCCTGGAAGAAGACAACCGCGCCGTTATAGCCGCCCTGAAAGAATTTTTGCGATGACCAAATCCCCAATCCCGAACCTCCAACCCCGTAATCTATGACCCATATCTTCCCCCGCATCACTATCATCCCCGCCTTGCAATCCTTCGTCATACACACCTTGCGCGGGGATCTAGAGTAATATGACCGAATCTCCAATCCCGAACCTCGAGTCCCGTAACCTATGACCCATATCTTCCCCCGCATCACAGTTATAGGCCTTGGCTTAATTGGCAGTTCCATCGCCCGCGCCGCGCATGAAAAAAAACTCGCCGCCAGCATAGCAGGCTACGATAGCAACGAGATTTCCACAGCCTTCGCGCGCAAGGAAAAATTCATCGACACTGCCGCGCCCGACCTGAAAAGTGCAGTGGAAAACAGCGACCTTGTAATAATAGCAACACCTATATCAACCCTGCCTGAAATAGCGCAGGCAATAGCGCCACACCTGAAAAACGGCACTATTGTTATGGATATTTCTTCAGTAAAACAGGCCGCGATGGAAGCGATAGCCCCTCACCTGCCGCCGCATGCAATATTTATCCCCGCGCACCCGATAGCAGGCGGCGAAAAAACCGGGATACATGCCGGGCGCAGCGACCTTTTCACACGCAAACGCATAATAATAACCCCGAATGAACCGCCGCCTGATGAAATCGCCAAAAAACTTAGCCTTTTCTGGGAGGGCATGGGCGCAAAGCTTGAAGGAATGCCAGCCGCCACGCATGACCTGATATATGGCTACATGTCGCACCTGCCGCAGCTCATAGCTTTCTGCCTCGAACAACCGCTGGGAAGCTATTTCACAAAAACCGACATCAGCCCACTATATAAAACATTCCTGCGCATAAGCGGTTCTGACCCCGGGCTATGGGCAGAAATTTTTGAGTTGAATAAGGAAAACCTGCTGAAGGGGCTTGACCGCTATATAGACGTAATAACCCATGTCCACAAGGAGCTTCAGTCCGCACCTGCCGGAGAAGAAAGCAAAAGCGATGAGCAGCTTGCCTATACTGTGCTGTTCCCGCGCATTGTGGCTTCCTGCCTGGTGACAACCGTCATGGAAGCCGAGAAAAACGCCGGGATTCCCTTCGCGCGCTACGCCGGAACCGGCTTTGCCGATCTCTCCGCCCCTGCCCTGATCCCGCCGGAAGCTGATATAGAGCAAATCTCCGCGCAATATAAGCTGGTCGAGAAAATACTGGATAAGTTCCTGATTCGCCTTAAAATGTTCCGTAGCGCACTGGCAAACGACAGGACAAAACAGGCCTGAAATTATTAATATTCATAAAACTGTAATATATTTCTAAGCAACTAATACGCTATAATCGTATGCAGATGCCTTAACAGGAACAATGCAAGGAGCAGAAAAATGGCCAAGGGAAATGAATCAAAAACTAACATATCCAGCCTTCAGCCAGGGGGGTCAAATCCACTGACTACTGACGAGGCGGTTGATATGATATTTAATGCCAGAATCGAACTTTTCAATGATTTTGCTGACATAAATAGGAGCGCTGGAAAAGGTAATTTCATAAGAAGCGCTGATTTCTCCAAAGCGGAAGAAAATTATAATGCTAAAATAGGAGAATTAAGCAGCAGAATAAACCAATCCGATTATGGCCTGATTATGGATAAGGCAAAGGAGAAATTTGCAAAATGGAAGGAAGAACACAATGATTACCATAAAGAGGTCTATGATACGGAACAAATTAACAAAATATTCAGCAGGGATTATATAACCGCCAAAGCAGGAAAAAAAACGGACATAGACCCAGACACAAAAACGCAGGAGGAATTATTTAACCAGCTACTTGGCAAGAACAATGGGCTTGCGTTTGCTGGTGTGGGTGATAATAGCGCCGAAATTGCACTGGTCACAAAGAATATGAAGCACTTTCATGACAAAGGTGTTGGCGTTGTATATGTTGTAGGGAATCCCGATGATATAGAAACTTTAAATAAACTCTCCAAGGATCAGGTTAAAAATATAATAGCCGATATTTCCATCAATATGGAAAAGACGCCAAGCTCTTCTAAGGAATACGCTGCCTACAAAGAGAGTATGAACATCGCAAGCCTGGTATTAAGCGCCAAGGAAAACAATGTATCCCTGGAGGCCATTAACAGTATATTACAGGATAATGGTTCCAGATCGTTACCGGCGCAGCAGCATGCCATTGCGAGAAATAATTTCATACTGACTGATGATATACGGGATTCCCAGCTATTAAGGCCGATCTTCAATAAAGATGAGCATCATAATAAATATATAATTATCGGTGATATTAAAAATTTTATCTCTACTTTAGATAAGTCGAACGGCAACGTTGATGAAGCCCTGGGCATCCCGGTAATAACCTTGAGAACTGGAGATAGCCGTGATCCATTAATAGAAAAGGGAAAAAGCTCCAATGGAGCCGATTTTCACCTGCGAACCCATGACTGCCGCCCCGACACTAAGGGCCTGGCAATTGCCGGTGATAGCAACGACATGGCCGGATCCATTCTAAAAAATATGGACCGTATAAAAAGCCCTGATGAGAAAAAATTTGCAGCGAGTATAGCCGCTTACCTTGCTGAAACAGCGGAATCCATGCGCAAGGATTACAAGCAATCCTTTGAGGTATGCGAAGTTACGCAGCAGGAAGCAAAAGTACCGCTTAAAACACCAGAACCTCATGCAAGCATGGTGCGGATCGCAAGTCGATAGCCGAACGGCTTTATTTCTATCGTCATTACGAGTAGGCGTACTAACCTTCTCACAGAGGGAGAAGTAACTACTACGAACTACTCTCCAAGCAGCCCCAGCGTCTGACCGTGGTGCAGCACATGCGCGCTGTAAGGAAAACCACGGTAATGCGTAGAGTTATACTCCGGATGGGCGCTTGCTTCATCGCCATATAATATCGCAGTGCAGCCGGTATTTTTCGCGCATTCAAGGTCAATTTCGCTATCACCAATGAACCATATATCAGGGGAAGGCTGGATTCCGCTTCCCGCCAGCGCAAGATGCACCGGGTCGGCAAATGGCTTGTCACGCGCCGCATCATCGGCCCCGGTTATATTATCAAACAAATCATACCAGCCGATATGCTGCGCTTCCTTGCGTAAATTCTCACCGCGCTTATTACTCACCACCACGCTGTAAATCCCACGTTTTTTTACTTCTTCCAGCATCTCACGCGCCAGCGGCAGTGCATCAAGCTTGCTTAAATGGCTGGCGCGGTAATGCGCCTGGTATGCCGCCCCTGCTGCCTGCCAGTTCTCGCCGAAGATTTCCGGGAAGGAATCACGCATGGATTTGCGCACCCGCAACTTGGTCTGTTCGATTGTCCACAGCGGCAGGCCGTTTTCAGCGAATGTGGCATTGAGCGCATCATGGATAACCGGCCAGGTATTTACCAATGTATTGTCCCAATCAAAAATAATCGCTTTTGGTTTTGGCAGTTTCATATAATTCCTTTTGTCAATCCTGTGAGGCGCACAGCCGCAACAACGTCATCCTGTGAGGCGCGTAGCGACTGCACAGGATCTGCATCAATAGTTCTAAGATCCTGCGCAATGCTTACGCATTCGCAGGACGACACTAACACTCCCACCAACACTAGAGCATTTTCGCTCTAGAGCGTTTTCGCTTTGATTGTGCGTTAGGCATCCGAGGCGAAGTGTACAATAGTACATGAGACGAAGGATAACAACACGCACGATTAAATGGAAAATGCTCTAATTATCAAAATTCTTCCCCGTATTCTTATAAATATGCGTATTATAAAGCTTCTGCAATTTGCGCGTAACTTCACCAACCACGCCCTTACCCACCAGCCTGTCATCAATCTTTACAACCGGCAGCACATTAATGCTGGTGGATGTTATGAATGCTTCCCCAGCCGCCTTTGCCTCGGCTATAGAAAATTTACGCTCCTCAACTTCAACGCCGGATTTATTCGCAAGTTTCAGCAGCACATCACGGGTAATTCCCGGCAGGACATCATTATCAGCGGGATGGGTAACAAGCGCCCCGGATTTTGTTACCATAAAGAAATTCGAGGCCGAGCCTTCATTGACAGTGCCATCTTTTTCAACCAGCAACGCCTCGCGCATTTTCTGGCGGCTGGCCTCCTGCTTGGCCATGATGTTAGGAAGCAGCGAAATAGATTTAATGTCGCGCCTCTCCCAGCGGTTATCATGGCAACTAATGATTTTCACACCATTTTCAAACTCTGATTTCTTGGGCGTTTTCGCGCCACAAACAGTCATAACCAAAGATGGGCGTACATTTTTAGGATAGATATGGTTGCGCGGCGCAACCCCTCGCGTCACCTGTATATAAAGCCCGCCATCTTCGCGCCCGTTGCGCTCTATAATTTCGCGGACAATGAGCTTAAGCGCCACAGGCGTAACCGGCATGGCTATTTCCAGCTCACGCAGGCTGCGCTCAAGGCGCTTGAAATGCAGGTCGCCATCAAGCAGCAACCAATTGTAAAATGCTATATATTCGTAAATTCCATCAGCAAACTGGTAGCCCCGGTCCTCAATATGCACGCTGGCACGCGCATTATCAATATAGCTGCCATTTACGTAAGCGATACGCATCAAAAAACTCCGGGTGTAAGATTGCTATGCCAGGCATATTCGCAGAAAATTCATGGCTTGCAAATCGTTATTTTTCATCTATTTGCAGGTTTATTTTCCAAAAACCACCATTTGTCATAAAAAATTCTTAAAAAACTTAAACTTCAGTAATAAAACCGTCACATTACTATGCTAAGTTATGGTCATGCCCATTAACATGCACATTAACATACATATTAAAAAACAGACAGAAGCACGGCAATTATGGAATTAACAAAGGCACAGATAGAGCAATCGGTAACAAATGTTATACTATCCGATGCCCAGAAAAAAGGTGCGCTGAATCCAGTTGCGATTGCCAAAGAGTTTAAAGACGCTGGGATAGATGTTGAAATCGCCACCGTTACAAAAGCCTCATTTGGAATAAACAGCAATAATTACAAATGGCAGGCACAGGTTTCTGATAGCCCGCAGGCCATATTGATAAGCAAGGAAACCGGAAATATAATAAATCTTTCCAATAATCCACAGGAAGCTTACCAGCTTGTTTCAGGAAAAACATCAGCCGAGGAATTAACAAAGGGCAAGCCAATCAAGCTTGGCAGCGCCAATGAATATACCACTGTTTATAAAGCCGATTCCCCGCAAAAGCTGCAGAAAAAGCTGGATTTTATTATGGAACAGGCAAACCGTGGCAATAGTGGGCCACTTCAAAAATTCATGGGCGATGATGGGTCAACACCTAAGAATATCGCCGATCATTTTGTGCATCCAGACATTAAAAATGCAGTGGAAGCAGGACTCGCAGCAGGAGTTGTGTATACAGGCTCGGAATTAACCCCCCCGCCTTCTACCCCGACAGCGCCACAGCAGCAGATAAAGACCCGCTAAAATATTATGGCGATCTGGGATAATATAGTTGATTTCCTAACCAATGCTAAATTCAGGGCAGCAACCCCGCAGCAGGATGCGCAAGGGGTAGACTGGGATCAGAATGGAAAACCGGATTACATAATAAACAAAGATGACAAGCGCTTTATCGCCTGCCTTGAAACAGCGCAGGAGCTAAAAGCTAAAATTGATCCCCAAACCGGGAAGAGCTATGGCGAACTGCTCTTAAGCCTAAATCCCAAAAATCCTGATGATCTTGCCAGAATTGCCAGTATAGAAAAAGAAATCACCATAGTTTTAAATGATAAATTCCACTCAGAATTTGGCGTCTATAATCCTGCTTTTAAATTATCACCTACCAAAGAGCAGGATCACATACCAAGCCTGCATAATGATATTTCACGGGCCAACCAGGCAGATCCGGTAAATTTAGCTGAGTTCAAAAAAGATGAGCTAATATGCCGCCATATCGCCCCAATTGCAAATATCCTGCTGGCGGAATCTGGAATGAGTGTTACGAGGTATGGGGTATTTACAGGCGCAATAGCAATGCATAATCCACAAAAAGCTAATGATGGCAAGGATGCCCCAGAAAACTATCCCTTGAAATATCAAGCCACAAACGTATTCCCGCACACAATAGTCATAAGCAACCTTACTAGTAATGTTATAGATTTAACCTCCAGCGATTCTGTAGCAGCTTATAAGCCTGCGGTTAAAAAAATATCCCTCGCCGAATTTGAAGGTGGGGCTGAACTGGTTACATCGATCAACAACGGAAATCTTACGGTTTTTAATATAATGCCGAAAGATTCGATAAGGGCAGATGATATTCAGGGGTCAATGTCCAATAAATTAGCGACCATAGTGGGTCAGGCCAACCTCGCGAACGTAGCGCTGAATGATTCGCTGAAACACGTATCAAAACCTGATATTAGTTATAGTGACCCGGCATTAGCCTTCCCATCTTCTACTCCAGCAATACTGCCGCAGCAGATAAAGACCCGCTAGAGCGTTTTCGCTTTAGTTGTGCGTTAGGCATCCGAGGCGAAGTGTACAATAGTACATGAGACGAAGGATAACAACACGCACGATTAAATGGAAAATGCTCTAATAGCTGGCACCACTGTAAAAGCCAAAAATATTCGGTGACTGACAGCTCTTTGTCATCCTGTGAGGAGCGGAGCGACTGCAATGTCATCCTGTGAGGCGCGGAGCGACTGCACAGGATCTGTATCAATAGGAGTGACTACGCTGCCACCCTGCTCCACCTGTCACCCCGCACTACACCTGTCACCCCGCATTTATTGCGGGGTCTGGGGCTTAGTCTTAATACCGGATGCCGCCCTGCGGCGGCATGACAAGCTGGGAAAATATCCCAAGTTCCTGCGCAATGCTCACGCATTCGCAGGATAACAGCACAAAACAAAGAATGAATTGCCACGAATTTTCTATGAAAATTCTCGCAATGACGGCATTTGCAGCAAGTTATGGTTTGAATGTCCAGAACCTAAAACCCTTCAATATCCTTGATCCCACCACTTAAAAACCCGCGTGGATGAAATCCGAAATCGCGCTTGGCGTCATCATGGAAAAACACCATATCGTCATTCATACGTCTGGCAATTTCCCCGTTAATGAATTTATTGCGCGATATTTTACCAGCAATATCCAGCGCGAAAGGCAGCAGGCTGGTGCTTATTATCTGTTGTTTGCGGCCAAACAGTGTAAACAGCCTGGCTAGCATTTCACGGTAGGTAAGCACATCGCCGCCGCTTAAATTATACGATTTTTCATAACTATTTTCATTATCCATCGCCTGCACCACAGCAATTGACAAATCATCAACATGCACAGGCTGGCGGCGGCCAAAAGCAGGAGGATACACAAATATATAACCAAAACGGCGGATAAATTTCGCAATACTGCTTACCCCGCAATCAAGCCCCACGCCATAAACCTGGGTAGGCCGGAATATGGTATAGTTTATTGTAAATTCCCTGCAGCGCTCGGCCAGAAGGTTCTCGGCATTTTGCAGTTTATGCACATAATCTTTTTCAAAGCTGTTGGCGGCAAGCAATTTGGAAAATATCAAGGTAGAGCTGAAAGCTATAATGCGCTTTGCCTCTGCCTGATGCAGCGCCGGAACCAGCGCAGGCAGCAGCCATAGCGGCGCGCAATGCACCACGTAATCAACGCAATATCCGTCAAGGTCAAAAGCCGGGTTGGCAAGGTCACGCTTTATCCAGCGCAGGCTTTCATGGCTATAGGGTATGTCATCGCCACGGCTTACCGCAAGAACAGCCGCGCCCGATGCAATAAGGCGGCGGATTACGAATAATCCCGTCTGGCTGGTAGCGCCGGTCACCAGGACGATTTTCCTGGCAAGTTTCTCATTCTTCTGCAGGTTCACCGGCCCTGTAGCCAGCGCCAATAATCGTTTCGCCTGCGGATCGTTCAGGTAGCTGCGCGAATCCTGCAGGAACTCCCTTATCCCGTTATAAAGCATATGCATAAACAGGTTGAACATAATAAGCAGGTTAAGCAGGAACAACGTTCCAAATGGTTCATGCGCCGAGAAAAATTTATTGAGATAGCGTATGGTGTTTTTAGTTTCCTGCAATTGCCTTGCGATTGAAATTTGATCCGCAGCGCTTGGCATACGCGTTACACGCACCGCAGGCACACACAGCACCCTCCCGCCTATCTGCTGAACGCGCAGCGCAAAATCTATCTCTTCATCCTGCGGGAAAAATTCCTCATCCAGACCTGCAAGCTTCTTGTAGTCACCAGCGCGTATGCACATGCAGGCGCTGGAGATTGTCGCCACCTCAAAAGGGATTTTTCCGGCAATATTATCGGCGGCGGGGATAGTTTTCTGCCCGCGTTTCCTGATCCCGACAATATCCATCAATGTAGATTTTGGCGTTACAATAGCAGGGCGGAAAACGGTCTTTATGCTGCCATCATAGCCCGTAACCACACCGCCGCACAGCACCGAGTTTTTTTCTGCCACCAGCGCCCCGATAAAATTTTCTATCGCATCAGGTGGCAGCAGGTATCCTGGCTTGAGCAGCAGCAGGTATTCCGATGTAGCCTGCCTGGCCGCCGTATTACAGCCCTTGGCAAAATTCAGTTCGCCTTTAAGCGGGATGATTTTAATGCGCGCTTCGGTCAGGCTGCGCTGTTGCAGCCTGGCTATCACATCTGGCGTATTTCCGTTATCAATTATAATAAGTTCGGCGAGATTTTTCTGCGTGAGCACAGTTTCAATTGCGGCGAACAGCAGCTCCCCGCCTTTTTTTGCAACCATTATAACACTGCATGAACTCATTACTTTCCCTCCGCTTTAGAAACATTGTTACAATGTATCTTCATTATTACAATGTGTAATTCACAGGGATAAGAAATTCAAACATTTCGCCCGGAGGATATTCATCCGGCACAGCAGGCACAGGGTTGGCGCGCCGTACCATGTCCAGCGCCGCGCGGTCAAGTTCGGGGTATCCGGTATTGCCTTCAAGTTCGCTCCAACGGATATTTCCGCGCCTGTCGATGCGGATACGCACTACAGTGCTGCCCTGCATTCCCATCTCCCTTGCTTTCTCCGGGTATAATTTGAATTTTTGTATCCATAGCGAGATCATCTGCTCATAGCTGGCTTTTACATCGGCGGCATTATCGCTGCTGTTGCCGATAGCAGAACCGTCATTTCCGGTTGGTTTTTCTGCCGGGTTGAAGCGCACGAACTGGCGCGGGGAATCGCTCCTGTCACTTACCGCAGAAGGCTGCTGGGCCATTTTGTCAGCGTTGATTTTATCAGCCCTGGGAACTGGCGCCGGTGCCTTCCTTGCAACTTTTGAAACCGGCTTGCGTATAAGCTTGGTCATAACCGATTCCATTTGCGCGGTATTATCAACCAATGGCTGCGGGGCGCTTTCATCATCATCCTGCACCTGTTGCACATCGCTGTCGCCAAGGCGGATATTCATAGCATGAACAGGTATGTCAATGATGCGCAGCGGCGGCATCATGGTCCAGCCCCAATAGGCTAGTGCATGGAATATGGCAGCCAGGATAAAGAGCATGGCAAAATGCTGTGGCCCAAGATACTCCATCGCCGCTACCCTGGAGGCATTAAACGATGCAGTGAATTTGGAAAAACCAGCCATTATTTCTTGTCCACCTTTGCAACCGATTGTGTAAGGACCGACAGGTGATGTCCCCCTGCTGCCTTTATCGCATCCATAACCTCGATCATGCGGTTAGCAGGCACCACAGCGTCAGCCTTAATGGTCACAACTTTGGAAGGATTATCGACAAGCAGCCCGGCAAGGTTTTTTTGCATTTCCTCAATCGTAACTATTTCATCGTCAAGTATCACTTCGTCATGGCTTCCAAGCAGCACTTCTATATGCCCCTCATCCATCATATTCCCGGTATGCGAAACTGGCGGGTCAATAGGCACAAGGTCAAATTTTTCAACAGTTCCCGCCACCATGAAAAAAATCAGCAGGAACATGGAAACGTCGATAAGCGGTATCAGGCTTATTTCAATTTTTTTGCGGCGCGTGCGTGGAAAATCCATAACCCTACCTTGTCATCCTGTGGGCGGCAATGCCGCAGCGCAGGATCTTACAATCATTAAACAGATCCTGTGAGCCGAAGGCTGCACAGGATGACAATCCCAATAAAACTATTTTACTTGTAACACCCATATTACCCCTTGGTTTCTGGCGGTTGCGGCGGTTGCGCCTGCTGTTCGCCTTCAGCAACCCATTTACGCACATACAGGCTTTTGCCGCCTGCCGCTGTCACCTTATCCATAACCGCAACCAATTGCTGCATGGTAACCCCCTCGGCGGTAAGCAACATAACAGGCGACGATGGGTCCTGCGAAAAAAGCCGCGTAAGAGTATCGCTAAGTTCATCAGGGGTTACATCACGCTTGCCAAGTATAAGATCACCATTTTCGCGGATAAAAATATGCGTTACTTCCTTTTTATCAGTCACCTTTCCCGAAGATGGCAGCATCAGCTCCAGCGATTCTATGCGCATGAATGATGTAGTAAGCATGAAAAAAATGATTAGTATGAACACCACGTCTATAAGCGGTGTAAGCGGCAGGTTCAGGCTCCGGCGCGATGTTCTCTCAAATTCCATATATCATCCCCGCCAAACTAGAGCGTTTTCGCTTTAGTTGTGCGTTAGGCATCCGAGGCGAAGTGTACAATAGTACATGAGGCGAAGGATAACAACACGCACGATTAAATGGAAAATGCTCTATTAAGTTTGTCACCCCGCGCTTGTCGCGGGGTCTGTGAACCAGATTACCGGACCCCGTTATAAAAACTGGGTGACAGAAATTAGATTTTTTATACACATTAAGCTCATCCATATCAGTGGTTGCCAGAATATTTCGGGCTAAGCAGATGCAAGGTCGACATCTTCTTAGGCGCGGTCTGCCTTTGTTCTTCGGAAGCCTCGTTATCTTTTGCGCGCTGTTTCTTCATTTCCTCTTCCTGCTTTTTGCGTTCTTCTTCAGCTTTTTTTGCCTGCTCTATTGCGAACAAGCGCTCATTGCGGCGGAATTCATCTTCAAGCGATAATATCTGCACCGTCACATCCTTCATTGTGGCGCGCACTTTTTCTATAACACCATCCAGTATGTAATGGGCGGCCAGAGCCGGTATGGCAACCGCAAGCCCGCCTGCCGTAGTAAGCAGCGCTTCCCAGATGCCGCCTGCAAGTATGGAAGGGTCAACCCTTGTTCCTGCCGCGCTTAGCTTTGAAAACGAGTTTATCATGCCGATAACTGTCCCAAGCAACCCCATAAGCGGCGAGATCATAGCGGTCATTTCCAGCCCGCGCAGGTGTGATTCAAGATAGCGTATATCCGCAGCGCCAACACGCGCTATTTCAGCTTCCTTGCTTTTTTGCGACATCTCACGGTTAGCCACACATTCAAAAGTTATGCGCATGATACGCGCAACCGGGCCTTTGATGGTTTCAAGCGTTTTTGTAGCCTGGCTGCGGTCCCCCTGCTTAATATCGCGCAATACCGGCTCGATAAAGCTTCTGTCAAATACATTCGATTTCTTGAATTGCCATATTTTAAAGACAATTACAGTGATGGCATACACCGACAACAGTGCCAGCGCATACATGACAAAGCCACCCCTGTGGAAAATAGAAATATCCTGCATAATTTTCTCCGCTTGAATTGTACCGGAATTGTTTTACTAGGACTCGGTTGGACGGTCTAGTGTTTTCTTGTCATCTCCGCCTTGCGCTGGGATCTCGGGATTAGGGATTCGCAAGAGAGAAATTATATCAATTGACCATATTGTTTAATATGCTAGCCTGCAACTGAAGCTGGGAAACCCGGCTTTGGGGTGTCGTAGCCTTTCATAATACCGGTTTGTGTGACCGTAATCGCACTCCTCGCATGGCGGGGAGGCATTGGTGTATGTTCAGGCGCAAGCCAAAGACTAATGCAGCCTCTCATGTGGTAGGTTTTCGAACTCCCCGCCACCAGCAATCAAGCTGGTGGTTTGATGGGGATTATTGATATGTTTTCCAGAAGAAGCAAGCGCGTTATCAAAAAGCAGCCTATTGAAATAGCTTTCGACATGCTGATGAACGCGATGATAATTGCCTATGGCTACAAGCATAATAAAAAATTCATTCCCGGCGAAAATGATTTAAAAATTTTTGATTGTTTCGTTGAGGAGCTTTCAAGCAGCTATGTAACAGCGCGCTATATTTCGCGCTGTCTGCATAAGCGCAGGCGCGGCGAAGAAGAAGTGTCGCCCAAATTTTCCAATCCAGAAAGCTTTGATTATCATTATCCGAAGTGAGCTCTGTCATCCCGGCGAAGGCCGGGATCCATGCTTCAGATATTACATTACATGGATACCGCCCTGCGGCGGTATGACGAACTACGAATCCCTAATCTCTAATCCCTAACCCCGAATCCCTAATCCCGGACTAAACCTCTATATAGCGCACCGCATCTCCGGTTTTTAAATTCAATATCTCAGCGGCTTCCTTGCTGATTGCTACTCCGCCGCTTACTTCATCCAACCGGCAGAACAACACCCTGAAATCTCTAAGCCCTGTTGTTGCCAGCATATATTGGCCGGGGCTTTCAGGCTCACCAATGGCGCTTACCTCAACCCTCCTGCTTTTCCTTACCGTTCTTATCTGCGAACGCTCGGCCTGCATGGTTGGCCCGGCATCAAACACATCTATATATCCCCGGTAGCGGAACCCTTCCGCTTCTAAAAGCCCAAGCGCTGGTTTCGATGCTTCCAGCGGCACACCAATGCTATCCTGGGCGCGCTGGTCAAGCAGGTTCACATAAATCGGGTATTTAGGCATCAAATCGCTTATGAATTGCCCGCCACGCGTAGCATTGACAAAATCGGCGCGCTTAAAATCCATCTGGAAAAAATGCTCGGCAAGGTTACGGTAAAAAGGCGAATGCCCATTGCTGTCCTGCACACCACGTATCTCCGATATTACTATATCGGAAAACAAATCCGGAAACTCGGCCATGAGCAGGTAGCGGCAGCGCGAGAGGAATTTTCCGATACCATCGCGGCGGTATTGCGGCAGCAGGAACAGCGAGCCAATTTCACTTGCTCCGGTATAATCATTCACCATATGCAAAACTTTCTGCCGCGAGTAAACACCGACAACATCCGATGCCTGCACAATGGTCGAAAGTTTGTAGGAGTAAAACGGGTACTTGATCCCGACATGCGCAACCACTCCCGTAGTTCCCACCGGTTTTCCGGTGTCAGTATCCTCAAGCACAAAAAGGAAATGCTCATCGCCTTTTGCCTGTGGGCTACCCTCGAAACTTGCAACTGCTATTTCGATCTTTGCTTTCAGCACCTCAGCATCTTCAGGCAGCGAGGTCATGCCTATTCCCGCCTCATGCGCAAGCGATAATATCTCAGTGTGATCGGAAATCTTTACAGGTCGTACCAGCATCATAATAAAATACCTTATTCAATTTTTATAATTCACCATCGCGGCGCAACTCTTCCTTGAATTCTGCTAACATTTCTTCCATAGTTTGAGTTACAAACCCGCTATTTTCACCTTCAATTAACCTGGCTCTTATCGCTTCAATCTGCGCCTGCCGTTCTCTTGCCTTGCGTATCAGGTCATTAACCACTTCGCTTTTGCTGGAATATTCCTCGCTTTCAACCTGCGCGTTAAGCCATTGGTCATTGGGAGCAGTAAAAGAAATGCTTTGTCTAATCATAAAACCTCCACGATGGTGTAAATATGCACCAATTATACAGCAAAAAAGCACCAATAAAAAGCAATTAGAAATATTACTTTATATCAAACCCTTATTAAGCGCATCGCGCAATATTTTTTCCACCCGCCTTTGCCAGCGGATACCATGGCATTGTCATCCTGTGAGGCGCGGAGCGACTGCACAGGATCTGCTCAATGATCCTGATATCCTGCGCAATGCTCACGCATTCTCAGGATGACAGCACAGAGGCGAAGCAATCCAGCTATTTATCCATTAATCTATTTATCTGCAAAAACCGGCATTTGCAGCAAGTTAGGGGTTTAATACACGCACAACTAGGCCTGGTCGAACTCTACTATAGCCGCTTCAAACCTTTTAAGCCCTTGGGCAAGCTCATTTTCTTTAATGACTAACGGCGGCAGCAGGCGCATCACATTTGGCCCTGCCTGCAATACGAGCAACCCATGCTTGCGGGCAAGTTCTGCCAGTTCCCCTGCTTTGCCGTGATATTCCGGTTTCAGTTCCGCGCCGATCATCAAGCCGCGCCCACGTATTTCCGCAAATATATTATGCCGCTTATTTATATCTTTAAGCCCGGAGAATGCCTGTTTGCTGCGTGCCGCCACATTCTTAGAAAGCTCTGGCGACTGGAGCGTTTTAAGCACCACCCGTGCAACCGAGCATGCCAGCGGGTTGCCGCCGAATGTCGAGCCATGGCTTCCGAACTGGAAAGTATTTTCCACTTTTTCTCCCGCCAGCATCGCGCCAATCGGTATCCCACCACCCAGCGCCTTAGCCAGTGTCACCACATCCGGTTTCACCCCGGCTTCTGCGAAATGCGAAAATAATTTTCCGGTGCGCATCATACCATCCTGCACCTGGTCGAGCATGAGCAACGCATCATATTTGTGGCATAGATCCTGGACATGCTTAAGGAACCCCGGCGCAACCGGAGTAACTCCGCCCTCGCCCTGCACCACTTCCAGCATAACCGCGCAGGTTTTATCGCTCACAGCCGCTTCTATCGCCGCGAAATCATTATATTTTACATAGGTAAAACCGCCAGGCAGCGGCTCAAACCCGGCCTGGTATTTGGGTTGCGCGGTAGCCGTAATGGTTGCCAGTGTGCGCCCGTGGAATGAGCCTACAAAAGTTATTATCTCACGTTTTTCTGGCGGGCGGCCTTTATCAGCGGCATATTTGCGCGCAAGTTTAATCGCCGCTTCATTGGCTTCCCCCCCAGAGTTGGTAAGGAATGCGCGCTTGGCGAATTTAGACGCGACACACAGCTCTTCCGCAAGAGAAACCGCAGGTTCAGTGAAAAATATATTGCTGGTATGCCAGATATTTTTTGCCTGCGCCGCAAGCGCCGCCACCAGTTTTTTATTATGATGGCCAAGGCTGGTCACAGATATTCCGGACCCGAAATCAATATATTCATTGCCGTCCGTGTCCCATATTTTCACGCCCACGCCACGGGCAACGATCATTTCCCTCGGCTTATAAGCCAGCGAATAATATTTCCTGCCCTTAGCCAGCAAAGCCTTGGTTTTCGCCGTCACCGGCTTTTTCTTTGGCTCAGCATTTTTTGCCGCAACAGTCTTTTTCCCGGTTACTTTTTTTTTCATATTATTTCCCTTTGTTTATCTGGCGTTCCCTGGCTATTGCATCTGCAATAATTACTTTCATCAATGATTGATATGGCACATCACGTTTATTGGCCATAACTTTTATATCTTCCAGCATCGCAAGGGGAAGCCTGAGGGAAATAGTTTGCGAAGATGGCTTCAGGTTAGGAAATACAGCTTTTTTAGCCTTACTCCAATCTATATAACCCGCGCTATCATGCTTTTCCCAGAACTTAAATTCTTCTTCCTCATCCCTGAATTTAGGAATCGGTTTTATTTTCTTCGGTTTCATAAAATTTCCTTTCTACGCGGCTCATAGCCCTTGCAGAGACAACCCTTACCCGATTATTGCGTATAGTAAAAACGATAAATAATTTCCTATCTTCCTGCGTTTTACCCAATAAGTAATATCGCTTTTCAACATTAGAATGTTTTTCATCCTCATATACAAATACATGGTCGCACATAAAAGCCTGCTCGGCTTCCTGCCCAGTAACACCATGCTTTTTCCAGCTTTTATGTTGGTTTGAGCTATCCCACTCAAAACTGATCAATAGCTGCAAAAGCTTTTTATGCATATAGTATTAGTATATTGGAAAAATATACAAGAATCAAGCAAACATCCTGGCAAAGTTGCGTTTGGCGCGTTTTTTCCAGTGGCCACGGTGGTAGGCATCGGAAGCCAGGAGAGGAAGCACGCTTCCTGCTTCAGCGTAGACCATCTGCTCGTAAGCAGTGTCCACCTTGCCCCATGAGCAGGCTTCTTTCAGCGTGCTGGAGCTGCATGCGCCATCGCGTGAATCAGCAACCGTAAGCTGCACCGCGTATTTATGCATATCCACTTCCTCGCCGAGAATTTCCGCGCACACCACAGTATCCTGCACAAAATTCTTAGGCACGCCGCCGCCAACCATGAGCAGGCCGGTGGTTCCGGCTTTGATTTTTATATCAGTCAGCTCATGGAAATCAGCGATAGAATCAATGGTGATATATGGTTTCTTCGCTTTCTTGCGCTCGTGCTGATGCACAACAAGCCCAAACCCCGCCGAGGAATCGGTGAAAGCCGGGCAGAAGATCGGCACGTTATGCTCATAGGCAAGCTGCACCAGGGAATCTTTTTTCTTGGCGTTTTTGGTCAGCCACTTGCCCATTTCGCTTATGAATGCGCGTGAGGAATAAGCGCCGGGTTTCAGCGAGTCAGCAATTTTTTTGATAGTATGGTCGCAGTGCTGCAATTCTTCTTCGTCAATGTAAGTATCATAAATACGGTCGATATAATTATCGCGCAGATGCTTGTCGTCAACGAACTGGCTGCCTTGGTAATGCTTGAAACCAAGCGCCTCGAAAAAATCCATATCCACAATTGATGCGCCGGTTGCTACAATCGCATCGACCATATTATTCTTTATAAGGTCAGCATATAGCTTCATGCAGCCACCCGCCGATGTCGAACCGGCAAGCGTCAGGAAGATGGAGCATTTTTTGTCAGCCAGCATCATGTTATAAATCTCGGTGGCCTTGGCAAGGTCGCGGGAGGTGAATGACATATTCGCCATCTGGTCGATTATCGGGCGCGCATCAAACGAAGTAATGTCGATATGCTTAACCGGTTTGGAAAGCATCTGTTGTTTGAGTGTCGGTTTCTTTTTGGCGGTCTGTTTCGCAGGCATTGGCATTTCCTTTTGGATAAGTGGATAATAAGATGACGGGATTATTAGATAATTGCAGGATTTAAGCAATATTAATTTGCACTTTTCCCTGCACTTGCGTCAATTATGGAGTTAAATGATGCCTTGATATATCCATACGTTCATGAAGCACACGAACAATGACAATCTGATTGGCTTTAAGGCGGTAATAGGCTATGTGGCGGTTCAAACGCAGACAGCGATAGCCTGTACGAATATCACCACACGCCTCACCAAGTTTGGAATTTTTAGCTAACTGGTGAAACCCCAAATCCAACTATTCAAGATAAATGTTGGCCTGGGTAGCACCCCATGTTTCAAAGGTAAATTGCCAAATATCAGCAAGGTCAGCTTCCGCACGGGGATGGATAACAATATCAAACATCAAGGCCAGCGCGGCGTTTGGCTTTGCGGATAATTTTTTTCATATCGAGCTTTTCAGGCTTGCCACTATTTTCTCCTTCAATAAGGGCAAAACGAACAACCGCCAGCTTCTGCTCATGTTCTTCAAGCAATCGTAAAGCCTGACGCACTACTTCACTGGCTGAACCATAACGGCCATCTTGTAATTGAGTGGCTATGAAGTCAGTAAAATGGTCGCCAAGCGTCAGGCTGGTGTTTTTAGACATAATAAAATCTCCTGCACATGTACCAAATAATACCATAAAATAATATTAAATCCAAGGGCAATCAATAATTCAATGCTTAGAGCGTTTTCGCTTTAGTTGTGCGTTAGGCATCCGAGGCGAAGTGTACAATAGTACATGAGACGAAGGATAACAACACGCACGATTAAATGGAAAATGCTCTAATTGAGAAAATCCGGCGCCGTGGTTCCAGGGAATACTTACTGGCAGAATTTGTGTTTCTGGCTTCCCGCGCAAGGCGGGAATAACAGTTCTGGTCATCCTGCGGCGAGCAACGCGAGAGCGCAGGATCTGTATAAACAGGAGCGAGGAGGTTCCATCACAAGCAGATTTGAAGCCAAATCAGTGATTAAATGGAATGCTGAACCTTATAGGCATCATTCTGGAACACATATTGCGTGCCGAATTTATGCTTCACATCGAGGAATAGCGGGGCGCGGGAGTTAACCGAAAGCTTAACGCTGCCTGGGCTTCTGTGAACCGATACTATCAAAAGCACCACCAGATCATCATGCGCTATCTGCAGATTATCTGCGGCATCATAAATATCCTGCGCGTCAATTATGTTATTTTTCACCGCGACAGGGAGGGTTATGAAGGAAAGCTGTGTTTCATCAAGCGATTGTAATAGCTTGAACTGTTCCATTTTCTGGCTGTTGAAACTGGTAAGCACGAAATTTGATTTATCGGGCATTCCAAGCAGGCCGCGTGGAAAGCTTATAGCCCTGGAAATATCCACCGCTATCTCGCCAAAGCGCGACTGTATGGTTTCAGGGAATGAAGCATGCGGATTGATTGCTCCGGCAGAGAACGCTGATTGGCTTAGCATAGTATCTTACCCCTTATATTTTTGCCGTGCGATTGGAACATAATAGCACAACTTTGTTAGTTTAACGTAAAAAATCTGAAAGCTTCAAGGAATTAATTTTGGCAAACGCCTGGAACGTCGCCTGCAAAATCCCTTGATTTATAGAAACTTCTGTAGAAACCGAAACCAGGTCAGCATTACCTATTTCTTCTTTTACCCCTTGAAAATAAAGCTTAAATGATTGGTGACGGGTATTTATGTCATTAAGCGCCACTTTATTTTGGTTGACAATTGATTGCGTGGCAATAACCCCGTTTAACCCTTTTTCAACAAGATCGTAAGCTTTGCTTAAATCAACGTCAGAATTTTGGTCATGCCCTTTCATCGCCATGGCAAGACCTGCGAAAATCTGTTGTATGCCAGCATCATCAGCGCGCACATTATAGGTCATCTCTGTATTATCGTCCGCGCGGATTGAAATATCCTGTTTGCTGCCGTTATAATAATTGTCATCAGGCACACCATCTTCCTGCAATGATGGAAAATTCTTGGTATCCACCGGCGCCACATCAGTGCGCGTACCGCCAAAAATATAACGTCCTTCCAGGCTGGTGTTGAGCTGGCTGGTCAAAGCCTGCCACGCTCCGGTAAGGGAATCAGGGAATGCCGCAGTATTGGAAGCCGCATTGCGCCGCTGCGAGATTAGGTTTTTAAGGTTGGTCGCCGTATCTATAACCTGGCCAAGTATAGTGTCTGTGCTGTCGATGCGGGTGCCGACTATGGTATTATTATCAAGATACACATCAGTCTTGGCGATCTTATTTTCAAGGAGCAGGAACTGCTCGGATTTATTGCCCCCCAGTCCGGCAAAGTCCTGCGCTTTGGAGCCGCTGGATAATTGCTGCTGCAAATCGGCAAGCGTAACCTGCGCCTTGCTGGCGTCACGCAATGTCGTCTGTTGCAGCGCGTATGTACTGATGCGTCCTACCGACATAAGATTTCCTCCCCATTATATAAATTCATAATTATGTTCCCGCAGCTTGCAGGAGCGTATCAAACATGGCGTTGACCACAGTAATAATACGCGCCGATGCGCTATAGGCGTTCTGGTATATGACCGTGTTGGCAAGCTCTTCATCAAGGTTCACGCCGCTTATCGAATCCGAACGCTGGTTATAGCCATCAAGCAATGTCTGCGCGTTATCCTTTAGTGTTTTTGATGCGTTGGCGTTGGTTGCAGCCGCGCCTATTATCTGCCCCGCATACGCGCCGATTGGTATCTTGGTCTGGCCCAACCCACCTGCCGCAGCAAAGCTCACTTCCTGTATCCCAAGGTTCGCCAGCGCCTTTATCACACTATTATCTCCGATAGTGCGCTCATAAGTATAGGTGGATGGCTTGCTTGGATCATTTGGCGGCGGAACCGCAGTAAGCTGGCCAAGGGCAATCAGGTTGGGATTGGTGGTCAGGCGTGATTCAACTTTGAGCGCCGCAGCGCTTCCGGCAGTTTTCGCAACACGGGCATCACCATCGTCAACGAAGAAATTATTAAGCCCGAAATAATGCGAAAATCCACGGTTGGTAGCGTCAGTTTTTGGGGTATCATGCGGCCTTCCAAGCTCGGTGCTGTCAAGCGAATCAATAGAAATATAATTGTTCGGGATTCCGCTTTCAATTTTAAGATAACCGGCCTGGGTGGTGGTATAGGCTCCATTTACCTTGCCAATCTCAACTCCGTTGGCATCAACCAGGGTGGCACGGGCAAAAGGCTGTGTTGTCTGGGGATAGACCAGCTTTCCATCCTGCGTTGCCGATAGCGCAGCATAACGCGCATTCATCATGTTGGTGTCGTTATTATTCACGCGGTAGCTTATAACCGAGCTGGATATGTTGCCATTACCATCATCGACAGAAACATTCATTTTTATGGTATAATAAGGCGAGGTTAAATTGCCGCTTAAATTCGCGGTGAACATACCGTCATCCTTTGTACGCACCGATTCCCCGGCATTTATCTGCGTGTATTTCGGGGTTGCCGTCTGCCCGCCTACAGCGAAATTCCCGCCAGCATTGGCAGCAGTATCGACATTCACGGTAAAGCTTGAGCCATTGACCGAGGTAATAGTAAAGAAGCCGCCAAAATCCGATGCCGGAATTCCATCAATCGCGCCAGATGGCTGGGATAGATAAACCTTGTCACCGATTTTCAGGTTATTAGTTGTCGCTGTATTTATTGTAAGCGCCTTGCTTCCGGCAATAGTGCTGTAAGTACCAGCCAGGTTCACCGCTGGCATAGTAGATGTAGGGGCAGCCATAACGTTGCCGTTGCTGTCTAAAAGCTGCATCCCGGTTACATATATGCCAGCATTGCTTCCCGATATATTTTCCATATTGAAATCGAAATTCAGGTTCCCGGTATTGTTTGGTATATTCTTGCTGTCAGATACAAGCGTTATATTGTTTATATTGCCAAGCTCCACCTTGGTCTGCGGTGTTCCAAGCGTCCAGTTTATTTCATCTATGATACCCTGTATATTAGGCTGCCCTGCCCCGGTTCCGGTATCAAGGGTGGAAAGGTCCAGCGTCAGTGGGCGCACCCCTGTTTCATCCGGGTAAGGCGAAGCAACCGGGCCGCCGTCGCTGCCCAGGACTGCAATACGCACTTTACCACTCCACTGGCTGTAATCATCAGCAACCATCAGATGTGTGCCGGTCAGGCTTTGCGCGCCGGGAAAACCTGTGCCGCTGTTATGTATTATATTCATCTGGTCGCGTATTGTCGCTGCTAAATTATCAAGCTGGGTAAGGATGGCCGGTATATCCTTGTCGCGCATCTGCACAAGCCCGGCAAGGTTTCCGCTGTTCACATTGCTGGTTATTGTAGAGCTGGTACCCTGTGAAATAAGCACTTTTGGCGCACCAACCGGCTTACCCGATTCATCAAGCCGGAAAATATTAAGCGCTGAAAGCGATGCATCATTTACGAAAGTATCAGCCGACCCGGCAGCATTATATGAGAGCTGGTAAACACTGTCATCAAGCAGGCTAAGCCCCGTATTGGTGCTTATATTAATTTCGCCGGATGATTTTTTATAAACTGAAATATCAAGGTAGGTTGAGAGGTCGCGTATAAGCCCGTCACGCTTATCCTCAAGCTCTGCGGTTGGTTTTCCAAGGGCTGCTTCATTGCCGATGGTCTTATTCATTTTATCAATTTCTTTTATATCGGCATTAATCGAAGTCACCATCAGGCTTATATCCTGGTCGGCCTGGAAGCGCAGGCCATTAAGGCCAGATGACAGGTCATTGATACGCCCCGCCAGCGTTTTACCAAGGTTTACGGCATTCACCCTGAGCGATGAATTTTCCGGCGTCTGCGATAGCGACTGCAGCGCATTGAAAAAGCTTCCGATATTGGAATCTATGCTGCTCTGGTCGCCTGGCTTTCCCAGCAATATCTGGATACGGTCGTTATAGTCATTCACCGTATTTCCCTGCCCCACCAGCGAGGTCTGTTCACGCACCGATTTTATCAGGTAATCATCAACTTTGCGGGTAATGTCCTTAATGCTCACACCCGCGCCATTGCCATCAAGATACAGTGATTCCTGGTCAATTATCTTACGGCTATAGCCCTGCGTATTCGCGTTGGCTATATTCTGCGAAAGCACCGCAAGCGACTGGCGGTTGATATTAAGCCCCGAGAGCGAGTTATTCAGCGCAAGAGTCAAGCTCATAATTAGTTCCGTAGTTTGTATTTTGAGGAATGTTCATCGCAAGCAGATTATCCATGCCAGTAGAGTTTGCATAAAATTATATTGTCTTGTTCAGGGTTACAGATAGTGTATTAAATGCCGCTATCCCCGCATAACCGCTGCCATTATATGTACGGCTCTGGGTTGTTTCCTTCACCACGTCGGTTATCGCCTGCACCACCTTATGGTTTATTTCTTTGGCCATTAGCAGTTTACGGTGATTTTCCTCAAGTATATCCTCAAATACCGCAGCGACCGATTCCAGGTCGGCCTTATCGCGCGAAGGGATGCTTCCCAGCATATATGGGTGGCGTTCTATAAGTTTGCGCTGTGCCTCCAGGGCATTGGTTATAAATATTTTTTCCTGTTGCAGAGCTTCTATTTTTTTTATTTTCATATCACCAAGCAGGTCAACCTCCTCGGCAAGTAGCTGCGCAAGCCGCGCTGTCAGGGTTATAACATCCTGCATTTTTAAATTATGCACCTCAGCACCATTTGGATAATTACCAGTAAGCACTTCCCCAGTCATATTATTCTCCATCACTTTTTTACATTTCCTGCTGCTTCAGCAGCTCTCTCTTAACGTAATCAGCAATTCCTATGCCACCGGACTGGGTTATGATTTTTCCGTACTCCTGAACCATTAACCCTTTGTAAACCTCGTCAGTATCCGCCGTGCCAAAAGCGTCAGAACCTATTGATTCTCCGAACATTTGTTCGACCATCTGGCTAACGAACATAGATTCAAAATCCCTGGCCACCACTGCGGCCTTCTCGGGGTCCATGCCCTTAACCCCTTGCAATCTGGCGGACATTACCTGCGACCCTGCAGAAATTGCACTATCTATTAACATTCCCTATCCTTTCCACTAACCACCAAAACTAACACCTAGAATTACCTCGTCTTTATCTCCGCCTGCAAAGCACCTGCCGATTTGATCGTCTGCAATATAGTAATAAGGTCGCGTGGGCTGACCCCCAGTGCGTTAAGCCCTGCAACCAGGTCCTTAAGGCTTGCGCCCTTTTTTAATATCGCCATGCGGTTACCCGGCTTGTCGTTTACCGAAACCTCGGTCTGCGCTGTCACCACTGTCTGCGATGATTCCGGCGAAAACGGGTTAGGCTGCGAAACAACAGGGCGTTCTTCAACCTTTACCACCAGGTTTCCCTGCGCCACAGCCACAGTGTCAATATTTACATTCTCACCCATAACGATGGTGCCCGAAGCTTCATCGATCACGATTTTTGCCACCTGGTCAGTTTCCACCGGCAGGGTTTCAATATCGGCGAGCAATTGCGTAACATTATTTTTGTAAACATCAGGCACGCTCAGTTCAACGGTTCCCGGGTCAGAAACATTGGCAAGGCTCGGGCCGATATGTTCGTTGATAACGTCTGATATGCGCTGCGCCGTTGATATATCAGGGTTACGCAGTGACAACTTCATTTTCTGGAGCTTATTCAAAACAAAATCGGTTTCGCGTTCCACCATACCGCCACTGGCGATAAAGCCCGAAGTAGGCACGCCCTTGGTAACGGTAGTAGATTCACCCTGCGCTTTGAAACCGCCTATTGAGATTGAACCCTGCGCTACTGCGTAAACCTCGCCATCTGCGCCATAAAGCGGCGTTGCCAGCAATGTTCCGCCAGCTAAATTTTTCGCATCGCCCATCGCGCTTACCGAAACATCGAGCTTGCTTCCGGTGCGTGCGAATGGCGGCAGGGTTGCGGTAATTGTAACCGCCGCGACATTCTGGGTTTTAAGTTCGGTTCCGCGTGTGTTCACTCCCTGGCGTTCCAGGAATGCAATTAAGCTTTGCTCGGTGAAGGCGCTGTTTTTAAGCTTGTCGCCGGTTCCGTTCAGCCCCACCACCAGGCCGTATCCCATCAGCATATTTTCACGTATGCCCTCGAAGGTGACAATATCTTTTATGCGCGATTCAGCATGCGCCATCGAGGACATGGCAATCAAATATCCCCACAAAATAATCAAAAACATTAATGGCAGGAACACAAACCGGTAGAATACGGTTTCCACATCTGCCCACACACGCACCCAGACATTCTGTTTATGGATATATTTCTGACTCATGCTTAATTCCCTGTTAAAAAATAACAGGGCAATCAAAGCAATTACCGTGCCAAATATTTAGTGGCCAGTTGCCAGTTATCAGCGATCAGTGTTTACCTGCTTGTCATCCGTTATCCGTCATCTGTCATCCAGCCCCCTTTACCAATCCGTAATCTTTGCTATATATAATCAGGTCATGAAAGTTGATTCTTACGGAAACATCAAAAACACCTCGGCAGCGAGAAGGCGCGCTGGCGCAGGTTCCGCTGGCGATTTTTCCAGCCTGCTTTCCCTTGCTGAAAGCGAAGAAACGCCAAATTCTGCAAAGCTCAGCGATATAGCCGCCTCATCTGCGCTTTCAGGAATGCTGGCGCTTCAGGAAGTTTCCGAAGAGGAGGTACGCCGCAAGAAGCTTATAAAGCAGGGCGAGTCCATGCTCGATTCGCTTGAACAGCTCCGCCGCAAGCTTCTGCTTGGGTCGCTGCCTATGGATGTACTCAACAATATCCGCCACAACCTGTCGCTTCAGCGCCAAAGCGTTGCCGATCCGCATCTCATTGCGATAATGGATGAAATAGAGCTGCGCACTGCGGTCGAACTGGCCAAGCTTGAAATGGCCATCGCCAGCACCTCAACGCTGTAATAGCTTATCATCGGACAATCTATTACCTCATTCATCTATTCATCCATTCATCTTTCTCCCCCCCCCCTTGCGCTAAAAAAAAATTGTATTATATGCAATTTAAGGGCGCAGGAAACATCACCTGCAGCCGTATCACATAATGGATAATTTATTTTTTCTGTATAATTCTCGTTTTACA
>JBDHUC010000004.1:0-92726 GCA_039808985.1 Alphaproteobacteria bacterium | reverse complement strand
AAATATAATGATGCTAATAACGCAAGCGTAGAGAGTATATTAAATACCAGCCATATATGGAACGCGCCCTTTAAAGGGAAATATGTTAGCGGAGCAAAAAACAGGAGGCTTTGCGGCGGGTAAAGATATGGTATTATATTGGCCACCTGAGCGCCGATTATATTGGACAGGTTCTCCTGCTGGAGCTTTGAATCATATATATCGGAGCTGCCATTTTTTACCAGCGATCCAGTTCCATAGTAATACAGAAAATCATTGAAGCCAATCGGCTTTGCGCTTTCCTTGTCGTAAAAAACTGCTGATGACGGGGAAACAGCGATAGATATAAGCGTAACAAGTATAGCCGCCAATAACAGATACAGCCTTTTCAGGCTAAATTCTGCTGCGCTGCTTATTATGGCCACAACCAGGTTTAAGCTGCTTCGGTTTCAACGCGGACTATATCGAGTTTTACGTTTGCTGTAACTTCAGGATGCAGGGTGATGCGAACCGGGTATTCACCAATGGTTTTGATGATAGTGGTCTGCACGATCTGGCTTTTTGGAACGACATGTCCGGCTTCTTTAAGGGCATCGGCTATATCGCGAACCGTTACTGAGCCATAAAGTTTGCCTTCCTGGCTCGCCTGACGGATGAGTTTTACGCTCAGGCCATCAATCTTTTTAGCATGCACTTCGGCTTCCTTACGGGCGGCTGCATTCTGCTCTTCGATGATGTGGCGGCGTTCTTCAAATATTTTTTTGTTTTCTTCGGTGGCGCGCAGGGCTTTTTTCATTGGAATAAGGAAGTTGCGCCCATAGCCATTACGCACTTTTACGGTTTCACCAATTGCACCAAGACGGGCGATGCGTTCTAACAAAATAACTTCCATGACCAATACTCCTAATCTTTCTTCTAACAATAATTATAAACTTGTGCTCAAGCGCCGCGCCAGGCTGCGCACCTCAATGGTGCTAGTCATCGCTTTGCTCCTCTGCCTATTGCTTCAGCTCCGCATGGCGATTCAGCCAGGCTTTGCTCCTCTGATTCGCACCCGCGATATTTCAAAGGGGGCTAACTTTTAGATGAAGTTCCGCCAGATGACAAGTGTTTGTTTAGTATTTTTACATGATTCCATAACCCTATGCCGGATATTATCAAGGCAGGCCATAATAACAATATGATTACAAGGTAAAGGAAAAACAGGAAAAACGCCTTGTTAGGCCAATTTCTGGTGTTGTAATAGATAATTGCCATTCCCTGGAAAAAATACGGTATTAGCAGCGCAACCATAGATGTTTTGCCGAGGAACCTCATGGATTCGCCGCCTATCAGCGATGCCAGGGCGCATATAGCCATAAGTGATAACAGCCAGTGTGGTATGGCAAATATGGTCAGGCTGATGGCTGGCCGTCTTGCTATATTCCTTCTGGCGAGGCTCCGGTTGGTTATCCATGTGTAAAGCATAAGCAATAAGCACCACAGCCATATAGAAACGGCGCTTAAAATGAAAGAGAAGCTCTGGGCGCTTATGTCTACATTTATATCGTAATCATTATTTAAAGTGGATATGGCGCTCTCAGCCGGTTGTGCCAGCAACTGCGGAAGATTCTGCTCCTGCGTGGCCATAAGCAGGGCGATAAAAGCCATTAAAGTAACTGCGTAAAGCGACAGGTTCATGGCTATAAGCCCTACGGGATACCATAAGCGTATGGCAGGCAGGGATGGGTTTATTTTTATATCATAGTAGCGCACTGCCATATAGGATATATACCAGCTTGGAAGCGCGAATAACAAAAAGAACATTGCTATTGCCCCAATATTGCCGGTGATAATGGCGATGGGAATTGTTGCCAGTGCCCCAGCCTGCATCGCGATTTTCGGGTCTTTTCCCAGCCCGGCGGCAAGCAGCGGAATAACGCAGAGGAACATTAAAATAAAGTCCAGGCCTGCGCTTAATATCAACAGGAATATAACGGCTGAGAGCAGGGCTGAAAGCAAAATAGATGGTATATTACCGGGCATAATATTCTATTGTTTGTTAGGCCTATTATTTTTGTAGGACTATTGTTATAGATTTTATACGCAGCCTGCAATAGCCCTGCGAAAAAATATATACCTATTGCTTCTTATTTTAAAGAAGGGCGCCTGCTATTGTGCGACGAATGCCAGCAAAGCAAGGTTACGTGCGCGTTTGATCGCCTGTGCAAGGCCACGCTGCTTCTTGTGGGAAACGGAGGTGATGCGGCTTGGAAGAATTTTTCCGCGTTCCGAAATGAAGCGCTGGAGGAGTTTTACATCTTTATAATCAATTTTAGGGGCATTGGCACCAGTAAGAGGGCAGGTTTTTTTGCGGCGGAAAAATACTTTGCGGCCTGTGCTTGCGTTTTCCTGTTGGCGTTCCATGTTCATTATGTTCCTTATGTATATTTCGTTAGTTTATTACTGCGTCAGCTATATCGGAATCGGCATCTGCAGAAGCATCGTCCGGTGCGCCATCTTCGCGTGAGCGTGACTGATTCATCATGGCTGAAGGGCCTTCTTCCAATTCATCAACGCGGATGGTGAGTAGGCGGATAACATCTTCATTATGGCGGAGGTTGCGTTCCATTTCCTTAACAGCCGGGGCTGGGGCGTCAATTGACAGCATAACATAATGCCCTTTGCGGCTTTTATTTATTTTGTAAGCGAGGTTGCGCAGGCCCCAATACTCGTCTTTTACAACTTTTCCACCGCCCTGGGAAACGATAGTGCCCATGCTTTCTGTGAGTTTGGTGATGTCCTGGCGGGACAGGTCCTGGCGGGTGATAAAAGTGCTTTCGTACAACGGCATAGTGGTTTAAGCTCCTGCGAATTTCTTGTAATATATAAAAAAGGGGTATAGCTATAGTCACTTTTTTATGGATTGCAAGCAAAATAGTGATATTGAGCCAAGAAAACTAACGGGCTGAATTTTTGGGTTTTTTAGATGGGGTGTGAGTTTGTTGGTGGTATTATACTGGTTTGATTAAAGTTTTTCCCTATGTCAGTCTTTGCCTTGCCTTCTCTGGGAAATTCCTTTCTCAGGCCAGTATAGTGGGATATCTGGCACTTACACCATATGCCAGCAATTCGCAGTTGCTATAATTACCGAAAAGCTTTAATGATTGTAGCCTTGGGGTTACGTAGTGATGGATAAAATAATAATTAAAAAAGGTAGGGATATGAAAAAGGCGTTATTGTTTCCAGGGCAGGGATCGCAGGTGGTTGGCATGGGGAAAGAGTTGGCCGATAACTTTGCAGCCGCACGCGAGGTTTTTGAAGAAGTCGATAATGCCCTTTCGGAAGATTTTTCCGATATTATATTTAATGGGCCGCAAGACCTGCTGACCCTTACTGAAAACGCCCAGCCAGCTATTATGGCGACATCTATAGCTGCCTTCCGTGTTTTACAGAGCGAATTTGGATTCGACCTTAAAAAGCAGGCGGCTTTTGTCGCTGGCCATTCCCTGGGCGAATATTCCGCCCTTTGCGCCGATGGGGTGCTCGGGCTTGCTGAAACAGCACGGTTGCTGCGTGTGCGTGGGCTTTCGATGCAGCGTTGCGTGCATGACGGCAATGGCGCTATGGCAGCACTGATTGGGATTGACCGCGATATGGCTGAAGAAATCGCCAACCAGGCGGCAGGCGAAGAAGTTTGCAGCGTCGCTAACGATAACGCGCCG
This sequence comes from Alphaproteobacteria bacterium, assembly GCA_039808985.1. GTDB lineage: Bacteria > Pseudomonadota > Alphaproteobacteria > Rickettsiales > SXRF01 > SXRF01. The sequence continues at coordinate 89,043 of JBDHUC010000004.1, read as the reverse complement.
GGGCAGGTGGTTATAAGCGGAACGCGAACTGCGATCGACCGCGCAATCATAATTGCCAAGGATAAAGGCGCAAAACGTGCAATGATGCTGGAAGTAAGCGCGCCGTTCCATTGTGCCCTGATGGCCCCGGCTTCCGGCGTTATGGCATCGGCGCTTGCGGCTGCGAAATTTAATGCCCCGATTGTTCCGGTTGTAACTAACGTCACGGCAAAAGCGGAAAATGATCCGCAGATGCTGCGTGACCTGCTTGTTGACCAGGTTACAGAAGTGGTGCGCTGGCGCGAATCAATGGAATATCTGGCGCAGCAGGGCGTAACCCGCGTAATTGAAATAGGCGCCGGGAAAGTGCTCTCAGGCCTTATGAAGCGCTGCGCCCCTGATGTGCAGGCGATGAATGTCGGGACGGTTGCTGATTTGGAAGCGTTTGCCAAGGTAGAATAGGATTCAGGGGTCAGGATTCAGGGGGCAGAGAAAATTCAAGATAAGATTATGAATATTAATAGTTATCGTGATTTGGAAGTTTGGCAGAAATCAAGGGTTTTGGTCGCTGCTGTTTATAAGTTAACAAAGACATTTCCAAAAGAAGAATTATATGGTTTATCCAGTCAATTACAAAGGGCGGCTGTTTCTGTTCCATCGAATATAGCTGAAGGAAAATCACGCAGGACTACCAAAGAATACATGCGCTTTCTTGATATAGCTTATGGTTCTGTTGCTGAAGTTGAAACACAGCTTTATATTGCCAGTGATTTAGGTTACACAACTGAGCAAGCAATATTGTATTTATTTAATGGATATATGGAAGTTGGAAAAATGCTCAATGGGCTTATAAAAAGTCTGGATAAAAAACTTTCTTCCCCCGAATCCTGAATCCTAAATCCTGAATCCCTAAACATGAGGACAAAAATGACATTCTCACTTACCAACAAAAAAGCACTTATAACCGGGGCTAGCGGTGGCATTGGAAGTGCTATTGCCAAGAGTTTCAAAGAAGCAGGCGCGCATCTGGCTATTTCAGGGAGTAACGAAGAAAAGCTGAAGGGTTTTGCGGCTGAACTGGGCAATGGTGTTATACCTATCGCCTGCAATTTATCTGACCTTGCCAGCGTTGATGCGCTTATAAAAAATGCGGAAGAGGCACTTGGAGGGCTGGATATATTAGTGTGTAACGCTGGCGTTACTAAAGATAATCTTGCGCTGCGTATGAAAGACGATGAATGGCAGCAGGTTATCGACATCAACCTGACAGCCAGTTTCCGGCTGGCGCGCGCGGCAATCAAAGGCATGCTTAAACGCCGCGCCGGGCGCATCATATTTGTAACTTCCGTTGTCGGGTGGACGGGGAATCCCGGCCAGGCTAACTACTGCGCTTCTAAAGCCGGGCTTACCGGAATGGCGAAATCGCTGGCGCAGGAAGTGGCATCACGCGGGATAACTATTAATTGTATCGCTCCGGGATTCATTGCAACTAAAATGACCGATGCGCTAAATGATGAGCAAAAAGCCCGTATTAACCAGAATATTCCGCTTGGGCGTATGGGCAGTGCAGAAGAGATCGCTGATGGGGCGCTTTATCTGGCCAGTGACTCGGCATCTTATATTACCGGCCAGACACTACATATTAATGGTGGAATGTATATGGCTTAAAGAGGCCTGAGGCCAAGTGGCAGCCGGTATGCTAAATAATACATGAATCATTAGCCATGAATCCTACTTTTTTGTAGTCATAGCCCTTGAGTTATGCTACTCCATCAGTGGCTTAGTGAAAATATTGTGTATGATTGTGAAATTATTTATCTAAACAGGTGTTTTTAAGATTGACGTTTAAGTTTGGATGATTATTGTTCCCGACTCTAACCAATTAAAAAATATTAGTTGTAGATTTCAGAGTAACAAATCCATATATGGATTTGCATGTGTAACTAACGAAGGAAAAACATCATGAGTGATATTGCTGAACGAGTAAAAAAAATCGTTGTTGAACATCTGGGTGTGGATGAATCCAAAGCTGTGCTTGAAGCAAGCTTTATCGACGACCTTGGCGCTGACAGCCTCGATACCGTTGAGCTGGTTATGGCGTTTGAAGAAGAATTCAACATCGAAATTCCTGATGATGCCGCTGAAAAAATCTTAAGCCTGCAGGATGCTGTAAATTACATCCAGCAACACGCAAAAGCCGCGTAATATTTCCTAATTAATCTATGAGAAGGGTCGTAGTTACTGGTCTTGGTCTGGTTACTCCGCTTGGTTGCGGGGTGGAGCAGTCATGGGATGGTATTGTTTCTTCGCGCTCGGGGCTTACGGGCATTACTCTTTGCGATGTTTCGGATATTCCGGCCAAGGTCGCAGGGCAGGTAGTGCGTGGCAATGAGCCTGGGCAATTCAACGCCGACAACTATATAGAACCAAAAGAACAGAAAAAAATGGATGATTTTATCCATTTTGCTTTTGGCGCTGCTTCGCAGGCAGTTGAGGACGCTGGTATAGCATCGCTTGATGAAGAAACTGCATTGCGTACCGGGGTTATGATTGGCTCTGGTATTGGCGGGCTGCACATTATTGAAGAAACTGTTTTGATGATGAAGGAAAAAGGCCCGCGGCGCGTAAGCCCATTCTTTATCCCGGCGGCGCTGATAAATTTAGCTTCCGGGCAGATTTCCATTAAATATGGCTTCAAAGGACCCAACCATGCTGTTGTTACAGCCTGCTCAACCGGCGCGCACGCTATCGGCGATGCTGCCAGGATGATACAGTTCGGTGATGCTGACATAATGCTGGCGGGTGGTGCGGAAGCTACCATATGCCGCATCGGGCTGGCCGGGTTTGCGGCTGCCCGCGCCTTGTCGACCGGGTATAATGAAACCCCGGCAAAGGCATCGCGCCCATGGGATAAAGGCCGTGATGGCTTTGTAATGGGCGAGGGGGCTGGTGTTGTTGTCCTCGAAGAATATGAACATGCGAAAAAACGCGGTGCAAAAATTTATGCTGAGGTGGTGGGGTATGGCCTGTCTGGTGATGCTTACCATATAACCGCGCCTGCGCCGGAGCATGAAGGGGCAGGGCGCGCAATGTCGGCTGCGCTTAAACGCGCAGGCATGAACCCTGAGGATATTGATTATATCAATGCGCACGGAACCTCGACCCCGCTTGGTGATGAGCTGGAATTACTCGCGGTTAAAAACCTGTTCGGTGATGCCGCTTATAAGCTTTCCATGTCATCAACCAAATCAGCAATCGGGCATCTTCTTGGTGCGGCAGGTGCTGTCGAAGCCATTTTTTCGATACTTGCGATACGCGATCAGGTAGCCCCGCCGACATTAAACCTGGATGACCCATCTGAAGGATGCGACCTGGATCTGGTGGCGCATACTGCCAAAAAGCGCAAAATCCGCGCTGCACTTTCCAATTCGTTCGGCTTTGGCGGGACTAATGCTTCACTGGTGTTCAGGCAAGTTTAACCATAATTCGTAATTAGTATTTCGTAGTTCGTAATTAGTTAGAGCATTTTCCATTTAATCGTGCGTGTTGTTATCCTTCGTCTCATGTACTAACAAAATCCGCATGCGGGATTTTGTAATTTATAAAAAGCAAATCCCACATGTGGATTTGCTGTGTACACTTCGCCTCGGATGCCTAACGCACAACTAAAGCGAAAACGCTCTAGTTGTCATCACCGCGCAGGCGGGGGATCCAGGGAGTATTCGCCGATGGAATTTGTAGCCATGGATCCTGGCTCAAGCCCGGTATGACAATAAGGTTTTGAGGGCAAAAATTTGCGTAATTTTTTAATTATCTTTTTAGTTTTATTTTTATCCGCTGGTGCAGCCGGATTGCTCGCATGGGATAATTATATTTCACCGGGTAAGACAACGCAGGACACCACTGTTATCCTTCCTAAAGGAAATGGTTTTTCGAAGAGTGTTGATGATCTTGCGCTAAAAGGCGTGATAGATTTACCCCTGGTTTTTAAGGCTATTGGATATTTTGATAAAGACGGCGCAAAGATAAAAGCCGGAGAATATCTGTTCCCGGCTGGCATATCGCCACAAGCGGTTATGCAGATGCTGGTTGCCGGTCAGGTGGTGGTGCATAAAATAACCTTTGCGGAAGGCCTTAATGTGCGCGAGGTTTCGGCATTGCTCACGGCTGAACCTGTGCTTTCTGGCAATGTTCCCGCTAATATTGAAGAAGGTTCTCTGCTGCCGCAGACCTACCATTTTACCTATGGCGATACACGCGCTTCGATAATTGCCAGGATGCAGGAAAAAATGAAGGCGGCTGTCGCTGAGTTATGGGCGAAAAAGGCTGATGGCTTGCCTTATACAACGCCTGCGCAGGCGGTTATACTTGCTTCTATCGTGGAAAAGGAAACCGGGGTTGCTGCTGAAAGGCCGCGCATCGCGGCGGTGTTTTTAAACCGCATGAAGATAGGTATGAAGCTGCAATCAGACCCGACCACAGTTTACGGGATTGAAAAGGCAAACGGAAAACCGCTTGGCCGTCCATTGACGCTGGCCGATCTGAAAAGCGAAACGGCTTACAATACTTATGTTATAGACGGCCTGCCCCCAGCCCCGATAACCAACCCCAGCCGCGAAGCTATTGAGGCAGTGCTGCATCCTGCTGTAAGCAATGAGATATATTTTGTTGCGACTGGCAGGGGCGGGCATAATTTTGCAAGCTCGCTGGAAGAACATAACCGTAATGTCAAGGAATACCGCGATAAAAACCGACATGATTAATTTTTTATTAAAGCCGGCATGTTTAAGTTAATGAAAAAAATGGATTTTATAGTTATACAAAGCGTAAAATTATGTTATGATGGTTGCTTATGAAAGAACATGCAATGAAACAAGAACATACAATGAAACAGACTGAACTTAAAAGCCATGGCAAGGAAGGCGACCTGCATCATCGCTGTCATGATGAACTACTCGCATACTGGAACAAGATACGCAATAAAAGCGAGTTGCCGCATGAAAGCGATATTGAACCGGAAGAAATAGCTGACATATGGGATTACTGCTTCCTGATAAGCCTTGATGACGTGGTTAAGCGTATCGGCTACCGTTATAGCTATATGGGTTCGGCTCTGGTTGGCGCATTTGGTGATGATGTCAATAATCCGGATATGGCATTGCGTTTATTATCAAGCACCAAAGTCCCGAACCTGAAAAAAATAGAGGAAGTTCTGGATAAAAAACATCCGGTTATTGATGAAGGTGAATTCACTAACGCACATCATATGAATGTTCGGTACAGAACTTGCATTGTTCCCCTCGGATACGAAAACGGACAGGTTTCGCATTTGTTTGGAGTAATGCGCTGGAAAGCATATTAAAAAAACGCTTTAGCCAAAAATTGCGGATTTGTTCATCCTTAATTTATTTTGGATGGAGAATATGAAAGAAGAAAATAAAGAACCTTTTGAAGAATTGTTTATTCCGCGCAAGGATTTGCAACTTTCCTCAGCTATGGTGTATCGCGTTTATCGTGATAGAAAAAATTTTGAACTGGTGGAAGCCGCTTCTGCACTTGATGCCATGGCTGCCTGCAAAAATAAAAAAATATATAAGATCCAGCGGCACGATCCGCTTGGTTTTAATGTCATTCATTTGAACCAGGTTCTAAACCAGGATTTTATAGGTAGTATGGAACCGGAAAGCGCTGATAACTATAGCGAAGACCAACCCCCGCAAAAACCTGAAGAGCCAGTTGCTGCCGCGCCTGTCCAGGCTGCGCCTGAACCACCACCAGCACCGCCACCTGCTGCTGAGCCAGCGGCTGAATCACGGGCTTTGAGTAATGAAGAGATCGATAAGCTGCTTAATGGTTGATGGAGTCCTGTGCAGTCGCTCCGCTCCTCACAGGATGACTGTTTTGTGGCGGCGCGCTTCACAGGGGATAGTGTGGGTGTCGTCCTGCGAATGCGTAAACATTGCGCAGGATCTCAGGATGTTTTCCCAGCTTGTCATATCGCCGTATGGCGGCATCCGGTATTAAGCCTAAGGCCCAGACCCCGCTATTCAGCGGGGTGACAGGTGGTCGCTCCGCGCCTCACAGGATGATGGCTGGTTTTCTTTCCTGAATGGCCATATTAGCTGGCCTATGAATGATTCCGGTATTGCGGCACCAAGCACACCATAAGTTTCCGGAAGTTTTCCTTCGGGCATATAGAATGTTCCAAACATAACATCAAGAAGCGGAAAGGTGGGAGCAAAATTTTTATCCAGCCCTTCCTTTTGCGTAGTGTGATGCCAGCGGTGAAAAACCGGGCTGGCGAAAATATAACGGAATGGGCCGAAAGTCCAATTCAGGTTAGCATGAACCATAAAAGAGTAGGCCATATTGAAAAGCCCCATTGTGCCTATTGCGGCTGGCGAAAAACCCAGAAGGAGCATGATGGTGTCGGTCATGGTGAATGAAAACCAGATATTTATGGGATGGAAACGGTAGCTGGTAAGCCAATCAACTATTTTTGCCGAATGATGTATAGCATGCCAGCGCCACATGCGCGGAGTATGGAAAAAACGGTGCGTCCAGTACAGGATTATATCAGAAAGCAGGAATACCAGCGCAGCCTGTAGCCATAATGGTAATTCCTTCGCCAGCCCGTGTCCATTATTCAAATAATCCTGGAGCTGTTCCTTTGAGGTTGAATAGAAAAATATCGAAAAACCTAAGATTAAGAACAGCATGTTTACGTATCGGCTGAAAAGCGGTATTATCAGGCCGTAAAGCAGGTCTATTACTGTGCCCCTGTGTAAAAACGGCTGCCCCTTATTGCATGGCATAAAATAAGCAAGGGCGGAAAAAATTATAAAAAAGCCAAACAGGTATGGACCAATATATATCCATGACTCAATCGCATTATTTATAAAACCCTGCATATAAATACTGTTAACGTGATGGCCCTAAACCGCTATTATTAAGCTTTGCAAGGCTGTTGCCGCCGCCGCTGCCGCCTAAAGAATGCGCTGCGGCATGCATAGGATTACCTGTATTCAGGTTTACACTGGCCTGAGATATGGTATTGGCAATCTGTATCACAACCTTGTTAAAGTTGCTGGCAATCTCGGCAATAAGCAGGAAGGACAGCAACTCTACTATAGGAATCGGGAATTCCTGTGTGGCTGTGTTGAAAGAATCCTGGCTTGGCCTCCAGCCATTATCTCCCCTTTCAGCAAACCTCCAGAAAACAAAGTCGAATGGTGAACCCCTGTAACCTTCCGGGAGCTTGGTCCAGCATACCGGATGGGCTAATATCTGATCGAGGGAACCTTCCATTAATTTTACGAAGAATATATAAAAGATAAACAGCAGTATCGGCTGCAATGTCGCATTGACTATCTGGTTCAGCCAGTTGTCAAACAGATGGCGGGTCCTTTGGAATAATATGGTTGGTATGAAAATAGGAGCAAGCCCGAAAAGCAACGCTTTCAACACCAGCGACATTATATATACCCAAAGGGCGTCAAACAATGATTTCAAAAACAGGATTATAGCCCAAAGCAGCAAGCCGCCCATAAGGAAGCCATATACGTTGGTGAGGGACGCTGACATCATTACTACGAAAAGCTTACTGGAAACTATTTTTGATAAAACACCATCAATAACCAGAAATGCTGTCGATGCCGAAGTGGCAGTATTGGTTATATTAGGCAGAGGGCCAGTGTTTTGTATACTTGAACCGGGGAAATTCCCGGTCATGGTAAAGTAGTTTATTATTTCATTCGTGCCCTGGTTAAAGAAACGAACTACAGTATCGTTAAAAAACTTCCACGAAGTCGGCTCCAACAGCATGACTATAATCCCGATTTTAACCAGCCTTACTATAAAGTCATGCAGGCTTATGGGGATCATCCCGGTCATGAACATTATACCGTATATGGCAAAATATAATGAGAAGCAGGCCATTATAATTACCTTGTAATAGCTATCGAGGATTAGCTTGTTATATATCTGGGTGGATGCCAGTGATAGCTTAAGGCTTATTTCTTTAATTATGCGTGAAATAATATATGTCTGCGGCAATTTAAAACCCGCAGTTTCATTGCCTGCCGCATCTACCGTACAGCCTGGCAAAGTGCTGCCATTAGCAATGTTTGGAAGCTGGTCATCCAGGTTGGTCTGGGTTGTTAGCTGAGCATATCCCGGCTGAGGAATTGCTATAAATGATGTTAAAAATACAGCTACCAACAGGAATAATATAAATAATTTTTTTCCGCCCTGGCTGCCTGCTGTTTTTTCTGTCATTTTCATGTCCGAAGCCTTTAATATTTTCATCATAAATTATACCATAGTTAATTTGTAGTGGTTATATATTCCTACCTGCTACTAATCATCGAACGCACCGCGCTGTTAATTGGCGAACTAATATCAGCGGCTCCTGTAGTAACACCATTTGCCAGATCCTGCGCTATTTCCGGGATTATTTTCAGCATTATATTAATAAGTAACGCATTAAACAGTAAATCGAGCAATGCGTAGACTACCTCAAGCTTCATTTTTTCATCGCCCAGTCCGCAATCAATAAGCGGTACATTAAGCGGAGCATAATTAAGGCCCCTGTTCAAATATGGGTTTACAAAGGTTTGCATGGAGCTGGAATCTACGTTTTCCCGTTCACAACCAGGCGCCAGCGGAGGAGGGCAAGCCAGTACATCCGCCATGCTGTTATTGGTTGGCAGCAGCCATGAACTCATGAATGGTACATCGGTGCGCAGGCACCTGTCAGCGTAATCATTTCCGCCCAGGCTGATAAAAACTTTATCGACAAGCTTGCTGAATATACCCGGATTAGGCGGCCCCATCTGCACAGGGGTATCCAGAAAAAGGCTGAGGAAAGCAAACATCAGCAAAGGTATAAGCATTGATGAAATAACTATATCGAACCATTTGGTCATAAAACGGTCTGTCCAGCGGTATTGGAAAATATATAGAGCGAAAATTATTGGCGAAATAACTACCATCATCCCAAACACTACCAGAGAAATCAGGTATAGGTATACGGCCTGGAAAATAAACAGCAATATCACTACAACGCAGATTGTCCCTACAATAGTTATCATGACGCCAAGATTTTTGGAAAGCAGAGAGCCACTAAGCAAAGCGGCTATGCCTTTTCTTATCGCATTTGGTTCATTGCTTGCAAAGCCCAGGAGTTTTCCCAGGAATTCATCAATCTGCATCCATGGGGTTATTGTATTGGTGCTGGCCATAAGCGGACCTGTTGTGCCGCCTATATTTGTAAGTGTGGAAACCTCATAGAAAATACCAAAAAACTTATCGCCAAACCCATACAGGATTGTAGTAAGCATAAAAGCTATACCAATCCTGACCAAAATGCCAAACCCGTTGTTTAGGGCATTCCTCTGCCCTGTCATCAGCCTTATTCCAAAAATAGCCAATGTAAGTACTGTTGCCGCATAGAGAAAATCCATCATATACTTGGAAACACCTGCCAATAACCCTTTTTTCGGGTCTGGATCCAGCACTGCCTTGCGGATCGGTTTTTCTATGCAATTAATGATTGACTGGGTGAACTGCCCAGGTACAGATTTGCAATAATAAGTATCAATGATTTTATTGGTGCTATCGAACAATATATCAGTGTTAGGCGTTAATTCCACACTTTCTGCTAATGCGGTATGTGGCTGGAACAGTATAATCCCGGCCATTAATAATATCAGCGTTATATTGCGTAATAATGTCATCGTCCGCCGCCAAAAAATCCGCTGCCCGGAGCAGCAAGATTACCAACCCCGAGTGTTGGGGATATGCCCGTATCCCCTAAGGTGCCTGTTCCTATAAATGGCATGTAATCGAGTAGTGAATAAAATATATACATTGTGATTGCAGCCATAAGGAATGTTATGAATAGGCTTACCTGGTAGTCCCTGGTGAATTGGTCAGTCAGATCCTTTTTTAGGACTTCATCGTTTGTTACGGCGTCAATAATGCCTTTAGTTGTAGCCCACTCTGATGCCCTTGCCTTATGCGACAGATCTTCCCAATCTACTGTAGTCATCGGTATTCCGGCCTGGAAAAAGGATAATGGCTTGGTTAAATCATTAGGATTGAAAGTCATAAAATCGGAGATGTCCGTATAGGTGAGTGGGTTAAAGCCCTGTTTGTCAGTCTGCCCTGTTGTTACCGGGGTGGCCTCATTTAAAGCTGTTTTGTCACCACTTTCACGAATTTGGTCTTTGTTTTTTAGCTGCTCCTTAAATGCCCCATTATTATTAAGCCAGGTTCCAATATAGAATGGTTCCCCGTTGACAATAGGTTTGCTTGGATCAGTAGTTACGGTTGCTTCCCCTACAATAGCATAATAGAGGGAGTATGGGCCTGAAAATATAGTTACATTAATAGCTACAATGAACATTATTAAATAGCCAAACACAAATAATGGCTGGAGCATGAAGCTAATGGTCAGTCGCAGCCAGCTATCAAAATATTCCTTGGTATGCGTGAATAATATGCACGGTATGAATATACAGGAAATAGCTATCATGAAGGAAAAAGCTATATAAGCGGTAACAAAAATATATACCATCTTGCCAATTGTCATAAGGCCATTTGCAAGCATATATACCCCTGCTGTGGCAATGAACATTCCAACGGTAGTGGAAAATAAGGCAGCGGCAATGAAACCAAGGATTCCTGTGGCCATAGTATTGGTTGAGAAAATTCCGCCAACAATCATATCAATATAGCAATCCAGTATATTCCATACTTCCATTATATCCCTTTCGCTATTCTGGAAAGTGCCGAATTCACAGGTGAAGCCACTCATTTGGTTCCACCCGCCATTTGCGTTTAACAGAGGTATGGCTGGCTTTGCCAGGATGTTTAAAAGCCCCTCGATGCTGTCTAATAATTTAGGGTAATAGCCACCGAAATTATTTATAAATAATAAAATGGCACCTACCTTTATCCCAAGTATCACACCATCGCGGGTGATATTCTGGGAATGGCCGGTCATTACCATTATTCCCCATAATGCAAAAGCTATAACAAATACGGGTATTAGTGCGTCACTGAAAAACTGGAAAGAGGCTTTTATCAGGCTGGTGGTCCCATAAATAACGGCATCCTTGATGCAGGGTATCAGGCGTGAAGTAAGGCCTTTTGAAGGATTTAACGGATCACCGCTGGCGCAAACTCTTGTTGTTCCTGCCGTTATCAGCGGGGCAGGGTCTGTTGTGAACGTCTGGGGAGGGGCAGTTGATACATCATAAGCCAGTGCAGAAATAGGCGGCAGGATAATGCCTGCAACTACCAGAAGCATAAAAAAACATATAATAATATTTTTATTTTTTTGCATCTTTATTAGCTATTTTCTCTTTATCTGCTTTAACACGTTCCTGGAAATGCGGTATCCACGCTTCCGGAGAATCTCCATATCTCGCACGAACCTCATCAACAATAGAAATAGTTTCAGCGCGGGCTGAGAGTATATTTACAATTTCTTCCATACCAGACAGGTCGATACGCGCAACCACAACGTCTTTGCCCTGTTTTACAAGGAAGAAACGGCTTGCCGGATCTGTGGTTTGCAACAGATTGAACTCACGCTCAGTAACCATGAAAGCGGTGCGGTAAGCCTCGGTTGCCTTAGAGTTAGGCAGGAATATCTGGGTGGCTGTCTGCTGGATAAGGGTGGCGCTGATCGAGCTGTTAGAAGCGTCTTCCACGCTTTGGGTGGCAAAAATAACCATTCCGTTAAGTTTACGCAGTGTTTTCAGCCAGTCCTTGATGCGTTCAGCGAATATTTTGTTGTCAATGAGCGCCCATGCTTCATCGAGCACGATAATCGTTGGCGTGCCATCAAGCGACAGGTTTATGCGGTGAAAAAGATAAAGCAGGACCGGCCCAAGAGAAGACCTGTCGCGCAGAACTTCGCCCATTTCGAAGCCGAAAGCGCTACCCATTGAAAAATCTATTATGTCATGCTCGTTATCGAACAATCCGCTATAGGAGGTGTCGGAATGCCACATTTTCAGGCGGCCCGCGAGTGTGCCTGGCCCTTCCATGCCGAAGAAAGGCGCAATGTTACGAAGTATACGGTCTTTCTTTGCGAGCTTGTAATTACCGGTAACTGCGCCTTCTATCCTGTCCATATCGGCAGCGGTGAACGGTTCGTCATTTATAGTAACAAGCGTACGCAGCCATTCTATTATGAAGGAACGGTTTTCCGGCGTATCGGGAAGCTGGAGGGGATTGAAGCCGCAATTTTCACTTGGCTCAATAATACTATATTTCCCGCCTATGGCGCGCATAAAGATTTCAGCGCCGCGATCCTTATCGAAGAAAAAGATACGGCAGTTGAACTTCTGTGCCTGGGCGCAAAGGAAGTTAAGCAGCACGGTTTTACCGGAACCTGTTGGCCCGATAACTGTTGAATGGCCTACGTCACGGGAATGGAAATTGAAAAAATAAGGCGTGCCTGAGGTGGTTTCGAATACGGTTACTGCGTTGCCCCAGTGGTTGCCGTCAATTTTACCGGTAGGGTAGTTGTGCATTGATGCAAAGCTTGCAAGGTTCATGGTCGTAATATCGGAGCCGCGGGCGATATATTCGAAGTTGCCAGGAAGCTGTGCCCAGAAAGTCTGTTCCATGATAATTTTTTCACGGACCGGGTTGATACCTACGTTTACAAGCTCTGCGATTGCCATAGAGGCGACGTTTTCCAGGGCGCGCAAATCTTCCTCGAAGCACATGATGCTGAGCTGGTGCTTACCGAAGGCAACGTGGCCTGATGTTGCCATGTCAAGCGCGTCGCTGATTTCAGCAATCTGTGAGATAGCTTTATCCTGCGCGTTAATCATTCGGTTCTGTCTGCGTTGCATAGCGCCGATCTTTGCGCTGCGGTCGGCAAACTGGTAGGATTGGGAAATAACGAATTCGAATGGGAGCTGCAAGAAGCCGTCCATGAAGCCTGCTGCTGTTGCCGGGCCGTATTCGCGGATGGCGACGATTGCTGCGTAACGCTTGCGGGGGCCACCGGAAATTTCTATTACGCTGTTGCCGAAATAAAGGCGGTTGGTTGGCAGGTAGTGCGACAGGTTGGTTGGGGCGCAGCGCATGGGCGTGCTGGTACCGCCATTGATTAGCTTGCTTAAGAACTCCATCGGTTCGGAGAATGTGCCGTACTCATTTTCATAGGTGGTCAGGAGGCGCGCGCCATAATCCTTCATTGTTGATATAATACGCGCAACAGCTTCGGTTAGCTCTTTTTGCGATTCGCGCATTGAGCGTATCTCAGAATATTTAGCAGATTCTATATCTTTTCGGAGAACGCGCCCAAGCTTTGGAATTTTTTTCATGCCAACGCGGCGTACTACGCTTATATATAGTTCGTTCACATAGGAGTCTTTGGTGTGGTGCTTTGCATGCCATTGCTTGTCTAAAACCGAGGCGAAGCCTGGAGGCTGCTTGCCACCCGGATAGGCGCTCTGGCGCAGGCGGATGGTATGGAACCATACCGAACAGGAACCATCGGCCATACTTTTAAACAAAGAGTTGCGTACCATCTTTTTCATGTCGATGTCTTCATCATCGGCCGTTTCAAAAGAGAAACCTTCAACCTTTATTATCTGGATGAATTCTTTTTTCTTGGTGAAAATGGTGGCTCTGTCCCAATGATTTTCATAGGGAAGGAACTCTGATTCTGAAACTTCAAACGCAGAACGCGAAGCTTTCTCAGTCTGGCGGCGTAAAATTTTAAGTTGCATGCTCTATATCTAAATTTTTAATAAATACAGTATGGTTAATAAGGATCGTAAGAGTTTCTCTGGCCGTGGTAATTTTTGTTTACACATTTAAAGCCCTTGCTCATTTTAAGGATAAGCATTTCCACTGCGCGAGGCTCCTTTAGGCAGATATAATAGCCAGCCAGATGCACGGCAGGGGCAACAATCAGAAGGAATATAAAATTCTGGGTGTTAATGAAGAGCACAAGGCTTGCGGCTGCATTTAAAACGAAGTAGTAGAAACTGACGCCCATAATCATGGTTGGGCGGGTAAGTCCTTGAAATAACGGGTCTGATTGGAGGCGACCTGAACCTGACATATACAATCTCCTAAGCTATTATATAGTTCTACAAGTGTTTGCTTAATAAACAATGAATAAGCGAGTTTATAAAAGCAGCTTACCATAGAATTGTGTCAGAATTATGTCAGTTTAATTTTTTGTTATTAACCATTTGTTAGGATTTTTTTCTGCTTTTCCATAGTGTTTCCAGAGTATCAAGCCCATTTCTTATAGAAATGGCTGTTTGGCATGGAGGTTTTTTGTTGTTTTTTGTAAAAAAACTGAATGATTTGGGAAGTTCGTTATAAATGCATAAATTCATAATTAAAATAGCGTGCCCACTATGGGTCAGGGCGTTTATGGCATGGTTATACTCACTTTCGCGCAATGCGCGCCATTGTGGGTCGTCATATTCTGCTGATTTTTCATCACGGACGCTGATGTGGGACAGGTCATTTGCCCTGACGCCTGGGATACCATGGCGTAAAGTGTAGAGCCAGCGTAGATGCATGCCGCACCAATGCTGCTTTTCGGTTATTATTTCATGCTGCAGGCATAAATCCAGCGCTTCGGCTGTGAGGCCCAGAAGGCGTTTCATAACAGTTTCCGGAGTTCCGGTGTCAATTTGCGGACGGTTGATTCTGGGGCGCCCACGTTTGCTTGTGAATTTTATACTCGTTTGATTTAAGTTTTTCCCTATGTCAGGCTTCGGCTCATGTACTATTTTGTACACTTCGCCTTGCCTTCCCTGGGAAATTCCTTTCTCAAACAAGTATAGTATTTTGGGGTTTTTAGTGTTTTTTTTCATAATGATCTATATGGCCTTAAGTTAAGGAAATTATGATTGCTGCTGTATTATTTTTGATTTGCAGTTTTTTGGCTTTCAGCCTGCGGTTTTCCCGGTATTGCCTGCGCTCTTCATAACGCTTGCCCTGACCGGCCTGTGCTCTCCATGGCCTTGGCGAAGAAAGTATATTCTTTGCCTTGCGGCGCACATAATCCGGGTCCATGCCTGCGCACAGGCACACATTAATAAAATCCTTGCTGTTGCTGGTAAGCCAGCGAGTTGCCTCGTGCTTCTGGTATATGGATTCGGTTTTTTTACAGCGGCTAAGCGCATCCATCATTGCCTGGGTTATAACTGCTACCCATAATGATGTTTCGCCACGGGCTGAGTTGTAAGCATCATTCAGCCATGCCAGGGAATCAGCGGCCTTGTTCAGTTTTCTGCCATCCTTTGCGGCTTGCTTATCTGTTTGGGAAATATTGTTTTTGGGGGTGTTTGGGGTGGCAGGCGAGCCGGTATTAAAAAAATTAATATCTTTTGACATTTTAATCCTCAACGATAAGCAACGAACTTAATGAAAATTAATTTATTGATGGCATAAAATAAGAAATATCTCAAGTAAAATAAGATATATCCAAATAATATCTTATAAGTTCTCTGTCGTACTATTAGGCGAGATCCTGTGCAGTCGCTATGCGCCTCACAGGATGACCCAGCCACTAGCCCCTAGAGCATTTTCCATTTAATCGTGCGTGTTGTTATCCTTCGTCTCATGTACTATTGTACACTTCGCCTCGGATGCCTAACGCACAACTAAAGCGAAAACGCTCTAGAACCTACAAAGTAATTTATTTTTATTTGAAGAATATTGGTACAGGAAGGCGTAAATTTTATTTATAGTTATTCAAAGTAATAAATTTACAATTATTATTTGGTTATTTGCTGCGCTACGCAGCGTAAGATCGGGCTTTCGTATGCCTCAATTTATTCTGCATAAATTTTAATATCGTGATTATGCAACTATGCCTTCATGGTCTGCCGAAATTATTTCTTCCATCGGGTTTACAGGGAATTCCCTGACTGTCTGGAAGCTTAAGGCCCCATGATAACCGGTAAGCTCACCGATATTGTTATATATATCCAGTATGTCTTTTTGTATTTCCTGCGAGAGCGCCATATTGCTGCGGATTATTAAGTCGAACTGGATAGATTTATTATTGTTGCGCACAAAGCCGTCCATCTGCATTTCGCCAAGCTGCGTAAGATCCATTTCGACTACGAAGCGTGTGTCCTCTTCATTAGTTGCGCCATTGCCAGTATCTTTCTGTTTGCGGTCACGCTTTACAAACAGCCGCGCCTGTTGTAATTCGCCGCCAAGAGCAATGGGGAAAAACAGCGACTGCCAGCTACGTGGCGGAGCATCGGTATACTGGCGTGCCACGCTTGCAAATTCACCCTCTGCCTTTTTCAGCAGGTCTTCATGGCCATTATCCTCCAGCCATTTAGCGTTGTTTTTGCCAAGCCAGCTACGGAAATCGCCGCTGCCTATGGCAGAAGCATAATTAAATATCGAAGAAAGAAGATTATGTGATTGCGCCGCCTCGCTGTTATAACCTGTATTTGTAAAAGTCTGGGGCTGGCCAATGGTTGGGATGCTCCTGGCTAAAAAATCCTGCGCATCCTGTGTATTCAATCCTGAAAGCAGGGTGAAGATATTGCCAAGGGCTCCCGGGCTGCGCGCCAGCTCTGTAAGCGGGGCAGGGGCCCTGGCTGTATTGAATGTCTGCATGATATTTGCGGCGTTTTGCAGCATTTCCGGAGTTTTTATTTCGGATATTTCGAAAGCGACATGGCTGCCGATAGGAAGCTGCGTTCCTGATTGCAGGCGGATTATTCCCAACGGCGAATTCACTATTGCTTCCCCGTTTGGATCATTACTTATAACGGTTGCTGATATTTGAGCCGGGTTTTGTAACTGTAGTTGATTCCGGCCCGGCTGTGCCTGCAATGTTTGCGGCTGAATTACAGGCGCGCTAACCTCAGGTGTTTGAACGGATATTGGTGTTGCGGAACTGGTACGCACATAGGCGGCGTAAGGAGCTTGCGATTGCGTAACTGTTGGCGCTGTAGCTGGCGCCTGAGTTGAGGGGGATGGGGCTGCTGCGTTTTGGGTGTTTATATTATTATTTGCATTATTATTTATGTGATTATTCTTTGTGGCGGGTGATTGCGTAATTGCAGCAGCCGGGGTTTGTGCCTGCGCAGATGGTGGTTGCGCCAGGCTTACAATCTTAAGCGAAAGTTGGGAGCCGACGGGTAGTGGTTGGAGCTGCGTGTTTTGCTGGATATTTTGCTCGTTTGCCTGAGAAATTATTGTGCCGGTTACGGTAATAGTTGGAGATTGTGCAGGCGATGGGCTGGGCACCACCCCTGAATTCGATGCGCTGATATTAGGCTGTGACTGCTGCGGTGACTGCTGGATTGATGGTTTTAAACTATCGCTTACGATAATCTCCGGGTCTGGCGCAAACCCAGACTGTAATACCGCAACTTCAGGAGGCTGGCCGTTTACTGTGAGTATATGCGCAGAATTGCTGCCTGCAATATGCTCGATGCGGATGGTTATTTCGCTGCCGATTTTAAGAAAAAAATTACTGGCGAAAGTTATGTCGCCGCTATCGGTGCGCAAGATAGGATTCCCGCCTGAATCGCGGTTTATTATAAAGCCGCTTAAGATAGAGCCGGGCTGGAAACTTCCAAGGCTGCCTTGTGGTGTTGGGTTGCCTGTAACCTGTGCTGGCTGTATCCCGCTTACTGATTGCGGCGGTAGTATGGTGATGAGTCGCAGGTCGGACATGGTTTGATTGCCAGTTATATGTTGCCAGCTATTTCTGCATAAGTTTTATCGAAATTAACGCCGCATCACTTGCTGCGGTTGAATGCGGGGCTTTAAGCAGGATCGATTTCTGGTTGCGGATTGTATCTTTTACTTTGTTGTCGCGGCGGATAACGCCCATAAGCGGTGGGGAAATGCCAAGGAAATTGGAGCAGGCCTTGCTTATTGCCTGAAATGTAGCTTCGCCTTCCTTCTGCGTTGCCGCCTGGTTTATCACTATCCCTATATCTGGGGTCGGCTTGCTGGATTGCGCTATTTTTATGAAGGCATAGGCATCAGTAAGGGAGGTAGGTTCATCGGTAACTACTACCAGGCAGCGCGAGGAAACAGAAGCCAGATACTGTACATGCTGCTCGATGCCAGCGCCCAGATCTATCATCACAAAATCATAATCATTTTGCAAAGTGCGCAGGGCATCTACAATTTTTTCCAGCTTATCGACAGGCATGGTTGCCAGGGAGGCTGAGCCTGAACGCCCGGCTATTATGTCGAACCCGCCTTCTTCATAGTGAGTTATGGCATCCTTAAGTGTGCTGCGCCCTGAAAGAACGCTGCCAAGATCACGCTGGGGGGTGATGCCGAGCTGGACATCGACATTGGCAAGGCCTATATCGCCGTCAAACAGCAGGACGCTGCGCCCTGAGCGTGCGAATAAATGCGCAAGGGTAACTGAAAGCCATGTTTTTCCCACACCGCCTTTGCCAGATGCCACTGCTATCAGGTTCTGCCTTGTTTCGTTGCTTGCGTTCATCATAAAATTTTATCTCTTAATCTGGGTTTTCATACACTAATCCTTATATTTTAGCAACATGTGCGCAAGCATCTGTGGTTCCAGCATCTGTAGCGAATCGGTTATGCTTGACGAACGGCTTATATTGCAAAAGCCCAGACCGTGTGCGATTGAAGCGGCCAGCACCCCTCCGAAACGGCGGGTTGTATCGGCCCTTGTGACCAGCAGGCGGCGTATTGGCAGCGTGCCAAAAATTTCTACCGTATCTATCGCTTCCATGCTGTCGCCACCGGCTTGGAGCACCATGACCGGCTCAATATTTTCGATGGTTGCAATAGATTTAAGCTCGGCAAGCCCTGACTCATCGTATGGTGAGCAGCCAGCAGTATCAATAAGCACACGGGTGCGCGGCTGAAGCTGTTTTAATATTTTTTCAAGTTCGCTGCGCGTGTTCGCTGTTTGTAATTCAATGCCAAGTATCGAGGTGAAAGCCTGTAATTGCTCGACCCCGCCTGCGCGGCTGTTATCGGTTGTTATAACGGCTACCGACTGTTTATCCATGGCCAGTTTTGTTGCAAGTTTAGCGATGGTCAGCGTTTTTCCAATACCGGGTGTGCCGACCAGCATAATGCGCATGTCTTGTGTAGAAAAACGAAGCGGATCGAAAACAAAATTGCGCGCAAGGAGCTTTTCCAGGGCCGGGCGGAATAATTCCTCAGAGCCGCGCCTTTTGGAAATGACATCTAAAAAATCAGCCGGAGTGATTTTTTGCAAAAGCCTGGCTATGAATATTTCCGGTAAATTATGGAAGCGCAGTATGTTCTGGAGTTCAAATTTTATATCGTTGGTCAGTGGCTCGGGAGCAGGGGCCCTGGGTTCGGGTATATTGCCATCACCCCGTCCTCTCCCAAGGGGAGAGGGAGAAGAAAGTTTGAATTCATCATCTGGTTCAACCGCAGCGGTTAGAGTTACCTGCCTGCCGCCCTTGCTGTCGGTTGCGAGTATTATAGCATTGTCGCCCAATGCGTCACGTACCATCTGCATGGCGGTGGGCATGTCGGAGGCGGTGAAGGTTCTCAGGCGCATAGCGCCTCAGGGTTCAGAGGTCGGGATTCAGAGGTCAGGCAGCAAGAATTATTCCCTGAATCCTGAATCCTGAATCCTGATAGCTTGTTCATAATTGCCCCAGTGTTTTTATCCGCGCCTTGGCATAGATTTCATTCTGCGACATGACAACGGTGCTGGGGCGGAAACGCTCAACTATCGAGCGCACATAAGGGCGGATAACCGGGCTGGTTAGCAGTACCGGGCTTTCTCCCTGCATGGCGAATTTATCAAAGCTTGCACGTACATTATTGATGAATTCCTGGATGCGGCTTGGGGCCATTGACAGTGTGCGGTCATCAGCATTGCCGCTAAGCGCTTCAATAAAGGTTTGTTCCCAGCCCGGCGACATAGCGATTATGGGGATATACCCGCCATCGGTGGTCTGGCTGTGGCTTATCTGGCGGCCAAGGCGGCTGCGCACATGTTCGCTTATCAGGCTTATATTCTGGGTGGTGCGCGAGGCTTCGGCGATAGCCTCGATAATGGTGGACAGGTCGCGGATGGAAACCAGCTCACGCAGGAGGTTTTGCAGCACGCGCTGCACGCCGCCAACGCTTATCTGCGATGGGATGGTTTCGGAAACGAGCTTCTGCTGGGTTTTTCCAAGGTCATCGAGCAGCTTCTGCGTTTCCGCGTAGGAAAGCAGCTCGGCCATATTGTCTTTAATTACTTCGGTCAGATGGGTGGTAATAATTGTAGGCGGGTCGACCACTGTAAAATTGCGGAACAAAGCTTCTTCGCGGTGGTTTTCGTTTATCCACATGGCTGGCAGGCCAAAGGTGGGCTCAGTTGTTTCTTCGCCGGGCAGAGTGATTTTCCCGCCGCTTGGGTTCATTACCAGCAACATTTCCGGGCGGATGTCGCCACGCGCCGCTTCTATTTCCTTTACCTTCACCACGTAAGTATTGGGCGGTAACTGCATATTATCCTGAATGCGTACAGAAGGGATAATAAAGCCAAGCTCACGTGCCATCTGGCGGCGAAGTGCCTTGATTTGCTCGGTAAGGCGGTGCCCTTTCTGGTAGTTTATAAGAGGCAGAAGGCCGTAACCAAGCTCAAGGCGCAACGAATCAATCTGTAAAAAATCGGCTGGCTGTTCTTCGGTTTTCGGCGCTTCCCCATCTTTTGCCGGGCCTTCTATTTGTTTGGGAGCTGTGCCTGAAGGATAGGCCTCGCCGGTTTTCGGATTAATGGCCTGCGGGTTATTAAAAAGATAATAGCTGCCAAACCCGGTTATGCAGGAAAGCAGGAAAAACGGCACAAAAGGAATGCCCGGCAGAACCGACATCATAAGCAGGAACACGCTGGTTATGCCAAGGGCTGCCGGGTGTCGGCTCAGTTGGCCAAGTACCGCTTTTTCGGCTGAACCGGCAACACCTGATTTGGTGACAAGTATACCGGCGGCAGTGGAAACTATTAGCGCTGGTATCTGTGATACCAGGCCATCGCCGACAGTCAGTACTGTGTAATGGTTGAGCGCTTCATTAAATGGCAGGCCCTTTTGCGCAACACCAATAATAATCCCGGCAATAAAGTTGATAAAGGTGATGAGGAGGCCTGCTATCGCATCGCCGCGCACAAACTTACTTGCACCGTCCATCGAGCCGAAGAAATTACTTTCATCTTCGATTTCCTTGCGCCGCATTTTGGCCATTTCCTCGGTTATGAGGCCTGCTGACAGGTCAGCGTCGATAGCCATCTGCTTGCCCGGCATCGCATCTAATGAAAAGCGCGCCGATACTTCGGCAATGCGGCCAGAGCCTTTGGTGATTACCACAAAATTGATGATGGTTAGTATGCCAAAAATTATAACGCCGATTACTACAGAGCCGCCCATTACGAAGCCGCCAAAGGCCTGTATCACGTGTCCGGCTGCTGCCGTGCCTTCATGCCCATGCGCGAGGATAAGGCGGGTTGAAGCTATGTTCAGTGATAGCCTCAACATGGTGACGATAAGCAATATTGTGGGGAAGGAGCTCATATGCAGCGGCTTTTCCACGAACAGAACCGTCATAAGGATTATAACTGAAAGGGTGATGGAAATTCCAAGGAAAAAATCAAGCAGGAAGGATGGCAGCGGAAGTATCAACACCACAAGTATCGCTATGATGCCAACCGCAAAATAAATATCCTTGCGCCGTGATAGGGAATTTACACGGGCAAGCCAGTCAATCTGCGCTGGCGCTGCTGTTGCGGTGGCCTCAGGCATTGGTTTCGCTCATTTCGTGAATGTAACCCCGCCGAATAGCGGGGTCTGGCCTTATTAAATCTAAATATAAATCATTCCAGTCAGGATTCAGTTGTTCAATGGCATTGAGTTTATACTCACGCTTCCATTTTTTTATTAATTTTTCTCGGTGTATTGCTGAATTTATATTGCTATGATGTTCGTAATATACCAAAGTTTTTATCCCATATTTTTTAGTAAAACCATCGGCTAAGTCATTTTTATGCTCATAAACGCGGCGGATTAAATTATTAGTCACGCCAGTATAAAATGTGCTGTTTCGCTCTTTTGCCATAATATAAACATAATAATTATATTCTTTCATATTGGTCCCAGACCCCGCCATTCGGCGGGGTGACAAGTTAAAGCTGTTGCGGTGGCCTCAGGCATTGGTTTCGCTCCGCGAAACAGGGGTCAGGATTCGGGATTCAGAGGTCAGGGGAAAGGAAAACTCCCTTACTTCCTGAATTCTGAATCCCGAATCCTGAGCTATAATCATTCTTCCCCCACGGCAGGAGGGATGTTCAGCCCTTGCTCACTATAGGTTTTAAGCTTGTTGCGCAGGGTGCGGATCGAAATCCCGAGTATATTGGCGGCGTGGGTGCGATTACCCAGGCAATAGCTTAGGGTGTCGATTATAAGCTCCTGCTCTACACTTTCCACGGACCTGCCAACCAGCGGATTGGTGCCCTGTGTCTGCTGGGTAGCGACAGGTGCGGCCTTTACTTCTTCCGGTGCGCCGCTCAGGTAAATTGCGTCAGCCCCGATGTCATTACCGCTGGCAAGCAGCACACTGCGATGCATCGTGTTTTCCAACTCACGTACATTTCCTGACCATTTATAGCTTTTGAGCTTGCCAAGAGCTTCGTCAGTCAGTTTTCTGACTGGTATTCCGTTGGCCTTGGAATATTTGTCGATAAAATGCTCTGCCAGTGGTTTTATATCTTCCTTGCGCTCGCGCAGTGGAGGCATGTTCAGGCTTATAACATTCAGGCGGAAATATAAATCCTCACGGAATGTGCCTTTTTTTACTTCTTCAGGCATATTACGATTTGAAGTGGCCAGAACACGGATATTGACCTTTACCGGTTTGCTGCCGCCGATACGGTCTACTTCTCGCTCCTGCAATACCCGCAGCAATTTTGATTGCAGGCGCATGTCCATCTCGCTTATCTCATCGAGCAGTATCGTGCCGCCATCTGCTTCCTCGAATTTCCCAATACGCCGGGCAACTGCGCCAGTAAACGCGCCTTTTTCATGGCCGAAAAGCTCGGCCTCAAGCAAAGCCTCTGGGATAGCTGCGCAGTTTACGCATATCATCTGGTTGCCTGCACGCTTGCTCTTGCGATGAATATAACGGGCTATAACTTCTTTTCCGGTTCCTGATTCGCCGGTTATAAGCACGCTGGCATCGCTTGGCGCAATCTGATCGGCCAGCGCTAATGTGCGCATGGTGGCAGGATCGGCAAACACAACGGTTTTTATTTCCTCGGTTATAGCCTCCAGCACCGCAGCTATCAGCTCCTCGTCAGGGGGAAGGGGAATATACTCCTTTGCGCCAGATTTTATGGCTTTTACAGCGGCGTCCTTGTCTGTATCCAAGCCGCAGGCTATGACCATTAAATTGAAGCGTTCGCGCATTAGTAAGTTGACTAACTTCTCAATATCCTCACGTACTTCTATCATTATTAGGTCAGCACCCTGGCCACCACGCAATGCATTCATCGCCCCCTCGATGTCGGCTACATGCGCAACCCTGGCGCCACGCGATTTGGCTATCGAGCTGGCGGTGCCTAGCTGCCCGTATAATTCGCCGATTATTAGTAGTCGCATTGTTGCTCCTCAGGTTCTAGGGGCTGGGTTCTAGGGGCTAGTAATCTAGAACCTAGTACCGAGGACCTAGTCCCTTCTTAGTGTTTCTCTGATTTTATAATTTCTGTCATGGTTACGCCTATCCGGTCCTCGACTACAACAACCTCGCCACGTGCGACAAGGCGGTTATTTACGAATATATCTATAGGCTCGCCGACCTTCTGGTTAAGTTCTATAACAGCGCCGCGGCCAAGTTTTAAAAGCTGGTTTACCTGCATGCTGGTGCGCCCAAGAACCACAGTTATCTGAACCGGAATATCATAAACCGTGTCTAAACTTAAATTATCGGTATTGGCATTTTCGCCAAAACCAGTGATTTCATCAGCCATGTAAAACTACTCCTTTGCTATGTTTTGCAGATTCAATAACTCAAGCTGCTCTTCGGGTTCACCAACAATTGCTGCTATCATATTGTTAATAGCTTTATCCATTTGTTGCCAGAGTTTTTCGGTGGAGCGCTCAAGGCTGCCGTTTGTCCATTCGATCCGGTAGTTGCTAACCGGCATGGCTTCTTCGGGAATAATGGTTATATTATCAGTGTATTTTTCACGCCCTCCCATCTGCCTGAGCTTGAAAGAAAGGGCTTCGGCCAGCCGCGGATTTATAAGCACAGTGATTTCCGGCTCGCTTATCAAGGCTTCGGCGCATTGTTTCGCGGCCTCATCAACTATATATTGCGCTGGTTCGGAAAGGGCCTCGTTCGCAATTTTTTTGGCGATGGCAAGGGCAAGAACCGGCATATCCTTACGCATCTGCTGGCAATGCTTTCGGTACTGATCGAATATGGGGGATATGCTGTTTACAAAACTTTCAAGCCCTTCCATCAATATGCGTTGAACCTCGCTATGTTCACCTTGCGCGGTTGCGTGGCCTTCCCTGGTGCCTTCCAGAAACCCGCGCTTATAAGCATCGCGCTCGGCCTCGTGCAATTGCTCTTCGCTAAAGGTGGGCGGTGGTGGTGGGGCTTCCGGCTCCTCCTCTTTTTTCTGGGTGGTAAACGGCTTTTTGCGTTGCTCCCTGGCCGGAAGGGCTGCCGAATCAAATTCCCTGAATGTAAACGGTGAAATTTGCATGAACTGCCTTTAATATACCAGTTGCTCGTCTGGGCTGTCGCTCGATATCATTATCTCGCCTTTGCCAGCAAGATCTTTTGCAACCCCCACCACATACATCTGCGCTTCATCCACATCCTTGATCCTGACCGGCCCCATGCCTTCCATTTCCTCGCGCATAATTTTACCGGCGCGTTCCGACATATTGCTCAGGAACAATTCTTTTATGCTATCGGAAGCGCCTTTGAGAGCCGTGCCCAGCTTGGTTTTGTCAACTGTGCGAAGAAGCACCTGTATGCCAGCGCCATTGATTTTGAGCAGGTCTTCAAAGGTAAACATAAGGGCGCGAACCTTCTCTGCCGATTCGGCATTGCGCTCTTCGAGCTTACCCATGAATTTCCCCTCGGCTGTGCGATCAAAGTTATTGAATATTTCGGCTATCATTTCAAAGCTGTCGGTTGCCTGGCGTTTGGCAAGGTTGCTCATGAACTCCATGCGCAGGGTTTTTTCGATACCGTCCATAACATCTTTTTTCACAGTTTCCATGGAAAGCATACGCAGGATAACTTCCACCGTCATTTCCTCCGGCAGGTTCATAAGAACCCTTGCGGCATGTTCGGGACGTATCTTGGAAAGTACTACCGCAATGGTCTGCGGGTATTCATTCTTCAGGAAGTTAGCAAGTATTTCTTCGCTTACATTGCCAAGCTTGTCCCATGTTGTACGGCCTGCCGGGCCGCGTATTTCTTCCATGATGCCGTCTACGCGGTTTTTACCCAGCGCTTTTACCAGCAGGCGCTCGGTGGAATCGTAGTTGCCAACCAGCGCGCCGGACGCTGAAACCTGATCGGCAAAATCATGGAACAGGCGTTCCACTACATCGGAATTCACCTGGCCCAGGGTTGACATTATGTTGGATATTTCGCGTATCTCGTCATCATCCATCAATGCGAAAAGCTTGATTGCGTTTTCTTCGCCGATAGCCATAAGGAACATTGCCGCTTTTTGCGGCCCACCCATTTTACGGAAGTCTTCTTTATTGTCTTTAGGAGGTGATGCAGCCATGGTTTAATGCCTTATTCTATTTGTCAGGTCTGTTTCAATATCCATTGGCGAAGAACGCCCATGGTCTCTTCAGGATATTTTTCCACTATCTCATTTATCTTGGACATTGATGATGATTTCATGCCGCCTTTGATATTTGCAACATTTATCATTGATTCAGCAGGCGGCTCAAACCCGCCGTCAGGGGCACCCCCGCCGCCGCCTGAACCGCCGTCACTTCCTATGCGCTCCACAGGGGCGCCGCCACCAAGAATTGCCATTTCATTGGCAACACGCTCGCTTGGAGGCTGTATCTGTCTTGCCATTTTAGCAACAGCCGGGCGCAGCACCAGCAAAATAGCAAGTATTGCGACCACGGAGATTATAAGGGTCTGGATAACTGATTGCACTTCAAGTTTGAAGCGCTCGAAGAATGAGGTTTCGCCGATATTCAGCGCATCCTGTGTAAAGCGCATATTAACCAGCTCGATCTTGTCGCCGCGCTTCTCGTCATAACCAACTGCTGAACTTACCAGCGCCTTAAGTTGTTTCAGTTCTTCCTCGGTGCGCGGGGTGTATGTGGTTTTGCCATCGGCGGATTCCGGGTAGGTCCCATCAACCAGTACCGCAATCGAAAGCTTGTTTATGTTGCCTGCTTCCTTGATATGGTTCTGGACTGTTTTGGAGATTTCATAATTTGTTGTTTCATCGGAGCTTTCAACAGTTTTGTTGCTTCCTGACGCCCCTTCATTTCCGGTTGTAGATTGTGGCAGGTTGTTGCCAACGCTTACATTGTCCTTGCCGGTTTTATCGCTGGAATTTTCCTTCTGGCTGTTGGATTGTACCGAGCGCGCAACCTGTCCGTCCGGGTCATATTTTTCGGAATTGGTTACTATGCGGTCGAAATTTATATCGGCCGCTACCTGAACGCGAACCTTGCCAACACCGATAACTTTTTCCAGTAATTCTTCCAGGGTTTGCTGGGTGCGGTTCTCAAAGGCCGTTTTATATTCAACAGAAGAGAGGGATGCGCCGTCCATTCCATCATTTCCATCGCCGCGCGCGAGTAGTTTCCCGTGGCTATCAATAATTGTAACCTTCGATGGCTCAAGTTCTGGAACAGCAGAAGCTATAAGGTGGGTTATGGCGGTTACTTCCTGATGCTCCAGGGTTGCACCGCTGCGCATTTTAATGGCAACTGAGGCGCTTGGCTTTTCCTTTTCGCGGCTGAATAATTCGCGCTTGGGCATAACCAGATGTACACGCACGGTATCAACACCATTCAGGGAGGCTATGGTGCGCGCCAGTTCGCCTTCAAGCGCACGCAGCATATTCACGTTCATGACAAAATTAGAACTGCCAAAACTTTCCGAGCGATCAAAAATTTCATATCCCACTATAGAGCCGCCTGAGGGAACGCCTTGCTCCGCCATTGACAGGCGCAGGCGCAAAACGCGGTCGGAAGGAACGGAAATCTGGGAGCCGCCAGCGGATATTTCATATGGAACGCCGTTTTTTTCGAGTTCGGCAACTACCTTGGCGCTATCCTCCATTGAAAGGCCGGTATAGATAGGTGACATTCCCGCGCTGGAAATACGGAAGGCCATCATCATAAAAAATCCCAGTAAAACTATTGCGACTGCTATCAGCAATCTTGCGCGAAAATTACCTAAACCTTTCATGCCTTCCATTACTGATTCCATAGCGCCTTATTCTTCCCCAAATTTATATTTTTACAGCAAGTCCATATGCGTTATTTATAATACCGGCAGGGATTGACCCTTGTGTAAGCCTTGTATTTCCTCACAATAACCCAATAGTGTTTACAATGTGTTAACATGAGGAAAATTTTTCCTACATTGATATGATAAAATATATTTGAAGGGGTTAGGCAAGCGAATTATTTTTATTTATATTAAGATAAAGAAAAATTTTCTTAGTTAAATAATTTTTATAAATCATTATGCTTGATTGCGAAAAACCCATAGTGCGATTATATGAATCTGTAATAGTTTTTTTCAACATTTTTACAAGTAATTTTTTTAGGTGGAGATATATAAAATGAGGACTGCTATTTATCCGGGTACGTTTGATCCGATTACAGTTGGGCATATGGATATTATCAGGCGTGCATTAAATGTGACGGACCGGCTTATAGTAGCTGTCGCGCTGGATACCGGAAAAGAACCGGTGTTTGACCTTGCTATGCGTGGGCAACTGGTGGAGTCTGACCTGGCTTCGCTTGGCAAGGAAGCGCACCGGGTTGAAGTTAAAACATTCTCCGGGCTGCTTGTGAATTTTGCCGAAGAGGTTGGCGCTAATATGGTGATACGAGGTTTGCGCGCTATTTCAGATTTTGAATATGAATTCCAGATGGCATGCATGAATGCGCGGATGAAACCTGATGTGGAAACGGTATTCCTGACCGCATCGGAAGATACGCATTTTATTTCTTCGCGCTTTGTTAAACAGATAGCAAGATTAGGCGGCGATATATCATCATTCGTGTCGCCGAATGTGGCTGCTCATCTGCGCGCGCATTTTTCTTCGGCGCATTAAGCTTAGGGGCTGGGCATTGCAGTCATTCTGCGGGCGACGAAGCCGTAGCACAGGATCTGTATCAATAATCCCGAGATCCTGCGCAATGCTTACGCATTTGCGGGATGACGCTGGAGAAAATATAATGAGTTAATCCCTGAAAAACGACTTTTTAATTGACTTTTGGCCGCGCAGTGCCTAATTCCTAGTGCCTTACCTTAATTTACTAGGTTTTAAGTCGCAAATCCCACTGATGGATTTGCTGGTTATGGCGGGTGTAGCTCAGTTGGTTAGAGCGCCAGATTGTGATTCTGGATGTCGGGGGTTCGAGTCCCCTCACTCGCCCCATTCTCTATAAGGGTCAGGATGTATTTTATGAATAGAAAAACACTTATATTGCTGGTTGCGGCGTTGCTTGTGAGTGGTTGCGGCCATGAGGCCGGGTCGAGCCGGATATATACCGCCGACGGTAAGCGCGGCTATGCAATAAACTGCTCAGGGCTTGACAGGAACTGGGGGCATTGTTACCAGAAGGCCGGTATTATCTGTGAAGACCTTGGTTATGAAGTTCTTGAGGTTACCGGCGAAGCGGGAACGGTTACTAATGTTAAATCATCTTCTGCGGTATCTACTGCAACTACAACCACTACCCATAACCGGATTATGGTAATACAGTGCAAGCATCCTACGGTTGATGCGGACTCCAGGCCAGCGCAGGTAAAATAAAATCAGCGTTCCAGTATCACCTGATCCGCAAGTGATGCTTGAGGAGGGAGAGGGGATTTATGGCCTGTTTCAGCTTCCTGCACCGGTAATATTGGTCTTTTTAGTTGGGCAAGCTCAGATTCCAGCTTTTCTTTGGCGGCTGCCGGGTCAGCCATGATAGCCTCAATGTTTTTGAGGCGCTCCTTGCCAGGGAGGTGAGAGCCGTCTGCCTGACCAAAATAGTCGTGTAGATTTAAGCTGATGCCACCATCTCCATAACCAGCAAGCACGGAATATTTATCGGCGAGGTTTTCCTGCTCCCGTTGCAGTTCATTTGTTTTTTCCCTTATCTGCCCAATAACTTTGTCGCTCTCGCCGTTTAGTTTTGTTATTAGCTGATGGCAATCATAACTATTGTTTAGATGATTGGGATTTCCGCAGACTCCGCTAAAGTCTTCACCCATCATGGCGGCGTGCTTTTCCGGGTTATAATTGATAATATTCAGCCCCTGTGTGGCATTTGCAATGCGATGGCCTATTTCATGCCCGAAAGCGTGCTTGATTTCATCCTTTGTACGGTTTGCAAAAAATTCCTGTCCGCCTAATACCGAATCATAATGAACGTAATAATGTAAATTATTGCCTGTGGCTTCGTTTAAAATTTCCAGCAGCGGAAGCCTGGATGTTATTTCCGGAGAAAAATTCTGGAAGACAAATATTTCAGGCATTTTCTTGCCTAAAAAAGCATCGTTACTGCTTACATTGTCAACATTCCGCTTTATTTCAGCAAGTTCTTCGTATGAAATTTCGCCATCCTTAACCTTTATGGATTCGCCGGGTTTTAATCGTCTTGGCGCATTGGCGGAAAAAGCCTCATTGATTGATTCAGGGCTGATATTTCTCAAGTCAGCATTTTCTATGTTGGCAACCTTGCTTAATTCCTCATTAAGGTTATTTCTATACACTTCGGTGTTTAATATGTTGCTGTTGCCTATATCCGCATAAGGTATATGAACCTGAACCACATCATAAGGAACGGCTGGTTCAGGGATTTTCGGTGTAGGCCTGAAAAATTTTTTTATGCCCGAAATCAGGGAGCCAAGCAGGGATGGTTCCGGCGCCTGGCCTTCTAATCTGAAGAGTGTTATATCAGCCATTTGTTTTCAAATATAATACGGTTATGAATTGCATTGAGTCTAACATTTAATGCTTAAATGTCAATATTGGTTAACATTTATTAATTGTTATAAATCAGCGCGCTGGCTGGTAATCAGCGTTTGCTGATGATGCGGCTACGAGTTCCTGATGGCTTGCAGCAGGGCGGCTGAAAATCTGCTTTTTAAACTTATCCAGGCTTTTTTCTATTTTGCTTAGTGCCGACTGGGGATTGGCCAATGTTTCTTCAATATTCTCAACGCGTTCTTTTGAAGAAGGGTGCCTGCTTGTTTTTGAATCCGGTATAAGATTGCTGGCGGCGAATTTTTTTATGCCTTCGCCGTAACCGGCAAGTGCCGCGTAATCATCGGCTATTTTTTCTTCCTGGCGAGCCAGTTCATTGTTTTTTAAGTCGATTGCTGATTTTATTTTTTCCTTCTGCCCATACATTTTATTAAGGTCATTGCCGGTCATCTGAGCATGTTTGAACTGGTTGTACTCGGCGGTTACTATGCCTTGCGTTGCGAAATTAAGGCGGTGGCCATATTCATGCGCGAAGGCGGAAATTATCCCTTCACGGTTATTTTTATTAGAGAAATCCTGGCTTATTATTATTGAGTCGGTATAGGAATAGGCGACATTGTCAGGGGCTATATTAAGCTTATCAAGTATGGCTTCCTCCCTGCTGCCCTGGGGTGGGGACGGAGGATAAACGAAGATGCGCGGCATGGCTTTGAAAGCAGCGTCTTTTGAACTTACATTTTCAACATTCTGCGCGACCTTTGCAAGCTCGGCATAGGAGATTGATTCGTTGCTCCCAACCTTTAATGAGTCGCCAGGCTTTATTTCTGTGGGAACAAGATAGCTGGCTACTGAATTTATGTCTGCTTCCGACAGGCCTGCCGGGTGTATATTGGCCCTTGCCATTAAGATGGCCTTGTTTAGATCGGCTTGAATCGGGTTATTGTTTACAATCGGCAGATATTCTATCGGGCGGCGAACCAGATCATATGTTTCTGACTGAGGGGCGGTGGGCTGCTCAGATTTAAAGCCAAAAAGATTTTTTACCGCTGTTTTTATGCGCGAAAAAAGAGAAGGCCCTGGCGGAGCCTGCGTGTAATCTTCGATATTTTCTGCGCTGAAATGGGACATTGTTCCTGTTGGTTTTCCTGGTAACTTTCTTTGGTTTTTATGGGTAAATATTACCACAAACCCAGAATATCTCAATGGTTTATTAATGTCGGCACGACCTAATGCTTGTGATGTTTGCCCAGTTTTATGTCAGCCTCGATTTTTCCCTGTAAAGTCAGGCGCAAAGCCCATATTATCGCTACCATGTCGATAAGTTCCTGTGCAATTGCGCCGGCAACCGGAGATAAATATCCCGCTGCTGCGAATCCCATGCAGATAACGCTTAAAAGCATACCGCCGACCGCGCTTTGCATGGCTATTTTACGCATTGATTCGCTTATATGAATAAGCTCATCAACTTTTGCCAGTGTGTTTTCCATTATTACCGCGCCTGCGGCCTCGGAAGTTACGCTGCTGGCCTGACCGAAAGCTATGCCAACTGTGGCGGCAGCAAGGGCTGGGGCGTCATTTATGCCATCGCCCATGAACAGGGTGGGGGCTTTTGCAGTTTCTTCGCGCACTAATGCCAGTTTCTGCTCGGGTGTCTGTCCTGCAAGTGATTTGGTTATGCCCATGCGTTCGGCCAGATAGTTGACTTCCGATTCGCGGTCGCCAGACACAAGCATTATGCGGTTGAACTGGTGATTAGGAGCCAGGTGGCTGATGAAGGATAAGCCTTCCTCGCGCGGGGCATCGCGGAAATGGAAGGTGGCGGCGTATGCCCCATCAACAAGAACTACACATTCGAGGCCAGCAGATTGCTTTGGAAGTATATTTTCCAATTGGGGCATTTTTGCCAGAAACTTCTTGCGGCTGGTTATGGTTATCTCAGAATTTTCAACGACACCGGAAAGCCCAAGGCCGGGGCTTTCTGAAACGCTCTGCGCAGTAAGAAGTTTAAGGTTGCTTTTCTGGGCTGCCTGTAAAATAGCATGGGCGAGGGGGTGTTTTGAATAACGCTCCAGGCTTGCGGATTTTCTTAAAACATCATCGCGGCTTATGCCCTGCGCAGCAGCTATTTCGGTAAGTTCCGGCCTTCCGTAAGTTAATGTGCCGGTTTTATCAAAGATCGCTGTAGTGCAGGTGGGCAGGCGTTCCAGAACTGTTGGGTCTTTTATTATTATGCCAAGCCGTGCCGCCATGGAAATGGCGCTGATAATTGTTATAGGAATGGCGATAAGCAAAGGGCAGGGGGTGGCTACTACGAGAACTGCCAGGAATCGTATGGCATCACCTGTATACCACCATGCAGATATTGCAAGGAGCAGTGCAAGTGGTGCAAATATCGCGCCTAGCTGGTCACCGAGGCGGCGCAGGTTGGGGCGTTTCTGCTCGGCATCCTGCATAACTTCCATTATTTTTGCATAACGTGAATCAGCCGATAATTTATCGGCACGGATAGTTAGAACTGCTTCACCATTTATCGCGCCGGAAAGTACGCCTGCACCTTTTGCCTTTGACACGCGGTACGGCTCGCCGGTCAGGTATGATTCATCCATGGTGCTGTGGCCTTCAACCACTGTTCCATCCACAGGGCAGGTTTCATGGGGGTAAACTACAATAAAATCACCTATCTTAATATCGCTGATATTTATTGCTTCGATCTTATCGCCATTCTTACGTTGCGCTGTTTCCGGCATGCGTTGCGCTAATGCCTGCAGAACAGAAGAGGCTTTACGCATAGCATAATTCTCTAATGCTTGTCCGCCCGCCAGCATAAGTATTATTAAAACTGCCGTCATATATTCACCAAGCACAATAGCGGTGATAAGTGCCAGGGCAGCCAGTATGTCAGCTCCAAAATCAAATTTTATGAGTTTTTTGCCAATATCCCAAAGAAGCGGCACCGAGCCGATGACGATTATTATAATAAGCGGAATTTCGCGCCACTGGTTATCGGGCAATACCAAATGAGCCATGATTGCCAAGAGGGAGGCAAAAACCAGAAGTGATTGCCCGGAAAGATGCGATATTTTGCTGGTTGCTATAGGCATTGTCATGGAAGCATTACACGATTAAACGCGTATTTATTCAAGTAGAATATTATCTTTGGCGGGAAGATGTTGCTGTCATCTTACCTAGCTTGAATTCTTCCCTTAGTTTTCTTGTTATCTCTTTCAAGTCAAGATTAACTGAATGGGCAATTTCTTCTAACCAGCTATGCTCCATCTTATCAGTACGCGGCAGGTTGGTTGACAGTTTGCGGTTTATTCTATCCAGGTATTGTTCATTGCTTCCGGCCAGATCCTGAATTGTTGCAGTTTTCAGATATTCTTCCTGCCATGTCCGGTTTTCTTTTTTGATAGCATCTACGTGTATACGTGTGGATAATTTATTGAACTCCTGCCTTAAATCCCTATAGGACCCCGGATTGTTAGGTTCGCGTATATTAAATTCAGGAAATTTATACTGCACACCCAGTTTTTCTGACAGCCTTATAAAATCAGCCTTTTTAGCTTCATAGTCGGTTTTTAATTTGCCTCTGTTCACTTGAGGTGTCACATCCGTGTCGCTATGGGAAATATATATTTCCGGCCTGGCCAGCATATCACGCAGAGGTTTGGTTATCGCTGTTAATTTTTCTGCATCCAGCATCTTGGCGGGCACTATTTTTATTTCGGCTATAGAGGCTATATTGCCATTAGTAACCCCGCCATCACGCTCTTTGCACCTGTCGAGCGCCACAAATAGTTTTTTATTAAAATATCCGTGGTCAAATATTTCGGCCTGCTCTTCAAAAAAACGCGGCACTTGATTCTGTTTTACAGATTTAGGGGGATTTAAATTTGCGATTATCGTTATAAAATCATCAGCATGGGTTGTTTCGGTTGGCAAGACGCCGATACGGTTTAAATCCCGAAACGAGGTTATTTCTGCATTACCCCTGTTTGATGCTTTTGCTTCTATTGAGTCCTTTGCCTTGGGGCCTGGATCTAATATAGTTATAGTTTGGGCAATTTCTTTGTTTATTCTTGTGACCCTTGGGTCTTCAGGCCTTTCAGGGGCTTTATTAATTGTTATTTTTTTGTTTTTAACAGAAGTGTAATAGGAGGGAGATTCAGATTGCTCTATAGCATCTTTCTTAGAATAGGCATCTACTTTCCACTCTATATATTTTTTCTCATATTCCCTGAATTCATCTATATAAGATTTCCATTCTTTTTTGCTTACCAGGTCGGAATGGGTTTTTAATCCCTTATCCTTTCCCTTATTTTGCGATAGTTCAATAATTGCCTTTAAAAGCTCACTTCCGCCGGGTGCTTGTTTATCATCGGGGAGTTTTGCCAACTTATCAAACTGCGTTTCGCTGAAATTATCAGATAAAAGGGGTTTTAATGAGTTGTAGCTGGCATGGGCTTTAATCTGCTCATAAACATGCAATGCTATACAAGCATCTATTACCTGCCCGACCAGCCTGTCTTGACGCGCATATATGTTAGGAAAATCGGCATTGCCGTTAATTAAATGATCGCTGCCGGGGATTTCCCACAAGCGGACAAATTGCATTGCTGTCTTGGGATGCAATAGTTTTGCTGGCTTTTCGGATTGTTTTTGAGATATTGGCATTATTTCCCAGTTTTTTTCTTATGGTATTCTATTTCTTCTAGAACGATATCTTTATATTCTTCTTCACTTATGCGCCTGCTATTATCAATGACATCATAAGGTTTTACGGGCACAGTGCCTGTTCCTGCACGATAAATATCGGCTTCCATATTGCCCATTTCATCCTCATGCACACGGCAGGCATCGCCTTCCCAGCTATAATAGGTAATTGACGTTTTGCGCTCTTTTGGCATTAAATAGCTCCGTTAAATAATGTTAATATATCATAATTTGCCGTCAAACCAACCGGAAACTCACAATTATAGCTATTTTATGCAAAGCCTCTGGCTTTTGTTGAGTTTTGCACTATAAAAGCCCCATGAATCTTATAACTAAACAATCAGAACTTACAAAATTTTGCGCGCAGGTGGAAGCCGGGGCATATGTCACCGTGGATACAGAATTTATCCGCGACAAGACATATTTTCCTAAATTATGCCTGATACAGATAGCCGGAAAAGATGATGCAGCGATAATAGATCCGCTGGCAGCAGGGATTAAGCTTGAGCCTGTATTTGCACTATTGCAAAAACCTGATCTGGTAAAAGTTTTCCATGCCTGCCGTCAGGATATTGAAATTTTCTACCTGCTTTCGGGGGCGATACCGGTAAATATTTTTGATACTCAGATCGCGGCTTCGGTGTGTGGTTATGGCGAATCGGTTTCTTATGAAACTCTGGTGAACAAGATAGTGGGGCAGGATCTTGATAAAAGTTCACGTTTTACTGATTGGTCAGCGCGCCCGCTTACAGAAAAGCAACTCACTTACGCGCTTTCCGATGTTACCTTCCTGCGTACGATCTATGAGAGCCTGAAAAAACAGATCGAAGAAGCAGGGCGGACATCATGGATAGCCGAGGAACATATCCAGCTTTCCGACCCGGCACTTTACCAGATAGAGCCGAACAATGCGTGGAAGAGATTAAAATACGGAACTATGCGCCCTAAACATTTAGCTGTTCTGCGCGAGCTGGCACAGTGGCGCGAGATCGAAGCGCGTAAGAATGATGTGCCGCGCGGGAGGATATTAAAAGATGAAGCGTTAGTGGAGCTGGCATCGGCACTGCCGCGTAAAGCCGCTGACCTGGCGCGTATGCGTAGTGTTGATAAGAATCTTTCCAAAACAAAGGCCGACCAGGTTTTTGCCTGCGTAGAAGCTGCGCTTGCACTGCCGCAGACCGAATGGCCGCAGGTAGGTAAATCGCGCAAGCCGCCGGAAAATATCACCAGCTTGGTTGCTATGCTCCAGCTTTTGCTGAAAGTTAAAGCCGATGTGCATGGTATCGCCGCGCCGCTTATAACCGGGAAGGATGAATTGGAAGCGCTGGCGCTTGGGAAAACTGATATAATGGTATTGCAGGGCTGGCGCAATGATGTGTTCGGGCGCGAGGCGCAACTGCTTTTGCAAGGAAAGCTGAAGCTTTCGCTCAATCCCAAAACCAAGCAGGTGGTTTTTGAGGAGGTGGAGTAATGGTATCACAGCCTCTACTTGTCATGTCGCGTAGGCGGGTAGGTAGCGCTACAATTTATTACGATGGGTTTGTTTCTGGATTCCCGCTCAAGGCGGGAATGACAAGAATGGTTTTTGAGGAGGTGGAGTAATCTGCTCAATAATCCTGAGATCCTGCTCAATGATTACGCATTCGCAGTATGACAATACAGTCTACTCCTCCTCGATTTCTGATTTAAAGCCCATAAGGAAAGTTTTGAGTTCTGCGTAGCATGAATCCAGCATTTGTGGGTCGGTTGCGCGGCATACCAAACTCGTTCCCAGCTTCTGGTTTTTTATGAAGGGGTAGCTGCCGATTTCGACATTGGGATATTTATTCTGGATGCTTGCCATACCTTCGGCAATATAGCCCTCGGTCATATAAACAGAAATAGTTTTGGACAGGGTTTTTGCCCCGCCGCGCAGCTTGCCCTTTATGCTGTCGAACATGGCCTGCATGATGCCTGGAACCCCTGCCATTACATAAATATTGCTGATTATGAAGCCGGGCGCGGCGCTGACCGGATTATATATAAGCTTTGCCCCTGCTGGTATATCGGCCATTTTAAGGCGGGCGGCATTTAATTTTTCCCGGCCATAATGTTTTTCCAGGATGGCTTCTGCTTCCTTGTTACGTTCCAGTGGAACAGAAAAAGCCTGCGCTATGGCTTCGCTGGTTATATCGTCATGGGTAGGGCCTATGCCGCCTGTTGTGAAAACATAATCGAATAGCTCAGAGCAGGATTTTACTGTATTTATAATGGTTTGGTTAATATCGGGGATAACACGGACTTCGGAGAGTTTAACCCCGGCATCATTAAGACCGGATGCAATATACTGGATATTCTTATCCTGTGTGCGCCCGGAAAGTATCTCATTGCCTATTATAATAAGGCAGGCTGTATATGAGGTTTTTGCAGTTTGCATAATGTTAATATCCCTGATAAATACTTCATTATAGTAATTGTAAAAATTGGCTTTGTCACATATGGATTTTGCGTAGCAGAAAGATATAAGTTTGGAAGACGATAACAGAAAAATAACAATTCATACGGCCTCTGACTATGAGGGAATGCGCCGCGCCGGTAAGCTGGCGGCGGAAGTACTGGATATGGTAGCCGGGCATGTTGCGCCGGGTGTTACCACGCAGGAGATAAATGATCTGTGCCATGAAATGATAATAGGGGCGGGGGCAATCCCTGCGCCGCTTAATTACCGTGGGTTCCCGCGCTCGATATGTACCTCGGTGAACCATGTGGTCTGCCATGGGATTCCCGGAGATTACCGGCTGAAAGACGGGGATATTGTTAATGTTGACGTGACGGTTATTGTCGATGGCTGGCACGGCGACACTAGCCGCATGTACTGGGCAGGCAGCCCACCGATAAAAGCCAAAAGGCTTACGCAGATAACATATGATTCGATGATGCTGGGAATTGAACAGGTGAAGCCGGGCGCGAAGGTAAACGATATTGGCCGCGCTATTCAGGAATATGCGGAAAAGCACGGATATTCAGTGGTGCGCGATTATTGCGGGCATGGGATCGGCAAGATATTCCATACCGCGCCAAGCATCCTGCATTATTATGAGGATGGATATTCCCCGGTTTTACAGGAGGGGATGTTTTTCACCGTGGAGCCGATGATAAATGCCGGGGATTACGCAACCATCCTCAACAGGCACGACGGCTGGACCGTTACCACCCGCGATAAATCGCTCTCGGCGCAGTTCGAGCATACTATCGGCGTTACCGCCAATGGCTATGAGATTTTTACATCTTCGCCCAAGGGGCTGAATTTCCCGCCATATTAGGGCTAGTGTGAGTGTGGGGTGTCATCCTGCGAATGCGTAAGCATTGCGCAGGATCTCAGGGTTGTTGAACAGATCCTGTGCTACGGCTTCGCCGTCCACAGGATGACGTTTACTTGTTGATAATAATTATATTTCAATATGTTGCCTGTTGTGGCGCAGGGCGGATACAATGTCACAAAAGCTTAATATTATTTATGGTTCAGTATGATATTATACTGGCATAAATAAAATGGAGATTTGATATGCCAAAACCAGATTCGCTGAATCTTAAAAAAGAAAACCCTACTGAATATACTATAAAAGGCCAGAATGGCAGGGCTGAGGCGGTTTTCCCTACTGACACTAAGGACGGAAATCACCTTATTATCATTAAGGGTAGTGGTATTGATACATGGGGACTAGATGGTAAGAATTTTCCTGAAAGGCCGAATTTTGGTGGTGGAAGTGCGGTAGCGATTGCTGTTTTAGATAAGAAGCATGAACTGGTCGGTGTAGCACTGGGAAGGGTGGAAGGTAATGGCATTACTGTTGACCGTATTCAATTTAATGATGGCAATTTAGAAAAATTTGGAAGTAAGATTACTGTCGGTGTGAAATCTGAAGATGGGCATCAAAAGATTGAAGAGGCTGGCGCTGAAAAACTAAGTAAAGCTGTTCAAGATGCTGTTAATAAACATCGTGATAACCTAATAAAAGGACATGGATTATCTGCCCTTGTGCCAAATAACATGCAGAAATACGAAGTGGCTAGCGCTTCCCCAACCTCATCTCCATCTACGCCAGCCGGGAACCCTGCCTTGATACAATCAAAACCTAACCTTGCGGTTTAGGGCTTGCGTAATATGATAAAAAACACTGGCGAGATAGAAAAGATTAAAGTTACAAGGTCGTCCCATGGCGTGGAGCTTGGTGATGATACTGCCAGGCTTGTGCTGGTTCCGCCTAAAATGTTTCAACATTATAATATTAAAGAATCTGATTTTTCTACGGAACCAAAAGATGGCTATTTAATAGCTTTTGCTTTATTTGACAGTAAAAATAACCCGGTGGGCATAGCGCTTGGCAAGGTAAGTGAAAGCAATGCTGATAATAGAAATGGTACGATTACTATCGGCAGCATAAAATATAATGAAAGCACAGCTGATCATTCTTATCATCCAACTGAGAAATTAAAAAAAGAAAAACATTTAGTTGTTGATTGTGAATATGATGAAAGCAGACAAGGCATTAGTTTTTCTAGCGAGGCTATTAATAAAATAGGGAATTTTATCATTGATATGTCCAATGAGCGTAAGGCCAGGAAGTTATCCATGGAAATTGATACACCGAAACTTTCTGTCGCTGATGTAAAAGAAGCCGGGCAGCCAGCGGCCAGCCCCGCCGGGACTGCTAAAAAAGTGCAAATATAAGACTGTTTCCCATAAATAATTTTTGATATAGTCGGCTGCGGCGCTGTGGATTGCCACCTCGCTTACACTCCTCGCAATGACAATTAGCTACAAATGACTGAAGAAGAAGTTATAGAAAAAACTGTTAAGGAAGTGGCTGCCAAACCGCATTACGCCGGGCACAGGAAGCGCCTGCGCGATAGGTTTTTGAACAACGAGCCATCATCATTTGCCGATTATGAAATAATGGAGCTTATATTATTCCCGGCAAAGCCGATTGGTGATGTGAAGCCGCTTGCTAAATCATTGCTTGCGGCGTTTGGAAGTTTTGCAAGGGTTTTAAATGCTCCGCCTTCGGAATTGCTAAAGGTGGAAGGTGTAAATGAGGCTGCGGTTGCGGCTATAAAAGTTACGCGCCACGCTGCCGAAAGATTGCTAAAGGAACAGATTATTTCCAGCCCGGTTATCAAAAGCTGGACGCAACTGCTTGATTACCTGCGCATAAATATCGGCCATAAGCAGAATGAAGTTTTCCATATATTATTTTTAAATCATATGCTGGAGCTGATTGCTGACGAACAGCAGCAGAAAGGCACAGTTAACCATACGCCGATTTATCCGCGTGAAGTTGTGAAACGTGCGCTGGAGCTGGGCGCATCAAGCATAATACTGGTGCATAACCATCCAAGTGGTGATGTAAATCCCAGCAAGGATGATGTGAACGTAACTAAATTCATAATAAGCGTTGCTAAACCATTGGGGATTGAGGTTCATGACCATGTTATAATCAGCAAAAAAGAATATTTTTCCTTTAAATCAAAAGGGATCATATGACCACTTGCTGGGGAATAACCGATGGTAGCGCTGGCATGGTTGCCCAGGTCAGGTCATTAGCTACTGCTATGGGTTTGGAAGTCGATATGAAAGTTATTGCGCTGAAAAAGCCATGGTCGTTCCTGCCTAATATTATACTTGGTGGCGTTCTAAAAGATTTTATACTTGCGCACATGGTTAAAGAGCAGGGTGCTATTGCTGAGCCTTATCCTGACCTTGTGATAAGTTGTGGGCGCAAGGCGGCGCTGGTTTGCGCAGGCC
This sequence comes from Alphaproteobacteria bacterium, assembly GCA_039808985.1. GTDB lineage: Bacteria > Pseudomonadota > Alphaproteobacteria > Rickettsiales > SXRF01 > SXRF01. Next base: position 48,370 of record JBDHUC010000004.1, on the reverse strand, counting down.
TTAAAATGCGTGAGCCAAAAATTCGTGCAATCCATATACAGGACCCGCAGATGCCGCCGGATAATTTCGATGTAGTGGTTGCCATGCAGCATGACAGGGTGGAAGGAAAAAATGTAATAAAAACCCTTTTTGCCCTGCATAATATAAGCCCAGAAGCTCTGGCGGCAGCGCATGATAAATTTGCAGATATTTTTGCGGCTTATCCCAAGCCACATATTGCTGTCCTGCTTGGTGGCTCTACCAATAAATATAGGCTTACGGCGGCGCGCATGCTTGATGTAATCAAACAAATAGGGGATGTGGTTGGGAAAACGCAAGGCTCGTTGCTCATAACCACTTCGCGGCGCACGGGCGCTGATAATATTGTGGCGTTGAGGCAGGCGTTTGCAGGCAATAAACGTGTATATATTTATGATGGCAAAGGACAGAATCCCTATATGGGGATGCTTGCCTGCGCCGATAAAATATTAGTAACCAACGACTCGGTAAATATGATGAGCGAGGCATTTTCAACTGGAAAGCCGGTTACAATAATTGACCTGGAAGGCCATAAAAACACCAAGCCATATAATTTTGGTGAGATGATAAAGTCGCGCCTGCTGATAAAAGGCGATGAGATGGAAAAACTGGCGGCAGAAGTTAAACAAAAGTTAGGCTACAAAAGTTAGGCTACCAAAGTTAGGTTTTTTCCACTTTCTTTTAAAGCGGTGTCATAAATCGGGTGATAATTACCGTGATAAAATTCCGGTTTTTCAATAAGCGGTGGCATAGCATGGCCAATTATTCCTTCAAGATTTTTCTCATGGCCAGTGAAAATTTTTTTCCAATTGGCAAGAAAATCAGAATAATTCCATTTTTCTTTATCTGGCGCCTCATATTCAAGGCCGATGCAGCGCGCCGCGCTATCTAAAACCCGCCATAGATCCTCGTGGTTTTCGGGCAGGCGGTCATCCCAGAATTCATTGCGTAGCGGGGCTATTAAAAGATTTTGCGAAAATGCCGAACGCAGGAATGCTGCTTCGCGGATGATACGGTTTTTCTTTGCGGTTTCAGAAATCTTATCGCCGTTGTATGCGCGGCCATTGGTTGACATATCGAGATGGTCGAAATGTCCGCCCATTTCTATTTCAAAACCGTTTTCATCAACCATCATGCTGTCAACCGCCAGCCCCTTATTATGCGCGCTTTTTCCCGGCATGGCGAGGAGGTTTGCCGCCAGATCGTCATCGGTTGCGAAGTTATACAGCGCGAATGCGCCTTCAACTGTGCGCAGCCCGTCATATAGAACTGTGCGCCAGCCGTAGGTTTTATGGAGATGCTCTGCTGCTCCGACAATAATACTGGCAAGGGTTTTATGCAGCCAGAAGCTCGCATCTGGCCGGTAGGCCAGGCCAAACTTGTTTACGCGCTCATTGCGATGGGTAACAGAATAGGTTTTGCTATCGACTTTTATTATTTTATTCTGCGCATCGTAAATTAATTCTTCCTGCGCATAAGCAAGGCAAATTATAAGGGAAGGGTGGTTCATGGCTTCCATATCTACAAGATCGGCAGGAGGGATATCGGCAGCGCCACTTGCCTGAGAGCGCGCATTGACGAAATCTTCCCATGGACGGCGGGTCATATGGCCAACAAAGCCCGTGTTGCGGCTGCAACGTCTGCTTCACGCATAAGTGATTCACCAACCAGGAACGCATGGAGGCCAAATGCCTGCATATTCCTTATGTCGGCATTGGTTTTTATGCCGCTTTCGCATACGCCGATATAAGCTTTGGGTATAGATTTGGAGAGGATTTCTGAGGTTCTTATATCGACCACCAGGGTTTTTAAATTGCGGTTATTTATCCCGATGATTTTGCCAGGATTATCCGGGTTGATCGCAAGGGAGCGCTCAAGCTCATCTGCAGCATGGATTTCAACGAGAACATCCATGCCAAGAGCTGTTGCTGCCAGCTCCAGCTCGCTGGCCTGAGCATCAGACAGGGCAGCCATTATCAGCAGTATGCAATCGGCTCCGAGCGCGCGCGATTCAGTAACCTGGTATGTGTCGAGTATAAAATCTTTGCGTAAAACCGGGATGTTTACCGCCGCCCGGGCTTCTATGAGATATTCATCCCGCCCCTGGAAATATGGTTCATCGGTTAGCACAGAAAGGCAGGAAGCACCTGCCGATTCATACTGTATTGCTAATGATTGCGGGTGAAAATCGGGCCGTATAACCCCTTTGCTGGGCGAGGCTTTTTTTATCTCGGCTATCAGCGCAGGTTTTTTGCTGGTTATTATTTTAACGAGTGATTTTTTAAAGCCACGGGGTTCACTCTGCTCTATTATTTTTTCGCGCAAGAGTGATTCGGGCATAGCAGATTTGCGATTCCTGATATGGCCTAATTTATCGGCGCAGATTTTTGCCAGTATGTCGCTCATATTTTTGTATTGCTGACATCGACCAGTTTTTTAAGTACGGAAAAAACAGCTCCGGAATCAATGCTTCTTTTTGCCATATCGGCCCCGTCCTTCAGGTCTTTGCTTTTTCCTGAGATTAGCAGGCCTGCCGCAGCATTAAATATTATGGCATTCCGATATGGGGTTTCAACCCCGGATATGGCTTCGCTAAGCGCTGCTGCATTGGTTTCTGGGGTTCCACCCTTTAAATCCTCCAGCGACACGCGCTCAATTCCGGCATCTTCCGGGGTTATTTCAAACCCGGTTATTTCGCCGTTTTTAAGCGCGGTAACGCTAGAACTTCCGGTTATAGTAAGCTCATCAAGCCCATCGCTGCCATGCACGATCCATGCGGATTTTGTGCCAAGAGCTTTCAATGTTTCCGCCAATGGCATTAGAAGTGATTTATTATAAACGCCAAGAAGGTGGAAATCTGGCGCGGCAGGATTGGTAAGGGGCCCAAGTATGTTGAAGATAGTACGCAACGCAAGCTCCTGCCTTACCGGCTGCACATGGCGCAGGGCGGGATGGAATTTCGGCGCGAAAAGGAAGGCAATGTTGCACTGCTTAAGGCAGCGCTCGGCAATTTCTGGTTCCGCATCGGTTTTGACGCCAAGTATTTCCAGCACATCAGCCGAGCCTGAGCGCGAAGAAACAGAACGGTTGCCATGCTTTACAACCGGCAGGCCGCAAGCGGCAAGAACCAGCGCAGTCGCGGTTGAAATATTATAAGTCCCTCGTGAATCGCCGCCGGTTCCGCAAGTGTCAATTGCTCCCGGGAGCGAGTGGAAAGGTCGTGCTTTGACGCGCATTGCGGTTGCGCCCGCCGTTATTTCATCTACTGTTTCGCCTTTTATACGCAGGGCCATAAGGAATGCTGCCATCTGCGCTGGTGTCGCGCCGCCATTCATAATGACCTGGAAGGCGCGTGTGGCAACATCAAGCGTCAGGTTTTTACCATCGGCAAGCAATGCCAGGACATGCTGTATTGCATTGTCGGTCATATACCCTCAAGGAAGTTTTTTATGAGGGAGTGGCCATGTTCAGAGGCGATGGACTCAGGGTGAAACTGCACGCCATGGGTATTGTGGACTTTGTGTTGAAGCCCCATTACCAATCCATCCTCGGTTATAGCAGTTACTTCCAGCATTTCTGGAACCGTATCTTTTTCCACTATCAGCGAATGGTAGCGCGTGGCGTTGAAGGGATTGGGAAGTCCGGCGAATACGCTCTGGTTTTTATGCAGTATCGGGCTTATTTTTCCGTGCATCGGCCTGGGAGCGCGGATGACTTTGCCGCCAAAGGCTTCGCCGATAGCCTGCATGCCAAGGCATACGCCAAAAATAGGAACTTTGCCGGAAGCGGTTTTTATCAGCTCCAGGCAGATGCCTGATTGCTGAGGAGTTCCCGGCCCTGGCGAAATAACTATGGCGGCAGGCTTTTTTGCCAGAAATTCATCCACTGTTACTGCATCGTTGCGCAATGTTTCGACATCCGCCCCGAGTTCGCCAAGATAATGGACCAGGTTGTAGGTGAAGCTGTCATAATTATCGAGCAGGATGAGTTTCATACAAACTTTATAGCCTCTTCTGCAGCGCGCATCAAGGCGCGGGATTTGTTCAATGCTTCCTGGTATTCGTCTTCGTTTACGCTTTCTGCTACTATACCGCCGCCTGCCTGTACATACATAACCCCATTTTTTATGAGCGCCGTGCGCAATGTTATGCAGGTATCCATATTGCCGTTTCCTGAAAAATATCCGATGCAGCCAGCATAAAAACTGCGGGCTTCTGTTTCCAGTTCATCAATTATCTCCATTGCCCGTATCTTGGGCGCGCCACTGACCGTTCCTGCCGGAAAACCGGCTATCAAGGCGGAGAGAGCGTCATATTTGGGGTCGATCTCGCCTACGACATTAGAAACTATGTGCATTACATGAGAATAGTTTTCTATATTCATTTTTTGCGTGGTATGAACGCTGCCTATTTTAGCTACGCGCCCCACATCGTTGCGCCCTAAATCCAAAAGCATAAGATGCTCGGAAACTTCCTTGGGGTCGGAGAGGAGGTCGGCGGCCAGAGCTTCGTCTTCGGCTTTATTCCTGCCGCGTTTACGGGTTCCGGCTATGGGGCGGATTGTAACCTCGCCATCGCGCAGGCGAACAAGTATTTCCGGGCTGGAGCCAACCAGGGTGTAATCGCCGATATGCAGGTAAAACAGGAAAGGCGATGGGTTTAGCTGGCGCAGGGCGCGGTATAGCGCAAATGGCGGCAGGGTGAATTTCGCAGAAAAACGCTGGGAAATTACCACCTGGAAGATGTCGCCAGCGCGGATGTGGTCCTTGGCTTTTTCCAGCATGGAATCATATTGTTCACGGCTTGTATTTGATGTGAAATCGGAAATAGAAACCGGCTTATAGTTTTTGTTTTCATTTTCAGGAACAGGTGCGGCCAGCTTCTGCAATACATAATTTATACGCTTTTGCGCGGCGGCGTAAGCGGCTTTAGCATCGGCACGCTCTTTGTCAGCATAGATGCTGGTAATAACAAAAATCTTATCGGTCACTGCATCAAAAACCACCATCAGTTTTGGGCGGATGAAGCAGCTATCGGGAATTTTTATGCTATCGGGCTTTGTATCAGGCAGGTGCTCCATGAGCTTTACCATGTCATATCCCATTGTGCCAACAAGGCCGCAGGACATTGGCGGCAGGCCTTCAGGTATGTCCAGTTTTGACTCTTCGTAGAGCTTGCGTAACGATTCAAGGCTTCCTTCAGCGCAGGGCTTAAATTCGGAATCTTTTATTGTATCATTATAAGAAATTTCGGCTTTGTTACCTTTGCAGCGCCAGATAAGATCGGGCATAAGGCCGATAACAGAATAGCGGCCACGGATTTCGCCTTTCTCCACTGATTCCAGGAGGAATGATGGTTTGCCGTCTTCCATAAGCCTAAGCATGGCAGAAACAGGGGTGTCCAGGTCAGCGGGGCAGGTTGTCCACACCAGTTGCGATTTTCCGGCATTAAGCCCGGTAGTAAAAATATCTTCGCCGGGAAAAAATATGGGGTTTTTTACAGGGAGCATTACTCATCGCTCTTTATCTGCAATGCCTGCGTATTCACAACCGGAGGATATTTGCTGGCCAGAAAGCGCAGATACTGGTCTATAATCTCATTCTCAACCGCAGTTTTATATTCCCGTGAAGTGTTTGATAAAATACCAGCATATTTAGGATCTTTGGTGTCGTGAAAAACCGGCATCGCCTGCTTTATTACTGCAAGTATATAATGGTCATTATCCTGTTTGTATGCAGATGTTGCGCTACCAACCTGACGGGAAAATATATCCTTTATCATAGCTGGGGGAACGTTTTTATAATCTTCTACTTTTTGTGAAACAGTAAGGCTTACGGGTGCGTCCAGGTTCTTCGCGGCGACCTGGCGCTTCGCCGGGTTAGCAAAATCATCTGCAATTCCCTGCGCCATCCTTGATAGCTGCTTTATCTTTTCCTGTTCTATCCACAGGCTAGATGCTTTAGCCTTAACCTGTTCCAGCGGCAATACATGCTCGGGGGTTATGCTGTCTATGCGCAGCATATAGCTAACCCCATTTTTTCCATTAATTATGGGTGATTCAGTTTTTTCTTCAGTTTTAAAAGCTGTTTCTAAGAACTTACTGTCTTGCGGAATGGATTTATCCGCATTGCCGTTTGCGAGCCTGCCACCCTTATCCACCGGTTGCAATGTAGTAACTTTAAGGCCCAGATCGTTTGCGGCTTCAGCTAATGTGCTGCCGCCAGCAACAGCATCCTCCAGCTTGTTGGATAGCTCGGTCATTGCCTTCTCGTCATTTTGCTGCTGAATATCTTTTTCAAGGATTGAGCGCACTTCTTCAAGTGGGAGCGTCATCGGCGGAATTATCTCCTTAACCCGGAAAATATGCCACCCGAACGAGCTTTTAATTGGTTCGCCAGCAACGCCTACTTCCTGGGAAAAAACCTTGTCGGCTGCCTCTGACAGAATACTGGATTTTTCAACAAGACCCAGGGATATGGATTTAGGGTTTAATAATTGCGACTCTTTCGCTACCTGCTCGAATGATTTACCGGATTTTATATCTTCAAGGGCTTTGTGTGCTCCTTCTTCGGTTGCAAAAAGCAATTGCTCGACCCTGCGGCGTTCGGGTTTTTTGAATTCTTCAATCCTTTCGTGATATGCAGTTTCTAAGTCCTTGCCCGGCATACCCTGTTTTGCTGATGAAGAAGAACCGTTTGACTCACCAGAAAGCTTTTTTGCATCATCGCTGCTAAACGATACATAACTTATGGTGCGATATTCAGGCGCGGTGAAAGTGGCTATATTCGCATCATAATATCCCTTTACCTGCTCATTTGTAGGCGATGGCTGGGAGTTTATGAGGGAAGATGGAATGGTATATATGTCTATATTGCGCAGTTCCTCACGCGCAGAAAGAAGAGTGGCTGGGGCATTGCCTGGGACATTTGCCATGGAAGTTATAGAGCTTATAAGAAGGCCGACCGCCATATCGCTGCGTATTTTTTCTATAAAAGCTTTTTCCGATATATGGTTGGCTTGCAGGAAATACTCAAAATTCTTTTTGCTGAATTTGCCTTTATCATCAAGAAACCCTGGATTCTTACGGATATTATTGGCAACGTCCTCATCGCTTGGACGCAGCCCTATCTTGCGGCTTTCCAGCATCAGCAGGCGCTCATTTATAAGCTGCTGAAGAACCTGCGGTCCTATATTAAAGCTCTTAAGTATATCCGGAGTTGCTTCCTTGCCAAGCATCTGCCGCAGCTTGTCAGTTTCACGCGACATTGCCTGCTGGTATTCAGCGCCGGAAATTTTTATATCCCCAACTGTAGCAACGGTGACATTGCCGTTCGATTTAAGGAGCATATCCTCTATGCCCCAGATGCCAAAAGTTAGGATGAGCAAGCCCATCAGGATTTTTGAGCCGAGATTGCGGGCGTGTGCCCTGAATTCTTTAATCATTCTGATACGTTGTTATTTATAAGTTTAATCATATCTGCTTTACTACACTACACTTGAAGATTGTAAAAGGTTTTTTGTTCGGATAGTTTGCTTGAAATTATTTAGGTTTTATTAATCGAGGTTTATGAAAAAAATTATAATAGCAAATTGGAAAATGAATGGTAGCAGCGAAAGCACCAAAAAATGGGCGCATGATTTTATGTTGTCGATGCCGGAAATACCATATGGAGTGGAGGTTGTAGCATGCCCACCGGCACCGCTTATACCACTTCTTAAATATCTTATGGATGGTTCGGAAGTTAAAATAGGCGGACAGGATTGCCATGCAAAGCCGGAAGGAGCATATACCGGAGAAACCAGTGCAAAACTGCTTAAGGATGTTGGCTGTTCATATGTGATAGTAGGCCATTCCGAGCGCCGCGCTTATAGCCTGGAAAGTAATGAGATTGTGCGTGCCAAGGCGGCAGGCGCAATAAAGTCGGGGCTTGTGCCTGTTATCTGTATAGGAGAAACCAAAGAACAAAGGGATGGCGGTGATACTATTAAGGTTATTAACCAGCAAATTGATGAATCATTGCCAAAAGAAGCCGGTGCAGGTAATTTTATCCTTGCATATGAACCTGTTTGGGCTATTGGTTCTGGAAGCCTGCCCACCATGGATGAAATAAAACAGGTCCATGATGCCATTATTACAAGGGTTTCTAAGAGCATAGCTATTGAAACTTCTGATGTTTATGTATTATATGGTGGTTCGGTGAAAGCTGATAACGCAGGTGAGATATTGGCTGTTCCCAATGTTTCAGGGGTTTTAGTAGGTGGCGCCAGCTTGAATGGCCAGGATTTTTGTAAAATAATTTTTTCTGCCTTAAATTAAGGCAGCAGAGGAAAAATATGGGTTTTTATACGGTTTTACTAGTGGCGCACACTATATTAGTGTTGTTCCTTATCATGATGATACTACTGCAAAAAACTGATAGTGACGGTATGAGTGGGCTTAGCGGTGGCGGCGGCAACCAGTTCATGACCGGGCGCAGCGCCGCTAATTTTATGACCCGTACTACAGCCCTGCTGGCTACCGGATTTATGCTTACAAGCATCACGCTTGCAACCATGGCAAGCCATATGGGCTCTAAATCAATTATGGATGCTGCCCCGCCGGAAAGCACAGCGCCAGCGGAAAATCCGCAGGCAACCACACCGCAGAAAACAACTGAAGGGGCAGGCAGCCAGCCAGCCTCAACAACACCAGCTACAACACCGGCACCTGTTGCGCCAAAGCCTGAGTAATTTATGCCTACACGTTTTATATTCATAACTGGCGGTGTGGTATCCTCATTGGGGAAAGGCCTTGCTTCTGCAAGTCTTGGCGCGCTTTTGCAGGCACGCGGCTATAAGGTCCGGCTGCGCAAGCTCGACCCGTATCTTAACGTTGACCCTGGCACTATGAACCCGACCCAGCATGGCGAGGTTTTTGTAACTGATGACGGGGCGGAAACTGACCTTGATCTTGGGCATTATGAGCGCTTTACTGATGTCAGCGCTCGCCGCAGCGATTCGGTAAGCACCGGGCAGATATATTCAACACTGCTTACCAAGGAACGGCGCGGGGATTATCTTGGCGGCACAGTCCAGGTGATACCGCATGTTACCGACCTTATAAAAGAGTTCGTTTTACGCGATACTGATGATGAAGATTTTATATTATGCGAAATAGGCGGTACGGTTGGCGATATTGAAGGTCTGCCGTTTTTCGAGGCGATACGCCAGCTTGGCTGGGAACTGGGGCGCGAGAGGGTGATGTATATACATCTTACGCTGGTCCCTTATATCGCGGCGGCAAAAGAGCTTAAAACCAAGCCAACCCAGCACAGCGTTAAAGAATTGCGCATGATCGGGATACAGCCTGATATTCTTTTATGCCGCGCTGACCGCGAAATACCGCTGGCCGAGCGCCGTAAAATTGCTTTGTTCTGTAATATCCGCGAGGAATCGGTGATTGCCGGGCTGGATGTTAATTCCATATATGAAGTGCCGCGCCGCTACAGCGAGCAAGGATTTGATAAACAGGTGCTTAAGCTTTTTGGCATTGAGGAAAAAGCAAGTCCTGACCTTAAAAAATGGGATGAGATACTGGAGCGTGTGCAAAACCCGAAAACCGAGGTTACTGTCGCGATAGTGGGCAAATATACTGGTATTGGAGATGCGTATAAATCGCTTTGTGAAGCGCTTGACCATGCTGGAATAGCCAACCGTGCTAAAGTTAATATACGCTGGGTAGATGCTGCCGGGTTTGAAAAGGAAGATGTAGGTAAATCCCTTTCTGATGTTGACGCGGTACTCGTTCCCGGCGGGTTTGGCGAGCGAGGTGTGAATGGTAAAATAGCGGCGATAAATTATGCGCGCACCCATAACAAGCCATATCTGGGAATATGCTTTGGTATGCAGCTTGCTGTTATCGAATATGCCCGTGATGTGCTGGGCATAAAAGACGCTGCTTCTACTGAATTTGCACCTTATAACGCGGAAAATAACAAGGGGCCGCTGGTGGGGCTTATGACTGAATGGCAGCGCGGAAGCGTTATAGAAACCCGCACCCGTGGAGGCGACCTTGGCGGAACTATGCGCCTTGGGGCTTATGAGTGTGATATTGCGCCGGGAAGCCTTGCCGAAAAAATTTACGGCAGCACGCGTATAAGCGAGCGCCATCGCCATCGCTATGAAGTAAATATGCAATACCGTGAAGAATTTGAAAAATCAGGCATGGTATTTTCCGGGGTTTCACCGGAAGGCCATCTGCCGGAGATTGTTGAGCTTAAAAAGCATCCATGGTTTGTTGGCGTGCAATTCCACCCTGAGCTTAAATCACGACCATTCGCACCGCATCCTCTATTTGCATCATTTATAAAAGCAGCAATGGCCGAGGATAAAAAACATAAAAAAGCCGCGTAAAATGCTATGGAAAACGCCCCGAAATTAGAAAATAAATTATTGGGGAAAACGCGAACTTTGCAGGAAGATGTAGAGGAGCACCTGCGTAATTATTTTGCAGCGCATACGGCTGGTTCGCTGCCGCCTTCGGGGCTTTATTACCGTATCCTGCCGCTAATCGAGAAGCCGCTAATCGAAATGGCCTTGCAGGCAACAGAGGGAAACCAGCTAAAAGCAGCGTATGTATTGGGGATTAACCGCAACACTTTGCGAAAAAAGATGGCCGAACTGCGGATTAGTTTAGCAAGTAATTGATTTTATGTTTATATTAGGCATATATCCATAAATAAAGTGTTGTTTGTTATAATAATCATAAACTGGGGGTGGCTATGCAATTCAAGGAAGCTGTACAGACCTGCTTAAAAAAATATGTGGATTTCAAAGGGCGTGCCAGCCGGTCGGAATTCTGGTACTGGTCGTTATTTACCGCTGTAATAGGTGTTGCTCTGGCAATATTAGCCGTTGTAGCCTGGAACGGAGCACCAGGTACCGTACCAAATAATATACTGGGAAACATATTTACATATGCGACTTTGCTGCCATCGCTTGCTGTAGCTGCGCGCCGCCTGCATGATGTGAACCGCAGTGGCTGGTGGATATTGGTATCGTTTACTGGTATTGGTATATTCCTGCTGTTGTTCTGGTATGTTCAAAAAAGCGACGAAGGTGCTAACGATTATGGCGAAAGGCCGTTGAATTGATAGCTGGGGCTTTCTTATCAATTGAATTATTAAGCGTATGTCCAAGCCATTTCTTTTAAATTATCCGTTATTATGGCGGGGCGCTAAGTTTTTACGCAGGAATTTACTTTTTATAATTGTTATTTCTGTGATGGTATCGCTGGGCATCACCTACAGCATAATTGATAACAGCCCTACTAATTTTGGCATGAAGCCAAAACGGATGATGACGCTGCTTTCCGTAAATGTTGGGTTGCTGGCCATTGTTATCACTATTATCTCAATCCGGATTTTCTCCCTGTGGCGCGCTCTCAGGGCTGGATCATCGCGTGCCAAGCTGCAAAAACGCATAATTATCATGTTCAGCCTGGTGACTATTTCTCCTGCTATCATAGTTTCCATATTCTCAGCACTGTTTTTTAATATTGGCATACAAACATGGTTTAACGAGCGTGTGCAGCGGACTGTTGAGGAATCAAGGGCGGTTGCGGAAGCCTACCTTGCTGAGCATAAGGAAAATATCCGCGCTGACGCAATCGCCATGGCGGGGGATTTGAACCAGGTTGCTGACCTGGTTATCTCCAGCCCTGCTGATTTTGAGCAGGCTGTTGTTACGCAGGCAGCACTACGGGTTCTTACTGAAGCTGTTGTTATCCAGCGTAACCGCATTATAGCGCAGGGAAGGTTCAGCTTTGCCCTGGCCTTTGAAACCATACCGCCGGATGTGCTTGAGAGGGCGGCAAAAGGCGAGGTGGTTATTATGACCACCGATGACGATAAAGTCCGCGCCCTTATAAAAATCCCGGCGCTTCCGGAAGGTTATCTGCTGGTTGGCCGCCTTATTGACAGTAAGGTGATAGACCATATGGAGAATGCGCAAGGGGCGGTGAGCGAATATGAACATTTGAAAGGCCAGCTTGACCGGCTGCAGATAACTTTTTCTATTGTATTTGTAGCGCTTGCCTTGCTTCTGCTAATATGCTCCGTGTGGTATGGGATGGTATTCGCGGCACGTTTAACAAGGCCAATACGCTTTCTGGTAGAGGCTTCTGAGCGTGTGCGTGGAGGGGATTTCAGCGCGCGAATCAAGGATGCGACCAGCAAGGACGAATTCGGTACATTAAGCCGTAGCTTTAACCGCATGACCGAGCAGCTTGAAGCCCAGCGTGGCGATCTGATTGACGCTAACCGCAGGCTTGATGAGCGCAGGCGCTTTACTGAAACGGTGCTTTCCGGGGTTTCCGCTGGTGTAATAGCCCTTAACAGCGCTAAGCAGATTACCTTGTTCAATCGCTCATCGGCTGCGATATTAGAGCGTATCAATAAACGGCCAGAGGAAGGAAAGGATATTGCAAAATTCCTGCCTGACCTTGAAGGCCTGCTCGCAAAGGCAGAAAATATACCAGGCGATATAGCTGAAGGCACAGTAACACTTGGTAATAACGATAAGGCCATAACGCTGCATGTGCGGGTGACGGTGGAAAGCATCGGTAATATAACGGAAGGATTTATTGTGACTTTCGACGATATAACACCGCTGATGGCGGCGCAGCGTAGCGCTGCATGGGCTGACGTTGCGCGGCGCGTGGCGCATGAAATAAAGAACCCGCTTACTCCTATCCAGCTTTCTGCTGAGCGAATAAAGCGTAAATACCTTAGGTTTATAAGTGAGGATGAGGAGAATTTTGTAAAATATACCGACACTATTACCAAGCATGTTGGTGATATTGGCAAAATGGTGGATGAATTTGTTTCTTTTGCCAAGATGCCAAGCGTGCGCTTCGCTCCTGAAGATATAGCGCAGATTGTAAAAAAATCAGTGTTTTCTGCGCAGGTTGCCTATCCATCTATAGAATTTTTTATTTCAATTCCTGAAAAACCAGTGATTTTTAACTGCGATGAACGGCAAATGACCCAGGTTATGACCAATCTTCTTAAAAATGCTTCCGAAGCAATAGAAGAATCAGGAAAAAAACCGGAAAAAGGCATTGTTAATGTTAATGTAAGCCATGATGGCGAACGTATAGTAATAGCCGTGGAGGATAACGGGGCAGGCTTCCAAACCCAGGATATTAACAAAATGCTGGAACCTTATGTTACAACCAGAAGTAAAGGCACAGGGCTGGGGCTTTCAATTGTTAAAAAGATAGTTGATGATCATAATGGATTGATAAAGATAGATAATATTCCTTCTGGCGGCGCAAAAGTAACGCTTTCTTTTTTGCAACACTGTGATATAAGGGCAACAGATTAGTGGTAGGAAAGTAGTGATAAGAGAAAGCAGGAAAGCTGATAGTGGCACATTATTACGAGGAACTAAAAGTCTGGCAAAAAGCTGTAAATCTTGTAACGCAGGTTTATAACTGCACTGCATCTTTTCCTAAGGAAGAAATATATGGCCTTACAGCGCAAATGCGCAGAGCCGCTGTTTCAATACCAAGCAATATAGCGGAAGGCTCTTGTCGGGAAAGCACAAAGGATTTTTTAAGATTTATAAGCATTAGCAATGGCTCGCTTGCAGAATTACAGACACAGCTTGTTATTGCTAAAAATCTAGGTTTTATAAGCATAGAAAATCTTGATATATTAAAAGAAAGCGCAGATGAGGTAGGGCGCATGGTGAATGGATTGCAAAAATCATTACATAAAAAGCTTGTTTCTTCTGATGACTTATCACTAACCACTAATTACTTGCAACTAGAGGTAATATGACCGCTGACATATTGATTATTGATGATGAAGCAGACATCCGCGAATTAATCTCCGATATTCTTAAAGATGCTAAATATGACACAAGAGTGGCTCATAACAGTGATTTTGCATTCAAAGCGCTCGCTGAACGTGTGCCGTCGGCTATAGTCCTGGATATATGGTTGCAGGGCAGCGAGCTTGATGGGCTTGGAATACTGGAAATGGTTAAGAAGAAATATCCCCATATTCCGGTTATTATGATAAGCGGCCATGGAAATATAGAAACTGCGGTTTCGGCTATTAAAATGGGGGCTTATGATTTTATCGAAAAACCATTTAAAGAGGATAGGCTGCTTCTGGTTGTCGCCCGCGCACTGGAAAATGCCAAGCTGCGCAATGAAAATACTGAGCTTAAATCACGCGGCAAGTTTGAAATGCAGCTAAATGGCACTTCCCAGACCGTACAACAGCTTCGCAATGCGTTGGAAAAAATTGCGCCAACCGCCAGCCGGGTGCTTATAACTGGCGCTCCGGGAACTGGCAAAGAAATGTACGCGAGGATGATCCACGCTAAATCAACACGTTCAGCCGCTAATTTCGTGGTTATGAATGTTTCCGGCTTAACCGCGGACCGGGTTGAAGCGGAATTATTTGGTATCGAGGATACGAATCCGACCGGAGGAGCAGAAAAACTTGGGCTTCTGGAACGCGCACATAATGGCACATTGTTTATTGACGAGGTGCTTGACCTGCCGCTGGAAATACAGGGAAAAATCCTGCGGGCATTACAGGAGCAGAGCTTTACCCGCCAGCGTGGCAAACAGAAGGTGGAAGTTGATGTGCGGGTTATTGCTGCCAGCAACCATAATCTGGAAAATGAAATTGCTGCCGGACGCTTCCGCGAAGATCTGTATTACCGGCTTAATGTGGTTCCGGTTCGTATCCCATCGCTTAAGGAACGCCGCGAAGATATACCAGAGCTTTGCAGCTATTTTTTAAAACGGGCTTCTGAAATCGCTGGTTTGCCTGTGCGCTCGCTGTCGCAGGAAGCTATTGTTATGCTTCAGGCATATAGCTGGCCGGGGAATGTGCGCCAGCTTCGTAATATGATGGAATGGCTGCTTATCATGACTACCGGGAAAACAGAAAATATTACCGCTGACGAGTTGCCGCCGGAAATACTGACTTCAAACCCTGTGCTGGCGCGTCCGGAAACTAATGCCGATATTATGTCGATGGTGTTGCGTGAAGCCCGGGAGCTGTTCGAAAAACAATATCTGGCCGCGCAGATAGAACGTTTTGGCGGGAATATTTCTCGCACATCTTCTTTTGTGGGTATGGAACGCTCGGCCTTGCACCGCAAGCTTAAATTGCTGGGAATTGCCACTGCTGAGGAAAAGGTAGGGTGAAAATTTGTGAAGGGCTGTTGGTTGGTGTGGGCGTTAGTGTGAGTGGGTGTCGTCCTGCGAATTGCAGTGGCAATTGCGCAGGATATCAGGATTATTGATACAGATTCTGTGCAGTCGTTGCGCGCCTCACAGGACGGAAACTGTCGCCCCGCATTTGTTGCGGGGTCTGGGGCTTAATACCGGATACCGCCATCCGGCGGCATGACAAACTGAGAAAATATCATGAGATCCTGCGCAATACTTACGAATTTGCAGGATGACGTTGTTGCCGTTGCGCGCCTCACAGGATGGCCGCATTTAATTATGCAGTTTTTTGTTATGTTCCATGACTTTTACCTGTAATTTCTGCAAATCATCAGCAGCTCTAGCTGATAATTCGGTATTTTCCTTGCCGCCATGCTTGAATAAAAGCCAGTTGTCACGGTAAAAGGCAACTGTCCAGTTCTTATCGCCCATTATTTCCTTCAGTGCCTGGAAATGCTTTTCAGTAAAATAGGCAGGGCGCTTTTCAAAAACAATCCGGGTGTTTATTACAATATAATCAGCGTCTTCATACCTATCAGGAAAAAGGTACATATTTCTACGTACAGGAATTTGAGGAAGTATATTCATTGGTCCGGCAATAGATGAATCTGGCCCGATGATTTTTATTATCTCATCACGCACAGATTTGTCAGCCGGTGGAAGTGAAAATTTAAATTTAGATAATTCAAACGAATTGTTAGGTAAATTGGGCAATGCAGTAAAGCTATAAGAAAAAAATGCCGATAAGGCAGCCGTTGCGATCAACATATCGGAAATTTTTAATTTGCTTGCTGCGCTATAGCGGTTTGAGAGGGTTTTAGCATAGGCAACAAGCAAAATAGGTATAATTGCAGCCGTATGGTATGATTGTGGCGCACGCATCAGGTCGTTGATAGATAATGTGTTAGTTGCTATATCAGCCATGGCTGGCAAGAGCCAGGTAAAGGATAATAGCGGCTGGAACCAGAGGGGCAGGACAATCATTATTCCATAAAATATGCCATTAACCACCTGCCTTGCTAATAAATCACTATCGGCAAAAGGATGGCCCAGCCAGTTGAAAAAACCGACGGTTTTTTGATTGCTGAGCATAAGCGCAGAACCAAGTGGACTAAAATGCGGCATAATCATGCCTATAACAAGAGCCAGAAATAAAAGCCCTAAAGCAGCAACTGCCATACCGAATTTTACATCGCGCCAGTAATAAGCCCAGAGCAGCCCGGAGCCAAATACAGCTAGGCCGTAATGCTCTTTGATTGTAAGCAGTATGGTGCAAAAAATAATAAAGTATTTTCTGTTTTTATGGATAACAGACCATAAAATCATGGAGATTACCAAGGGGGCAAATGCTATTTCGTGGAAATCCCATATCTGGGCATTTATTACAAAGGGGTTTGTGAGATAAAATATTGCAATTACAAGGGCGTACCACTGAGATTTCAGTAATGTCCTGGAGGCAAGAAATAATGGGATAGCGGCCAGGGCAATGCCAAAACTTTGGATGGTTAGCAATGTTTCGATATGGGGGGAAAAATAATAAACCGGAGCCAGCAAATATAATATCGGCGAAAAATGGATGCCTAGCCAGTTCTGCTCAATATAAGGCGGTGGTATGCTTGTGGTTAAGCCGTTGCCAGACAGGAAGTTGAAAAGAATTTGCGCAAAGGAAAGCCCGTCAACCGCGCTGGTTTTCAATTCGTAACGCATCGAGAGTATATAGCATAAGGTAATACTGCCAGAAGCTAAAACAAACAAAAATAGCAATATTACAGGCGCATTGCGCTTAATCATCCGGTGGTTTCCATATAAAAAATGTCATCATCCACATCTTCGCATATAACTTCCCCCCTGGTTTTTCCCATCACTGACAGTAGTGAATAAAGATATGGAAAGAAGTTCAGATGCAGGTCAAATGTGTATTTATAAGGGCGCTGCCTGGGAACAATTATGATCAGTTTTTTAGCAACTCGGCGAAGCTCTGCTGTGGCGTTTGCGAGGTTCCTTACATGCTCTAATGTATGGGTGCATATTACTGTGTCGAAATGTTTGTCGGGAAAGGGGAGTGATTCTACATTTTCCTCGTAGAATTTTACGTGCGGATAGCGCTGCTTCAAGGAATCTGTTATGTAAATATCAACGCCGGAAACATCTGTATGTTTTTGTAAAAGCAGGTTTATTAAAAACCCACGCCCGCAGCCTACATCCAATATTTTGCCTGGTGTTACTGATTCTATTATTTTAGCAATGCAGGCTTTGTTTAAATCGGTTTCGCGGCTGATGGCGGTATCATTTACCGTCCTGTAGTAATCGCGGAATCCTTCTTCGGTAAGTGAAAACGCCTTTTTCTTGAAATCCAGGTAGTATTTATAACGATGCCGGAATAATAACCACATTGGAATTGCCATTATAAAGCGACAATCCCTGATAATAGGAGGAAATATCTGATCCAGTATGTAGTGATAAAACAGGGCTGTATCCCTGCTCATTTTGCTTGCCATTATTTATCCTCATAAAATGTTAGTTTTGTTATTACCGGCAAATGGTCGGAGCCATGGTACCCCTGGACTTCCCGGCTTTCAACCTTTACCTGCCTCGATGCTATTATATGGTCTATTCCTATTCTAAGCGGCATTGGCAGGGCTTGCGGCCATGTTCCCTCCATATTATAGCCCTGCTGGGCATGGTGCATTCCGGTTTTTGAAAGTATATTGCTAAAAAATGGCGAGTAAATAGTCGTGTTCAGGTCGCCAAGCAGGATACGGTGCTGTGTCTGGTCCTCGGAAAGAAGATTGCCCATGAGTTCTAAAGCACGGTTACGCTGGGAAAAGAAAAACCGCGACATAGGCGGCGGTGTGTGTAATTCGTAGAGATGAAATGGGGTATTATTCACCATGAACTCTGTCCTGGTATATTTATTCCATCCCCGGCCTATATTCACGTAATCGAATTTTGTTACTGGAAGGTTGCTGAATATAGCCATACCGAAAGCTTCGCGCTGCGGGTTTATTTTTATCTGCGACCATTTGTAATATTCTTTAAGAGGCCCCATTTCCCCGGCGCGGGCTTCATTCACCTCCTGCAATACCACTATATCGGCGTCCTGAGCTATTATCCATGGTATGGCTTTTGCAAATTCCTCATTTGTATAAAGTATATTAAACTGCAGTATTTTAAGGCTTGCTTTTGCGGTTCCCTCCGGCTGCGATGGTGGCGCAAAGGCTGACTGGACCGCGATTGCAGAGCAAATGGAGAATGCAAGCATACACAGCGAATAGCGCCAATGTTTTTGCAGGATGAATAAAATAGCGAACATAAAAAAAGCTACTGTCATATGCAGGCGGAAATGGACTACAAGGTCGGCCAGCCAGAACCTGCCGGAAAGCAGGCAGACCCCATAGGCTATCCCTGCTGCAATACATATAAGCAGTGGATTAAACAGCAGTTTAAATATCCGCATAGGCTTTGGTTTCTGCGTTTGCGCCGGGATGAGTCAGCGCGCCTTTTTCTGCCGGGCCTACGATCTGCGCGTATTTCCACAATGCGCCGGAGCCGTAATCATTTCTGCGTGGTTTCCATTCTGCGCGGCGTTTTTCCAGTTCGGCATCGGAAAGTTCAACATGGATGGTGGAGTTTGTTGCATCAATAGTTATAACATCGCCGTTCTTTAGCAGGCCGATAGGGCCGCCAACTGCCGCTTCGGGGCCGACATGGCCTATGCAGAAACCACGGGTGCCGCCGGAAAAACGACCATCAGTTATAAGCGCTACCTTATCGCCAGCGCCCTGCCCATAGAGGGCAGCGGTGGTTGATAGCATTTCGCGCATACCTGGGCCGCCGCGTGGGCCTTCATAACGTATGACTATAACATCGCCTTCCTTATATTGCTTTTTCTCGACCGCAGCGAAGGCATCTTCCTCGCAATCAAAACATAGCGCGGTGCCTTTAAATACCAGATTCTTCATGCCTGCGACTTTTACGATTGCTCCTTCCGGGGCAAGGTTGCCTTTAAGCACTACTACGCCGCCGGTTGGGGTTATCGGGTCGTTATAGGGACGGACAACATTCTGGCCCTCACTGTCATCCTGCGAGGGGCGAAGCGGTTGCGCAGGATCTTTTGCCGTCTTAGATCCTGTGCAATCACTGGAGTGATTCACAGGATGACGGAATGTAGGGAATTTTACATTTTTCAAATTCTCGGCCATTGTTTTTCCGGTTACGGTCAGGCCATCGCCATGGAGGTAGCCGCCGTCAAGCAGGGTTTTGAGAACTATCTGAACGCCGCCTGCCTCATACATATCCTTGGCGGAATATTTGCCGCCGGGCATCAAATCGGCAAGGTATGGGGTGCGCTTGAATACTTCGCCGACCGCGTGGATGTCAAAGTCAATGCCGCATTCATTGGCGATAGCTGGCAGGTGAAGCGCTGCATTGGTCGAACCGCCGGTTGCCGCGACCACTGCTGCGGCGTTTTCCAATGCCTTGCGGGTGACTATATCGCGCGGGCGGATTTTGTTTTTGAGCAGTTCCATAACCGCGCGGCCAGACTCGAACCCAAACTGGTCACGCGATTCATAAGGCGCAGGAGCACCAGCGGAGCCGGGCAGGGCAAGGCCTATGGCTTCGGACACGCAGGCCATGGTGTTGGCGGTGAACTGCCCGCCGCATGAACCAGCCGATGGGCAGGCGACCTGTTCCAGCTCGTGCAGATCTTCTTCGCTCATATTGCCCGCGCTGTGGCTTCCCACCCCTTCGAATACATCGACAACAGTCACCTGTTTGCCCTTGAATTTTCCCGGAAGTATAGAGCCGCCATAGATGAATACGCTGGGCACGTTCAGGCGAACCATAGCCATCATCAGGCCGGGCAGGGATTTATCGCAGCCTGCAAGCCCGACCAGTGCGTCATAGGAATGGCCGCGCATGGTAAGCTCGACCGAATCGGCTATCACCTCACGCGAAACCAGCGATGATTTCATGCCCTGGTGCCCCATTGCGATGCCATCGGTTACGGTGATTGTCGTAAATTCACGAGGGGTTCCACCTGCTGCCGCCACGCCTTTTTTTACCACCTGCGCCTGACGGGCGAGAGTGATGTTGCATGGCGCGGCTTCGTTCCAGGTGGTGGCGACACCAACTAGCGGCGCATGTATAGCCGCTTCGGTTATGCCCATGGCGTAAAGATAGGAACGGTGCGGAGCACGTTGCGGCCCTTCGGTTACATGGCGGGAGGGAAGGGTGGATTTACCATAGGTTTTGGTCATGATTTTATCTCGTTGATATAGCGCGTTTTACTCCAGACCCCGCAATAAATGCGGGGTGACAGGAAACGCTATTTATAAAATATTTTTGGAGATTAGCAAGAGCCGCATGTATGATTTTTATACATGACGGCTATAATAATCAGCGACCCTGTTGCCGCTTTTGTGGCTGCTGCTGTTCTGGCAGGCCGTGCCGGGGATTGGTTAATTTTTCAATATCATTTCCGGCTTCTTGCAAGGTTTTTTCTAAAGCTCTTGCCCCTCTGCTGTTTGTTACCATGTCGTAAGCATCAACGGCTCCGCTGACAGTCGCGCAACCTGCTATCGCCATGGGGATTCCTGCATATAGATGGCCAGAAAGGCTTAAGAGTGCCCCAGGGGCAGCACCCATTAAACAGCCTTTAAGTTTTTTATCATTCAACCGATCAGCTTCATCTTGCTGGGTTTTTATTATCCCAATAAGTTGTTCTTTAGTTAGGTCTTCTAATTCTTTAGGCATATTTTATCCAATCGGTTATCTGTGTGGAGAATCAGTTGCTGGTATTTTACCTTGTGGTGGGGTAGGGGCGGGGTTTTGTATAAAATGATTCACTCGCTTCTCAAAGCCTCTAACAGAATCAGAAACATCACGCAGGATCTTCTTGCTTTCATTAAACAGCCATTCTTCAAAATCATGTTTTTCACAGGCTAACTTCGCAAGAGCGTAAGCATCAGGGCCGCAAGCTTCTTTGTAAAGTTTCTGCGCCAGTTCTGGCGTTAGCGGTGTTAATGGTTCTGAATCTTCTGACATATAATTAAGTCCCTGAATTAAAATTAATTCCCGTACTTTAACATAAAACACGGCGAATAGTGTGAAACTTATGTGACAATTAATGTTAAGGCGCATTAAGCCTTGATTTGCAAGGATTACTCACATGTGTTCGCAATGACAGATAGCTGATTTCAGCCCAGCAATTTCTTCTTCTGCGCCTGGAATTCTTCCTCGGTCAGGTGGCCTTTTTCCTTTAAATCAGCGAGTTTTGCAAGCTGGCTGGCAATATCTGTTGTTGCTGTTGAAGGAGGGGTGGGTTTGGAATTCATGCGCACCACCTGCATCTGCTCCTGCGTGGTTTTCACGAATGGAAGTATGGAGCTTTTAAGCACCATGCTCAGCATGAAGGCGCTGGCGCCGTCCCACACTGTTATTGAGCCGAAGAAAATGGTGGATTGATGGTCGATGGCCTGAACGCGCTCCAGAGGTATCATCAGTTGCCGTTCGCCGTATATCATGCCACGGTTGAGAAATATAATACGCCGGTCGGTGCATACGGCTATCCACGTGGCATTATTCATAAAACCAGAGGTAAAAGCTTTTATAGGCTCGTCATGATCCAATATTTGGGGGAGGGCGCGTATTTCCTTGCGGGTCCAGAAAATATAACTGTTTGGCAAGGCATCAATCTGGCGGTTTACCTCAGCGGCTGTCGGCATTATTGCGTCTGTTTTCCCTTGTACTTTGTTATGCTTCGGCTCGTGTATACAAAATCCGCATGCGGGATTTTGTTATAAGAACAAATCCCACTTGTGGATTTGTTACCCTACACTACGCCTTGCCTGCCTCGTACAAGAAAAAAGCAGAAGCAATAAAATCTAAAAATAACCACTTCCATGACATTAACCTGAAATTCAAAATAAATCAAAACGTAAATAGAGGAGGCAAATAACATGGCAACTACCCCGCATCTGGGAATAACCCTGGTCGAGCAGGCGCAGGCGCAAAAGGAAGTTACTGTCAATATGGCGCTGGCGCGGATTGACGCGGTACTAAACAACGGCGCAAAAAGCAAGGCTGTTGCTACCCCTCCGGGGTCGCCTGCTGCCGGTGACGTTTATATTGTTGCGGCTTCGCCAACTGGCGCCTGGGCCGGGCAGGCCGGGAATATCGCATATTTTGACACTGTCTGGCGGTTCATAACCCCAAGGGAAGGGATTACGCTTTGGGTCAATGATGAAGACCTGAGCTATAGCTTTGACGGCGCGGCATGGGTTCTTACCAGCAACCCGAACCAGTTTCAGAATCTATCAATGCTGGGGGTTAATGCCACTGCTGATTCAACTAATAAATTATCGGTGGCGAGCAGCGCTGTCCTTTTTAACCATATCGGGGCTGGAACGCAGGTAAAACTTAATAAAAATGCGGCTTCGGATACGGATTCCTTCCTGTTCCAGACCGGGTTTTCGGGGCGCGCGGAATTTGGAACTACCGGAGATGATAATTTTACTCTTAAAGTATCCTCTAATGGATCGACATGGCTTAGCGCACTGAAGATAATGGCGGCGACCGGGCGGGTGGCCTTTAAATCGCTGGCAACTGGAGTTTCCGCCGCCGGAACTACGCAAGGCACAGCAACAGCGCTTACCAGGAGTTTTAATGAAGTTACGACAGTAGCCGCAAGTGCCGGGGTTGTGCTGCCTGCGCCGGAAGCAGGCGAAATTGTGATGGTCGCAAACCAGGGCGCGAATGCGCTCAGTGTCTACCCGGCCAGTGGACACTCGATCAATAATTTATCGGCAAATACCGCGCAGAGCCTTGCGACCGATACACGCCGTGTATTTTTTGCGCTTTCCACCAGCAAATGGTACGCGCTATGATAGACGAAAATGACATAAGCAACTGGCGGGTGGATAAACGCATCCCTATTGCCCTGCTGGTTACGCTGTTTTTACAGATCGGCGCGGCGCTGGTGTGGGCGACACAGCTTAATTCAAGGGTGGGTACGCTGGAGCATGAGATAATTGGCACGGCGGATTTTGCTGAGAAACTGGTGCGTATCGACGAGCGAATCCAGGCCATGAAGGAAGATGTTGAATCTATAAAATACGCTGTGGGGATTGTCCGTAACCGCTTTAGCGATAATTGATTTTATGCAGCTATCGCAAAAAGGCATAGACCTCATTAAGCAGTTTGAGGGTTTTTCGCCACAGCCATATTTATGCCCTGCCGGGAAAATGACTATAGGTTATGGGCATGTCATAAGGGTGGGTGAGGATTTTCCTGCTGGAGGTATAGATGTTGTAGGGGCTGAAACTCTGCTAAAACAGGATGTTAATAGAGTTGGAGATGCCGTTTCCGGGATGGTTAAGGTGGGCTTGTTGCAAAACCAGTTCGACGCCATATGCAGCCTTGCCTATAATATTGGCTGTAAAGCCTTTGAAAAATCAACATTACTGCGTTATTTGAATGCAGGAAAGCCCAATCTGGCAGCAGGCGAATTTATGCGCTGGGTTTATGCCGGGGGAGTTATACAAAGCGGGCTTGCACGGCGGAGGATAGCTGAAAAATCTATGTTTTCTGCGGGTAACTATGAATTGTTACAGTGATCGCGGCCTTTAATCCTAAAGTTCATAAAACTGTAACACAAAAACTATTTATTTTAATTATACTGAGGGTAAGTTGTATAAACAAATATAGATAATTTAGTGCCGGAGATGCCATGACTGAAGAAACTAAAATTAATCCAGAGCAATATCAGGAGCAGATAGGGCCTAAGACTCCTTATATAATTAATCCAGAGCAATATCAGGAGCAGATAGGGCCTAAGACTCCTTATATGGGCCAGAAACCGGTAGAAAACGTGTATGCCAAGAGTGAGCATACTTCCGAGCAACCTTTTAAAACTCCTAATAAGCGTGAAAAAATAGAGGCTGAAGGGGCTCAAAAAGCTGGGATTAAGGACAGTTATAATAAAATCTCCGAAACTTTTAACAGAGGGCGGGATGGAAAAGTCCTTTCTGAGGTATTGCCTGCGGAAACTGCGGCTTTACAAGGATTGCACAAGGAACGCGCCGCAGCTTTGGAAGCTAAAGCTGACGGGAAAGTGATTAAAGCTATTGAGGATAAAATTGCAGATGCAACCAGAGCCTTGGAACCAAAAGCTAAAGCGTTTAAAGAGCTTAATGTGGTTCAAAAGGCTGCTGCTTCTGCTGGAGGCAATTTTGGCAATGGCGCAGGCAAATTTGAAAAAGGAATTCGCGGAGCTGGTGTTGTTGTCGGGCTTGGCTCTATCATAAGCGGAACAAAGCAACTTATTTCTCCTGAAGTTAACGAAAATGGTGAACGCCAAGGCAGCATTGGCAAGCAGCTTGGTAAAATTGCAGGTGGTGCTGCGCTTGTTTATGCATCGGCTTTGCATGGCGGCGCTAATAAGGCCATGGGTATCAGGGTTTAGTATTAGTGTGAGTGTTGGTGTCGTCCTGTGGACGGCGAAGCCGTAGCACAGGATCTCAGGATATTTTCCCAGCTTGTCATGCTGCCGGATGGCGGTATCAGGTATTAGGCCTAAGCTCCAGACCCCGCAACAAGTGCGGGGTGACAGGGGTCGGGTGCGGGGCGACAGGTGGTCGCTGTGCGCCTCACAGCATGGCGTTGCTGTCGAGTGGAATATTGAGAGTAAGCATTATTCCTTTTGCCTTGCTTATCAATTCATCCAGTTCTTTTTGCGGGGTTGAGTCGGCCACTATCCCACCGCCAACCTGGAACTCAAATTTATTTCCTTTTATAAGCAATGTGCGTATCACTACTGAGAGATCGCAACTGCCATCGCCACCGAACCAGCCTGTTGCACCAGCATAAACCCCACGCTTTATTTTTTCCAGCTCGCTGCATAGATTCATCGCGCTTATTTTGGGAGCGCCGGTCATGGATCCGGGCGGGAATATAGCTTTTACTGCCTCTATAGTGCTGCAATCTTCGCGTTTTTTTCCGCTTACCGCGCTTGAGAGATGGTGGATGGTGGCATGGGTTGTTACATCGAAAAGCGAATCGGTTTTTACGCTGCCTGCCACGCAGCATTTTGCCAGGTCGTTGCGCATAAGGTCAACAATCATAAGGTTTTCGGCGCGGTCTTTTTCGCTGTTGCTTAACTGCTCGCGCAGTTCATCATCGGTTTTTTTATCGGCACCACGTGGGGCGGTTCCTTTTATAGGATGGGTTGAGATATTGCCGTCAGCGTCTATATTTAAAAATAATTCCGGGCTTGAAGAGATTATGTAGCTGTCATCCATGCGGATAAAGGAGCTATAAGGCGCAGGGCTTATTTCGCAAAGAGTTGAAAATACCTGGAAATGATTTGGTTTTTCTTTGAATTCACCGTAAAATTTTCGGGTGAGGTTGGCCTGGTATAGGTCGCCTGCATATATCTTATCAATAACATGTTGCGCTTTTTCTAAATATTCATTGCGCGTCATATTGGAATGGATGGCTGTTATGTCCGGGATGGCAGGCTTTTGCCGGGCTGGCCCTGTTTTTAATTCATGCCTGCCATCGCTCCACAGGAGCAATGTTTTATTGTCATGATCGAACTGATAGATATTATGAAAATTCATCATATATAGGTCTGGCATATCCAGCCAGCCTGGTTCGTCTGCCCGTAAATTCTCCAGCGTGTCCTTTAACCCATATCCCAGATAGCCAAACCATGAATTGTCGAATTTATGATTGCTGTGGGAAAGGCGCTGCCCGAATTCTGTAAATGATGAAGATGTTATATGCTCCCTAAGGCCACAGGCCATAAGGCTATAGCGGCCAGAATAATTGTTGCGTACGCCGGAATAAAGCAGCACCCAATGTTGTTCATCTATAGTCTGGGCCAGCTCAAAAGGATGGCGCCAGGGCAGGGTTTGCGGTATATATTGTGGTGTTATCATATTTAGTATAATAATAGCTTATGCAAATATTTAAGAATATTGTTTTTTATATCAAAAGCATGGCAGGCAGGACAAGGGCTAAGCCAGCTAAAAACCCGCCGCAATCATTATCAGCCGAGGCAATGGAAGCAGTAATGCATGAAGCCAGGTTCCTGCGCTCGGGACATGCGGTAGATGTGCGCGCACTTGCCCCTGATGAAATTCCAACCATACCTAAACGAGCAGATAAATAATATTCCGTAATATTATTTCTTCTTGGAGCTGGCTGGTGGTGTCTGAACCGGCTGGGCAGAAACCGGCGGTTTGGAAGCTGGCTCATTAATAATAGGCGGACTGGCCGGAGGAATCTTCATAGCGTTTTTAGGCAATGTCGGCCCGATTGTTTTGCCAAATATCTGCGCTATCTCAATTATGTTCTTGCCATTAACGCTCAGCGCCTGCCCGTTGTTAACTATATCAAATTTAAGGTTGTTTTTATTGCCGTTATAGCCATCGGGATTTAATTCATGGAGGAAGGCTTTAAGGCCATTTATGGTTTCATCGGAAATATTCAGATCCTGAAGTTTATTGCTGGATAATAATGTCATTCCTTCGTTTAGCTCCCTTAGATAAGAAATGCCTTTGTCAATTAAAGCAGAACAGTTATTGCAAATGACTGATAAATTGCCAGACATGGGAGAATCGCTGCCGGATTTCTGCCATGTCCCGCTGGTTGTTATCCCATAAGGGGCTGTTGATAATTCAAGGGACTCAAGATTTACTTTGTATGCACTTAACTTGTCATCACCAGCGTAATTAATATTAATTGCCGTGGTAATTTTACCAAGTTGCGCAAAATCAGGAATAATAGAGTTTATTATCTGATCCATTTTCTCAGGAGGGATCATTGCTATCCTCCTTCTGGCCTCGATTATTTCCTTATTGGTTTCGTTGATTGCAGCAGGGTTTGTTGTGATAGCATTTGTAACGTCATATAAATGGCTACGCAGCATATTACGAAATAAATCACCGGCAGTACCTTCTGTTTTATAATTCAGGGCCACATTCCTTGTGTTACCCTTGAATATATTGCTGAAATCCAGGGATGAATCAATCTGATAGGCGGCATTGGATATATGCAGCTTGTTAATTTTTGCTTCGAGAGGGAACTGGTTGGAATTCGGTTTGCTCCAATCCTCTGTTCCTGAATATGAAAGATCTATTTCAATATTCTGCTTTCCCAATATGGAAGGGCTTATAAAATTTAAGCCGGGTGAGAATGCATGTATATAGGCGGAGTAAATATCGTCATAGGCTTTAGTCGCCTCAACATTGCTGGCAAGCAGGTAGACACGTATTGCCGACATGCCATTGCCTGGGGTGCGTGATATATAAAAACGGCCACCATCGGAGCTTGCGGCCTGTTCATTCGTTATGGCAGAAGTCATGGTAAATGCTGATGTTACACAGTCGGCCGACCTGAGATCACGCAGGAAGTTATTGCTGTCATTCATCCAGGTATGGAAATCCCATAAGTTACCAAATAATCCGCTATGATTGGAGGTGGTAAGTTCGCATACCGACACGTTGTTTGGTTTTACAATATAGCTAAGATCTTTGCCAGATATATTGCTTTTGCTTAATATGTTGCCATTTGTCTGGATGCTGAATTTATTAGAAAAAATATTTACGCTCAGTTTTATATCGCCATCTATGGTTACATCCTCATTCCATTGTGGAAGAGTTTGTATTTTCAGCGTTCTTTCCAGGTTAATACTGTTTGCAAATTTGGTCACATTCATTGATATGTGCGGTTTTGTGATAGTTACATCCATATTGGCAGGAAAACCGCTGACAGATATGTTGTCGTAAGTTATCTTGGTATCGCCAATAATTACTGATTTAAAAGCGGCCTCTATATTCTTTTTTATGGTATTAGCACGGTAAAACCATGTGATGCTGAGGGCAACAGCGACTGTAACAATAAATGCCGGTAGTCCCACCACTATTATTTTACGCATTGTAAATCCATTTTAAAAAAGTTGAATCACTCTAAGTGAGTGATAGAGGAAAGCTCTTATTTACTCAAGTTATTTATGTCATTTTCAAGTATGGCCAGCATTTTCGCCGCATGTTCACTGCTTTCCCATTTAAGCCCAATGGGCTTTAATTCGTTCACGGCTGCTATTTTATGCGCTACATTGGTTGTAAATACGGAATCTGCCGTTTCCAGCGTTTCGAGCTTTTCCTCAACTTCATGTAATTCACCGTCCCATAGCCTTATTATTGCTGCGCGGATGCTGCCATCCAGGATGCCGCATGCCAGGGACGGGGTGTATAAAATGCCTTTTTTTATCCAGAAAATATTAGCAGCAGCAGTTTCGCATATATGCCCGGAGCTGTTAAGTAAAATGGCGTCATGGCAGCCATTTTCAGAGGCTTCCAGCTTTGCCAGGGTGGAATTCAGGCCCTGCGCCAGCTTGAAGCGCACCGGAAGCGCTGCAGGATTTGGCTTTTCATAGCTGCTTTTCCAAAGGCTTAGCGGCGACCTGCCAATATCATTAAGATGTATGGTTTCAATAATAAGCGTAGGTTCTGACGATATATCAGGCAGGTAGCCGCGCCCACCTATTCCCCTTGTTATCTGTATGCGCAGCAGGCCAGAGCTGAAGCGGTTTGAATCAAGTAATTGCCTGCATAATCCTGGCAATGCTGAGATGTCAAAGTTTATTTTTACGGCTTTCAGGCCATGTTTTAAACGCCCTAAATGCCAATCAAGCTGATATATTCCGCTGCTCCTGACAATAAGCGTATCGAATATGCCATCGCCATACCGAAAGCCGCGATCCTGCGGGGAAATTGATATTTCATTTTCGTCAACAAGTCTGTGGTTAAAGACAGCGTAAGCCATAAATTACTTATATAAAACACGGTTGAGTTATTTGTTCCCAGGCTTTATAGATAAAAAATGAATAAAAGCGAAGTAATATTAGGCTTGGGAAGTAATGTTGGCAACAGGCGTCAAAATCTTGGGGGGGCAGTTTGCGCTCTTTCCAGCTATATAGAAAATATCAGGCTTTCCCCATTATTTGAATCAAGTGCTTTGCTGCCTGATGGTGCGCCGCAATCATGGGATATGCCATTTTACAATATGGCGCTTGTGGGAGAAACCACAATGAAACCATCGGATTTGCTGGCTATTACACAGAACATAGAACAGCAGCTTGGGCGCAATAAGGCAGGGCATTGGAGCCCACGCGAGATTGATATTGATATACTGGCAATGGGCAGCATGGTAGTGGATATACCAGCTCTGAAAATACCGCACAGGGAGCTTTTAAAGCGTGATTTTGCCTTGCTTCCATTGGCATCGCTCGCTCCTGCCTGGGTGCATCCCCTGGTTAAAAAAACTGCTGGGGAACTGGCCGCTGGCTTTGCGCAAAATGAACTTAAACTGGTAAAAAGCCCGAAGCTGACTGGTATAATAAATATTACGCCGGATTCATTTTCCGATGGCGGAAAGAATTTAAGCCCGCAAACCGCGCTGAAAGCTATTGATGAAATGATAGAAGATGGCGCAGATATTATAGATATCGGGGCAGAATCCACCCGCCCAAGTGCAACTGCGCTTACACATGAACAGGAATGGGAGAGGCTTGAGCCTGTGTTGCTTTCATTGCAATCTAAAGTTTATTTCAGTATTGATACGCGCCATCCGCAGACAGCCGCGAAAGCAATTGCCCTCGGCGCAGGCTGGGTAAACGATGTTTCAGGATTTTCTAACCAGGAAATGGTTGAATCTGTGCGTGGTTCAGACTGTAAATTAGTGGTTATGCATTCCCTAAGCGTGCCAGCGGATAAGAATATTATTTTGCCCGAAAAGCATGATCCGGTGGAGTTAATCATTAAATGGGCGAAAAAGCGTTTTGCTGAGCTGGAAAAGGCAGGGATTGGGCGCGAAAGGCTGATATTTGATCCTGGCATTGGTTTTGGTAAGAATGCACAGCAATCAATGGCTATTATAAACGGCGCAGAAAGATTCGCTGAACTCGGAGTCCCAGTGCTTTTTGGTCATTCAAGGAAGTCGTTTCTTGGTGATGTGGCAGGCGATGACGCGACCATAAAAATCTCCCAAATTCTTGCGGATAAGGGCGTTGATTACCTGCGGGTGCATAATATTAAACGGCATAAGACAGAGGTGTTATGAGCGCAGTAATTGAAGCATTCCTGAAACGCCTGCAGCACCCGTTGATTGCAGGGATTGACTTGTCGCTCGACCGCATGGTGCGCCTGCTTTCATTGCTTGGAAATCCGCATAGGAGATTGCCCCCGGTTATCCACGTGGCAGGGACTAACGGCAAAGGCTCGCTGGTTGTATATCTGCATCATATACTGGAAGCGGCTGGATACCGGGTTCATCGCTATACATCGCCGCATCTTGTGCATTTCAACGAGAGGATATTGCTACAGGGAAAGCCGATTGAAAATGCGGCCATTGAAAAGCTTTTCCGCCATATTTCTCCGACATTGCAACAGCAGCAGGCAACTTTTTTTGAGGCGGTGACAGCGGCGGCGTTTGTGGCTTTTGCGGAAAAACCAGCCGATGTTTTATTGCTCGAAACCGGGCTGGGGGGCAGGCTGGACGCCACCAATGTAGTTGAAAAACCTGTTTGCTGCGCCATTACCCCTATTTCTATGGATCATACGGAATATCTGGGTGATACGCTTGCGAAAATAACATCGGAGAAGGTTGGAATTATCAAGCGCGGGGTGCCATGCGTTGTCGGCAGGCAGTTGCCGGAAGTTGCGAAACTAATAGAGGAGGCGGCGGCAAAGATGGATGCGCCGTTATTCATGATGGGGCGCGACTGGAATGTGGAAAACCATAATTATGTATCCGGCGATGTAAATATTCCGCTTAATCCGGCGCTGGCAGGAGAGCACCAATATGACAATGCAGCAACGGCGGTTGCTGTGCTTTCGCTATTGCCGCAATTTAAAGTGAAGGCGGAGCATATTAAAGACGGGCTTGCCAATGCTGTATGGCCTGCGCGCCTCCAGCATTTAACCAGTCACCCATACCGCAAATTGCTACCCGAAAGCATGGAGCTTTATTTAGATGGCGGGCATAATCCGCAAGGCGGAGAAGTGCTGGGACAATGGCTTTCCGGGCAGGCAAAAGATAAGAAAATATACCTTGTTTGCGGCATGATAAAAGGAAAGGATATAAAACAATTCCTCGCCAATCTTGCGCCGTATGTGGAAATGCTGTGTGCTGTTACAATAGTCAATGAATCCAATACCCAACCTGCCTCAGCTATTGCGCAGGCAGCAGGCGAACTGGGCATGAAATCACAAAGCTGCCAGAGCGTTGAAAATGCGTTGCAAACCATAGCGGAGCATGTAAAAAATAATGGCAACCAGCTCTCTATCGTTTGTATCTGCGGATCTTTATATCTTGCGGGGCGGGTTTTGGAGGTTGTATAAAGTAATACATAGTAATAGTTATTGACAAAAAACTATTACTATGGCATAGTGAAATCATGATATGAAAATCAAGTTTATTACGGAGCTTCCAAGTTTTACCAAGAAAGCTGGAAAAATTTTTAATTCTAATGAATTAAACGAATTAAGGCTCTTTCTTGAAAACAATCCTGATAAAGGCGATGTTATTCCCGGAACTGGAGGGCTACGTAAGATGCGCTGGGCATCGGGAGGTAAAGGCAAAAGAGGTGGGGCGCGTGTAATATATTTTTATCATGTTATAGGAAACCATATTTATTTAATGGCCTGCTATACTAAGAATGAGCAGGAAGATTTAAGGCCAGAAATAAAAAAGCAACTCAGATTATTTGTAGAACAACTTAAAAGGGTTTATGAAAATGCCTAGGCCAAAAAAAACAAAAGAAGCACTGACAGAACTGGAGAGCGATCTTCTGCAGGCAGCCAGGGATATGCTGTCCCATGCGCGTGGAGAAAAAAAATTTTCAACCCACCATTACGATGCTGTTAAAAATATTGATGTAAAGGAAGTGCGTAAAAATTTGCATTTAACACAAGAGGAGTTTGCAAATTTTATAGGAGCCAGTGTACATGCGGTAAGACATTGGGAGAACGGGCGGCGTACACCAGATGGTACTGCTAAAACTTTGCTTTGTGTATTGAAAGCAAACCCACATGCTGTTATGGAAGCATTAAATACCGCATAATGTTGTATGTTTTGCGCGGTGACTATGGTTAGACTGTATCTGCGGATCTTTATATCTTGCGGGGCGGGTTTTGGAGGTTGAGAAATGATTTGATTAATTATTTTGCTCGTATAATTTCATAAGATGAAAAATATAAATTACGCAAATAATATAGAATCAGGCCTCGCTAATTTACTTAGTAATAATCATCGTTTGTCAGAAAGCAATTCTGATATTGTATCCCCACGTCTTGTTCTTTCTGACAGGGAAGCCGGGGCTTATCTTTATCAGGCAAACTGCCTGGAAATAATGGATATGATTATAGAAAAATATCCAGATGGATGTTTTGACATGATTTTTGCCGACCCTCCTTATTTTTTATCGAACGGGGGTATTACCTGCAAAAATGGGAAGATGGTCAGCGTTCATAAGGGCGATTGGGATAAAACCAAAGGGGCGGAAGAAAACCATTCATTTAATCTGGAATGGATTTCCCGCTGTCAGAAGCTTTTAAAGCCAAATGGCACAATCTGGATTTCCGGCACTATGCATGTGATTTATTCTATTGGTTTTGCACTTCAGCAATCAGGATATAAATTGCTTAATGATATTATCTGGGAAAAGCCTAACCCACCGCCGAACCTGGCTTGCCGATATTTTACACATTCCACGGAAACTATATTATGGGCGGCAAAAACTGCTAAATCCAAACATTGTTTTAATTATGATGTTATGAAGAAATATAATGCTGACAAGCAGATGAAATCAGTATGGCGTTTTACTTCGCCGACTAATCCTGAAAAATTATATGGTAAGCATCCAACGCAAAAACCGCTGGCATTGCTTGAGAGATGCATTGAAGCGTCGACAAATAAAGGAGATTTTATATTTGATCCTTTCGCGGGAAGCAGTACGACCGGGGTGGCTGCACTGCGCCTTAACAGAAAATTTTGTGGTATTGAACTGGAAGATGATTTTATTAAACTGTCAATTATGCGTATGCAGGAAGTTATTAATAAGGAGCAATCGCAATTGCTTTCGGCTATGTAATGGAAAGACTGGATGCTTTAAAAAAGCTGAAAGAATTAGAAGGCATAGATCTTCATACATATGCACTTAAGTTTGAAATAACGGTTAAAACTCTAAAAGGTACTGTCAATAAGGGTTGGGCAGGGCATGTATGTGAAAGATATTTGGGAATTCCTATTAATTCAGCGCAAAGCCCTAATTTTGGTTCATGGGAATTAAAATCAGTGCCTTTGAAAAGGCTCCGTAATGGAAAACTACAATTTAAGGAAACGATGGCAATAACTATGATTGATCCTTATCATGTAGCGAGGACGAAATTTGAAAACAGTCATCTCCTGGCAAAGTTAAGGAAGGCTATTTGTGTAGTCAGGATTGTTGGTACAAGTTATGATCAGCCAACTTATGTGCATTCTATAGTTACCATTGATTTATCCGGTGATTTATATGAAGCAGTAAAGGCTGATTATGATGCTGTTCAGGAATGCATTAATGATCCTCAGCGTGGCTTTAACGCCTTAACAGGGAAAATGGGTGAATATATCCAGCCGCGGACTAAAGGAAAAGGGCATGGTTCTGTATCAAGAGCTTTTTATGCGCGCCCTAAATTTCTTGCAGAATTTATAAAAATCAATGAGAATATTAATTAAATAAGGAAGTACAAATAGTATGGCACTAAAAAATATAATCGAAACAGCATGGGAAAAGCGTGCTGAATATAACAGTGCAACTAAGGGTGAGGTGCGTGATGCGGTTGAATCCGTACTTGCGGATTTAGGCGATGGCAGGCAGCGGATCGCCCAGAAAACATCCGGCAAATGGGAGGTGAACCAATGGCTGAAGAAGGCTGTGTTGCTATCATTCAGGCTTAACGACAATATGCCTATGGAATCGGGTGTGCTGCATTATTTCGATAAGGTTCCGGCCAAGTTTGAGGGCTGGGATGATGCCATGTTCCGCGCAGGTGGTTTCCGCGTTGTGCCGGGTGCGGTTGTGCGTAAATCAGCATTCATAGCCAAGGATGTGGTGCTGATGCCGAGCTTTGTTAATGTTGGCGCATATGTTGGTGAAGGTACTATGGTGGATACCTGGGCGACCATTGGTAGCTGCGCCCAGATCGGCAGGCATTGCCATATATCCGGCGGAACTGGGATAGGCGGGGTGCTGGAACCGCTACAGGCTGAACCGGTGATAATTGAGGATAACTGCTTCATCGGCGCACGCTCGGAGGTGGCTGAGGGGGTTATAGTTGAGGAAGGATCGGTGATTTCCATGGGCGTATTCCTTGGTGCATCGACAAAAATAATCGACCGCGCCAGCGGGGAAGTTTTCTATGGCCGCGTACCGGCTTACAGCGTGGTGGTGCCGGGTACGCTTCCGGGTAAAACTCCAGATGCGCCGGGGCTTTACTGCGCGGTTATCGTCAAACGGGTTGACGAAAAAACCAGGTCTAAAACTGGTATAAATGAGATATTGCGGGGAGTTTAGTATGGGCCTGAATCCTGAAAATTTTAATGCTTTTATATGTGGTGAATATCATTCACAACCTAAAGAGGGTTCATGGGAATCAGAAAGGCAATACCATAACGGAACCCTGTTTAACAGCGAAGGAATACTTGCGCGCCATATTAACCGGAAAAACGGCGATAAACTTGGCTTAAGCGTTGAGGTTCTGGTTACGCCTACAAACCAGCAGGAAGAACTTAACGATATTACAGAAGATTTACAAAAGATACTGACCGGATTTAGGGTTTCCCATACCTATAAAGGATTCAGGAATATATGCACTCGTAGCGATGGAATGGAAATTATAAGCATTACGTTCAAGGATATACCTACAGACGAATTGTATAATCTTGGAAGGGCAATTGGAGAAATTGCCGAGAATAGACACAAGCAGAAAGGTATGGCGTAGCAGGATTTAAATAAACGGGTCATAGGACCATTGTAGAAGCGCCTGGCGCTGGCGGGGGCGGCAGGAAAGGTCGCCGGGTTCGCAGTTCTTTTTTATTTGCCCGGCATGCCTTGCGAAATTGCGCCAGCGTTTTATCTGTAATGCATCAACCGTATCCAGCCTGCGGCCAAGGTAATAACGGCAATACCACTGGAACCAGCCGCGCGGGTCGGGGCCGATTATCCATCCTTTATCACGCCATACTGACAGCGGCTGGCGGCTTTTAATCCGGAAGCAATTAAGCTGTTCGTCTGGTTTTTTGCTAAGTTTTGCCTCAGCAAGCCAGTCGGCAGGAAATTCTTTCTGGCAGTCATTTAAATATTTGCCTTCAAACACGCCCATCTCCAGCATCTGCCTGGGCGAGAGGTCCGGGTGGAAGCCATCTGCGAAATCTTCCCCGGTTGGTGCATCGAGGCGATAGGAATAACCACGCTGCATTTTGTCATCTACGCGGATTATGTCGCCCTGCTCAAACATTGTATTTAAGCTGTTTTTAAGCTTTTTGCATCCGTAATGGGAAATTCCAGCTTGTTCAGCATTTCCTTAGGGCATACCTGCCAGAACTTAGGCAGTTCATATTCCCATCCGGATAAAATATTTTCTGCGCGCATTGACGAGGTTTCAGCATAATGCTGCGTAACCAAATCGCGCAGGATATTTTCCCAATGCGCGCTTGCAACGCGCTGGTAGGCAATGCTTTCATCATTAACGCGGTCGGAGAAATTATTTTCCACATCGTAAATAAATGCCATTCCGCCGGTCATGCCTGCGCCGAAATTATGGCCTACACTGCCCAGTATTACGGCAATGCCGCCGGTCATATATTCGCAGGCATTTGAGCCGCAGCCTTCAATAACCGTAAGCGCACCGGAATTGCGCACTGCGAAACGCTCGCCTGCCTGTCCGGAGGCAAAGAGCCTGCCAGAAGTAGCGCCGTATAGAACGGTGTTGCCGATTATGGTGTTATCATGCGAAATAAGTGTGCTGGAAGGGCGTGGGCGCACGACTATGGTAGCACCAGAGAGGCCTTTGCCAACGTAATCATTCGCATCGCCATACAGCTCGATTTTAAGGCCATTTACAGCAAATGCTCCAAGCGACTGCCCGGCGGAACCACGTAGTTTCAGGGTTATATGGTCGGGTTGCAGGCCTGAAGTGTCAAAACGCCGCGACATCATGGAAGAAAGGCGCGAGCCAATAGTGCGCATGGTGTTTTTAACACTATAAGCGAGCTGTATCTTTTCGCCGCGCTCAAGGGCATCATGCGCGTCTTTCAGCATTTGCGCATCGAGTGTATCGGGCACTTCGTTACGCCCTTCAATGCTGAAATAACGAGTGTGGCCTCCGCTGTCAGCCTGTGCCAGAAGGTTGTTAAGGTCGAGATCAACCAAATCTTCGCTGCCGCGGCTGACTTGTGAAAGCAGGTCGGAACGGCCTATAATATCATTTAAATTGGTAAAGCCGAGAGAGGCCAGTATCTCGCGGGTTTCTTCGGCTACAAAACTAAACAGGTTTACAACTTTTTCCACTGTGCCATCAAATTTTTCGCGGAGTGTTGGGTTCTGAGTGGTGATGCCGACCGGGCAGGTGTTGCTGTGGCACTGGCGCACCATTATGCAGCCCATTGCAACTAATGAAGCTGTGCCAAGGGCAAATTCCTCGGCGCCTAGCATTGCGGCTATTACGATGTCGCGCCCGGTTTTAAGGCCGCCATCGGTTTGCAGTTTGACGCGGTGGCGCATACGGTTGAGGGTCAGTACCTGGTTAGCTTCGGAAAGCCCCATTTCCCATGGTATACCTGCGTGTTTTATGCTGCTCCATGGGCTGGCTCCGGTTCCTCCGGAATGGCCGGAGATAACTATCTTATCGGCCATGGCTTTGGCTATGCCGCTGGCTATGGTGCCGATGCCTGACTGCGCCACCAGCTTTACCGAAACTATGGCGTATGGGTTTATCTGTTTCAGGTCATAGATAAGTTGCGCCAGATCCTCAATGGAATAAATATCATGATGCGGCGGTGGAGATATAAGCATAACACCGGGTGTTGCATGGCGAAGCCTTGCGATTTCCAGAGTGACCTTAAAGCCGGGAAGCTGTCCACCTTCGCCTGGTTTCGCTCCTTGCGCGACTTTTATCTGTAGCTCGCTTGCGCTGTTTAGATATTCGGTGGTGACGCCGAACCGCCCCGATGCTACCTGTTTGACGGTTGAGTTGGCATTATCCCCGTTTGGATGCGGTTTGTAACGCTCAGGCCCTTCGCCGCCTTCGCCGGAATTGGAAGCGGCGCCGATGCGGTTCATGGCGATGGCCAGTGTTTCATGCGCTTCCGGCGAGAGAGCGCCCAGTGACATTGCCGGGGCTATAAAGCGTTTGCGGATTTCAGTTATGGATTCCACCTTGTCGATGGCAACTGGCTGATTAGGAGAGTTGAAATCGAGAAGGTCGCGGATATGCAGCGGCGGGTTCTCGCGCATGGCATTTGAATATTGCTTGTAAAGCAGGTATGACCCTTTGCCCACAGCGCTTTGCAGCAGGTGTATCTGCCTTCCTTCCCAGCCGTGGTTTTCGGTGCCAGCGCGGGCGCGGTAAAAGCCGCCGATAGGAAGCGTGGCATCGCTATTTTCAGAGAATGCCTTGTTGTGTTGGGCGAGGACGCGTTTTTCAATTCCCGATAAACCAATTCCAGAAATTCGTGAAGGAAGGCCAGGGAAAAATTCGGCAACCAGGGCGCGGGACAGGCCTATGGCCTCAAAATTCAGCCCGCCACGATAGGCGCTGACTATTGATATGCCCATTTTTGACATGATCTTCAGCAGGCCGCCACTCATTGCTTCCTGAAAGTTAAGCAAAACCTGCTCCGCACTTTTTTTGCCGAATAAGCCGCGCTTATGACGCTCGGAAATGGTCGCTTCCGCAAGGTATGGGTTCACCGTGGTCGCACCCACGCCGACCAGCACAGCAAAGCAATGCACATCAAAACATTCACCAGTACGCACCAGTATAGAGGCTTTTTTGCGCAGCTTATGTTTTACCAGGTGGCTCTGTACGGCGGAAACTGCCAGTATCATAGGGATTGCCGCATTTGTTTCATCCATGCGTTCATCGGTGAGAACGAGGTACGATTTTCCGGCGCGGATAGCGGCCTCGGCTTTGCTCTTTAATTCATCAAGCCCCCTACCTAACCCTCCTCCGGTGGGAGATGGGATAAAGAGCGTGTCGATCTCGGTTACGCGGCTGGAAAAATGCCTGGTGATGAACGCCATTTCATGTGAGAGAAGGAGTGGCGTATCGGCTATTAGAATTTTGCTGTGCGACTGGTCGAGCGATAGGTAGTTGCCATCATTCCCAAAACGGGTGAACAGGCTCATGACGCGGCGCTCACGCAGGCTATCAATTGGTGGGTTAGTTACCTGACTGAAATTCTGGCGGAAGAAATGATGGAATCCGCGCTGCTTGTCGGAGAGTATCGCCATTGGCGCATCATCGCCCATTGAGCCAACGGCCTCTTTGCCGTCCTGCGCCATTGGGTGCAGTATTTCTTCTATGTCTTCATGGGTGTAGCCGTTGGCCATGTGATAAGGGGTCAGAGGCCTGGATTCAAAGCTTGGGGAAGGTTTTATGCCTTCCATTAAGTCACTCAACCGCTGGATATTTCCCGCCCATTTACTGTATGGATATTGGGTAGACAGCAGATCCTTAAGTTCGCGGTCGCGGTATAGCCTGCCTGCCTTGAGGTCGATTCCCAGTATATCGCCTGGCCCTAAACGCCCACGCTCCATTATATCGGAATCATGAACCTCGACCATTCCGCTTTCGGAAGAAACTATTATCATGTTATCTTTGGTGATGGTGTAACGCATCGGGCGCAGGCCATTGCGATCCATCCCGGCAATCACCCATTTACCATCGGTTGCGGCTATTGCTGCCGGGCCGTCCCATTGCTCAGAAACGCTATTTAAGCAACTGAACATGTCCTTATGGGCCTGCGGCATGTCGGAAGTACGCGACCATGCAGGAGGAATAAGCGAAAGCTTTACCAGGGGCAGGGCGCGCCCGGCACGGGTTTGTATCTCCACAACCGAATCCAGGGCACCGGTATCGGATGTGTTATCAGGAATAACCGGGATTATATCATCCTCAAAACCTTTGAAAGCCTCACAATGGAAAGTGGCTTCATGGCTGCGCATGAAGTTTATATTGCCCTTCAGGGTATTTATTTCACCATTATGTGCTATCATGCGGAATGGCTGCGCCAGATGCCAAGCCGGGGCTGTGTTGGTGGAAAAACGCTGGTGGATAATTGCGTATGAGGAAATGAATCGCTCATCAAGCAGATCAGGATAGAAGGCGGTTAGCTGCTCGGCTTTGAACAGGCCCTTGTAAATCAGGCTTCGGCAGGAGAGGGAGCAAATGTAAAAATCATTTATGGCGCGGGCGCGAACTTCTTTTTCGATGCGGCGGCGGATGGCATACAGCTCCAACTCGAAACGCTCCTCGTCGATGCCTTCTTGTCCGGAGATAAGTATTTGTTCAATCTCAGGACGGGAATCGGCTGCGATTTCGCCAATAACATCGGCATGTACCGGAACCTGGCGCCAGCCATACATGCGGTAGCCGAGTTTTAAAATTTCTGTTTCGACAATTGCGCGGCAGGTTTCCTGCGCTGCAAAATTCTTTTTTGGCAAAAACATCATGCCGACAGCAATTAATTCATGGCGTAGTTTGCGCCCGGAGCTTTGTATATGCTCGCGAAAAAAATCCTGCGGTATCTGGATATTTATGCCTGCGCCATCGCCAGTTTTACCATCGGCATCTACTGCCCCGCGGTGATAAATCGCCTTTAAAGCCTCGATACCGGCTTCGACTATTTTGCGCTGTGGTTTTCCATCAATTGCCGCGATGAAACCAACCCCGCAGGCATCATGCTCGCTTTTGGGGTCATACATTCCCTTTTCTGCAAGAGCATCTGCGCGATTGTTCCAATTTTCATCCCATGACCACATTATTGTTTTACCTCTGATTTAGCGGCTGCGGGAGCTTCGCAACTGGCAGCGGCATTAAACACCATATCGGGAAGGAAAAGGACGGTATAGGACGAATCCTCGTCATCCCAATATTGTTTGAGTAAATCCAGGCGGCTTGCATCGGAACTGTCGCAATCGGATTTGGCGTGGCCGCTGTTGGTATCGGCTTCACAATCTATGGCCTGCACCATTACCCTCTGTATATTAACTGGTGCGCGCTCGAATCGCTCACATGCTTCCTGTTTTTGCGCATCAATGCAGGATAGCTGTGATGCATCAACGTTCTTTCTGGTGATGTTGCTGCAGAAATTATTTATCACGCTTTGTTTTTCCCCGCTGCGGCGAGTCGAAGGAAGATCGGAAAGAAGCGGCACTGGCTGGGCATTCTGCTGGTTGCTGTCAGGCAGGTTGTTTTCCTGGGCCGACTGGCGCGGCATATCGGCGGCGGTTATATCTTTTATAGAGGCTGACATTCCGCGTGGCATAGCAGTATTTGCAGGAGGTTCTTCAGCCCATGCTGTATTAGATAATGACATAAATATTACCAACATACTGCCAATAAGATTTTTCATGCTACATTCCTATCTGGTTGAGCGCGGTTTTGGGTATCACTGTTCGGGGTATCTGTGGCGGTTGATTTTCCAGTAATATAGTTATGGATAGATCTGGCTGCATCGCGGCCATCGCGTATAGCCCAGACCACAAGTGATGCGCCACGCACTATGTCGCCTGCGGCAAATACCCCTTCGATGTTGGTCATGAAGCTCCGCTGGCTTATTTCAATTGTGCCGCTTCTGCTGAGTTTTAATGCGGGAGTATTGAACATTGCCGGTATATCCTCCGGCTCAAAGCCAAGGGCTTGTATCACCATATCGGCATCAATAGCGAAAGTTTCACCCTCTACCGGCTGGATGTTCTGCCTGCCTGCCGCGTCATGCGTTATAAGGCGCATACGCTGCACCAGTATTTGTTTTACATTCTTATCGCCAACAAAAGCCTTTGGCGCAGAAAGCCACATAAAATTCACGCCTTCTTCCTCAGCGTTCTTAACCTCCCTTGCGCTGCCTGGCATATTTGCGCGGTCACGGCGATAAAGGCAGGTGACGGATTTTGCTCCCTGGCGTATGGCAGTGCGTACGCAATCCATAGCCGTATCGCCGCCGCCAACCACCACTACGGATTTGCCGGATGCGTTAAATTCCCCGTTATCAAAAGCCGGAACCTTATCGCCAAGATTTTTTCGGTTGCTGGCAGTTAAATATGGAAGCGCCGGAATGATGTTTTTAAGGCTGGAATTAGGAACATCCATGGCGCGCGATTTATAAACCCCAGTTGCGATAAGGACCGCATCATGTTTTGCCTGCAAATCAGCTAATGAAACCTTGCC
This sequence comes from Alphaproteobacteria bacterium, assembly GCA_039808985.1. Classification (GTDB taxonomy): domain Bacteria; phylum Pseudomonadota; class Alphaproteobacteria; order Rickettsiales; family SXRF01; genus SXRF01. Next base: position 6,617 of record JBDHUC010000004.1, on the reverse strand, counting down.
GCCTATGTCAACGCCGAGGTGGAATTCTATCCCGCCATCCTTAAGCAGTTGGTGGCGGCGTAATACCACTTCTTTTTCCAGCTTGAAATTGGGAATGCCATATATCATAAGCCCACCTACGCGGTCGTAGCGGTCATAGACATGAACCCCGTGTCCCTTGCGCCGCAGCATATCTGCCGCTGCAAGGCCAGCCGGGCCTGCGCCGATTATACCCACCGAAAAGCCCGATTCTTTTTTGACTTTTACAGGTTTTACCCAGCCGTTTGCAAATGCTGTTTCGGTTATGTATTTTTCTACCGAGCCTATGGTTACGGATTTATAATCCTTTTCAATAACGCAGTTGCCTTCGCACAGCTTGTCCTGTGGACAGATGCGGCCACAGATTTCAGGGAAATTATTAGTTGCGCTGGAAATAGCATAGGCCTCTTCAAGTCTGCCTTCGGCGGTTAGCTTAAGCCAGTCGGGAATGTTGTTTTGCAGCGGGCAATGTATCTGGCAATAAGGTATTCCGCATTGCGAACAGCGCTCAGCCTGCTGCGCCGCCTGCGCTGTATTGAACTGTTTATATATTTCTTCAAAATCTTTTTTGCGTAATTCCGGTGATTTTACTTCTGGGAAATGTTGGGGCGTATCAGTGAATTTAAGCATGTTACGCGGCCAGCTTTCCGTAGTCTTTTTTGTGATATATAGACAGGTATTCGGGAACTATAAGCTCGACTGCTGTTGGTGTTATTTCAAGCTGGCTGAACGATTTGAGATCGGGATTCACTGTATTGTTATAGCGCAGGAGTTTAACCTGGTCGCGTGTGAGTGGCGGGGTGGGCATCCATTCCCCAATTCCGCCAAGGCATGATGCTATGCCAAAGGGTATGCTTGTGACACATCGGCTGCGGCCCGTAAGGAGTAATATATATTCTATAAGCTGCTTCATGGTGTAAACCTGCGGCCCGCCGAGTTCATAGGTATGGCCTTTGGTTTCCGGCTTTGAGAGGCAGGTTTCGATAGCACAGGCGACATCATCCACATATACTGGCTGGAACAGGGTCTGGCCGCCTCCGATTATGGGCAGGGCCGGGGAAATACTGGCCATTTTTGCAAATTTATTGAAGAAATTATCTTCCGGCCCGAACATTACGCTGGGACGCAATATAGTTGCTTCAGGGAAAGCAAGAATTACAGCGCGTTCACCAAGGAATTTTGAGCGCGCATAGCTTGAGCCAAGCTCATGCTCAACCCCGAGCGCTGAAACCTGGATAAAGCGTGAAACGCCAGCAGCCTTAGCGGCGATGGCCAGCTTTTCTGCACCAACTGAATGAACCCCGGAAAAATTCTGTTTTCCGCGCTCGCACATTATACCAACCAGGTTTATAACCGCGTATGAGCCTTGAATGGCCGAAGCATAGGTTTCGGGATTAGTTATATCTCCGGCGATGAGCGCGATCTGGCCGACCTGGCCGGATGTTTTCAGATCTGTTGTCCTTACTGGATTACGCGATACCACGCGCAAGCGAAAACCAGCGCGCGCAAGCCTTTGCACAACGTATTTGCCGAGGAATCCTGTGCCGCCGACAATAGTGATGACCCGTTGTTCCATATCCATCCAATCATAAATTTGAAGAATCTGGATTAAACCTGAAAAACTGAAAAACTCAACTGTTTTTACAATGTTTTTTGTTTTTTTAAGAAGTGTTGTCTTGACAATATGGGCAAACCCCATAATAAGGTTTGCCAGTCATCGCATTATGCCCAGGTGGCGGAATTGGTAGACGCACTGCTTTCAGGTAGCAGCGCCGCAAGGCATGGGAGTTCGAGTCTCTTCCTGGGCACCACATGGCGTTTCATTTGATATTTCCTGTACTGTCATGCCGCCGGATGGCGGTATCCGACATTAAGCCCTGGACCCCGCAACAAGTGCGGGGTGACAGGGAGCGTTGTAATTACTACGGGTTTTTGATCCTGGAAATCTTGGTGCCTTCGATGCTGAGGCTGGCCATCAAACCCTGTTGATCGAAGATGAACGCATAGGCATCATCTTTTAAAGTTGTGCTTGAAAGATTTTTGGCAGCGCCTTCATTAACCAGGACAACAGTAGGGCCAACGCCTATTTCCCAGCCATGGGTTTCATGTATGTATTTAACCGCATTATCGGTCATGAGGAAAACAACATAGCCATAGGATTGGGCACCAGCCTGCCAGCCAAATGACGCGCTTATGGAATTATAATACCCGTCAATGGTGCTTCCACTCTTTAATATACCCTCGCCATAAGCGCCGCCAAAAACCAGGCCTGCTTTTACAATGTTCGGGAAAATAAGTATGGCTTTGGCCTGTTTGGAAATATCGGCGGCGAGCACATTGCTTTTAGTAAGCGTTGCCAGCGCCAGATTGGAATCCTTTACCAGCTCATCCTTGGTGGTTGCAAAGGCATTTCCTGCTGCTGTGAGCGTGAATATGCACAGCGTAAAAGCGGTTAGGAGCGATAATAGTTTTTTCATAAAATTCTCCATTCATTGTAGTTTATTATTAATTTTAAATATTAACATATAACTAGAGTATATAGACATATAAGGCGTAAGTATGCTGCTTAAAGAGCGTGGGCAATATATAAAAAATGCGTAATTATTTTTTAATTAACTGCTTGCCCGTGGTAGAAATAATAACCCATCCCAAGAGTAAATAATATGCAGCCATAGAGCGCATGTTCAAGGCAGGTTGCGGCGAGGGAATTGGTTTTGCTGTAGGTGTGAGCGAATATCAAGCCGCCGAAAAAGCTGAAAACAACTGCCACCCAATTTAAAAGAATAATATGCATCCAGCCAAAGGCCAGAGCGCTTGCTAATAGCATTGTGTTTTGCGTAGTGAATAAGGGGCTATAGCGGCGGAAGAAAAAACTACGGAAGATTATTTCCTGCGGGATTACCGAGAGAAGTGGATATAGTATCATCACCATAACCCATAGCTGTGGCCTTTGCAGTGGCAGGCTGAACAGGCGTTCAGGAATCATGATGTATGTGAACAGGGCAAGGGCAATTGCAATTGGCAGAAGCGGTAAAATTATTCGTCGCAGAGTAATTTTATTAAGGGCTTTTTTGTTCCAGTCGGTTTTGAAGTTATAGCTGTTACGTTGTAGCCAGAAATAGCAACACAGCGTAAATATCCATAATGTAATATATATCCATCCGTGCGGCCTGAATATTGCCAAGGCAAGCGGCAGTGCGCCAAAAATGGCAATGAATTCGCACAGGAGATATGTTTTTGTTTTGCCTGCCATCATGCGCTGAAAATTTCCCTGAATTTAATCCCCAGAGCCATATCCACCTCATCCATGCTGGCTTTTACGTCAAGTTTGTGCAGCGATGTTATGCCGTAGCCGCTTATACCACATGGGACTATTCCTGCGTAATGCGAAAGATCGGGATTTACGTTAAGTGCTATGCCATGAAAAGTTACCCATTTGCGGATTCGGATTCCAAGTGCCGCAATCTTGTTTTCTGTATTGCCATCTTCAACCCACACGCCAACACGTCCTTCGCGTATCTCGCCTTTTACTCCGAATTCACCAAGTGTTGCCACCAGCCAGCTCTCAAGGTTTTTTACGAAAGCGCGCACGTCCATCGCGCCGCGTTTTTTAAGGTCGAGCATGACGTAAGCTACGCGCTGGCCGGGGCCATGATAGGTTATCTGTCCGCCACGTCCGGTATGATATAGCGGGAAGTCATTGGACAGGAGGTCGGCCTCATCAGCGCTGGTTCCGGCGGTATAAACCGGTGGATGCTCGACAAGCCACACTAATTCAGCAGCAGTTCCGTTTATTATCTGCTCAACCCGCTGCTCCATCTGCGATACTGCTTCAGGATATGGCGTCAAGCCGGGTGAAATCTTCCATTCCAAGGTGCTTATGGGCATAATAATAAAAATTGTGGTTCGTTTTTCATGACAGTAATTAGCGCTTGTTAATTCCGTATTATTTGCTACATGTCTATCTCCATTTTTATTGGAAGCAAGTATTCTTGTATAGTTATAACTATGCAAGATCCTTATATAGTGCGGTCGTGGCGGAATTGGTAGACGCACCACCTTGAGGTGGTGGCGGGGCGACCCTTGGAAGTTCGAGTCTTCTCGACCGCACCATACAACGCATAATTATTACAAGAGCTGTACCCAGGCCAAATGGTATGGGATGGTAGCAATGTATGGCTTCGAGTGACATTTTAACTTGTATTATTAATGGTATTGGCTAATTTATAGAAAAATATTCGCTGAATAGTAGAATAAATGTCAAAAATTACATTAAACGAAAGCCTTTACAGCAGGATTGGTGGTGATGACGCCATAGCCAAAGTGCTAAATATTTTTTACAAAAAAATTATGAGCGATGATAAGCTGCTACCCTTCTTCAAGGATGTTGAGATTGAACGGCTTATAAGCAAGCAGCGTATATTCCTTACATTTGCTATGGGTGGGCCTACGGATTACACCTACTGGCAGCGCGGACTGCGTAATGCCCATGCGCAGTCTGTGGAGCAGGGGCTGAGTGATGTGCATTTTGACCTTGTGGTTGAGCATATGGCAAAAAGCCTTGAGCAGATCGCAATACCGGATGATTTGATAGCGGAAGTAAAAGAAGTGGTTGAAGCCACCCGCAAGCATGTTCTGAATAGATAGAATTATATAGAATTATCAGTATGCGCCGCTACGTTTGAAAACCGCAGGGAAGGTTTTGCAGATAATTGCTATATCATGCCATAGCGACCAGTTTTTTACGTACCAGCTATCCATCTGCACTCGTTGCGCATAGCTTACGTCATTGCGGCCACTTACCTGCCACAGGCCAGTCACACCTGGACGGACACGATAGTAATGCGCAATATCATATTTGTAATGGGCTATCTCATCACGCACAATCGGACGTGGGCCAACCAGGCTCATATCACCACGCAATACATTTATTAGCTGTGGAAGTTCATCAAGGCTGGTGCTGCGCAGGAATTTACCAAGGCGGGTTACGCGCGGGTCGTTTTGCAGTTTTTGTGTTTCTTCCCATTCTTTAGCAGCTTCTGGATTTTCCTTCAGATGCTGCTTCAATATTGCATCGCCGCCCATGACCATGCTGCGGAATTTCATGCAAGGAAACGTCTTCCCGCGGAAGCCAAGGCGCTTATGGCCAAACAAAGCTGAGCCACCATCCATCCTTACCAGGCAGGCAATAATTAACATAAAAGGCGATAATACAAGGAGCGCGCTGCCTGAAATCGTAATATCTATGCTGCGCTTTATGATTTGTGGCAGGCGTTGTTCGATACAATTGCTATGGGTTATGAGCATATTATTATGGTTTATAAAATAATGCGTAACCATTCCGTTCACCGGGAGATTGTGAAGAGGAGGGGCAACTGAGAATGAAACTGGCTCACGTGCAAGCTTTTCCATTATCTTATCGGTTTCTGGCAAGTCTTTTCCATCAAGAGCTATTATCACGTGCTGCGCGCCAAATTTTTCGCATAGTTTTTTCCATGAACTGCCAGCCTGTAAAAATTCAACCGGCAGGTTTTTTATCTGTGCGGTAATGGCATAACCCATTTCCGGAGCTGATTTTAAAGCTGCTTGTATCTGCTGGGCGGTGGCGCCCGTTCCGACAAGTAAGGTTGGCAACTGAAAAACGCCGCGTTTAATAGCTGCTTTGCGAACTGCAGCACGAAGGGCGATAATAATAAATGCAGAAAATATCCAGCTTGATATGATAAGTATCCGCGAAATATCATGCTTTGATGCGAACTGTAAAAAACCGTCAACTAGCAATGCAAATCCAAGCGCGCTTATTATTTTCTGGGTTTCGGTCCAGAAAGGCATTCTTACCTTGTAGTGCTTATTATGTCCGAACCATAATATGAGCCCAACAGAAACTACGAAAAAGGATAATATATGATTTGATGTATAGGTTTGTGAAACAAACAGTCCGCTGGTTTTAAAAAATATGCCATTGATTGCATAAGTGGTAAGCCATGAGCAGGTGAGGCCAAGAATTAATGCCAATATATCAGAAAAAATATATAAGTTGAGTGACTGATTTTTAGGAGCTGTATTTTCCTGGATATGGAAATCATAGTCCATATCATTTGCAGTTAAGGCAGATTCGGAGTTTATGGTCATTTTTTTATCACCTTTTGTTTCTATGGTATTTTTTTTCTGGCTTTCACTCATTGTGCCAATTTACTCCAAAATAGTTTACAAATATTAACTAATATGCCTTGTAAGATTTGATAGCACATTCTCAATAAATTGCAACCGATTTGTGTCATTTTTATCGTCTTTATGCTTTTTATATATATATTTGCCTCAATCCAATTGACAAATTGATAAGTTTGCGTTCCTATTCACGCGCAACGACAGGAATATATTTATTATATATTGATTTTATACATAATATTCAAGAAGTTGGGGCGTCGCCAAGCGGTAAGGCAACGGATTTTGATTCCGTCATACCCAGGTTCGAATCCTGGCGCCCCAGCCATTAAATTATATATATGATTTAATGTGTTATGTAGTGTTTTGCAGCAAATTTATTCTATATATAAAATGTAAGTTGAGCAACTGATTTGTTTGCCGTGATAAAGTTG
>JBDHUC010000003.1:0-94870 GCA_039808985.1 Alphaproteobacteria bacterium | reverse complement strand
TGGTGGAGCATAGCGGAGTCGAACCGCTGACCTCTTGCATGCCATGCAAGCGCTCTACCAGCTGAGCTAATGCCCCAATTTAAGGATATTTAAATGGAGAGTGCTACTGATAGCTAAAAAACCAGTATTGTCAATATATCACGACATTATAGTCATTATGTATAAAAATTATTCATAATTGCTATTAAAATCGAGGATGAAAGCCAGGTTTTATGCCGCGTGGCAGGCGAATCCCCAAATAATAATTGTAAAATTATTGTTTGGAGTAGCTATTAGTGGCCGTTTTCTTATTATTTGTTGTAAATGTTAATTAAATATCAATCTTTTGTAGATAAGTATGTGCGTGTGGGTTTTCCTGCATAGTTTTATTGCGGGAATTTTTTAAATATTAACGATGCTGATAATAAACCATTTTTATGGCAAATAAAGATGCTTATCCACAGGATGCTGGCGAGCCGGTGAAAAACGGTGAAGCGGGCATGGCTGCGCCTGGAAAACAGGATACGGCGGCTCCAGCTATTGTGCCCACGGCCAAGCCATTGCGGCTGGGTGAAAAGCTCATAGCGCTTGGGCTTCTTTCGCCCGACCAGCTTGAGATTGTTCTTACCGAGCAGAAAAACAGCAAGAAGTTGATAGGTGCTATCCTTGTTGAGATGGGATTTCTGACAGAAAGCGCCCTTGGCGAAGTTCTGGCGGAATCATCAGGCACCAAGAAATTCGACCCCAAGGCCACCATGCTGGATTCTTCTGTGGTGCGCCTTATCCCTAAAGAAATAGCCACGCGCTATAAGATTATCGCTGTTGGTTTTGAAGGCGATACACTGCAGCTTGCGATGAGCGATGTCTATAACGTGCTGGCGATAGACCAGGTGCGCAGGTATGTGCCAAAAAGCACTAAAATAGTGCCAATATACTGTACCGATTCGGAAACCCTTGAGCTTATAGACCAGTATTATGATTATGAAATATCAGTGGACGGGATTCTGCGCGAAATCGAAACCGGTATAAGGGGCAACAGCAACAAGCTTGACGGCAGGCAGGAAGGCTATATTAACCCTACGGTGCGCCTTGTTAATGCGCTTCTGGTCGATGCTATCAAGGTTGGCGCATCTGATATACATTTTGAGCCGGAAGGCTCATTCCTGCGCCTGCGCTACCGCATTGATGGGCAGATGGTGCAGGTGCGCTCGTTCCACCGTGATTACTGGAGCGCGATGGTGGTGCGTATAAAGATCATGTCGGGCATGAATATTGCCGAATCACGTAACCCTCAGGATGGCCGCATTTCCTATAACGTGCTGGGCCGCGAGGTGGATTTCCGCGTAGCGACACAACCAACTATCCACGGTGAAAATATCGTGATGAGGTTGCTGGATAAGGCTAAATCGCTGGTTCCGCTGGAGGATCTCGGGTTCTCCGAACATAATATCGTTGTGCTTAAAAAACTTCTCAAGCGCCCGGAAGGCATAATTATCGTAACCGGCCCGACTGGTAGCGGTAAAACCACAACCCTCTATTCTATCCTCAGCTACATAAACGATATTGATACTAATATCATGACCCTGGAGGACCCGGTGGAATACCAGCTTCCGCTTATACGCCAGAGCAACGTGCGCGAAGGGGCGGGGCTTGACTGGCTTGGCGGTATGAAATCTCTTATGCGCCAGGATCCGGACATTATATTCGTGGGTGAGGTGCGCGATGAAGATACGGCTCTTATGGCAGTGCGCGCTGCCCTGACCGGCCACCAGGTATTTACAACCCTGCATACCAATGATGCTATTGGCTGTATCCCAAGGCTTGGCGATATTGGTGTGCCGGGGCATCTGCTGGCTGGCTCGCTTATTGGTGCTCTGGCGCAGCGATTGGCGCGTAAATTATGCTTGAACTGTCGCAAAAAACGCAATGCTAATCCCGAAGAATGCCAGATATTAGGGGCTGACTCGAAGAATCCGCCGGAAATATACGATGCAGTTGGTTGTGATAAATGTAAGAATAAGGGCTATAAGGGCCGCGTTGCAATTGTAGAAATATTGCGCGTTGACCGCGAAATGGATGAACTTATCTCTACCCATGCTACGCGCCGGGTAATTTTAGAGCATGCTATAGCGCATGGTTTCCAGACCATGCAGCAGGACGGAATATCGAAAGTGTTGGCCGGGGAGATAACTGTTTCGGAATTGATAAACACCATAGATCTTACCGAAAGGCTATAATCAGTAATGCCTTCATATAAATATAGCGCTATAAATGACCGGGGAAATACCATACGCGGCACTGTGGTTGCGGAAAATGAAATGGATCTGGAAGGGCGCCTTAAGGATTTAGGGCTTGATCTTATTTCTGCGCGTGAAGTCAAAAGCAGGAGTAAAAACTCTGGCAAAAATGCCAAGGTTAAAAACAAAGATTTAATCATAATGTGTATGCATCTTGAACAGCTCGACAGGGCAGGGGTTCCTTTGCATGATTCAATAGCTGACGTGCGTGACAGCACCGAGTCGGCAAAGCTTAAGGACATTCTTACGGGCGTTTATGAATCGGTAAAAACCGGCGCGGTATTTTCCAAGGCGTTGTCGGCCTATCCGCGTGTATTCAATGAAGTATTCGTAGGGTTGGTCGCGGCTGGTGAGAAAACCGGTAATCTTTCCATGTCATTTATCCATCTTGGCGAACATCTTAAATGGACCGATAACCTCCGGCGCAAGGTTAAGAAGGCGACCCGCTACCCTATAGTATTGCTGGTAGTTTTGTCCGGGGTTATCACCGCGCTTATGATGTTCACCGTACCTAAAATGATCGAATTCATCATATCGCAGGGCTTTGAAATCCCTATCCACACCAAGGCTTTGATCGCAGTTTCCCATGCGTTTGCCGACTACTGGTATCTTATTCTCGGTCTTCCGGTAACATTGGTTTTTTTATTGATGCTGCTTTATCGTATTAATGAAAGCTTTGCATATACTGTGGATGCCTTAACCCTTAAAATGCCACTAATAGGATCTGTTGTCCGTAAAATTGACATGGCGCGTTTTACTCATTTTTTCGCTGTTATGTTTAATAGTGGCATAGATGTTATAGAATCACTTGAGGCAGCCAGGGGCGTGGTGAATAACCGGGTTTTGAAAGAATCTATTACGTTGGTTATAAATAATGTGTCGGACGGTAATTCCATAACCTCGAGCTTGCGCCTGTCCCAGCAGTTCCCTAATCTTGTTGTAAGGATGTTCAAGGTTGGCGAGGATAGCGGTAACTTAAATGAAGCCCTCGAAAATATTAACTTTTTCTATAACCGTGAAGTGAATGATGCGGTTGAAGGCCTGGTTGGTGCTATCCAGCCAATACTTACAGTTGTTATGGGTATGCTGATTTTCTGGATAATTGCTGCGGTGTTTGGTCCGCTTTACCAGTCTTTCAGCAAAATGAAGTTTTAATTATTCTGTCAATACTAACGGCGGTAAAATTTATGAGTGACGTGGAATTAAAAACAATGCTATTCTAGTTCTTAATAAATTTTGTAATCAGATACAGGCATGGGTTTTTCGTTAAAAAAAATTGGTAGGAAAGGCGCTGGCGATAATACATCGCCTGCGGCTAAAGCATCGCGTAAACCTTCTGCCGTAAATAATGTCAAGGAATTGGGCAAGGCTTCTGTGAAGCCTTACCGTGGTACAAAAGGCCATAAATACGCGCTTATTATAGGCGATGAAGGCGCTATCCTCATATATATGATTGGTAAGGCGGTGCAAAGCCGCAATTTTATTGCCCATGCTAATGAGGAAGGGCTTAAGGAATTTGAATCAATTTTATCGCGTAATCCTAAGGCCCCGGTATACCTGATAGTTGACAGCATGGATCAGAGCTTTGTCCAGCAGTCGCTTCCGCCAATCAGTCCGCTTGGCGTCAAGAAGCTTATAAAACGCCGCCTTGATAGGGACCTTGCCTCGGATATAGTTAAAGGCTATGTGCTACTCGAGCGCGATGCAAGTGGCAGGCGCGATTGGAACTTCCTCATGGTGTCGCTGGAAAACAGTCCGCACCTCCATGTCTGGTATGATTTTATTGAAAGGGTTGATAACCGCCTGCATGGTATTTATCTGCTCTCTGTTGAAGCAGAAAATATTATTAAAAATATCGACCGCGTAATTAATCCTGGCAAGAAGGATAAAAAGAGCAAAGCAGAAGCCCCGCGTTGGAAGTTTTTTGTAACCCACAATAAAGTAGGGGGGTTCCGGCAGGTAATATTAAAAGACGAGCGCATAATATTTACCCGCCTGACGCAGCCGGTCGGCGAGATTACAACTGATGTAATTGCCGGAAATATTGAGCAGGAAATGTCAAGCACGGTTGAGTATATGAAGCGCTTGTCATTCAGTTCGAGTCAGGGGTTGGAAATATACATAATTGCCTCTGTTGATATAAATAATGCTCTTGACCTTTCAAAGATACCATCGGTAAAAGTGCATAAATTCACGCCGTTTGAAATTGCCGGGTTCTTTGGCATAAGCGGCGCTGCCCAGCAGTCTGACCAGTTTGGCGATGTGATTATGTCTGCATTCATCGCCTCCAGCCGTATACACCGTCTGGTTTTATTCATGCCCAAGGCTGTAAAAATAAACCAGATATATAATTTAATGCGCTATCAGCGTACTTTCGTTGGGTTATGTGTTCTTGGAATGCTGATTTATGGCGGGATGCTGGCTCTGGGGCTTATGGAAAAATACACTGAAATAGAAAACCTGAAACAAAAAAAGGCCATACAGCAGCGCAAGCTTGAAGAAATTAATGCCGATGTGAAAAAAAGCGGGATTGATGTCACAAAGGTTAGTGATACTATTGCATTATACCAGCAATTGAATAATGAAGCGCAATCGCCGCTTAAGCTCCTTGCGCGCGTAAGGCCAGCCATAATTAATGCGGTTGTTATCAAAGATGTGGAATGGAATGGTGTTGATACAACAGACAGTGCTGCCCCTGGTGGCGCTGCTGGCAAAAACGAAACTCTTACACTGGTATTACGTTTTCCCGAAATCTCGGATACGGATGAGGCATTCAAGTCCGTTGCTAAAAAGATATTGATTGATGTTCGCGCGGCGTTTCCGGAATATAAGGTTGTTTATACCAAATTGCCTGATGTGCTTTCCCATAAATCTGATGTTGGGGAAATTACCTTCGATGATAAAGATAAGCTTATAGAAATTGATAAGGCTAACCTTGAAGCAACTCTTACAATTACAAAGCAGGCTCATAATCCAACTGCCCCTGCCGCTGCCCCAGTGCCTGGTGGCCCGCCTATGCCTGGAGTATCAACTGACGAAATTATAGGATTGGGCAAGCAATGAAGATCAATACTATAAGAAAATCTTTTATAAAGCAGACAGTGATAGTTGTAGGTGTGCTGGCTGTTTTTGCTTCGCTCGTTTGGTATGTAGATTCATTTAATGAAGAGTTTGACAAGGATATAAACCAGTTAAACACAGAAACCAACACGCTTGCCAAAAACGTGGCTGATTTAACCGTGCAATACAGTAAAGTTACAAGCAATATGGCTCTTTATAATGACATAAGGAGAAAGCAGGAAAATAAGATGCTTATGATAAATAAGCTGGCCCTGCGTGATGCTATTACCAGCTCTAGAAGCAGGTATTTTTTCGATGATATTGATGTTAAAATGGGGGAAATTAAACCTTTGGCTGGCGATAAATATAAGACCAGCACAACTTTTATAGAAGCCAGCAATACATCTATATCTATAAATGCCCTTTCAGACCTTGGCGCTCTTGGGCTTGTGGAAGTTCTGCAGAATTCATTTTCAGGTATTAAATTCACTTCGCTTAAGCTTACACAGTCTAAGCCAATTGATAGCGCTTCGTTAATTGCTGTGAAAGATACTGGCTTCGCGCCTATAGTAAGTGTCAAGATGAATTTCACATTATTCGGTTTGCGTAACGTAAATGCTACGGATAATGAATTGCTGAACGATGGTAGCCCACAGCCAAACGCAGGCCCTGGCGGCATAACAAGAAACAAACGCATTCGGTTAAGGTGATCCTGATATGATAAGATACCTTAAGGTAATATTGGGTTTATGCATATTAGAGCCGCTATTTATTACAGCGGCATCTGCGCAGGTGCCGCCTGTTGCTCATCCCGCCGCCCCTCCAGCCGAAGAGAAACCGGCTGATAAAGCCCCTGAGATTGAGTTCAAAGGCGTGGATGGGATGAAAAGCCTGTTCTTTACTGATGAGGATATTCAAGCAATTCGTAACGCCAGGAAATTTTATGAGCAGCATTTAAATGGCGCAATAAACGGCGGTATAGCAGAAGATGATTTCTTGAAAAATTTAGAAAAGATAAATGCAATAAAATCAGAAAAATCACAGAAAGACTTTACTTACCCTCAGTTCTTCCTGGCTTCTATAGCCTATCATTCGCCTAAGGACTGGGTGGTGTGGATCAATAATGAGAAAATCACACAGGATAGCGGGGTAAGCCTGGCCGGGCTGCGCATTCTGAGCATTAACGAAAATAATGTAACTATAGAATGGCAACCTGAGAATATGGACAGGGTTGTTGATGATGGCAATATTGATGGGGGGTTGATCAATGTTGATATTATGAGGAATAAAGTGGTATTTACACTAAAAGCCAACCAGACTTTCACCTCTTATGCTATGAAGATAGTAGAAGGAAAAGTTCCTCCGGTAACTGTAAATTTAAATAGCGCTGATACTGCGAACATGCTAGTAAAATGATATTTACGAAAGGAAATAGAAATGAGCGCTGTTGCTCCGCTATTGATACATGATGTTCACAAAACCTATAACAAGCACAAAGTGCTTGAAGATATTGGTTTTTCACTTCATCCCGGTGAGATATTCGGGCTTATCGGCCTTAATGGCGCTGGGAAGACCACCCTTATAAAAATAATGCTCGACCTGATTACATGTGAGAGTGGCGGTATAGAGATTGCCGGGATTTCCGCGCGCGATATACAGGCGCGTAAGAATATCTCTTACCTTCCGGAAAAATTCCAGCCCTCGCGCTATCTTAAAGGTATGGAATATCTTGATCTGGCACTGTCTTATTATGGTAAGTCCCTGGATCGGGAAGAAGCCAGGAAAAAGGCGGTGGACCTTGACCTTGACCCGGATGTGCTTACGGCCAGGGTTGGCTCATATTCTAAAGGAATGGGGCAGAAGCTTGGGCTGGTTGGCGCATTTCTTGTCGATGCCTCCCTCCTGATTCTTGATGAACCTATGAGTGGCCTTGATCCAAGGGCGCGCATAAAGTTGAAAAATGAATTGCTGGCCAACAAACGCGCTGGAAAAACCGTGTTTTTCAGTTCGCACATCCTTTCTGATCTTGATGAGATATGTGACCGTATCGGCGTAATCCATGACGGTAAGCTGTTCTATATAGGGACGCCGAAAGACTTTAAAGATAAAATGCATGATGAATCGCTCGAACAGGCCTTCTTGCGTGTGATAGAATCCGGCAGCAAGTAGCTATCCGATAAGAACCTTATCGCGTGGGCCATCAGCAAGTATTTTTGATTTTCCTATAACGATTATCCGGTCGCAGATAGAAAGCAGTTGGCGGCTATGAGTGCTTATAATAATTGTGGATTTTCCTTTCATTTGGCGCAATTGCTTGGCCAGATGTTCTTCTAGCGGCGCATCCAGCCCGTTGCTTGGCTCATCAAGTAATATCAGCGGCGGCTGTGCGTAAAGCGCCCGTGCCAGCGCTACAAGCTGCCTTTGTCCGCCGGAAAGCTGTGTGCCCCGTTGTCCGATTTCTGTGGTCCAACTCAGGCCATTTTCCTGAAAGTCGCGCATTAATCCTGTGATTTCCAGTAGTTCCCTGCGCATCTGTTGGCTTATCTGGCTGCGTCCGGCTCGGATATTTTCTTCAATGCTGCCATCTAGCAGGCAAATATCCTGTGGCTTATAACCAATTGCCTGTGAAATATCCTCGGGTGATAGCTTGTCAATCGGTATATCGTTTATTAAAACCTGCCCTGCATCTGGTTGTATAAGTCCGCATATAAGACGCAGTAATGTTGTTTTTCCGCTGCCCGGTGCTCCTGCGATTCCCACTATTTCCCCATGCCCTATCCTGATGGATATTTCTTTCAGAACCGGATGCCCGCCATGGCCTATATTGCAGCTCAGGCGGTCTATACGCACAGATCCAAGTAATTCTCCAATATTATTCTTGGCTCGGTCTTTGATTGTTGCTGGTAGTATTGTATTTAGTTCGCTCACAGCATTTTTAAATTCATGGTAACGCACAAATAATGTAGAAACCGAAGAAAAATTCCCAAACATCCTTGCGGTAAGCATTGATGTGGCAAGTAGTCCGCCTGAAGTCAGCGAGCCGTCTTCCACCATATATGCTCCACCAACCAGAACCCCTAAATATGAAAGAAAGGAAAGTGAATTGGTGGTGGATTGCCCAAGCCCGAACCATATACGCGCCATGCTTGATGATTGTGTGGCAGTAAGGCTGGCTGTCCGCCATTTCCGCGCCAGCGCGTTTTGCGAAGCTGCTCCAATTATGGCATCACGCGCCGATAATATGTCGGTAAGCAGTGAAAGGCGCTTTTCACTTGCCATGCGCGATTTTTTTTCATAATCAAACGCCGGAAAAATAAATATCATGTTACAGATTACAGCCAATGTGCCGCAGGCAATCCCTACCAGGACCAATGGCCCGGAAACTATTATAATAGCAAGCATGAACAGCAAAAGGAATGGCAGGTCGGCAATCGCCAGCATATAAGAAGAAGATAAAAAGTCGCGGTATGATGTAATCTGTTTATAACGCTCAAGAACTTTCCCAACTCCTGGCAATGCATTAGGTTTGGTTTCAACGAGCCCACGAAAAACAGTGTGGTCTATTTCAGCGTCATTTAAGCGTGAAATTCTCTCGGCGATAATGATTCGTATTATCCTGAGTGAAAATTCAACTGCGACAATAAGAAAAAGCCCGATAACCAGCGCCCACATGGTAGAAGTTATGCCATTGCCAAGCACCTTGTCATAAACAAAGCTGCTGAATAGGGGCAGGGTGAGGCCAAACAGGTTTACCATTATACCGCAGGCGAATATTTCCAGCAATTTGCCTTTGTTGCGCTGCATATAAGTGAGCACACGGCTTATATTGCCATCCTGCTCTGTAATAACAAGTATTTCAGCAATTTTTCCCAGGTCATCTGCGTTGGCCAGCCGGAAGGCACTTCCATCGGCATTTAGTAAAACCGCATCTTCGCCACCGCCCAGCAAAGGCATATATTTCCCGTCAGATAAAGCCGCAATACAGCCTATTTGCCCTTCGTCATCAGGTATAACCATGTGGTGCAGGGGAATGCGCTGGAGTTTAAGTCCGTGTCCGCCCAGATATTCAGATATATTATTTATATCATTGCTTTTAATTTTCTCATTTGTAGTGATTCCACTCGCAAGCAATAGCGCGCTGAGCGCTTCATCAAGTGACAATTGCATCATAGCTGTCAACCCGGCCCGTAATGCACATTAAGCAGTGCGATCTGGGTGGTATGCCCGGCATCGGAATAATAGCGGTAGGTGAAGTCCGAACCAGAGCCGGAAGTGGTAAAAAAACCACTGGGAGTGAAGGTGTCACCACTATCAAGCTTGAGAGATACCGTAGATGAATTCCCGTTATCGGCAAATGACTGGATGTCGGTGGCATTTAACCCATAACTGCCGCCTGCTGCAGAATTGCGCACATCGACTGTTTCAATGGAAACGAATGCACTGTTGGTTATTCCACCTGCCGAGAAACTCCAGCCTGGAGAAAATACAGTGTCTGTTGCAGCTCCACCATCAAAAACAACAACGCTGGCAAGGTCGCTGGCGGAAACGCGGAAAGTATCGTTACCGGTGCCGCCATAAAGCGAATCAGCGCCACCCATTCCCGCTATTACGTCATCGCCCGTATTGCCGTAAATCGTATTGGCGCTGCTGTTGCCGTATAACACATCATTATAATCACTGCCGTTAATATTTTCGACATTGGTTATCTGGCTGTAGGAATAGGCGGAGCTAGTCCCGGTACGCGACTGGTAAAGTCCAAAACCTGCGCCCCAATAGCTGTCCTTGTCTGAAGCAGCAAGGAATGTTCCGTCAGAAAGGAACACCTGGACACCATAAGTATAATTCGGGCTTAGTGTAGAAAGGGAACCGCTGTTTGCGGTTGCGTTATATTGGAAGTTCACAATATCGCTACCACCACCTCCGTCAATATTATTGGAGCCGTCAATAGCGGTTATTATATCATTTCCGCCTAGTGCAAAAATCGTATTGTTCCCGGCAAGGGCATTTATCTCATTGGCATTATTATTTCCAACCAGGTAATCATTGGAAACGCTGCCTGACATATTATCGAAATTTTTGATAAGTGTCGCATTTGACCATGACGTAGCATTTGCCCAGCCATATTCGAATCCGGTATAGCTTACCCCGCCCGATACCAGCGAAGTTACACCGCGATCGATATAATCGGCAATGCCGTTGGAATTAGTGTCGGCATTAGCGTCCAGATACGCTACCATATTATAAAGGCTGCCGAAAATATTGCTGGTCCTTAAGGTATTAAATCCTGTCCCACCATCGGCAACGTCAGTGCCAAAGCTGAAAGAGTAAGTGTCGTTGCCGCTTCCGCCGAAGAAAGAATCATTCTGTGAATAGCTGAAGTAGGTTATAGAGCCTGTGCTGGCGTATAATATGTCGTTGCCGCCCATTGCATAATAATTCATGTCATCGGAGCCGGTAAAAATCAGGTCGGCGAAACCTGAGCCGCGTAGATCGTTTATGCTGGTGCTTGTTCCGGAAAGAACGGTATAATGGTCGCCATTGGAATAGCTGGTGGCATCGGCTGCGGATACGCCGAAATTATCGCCGCTGAATGCAGCAACAGTCCTTGTCGCCCCTAAGCTATTTACATAGCTCTGGGTGGCATTGGTCATATTTACAACTATCCCGGCAGTGGACGTATCATAAAAAACCAGGTCATACGTGCTGACAGAGCCAACAATAGTGTCATTACCCCTGCCCATGGTGTAATAATCATTGGCGCCGCCGCCGCCGATAAGGGTATTATTACCCAGCCCACCGCTAAGCCTGTCCACCAGCCCTAAACCACCATTTATTGTATCATCTGAGTTGGAGCCGGTTATCGTGTCGTTGTTGCTGCCGCCGGTAATTGAATTAATGCTGTTATATCCAAGTAAAGCAGTGAAAGCATAAGCCGAACCTTCAGCCGTTCCGCCAACACCTGCCCCGGTTTGCAGGTTTATGGTAAGGGCTGCTGAATCAGCAGAATAATCTATGGAATTAACCTCGCCAACCGCGAGCGTCGTAGCCTCTGTTCCTGCGTAATATGTTCCGGCATGTGGCGCTATGAAGCTGTCATTGCCGGTTCCGCCATAAAGAAAATCGCTGCCGCTTGCGCCGCCGCTTATGGTATTATTTCCAGCGCCGCCGTAAATATAATCATTTCCTGTTCCGCCGGTCAGCGTGTCGTTGCCATTATTGCCATAGATTATGTCGTTTCCACCGCCTCCGGTTATAGTGTCGTTTCCGGCTCCGCCTTCAATTATTTCAGAGGCCGTGCTTCCGGTGATGCTGTCATTCTGTCCGGTTGCTATCAGATGGGTTATCCCGGTAAATGTATCATTAAGCCCGGTTCCGGTTACAGTTCCGGCAAGTAGTGAAGCAGTAATGCCAGTAGTTGTTATATCGCTGTAATCCAACGCATTGCTGCCTCCGCCCCCGGTTATGGAGTTTGCCCCAAGTCCGGGGTGGAAAGTATCGTTGCCGCCTCCGCCAACCAGCGTATCATTGCCGCCTGCTGCCATAATGCTGTTGGTCCCGTTTCCAACCGTTACCGAGTTGTTTCCAGCCCCTGCATTTATAGTATTATCTCCGTTGCCTGCGACTATGGTATCAGCGCCGCTGCCGCTGGTAATGGTATAGTTGCCATCCCCAAAATGCAGGTTGTTGGTTCCATCGCCAGCATTTATAGTTCCACCACCTGAAACTAATGTAACGCTGTCATTCCCAGAGCCGCTGGTGATTGTGAAATACCCTGTGCCGCCATTTATAGTGTTATTGCCATCGCCAGCAGTGATAGAGCTGTTGCCATTTCCGGTAGTAATGGTATCATCACCGTTGCCGGTGGCCAGATGGTTGTTGCCATTGCCGAAGGTTAAGTGGTTGGTCCCACTCCCGGCATCAACTGTATTATCGCCATCACTGGCCGTTATTGTATCATTGCCTGAGCCTGTGGTTGCCGTATTATTCCCGCTTCCAAGGTCAATATTGTTATTACCATTGCCCAGCGCAACGCTGTCATCGCCTTCACGGGCATAAACGGTTTTATCCCCGGTTGTTCCGGTTATGGTGTCGCTTCCACGGCCCCCATAAACCGTGTCTGTTCCGCTGTCCAGTGTTATTATGTTTGGCTGGTCCATAGTCGGAAGTATATATATTTCCTGCAGGTGGCCATGGTCCTCATATATTAGGGTCTGATCTGTAACCTGGCTCACATTGGTTACATCCATATATTGAAAGCGGAAGTTCTGCTCGCTATGGAAGGCTGAGCCACGAGTGGTTTGCCCGGTAACGTCAACTGTTATATCGAAGCTGCCGCTTCCCGCTGAATCATAGACCATTGTAAATGATTGGGCGTGCTTTACATAATCAGCGGATAATGTCCAGTTGCCGCCGCCATGATTGGTTGCACCAACTATCGTAACCCCTGCAGGGACACCGGAGAACGCTATGTCATTGAGGGTTATGAAATACCCGGCAACATTCAATATGAATTCCTTGGCGTAATTGGAAGTGCTGACAGCGGGGTTGGAGTTTCCCAAAGCCGGGCCTTCGGCATATATCAGGTCATTGCCGGAAGTTCCGGCAATGGTCGCTGCTGAGAATTGCAAGGCATTTCGTGGCCCGATCTGCGCGGAAGAATCCGACCCAACAGCCCCGCCGCCGCCATAAATTATCGTTGTTCCCGGTGATGTCGTCGTATCATAAGTAGTGCTGACCACGTTTCCCATAAACAGGGTTGTAACCGGTGTCAGGCTGATCGGGGCAGGGACGCCGGGGGGCGAAGCTGCCGCTGCCGGAGGCGGGACGAATTCATGCGGCGGGACGTAGCTGTAATCATGCGAATGCAGGTTATCAATTATCTTCTGCGCCTTTTCCACCATATTTTCCACCGAGCTTTCGGTGTTTGTTGTAAGGGAGGCGGTCTGCTGTTGCTGGTGTTGCTGTTGCTCCTGCTGCTTATGCTCGGCTTCAGCCTTAGCTTCTTTTACAGCCTCCTTAACGGCTTTTTCAACGGCAGCCTTCATCTCCTTTTCGCTGATGGTGCCTTTGCTTGCTTCCGGGTCGGCACTGGTGATTATAGTTGAGCTGTCAACACTATGCAGGGTTGCCCCGACACTTGCGAATAACGCATCGACCGATATGGTCTGGTCCTTAAAGGCTACCTTGGGCGGGACTTCTCCCATTGACGCTATACCTGCATCGGGGAGCACAATCTGATCGCCGTTTTTGGTAAGGATGATTATATCAATATCGACAACATCAACCTTGGTAATTTCAGCGCGTGTAATACCAGCTAGCTCATATACGCCTGCCTCATTTTGCTGTACTATCATATTACGCGCCATTTTTTACTGCCCTAAGCCAATTTCAGCGATTTATTTTTCATCATCTGTCCTGCTGCGTTTTATCAATTGGTTTATATCTATATTATCAGGGTCTATCTCGCTCAGATCTATATTGCTAAGGTCTATTTTATCCAGGTCAATCTCCTCTATGTCCCCATCAACTACTTCTGCGTTTCCTTCTTTTGCTGTCCCGGTTGAGTCTTTTATTCTCCGTGCCTCTGCAATCATTTCTTCAAATAATATAGTGTGGTGGTTTATGTTTGAAGACATAGTTTCCACCATACCATATAATGCGCCGAAATTGGTAAATAATTCCTTAATTTCAAATAAATGACGGCCTGTTCCGATATTGGTCTTTTCTATGGAATGCGCACGTTCTACTACAATCCTTAGCGAGTTTATAACCTCGGTTTGCGAACGGCGGTGCGTGTCAAGCACCAGAACCATAAGGTCTTTTATGCTCCGTTCCTCGACAACAAGCTCTTCAAAAAGGGTGCTTTGCCGGTCAATATCAGCCATCATGGCCTTAAATGGTGATTGCAATACCTCCATATTGTTAACACCTTCCCTGATTTCTGAAAGATGCCTTCCGCTGCTGATTGTCGATTGCTCGATTGAGCCTAGTTTTTCACCAACTACCCTGAAAATGCTAGATAATTCAGTTTGTGAACGTCTTTGGGTGTCGGAAATGGAATTAATTGCATTTACCAGCAGTGACTGCGAGTCGGCTATCTGCTGCATTATCCTTTGCTGTTCAAGGTTTGATGAGGATAACGAGCGTATTTCCTCGAGCGTATTCTCGGCGGTTTCCTTCATACGTGGGCCAAATCCCAGAAGTTCGTTTGTCTTTGCAGTTCCGGCTATACTGTTTTCGAATGATTTTATAACTATTTCCAGTTTTTTCAGGAGCTGGTCCATGCGGCTGGCAAGCAGTATGTTCCCGCTATTGCGGGTTGAAAGGCCGAACCCTGCATCATCACTATTCCTACCGGCCCTATCTCTGCCGTCTGTTTCACCCGTGCCATGGCTATGCTGGTTAGGCTGTGATTTACGGGTTATTTCTGTGAGGTCGTGCATTACGTTGCGGGCGCACATGACAACACGGCTTATAAAATGCCGCAGGTTGGTCATCATTATAGAAAGCATGAGGCTTGCAATCAGGCCGAACATGGATGCTGAAAACGCGATACCCATACCCGCAAGAGGTTTGCGCAACTCGCTTACCAGCCCCTTGAACTGCTCTTCGGCGCTTGCTGTTCCTGAGCCCATTGAGCCAAGCATTGCAGAAATACCGGTAAGCGTTTCAAGCAGTCCGATGAATGTTCCAAGCAACCCCATAGCAATCATGAAACCAACAAGGAATTGCGGGAATTCAAGCTTGCTGTCGTAATCTGCCTGCAATGCATGCAGCTCGCTTTCTATTGCGTTCTGGTCAAGCTGCGAGCTGAGTGTCCCGCCTGTTTCTGCGATATGCTTCAGGTAATGGCGTACATAACGGTCACGTATCCATGGCTCATCAAGCAATTCCTTCATCGGAACCCCGGAATGGGCTTCCTGCCCGAAGCGTTCTATAATACGAAAATCCTGTTGTGCATTACGTAGCCTCTGCAGGATTATAAACGTTCCATAGATTGTACTGGATAAGATTGCGCCACTTATGGCAAAGTCGGCTTCGATGGCGCGCCATACGAACTCATTAAAATAAAGCCCCAGCAATACAACCAGGACAAGAGGCGACATTATCTTTATTATTATTACATTATCGCGGTAAGCTATAGGGTTACGTTTCCGCATGTTTTGCAATATCGGTGATATTATGATCATATTGAGTCCCTGAAAATATTATAAGTGAATTTGCGTATAGGCGAGAGTATAAGTCCCATAACGGTCCTGTTACCGGTAACTACATCGGCAGTTGCGGTCATTCCAGGAACCATCATATGGTTTTTGTAGCTTTCGGGTATGGCGCTTACCAGGAGGTTAACCCGGTAATAGGCTTCGCCACGCTGGTCAACCATGGTGTCGGCGCTTACTTCAACAACCTTGCTTTTTAAAACCCCGAGTTCACCAACATCATAGGCGGAAATACGCACAGTTGCGTCAAGCCCTGGCTTCAAATAGCCGCGATCCTGTGGTCTGGCACGTGCCTCTATAAGCACTTCGTTGGTATAAGGTATCAGCTCAATAAGTTTGTCGCCGGGTTTTATGACCCCACCAATAGTATTAACGCTTATGCGGTTTATAATCCCATCCATAGGGGCGCGTATTTCGGTACGCTTATAACGGTCGGAGTCACCAAGAAGTACTTTTTCCAGCCGTTCTTTCTCGGCGATTGCTGCAACAAGGTCGCCCTGGGCGCTGTTTATAAAATCAGTCTGCAAAGCTTTGGTACGGGCTTTTTCTTCGCCGATTGCTGCTTCTAATGTTGGTATGCTGGTTGCCGTATCGCTCAGCTCTGTGTCCAGCCGCTTCTTCCGTTCCTGCGAATCAAGGACTTCAAGCTTTGATGCCGAGCCTCGCGCCGCCATTTCCTCTACCAGCTTTGCACGGTTGTTGGCGGTATTGAGTTCTTCTGCAAGCTTGCTGCGCCGGGTCTTTATTTCATTCAGCCTGGCGGCTTGCTGGTTTAAAGTGCTTTCATGGATAAGCATTTCCTGGCGTAGTTTTTCACGGCGTGATAAAAACAGGCTTTGCTCGGCCTTTGCCGCAGTTGTATTGCTTAAATCATCCGGAAAATCCAGCTTGTCTTTTCCTTTTACTTCTCCGTCCAGCCTTATGGCCTTCGCACGCTGGGCGTTAAGCTTTACTTTTGTTTCGTCAAGGTTGGCACCGGCTGTAACATCATCAATTGTAAGCAGCAGGTCGCCTTTCTTAACCGCAGCTCCTTCGGTAGTTTGTATTGATGCAACTATCCCGCCTTCCAAATGCTGTATTTCCTGGCCGCGCCCTGATGGGATTATTTTGCCACTAACTCTTACCACTTTATCCACCTGTGCAAATGACGCCCATATAATTATAAGAACGGTACAGGAAGCAATAATACCCAGATACAGGCGCAGCCCTTCCATCCTGCGGCGCATCTTTAAGTCCTTTATCAGGTTTATTCCGTGCGCGGGTATTTTAGGCAATTTAGGTGGCATGCTAATTTTTTTCCAAAATAATTTCTACATGCCCGACATCGGGTTTTTCTGGTTGTAATATCTTGCTGGTTATTGATTGGTTATCGGCAATCCCATTATCTATAAGGAATTTACGAATATACAGTACCCTGTAATATGCCAGTCGGTTGGCAACGCTGTATTGTTCCTGGCCAAGATAGGAGTTCAGGATAATCTTGTATTTACTGAGATTTTCCTTGTTATAAAGTAAAGCTTTCTGGAGCTTTTCAGCCGTTTTGTCGCTCAAGGCTACTCCAGATAGAGGATAATACAGAACTATCTTCCCCGATGACTCACGTATATCAACAGGTGCGTCAATAGTTTTTGTGCCGCTTTGCTGGGTTGTATCATTGTTTTCGATTTCTACGCTGCCGCTGCTGGTTACAGTATCGTTTTTCCTGGCTGCTCCTGATTCATTATGCTTTATCTCTACCGCCGCCTGCGTTTCCTGCGGCTTGCTGGTGCTCTCCGATGCCGCTTTTTCCTTAAGTATTTCCTGCATCCTCTTTTCAACCTTATTTGCCGAAAGGGCCAGTGCCATAACGAATACTACCAGAACGAATACCAGTGTCAGCACCACATTGCTTAGTACATCCACGAACCCTGGCCAGTAATTTTGTTCTTTTCCATTTCCGCCGCCAGCCATGTCAATCTACCCTCTTTGCTGAATGTTCCTGTTCAATTAATGCCGTAAGCAGGTCGCCCATTTGCCTGCGCACCTGGTATGCAGCCAAAGCCCTTGCGATTTCAATGCGCATAAGGTTTACGCGGTTACCATAAAGCTGGGCATGCGCATCCAGTAACTCAAAAACCGACCTGCTGCCGTTTTTATACTGGTCTTCAAATTCGCGCACAACTTTTTCGTTAGACTCAACCCCTTTTTGCAGTATGGCAACCCTTTGGTTGGCGGCGTTGATAGCATTATAGCTTGCCCGTACGCCTTCTTCTATCCGCGAACGCGCATCAAGAGAACGGAAATTGGTTTCGCGTTCCTTTTCCAGAGCTGTCATACCCTCTGCCACTTCCATTCCGCCATTTAATGTCCAGTGCGCAACCAGTAAAAGACGTTTGTCCTGCTGGTTTGGGTAAACGCCGTCAACTGGGTTTCCCTTTGCAGCACCTCCCGCGTTATACGAATATGTATCCGAATATTCGAGCGAAACTTTGGGCGCCAGTTTTGAAAACGAGCTATTGCGAGTTGAAGATGCTATATCGCGCTGGATCTCTGTAGCCTTATATGACGGGTTGTTTTTAAGGGCTTTTGAAATAGCATCGGTCAACGATTTAGGCACGTCAGGCACGAGGACTTCCGAAACCTGTAGCTGTGCCGGAGTTATCTGGGTTAAGCGCCTGAACTCGGCAAGGTTGGTTTCATATTCGCCCAACGCTTCGGCGCGCGCAACTTCAGCAAGGCTGGCATGTCCCTTTATCCTTTCTAAATCGCCGACAGTTGCGCCGCCACTGTCTACACGGTTTTTCATACGGTTAAGCAGTTCCTCGAGATGGGCGTGATACTGGTCAGCAAGTTGGACCGCAATTCTTGCCTGCACCAGCTTCAGGTAAATATTTACCGTATCATAAGCGATGCCATCCCTCTCGTCCTGCCCCTGGACTTTTGTCAGTGCTTCTTTGTCAGCGCTGGTTAATATGTCAGCTATTACCTCGAGGTCGATAAGTGGCTGGCGAACGGCAAATGTCCTGTCTTTGCGCGTATGCTTGTCATCAAGTACACGGTTGCCGAACATATCGTTATATGATGCAGGCATGGATTGCTCGTTTCCCCGTGATAGCTTGGCATCCAGTGATGGCAGCAGCCGCGAATATGCAGTTATTTTTTCCAGTGTCGCTGATTTAGTACGCGAATTAGCTGCCTTGATTTCCAGGTTATTTTTAATTGCGAAGGCTACGGCTTCATCAAGCCTTATCGGCTCAACTACATTAGCTTGCTGCGCATATTCGCTGACATTCAGAGCAACAACCCCATTGCTTTGCGCAAGGAATTGCTTGAATGCGCTGTAGTCACGGTTTATGGGCTTTAGATCTGTTCTTTCATCAGTTTTTTCATTGGTTGCGGTTGCTTTTTTTTCATAAGCTATATTCAAACCATGGCTGTCTAATTTAGAACTATCTCCAAGCAATATTTCTTCTGGTTCTATACCTTTTATTTGAGCAGGTGGCTTTATTTCTTCTTGTATTTGTTTGCTTTGTTCCTGTTGAGGTTTTGCTGGTAATATTTTGTCAGCAGGAAGCACTATCTGCCTGTCCTCTTGCAAAATAGCAACTGGTTGGGTGGATGGTGCAGGAATTACCGGTTGTGTTTTTACAGCTATTACCGGCTCTTTCGCAGGCAGTATTTTTTCAGCGGGCAGAGCTATTTCCTTATTTGCCTGCACCGGTTCAATCAGTGCTGGAATTGGCGGTTCTTGGGGCGTTGGCGTGGCCTGAACCGTATTGTTTTGTGGCTCAACAATAACAAAATAATTATTGGTTCTATTGTCATTGCTTTCATACATTGATGCAGCAAAAACATAAGATGGTTCTGTGAATGCGGAGGCAATACTGGCTATGCCTATATAAATATTTTTTAAACTTACAGTATGCCGCGCACCCATACTATGTGTTTTCTTCCAGTGATTTTCATAATAATTAATTGTGATAATAGTTTTTTTCTAAAGTAATTCCCGGTATATTACAATGAAATTTACGCTCTGGTAAATGCATAAAATCATGTTGTAAAATTTAACCGGAAGGCTTCCTTGTATTATATAAAAATCATAAATAATGACTATTAAAGTCAAAGCTGAAATCCTGAACTTACTCCGCATAATCGGAGAGGCAAAAAACAATAATTTTAAAATTATTATTTGCTATAATTTCTGGCAACACACACACATTATCAATAATCAGGAAACTGTATTGGGTATTTTTTACAGCCAAATCATTTCGGGTCGTGTTAATGTGTTGCTTTAACAAAGCAAAGTAACGCACTGTTATTTATCGTTTATTTTATCTATCAATAGGTGACTGTTATGGTGATTGAATCACCATAAGCGCCAGGCAGTACATATTGTCCGGTGGGAATTTTTCCATAGGCTGTGAAATTAACAGAACCGCTGCCGCCGCCATAAGATTGTGTAACGGTTGAATTGGTGCCATCACCCCATACTGTTGTGTAGCCGTTAGTGGTGTAGATATTGTAATCAAGAGTATTCACAACCAGTAAATTCATTGTTCGCGATAAAAATGTATTAGAACCGCCGGTTGAAAGCGCGATAGTGAAGCTGGGGAGTGTGCCGCCCAGGGTGCAGTTAGCTGTAACTGTACCGTTCATGGTTTTATCGCTGGCGGAGTTGGCGCTGTAATTGCCAAAGCTTATGCCGCCGCTGCTGGTTGCGACTAATCCTGCGGTACAGGCTGCGTAGCTTGCTGAAGATTTGAACCATATACAAAACATAAGCAGCAATTTTTTCATGGGATTTTTTTTCATTGGCTTTCCTTGCTTACGCAATAAACCGGATCCAGATGGGGAATGGTGTCATTGAGCGCATGCACAGGCGTAGCTCTGAACATGCAGGATTTGTTGGAAAACTCTATCTTTCCTTCTATTGGTTCACTTAAATTGGCAATAAATAATTCTCCGCGCCGTCCTACAATTAATGGTTCTGTGCTATTATTTAAGGTTACACGTGCTCCAACTGGTGGCAGGGAATCATCTTTAAGGCGTAACATAAGCAAGGCCGGGGAGTTGGCCTGTGGAGTGAAATCTACAATAACACCGCTGCTGCGTGCTGGCGTTACAGTTTTTTCTGCATCGTCAATTATTGTTTTAAAATTATAGTTAGCCGGGTCAACAGAGATTCGGTTATCGGCAAAAGGCACCAGCCCTGTAACCAGTGCATTACCAGCTTCATTGGCTACTGCTACCTGGCGATTTTCCTGATATATTTTTGTATCTGCCTGGCCGGTACGCACCAGCGCCACTGCGCCATTAGGCCTTCTGGTCGCGTATAGTGAATCATCTATATAAACAAGGCCGCCCGAGGCGCTTGCCCTGGTTGCGAGATCGCCATCGCGCACAGCGATTGCACCGTCAAGGTTGCCCCTTTGCCCTATCCAGGTTGCATTTGCCTGTCCTATGCGGCTGTCGCCTGTCGATGCTGATAATTGATAACCAAATCCGCCATCGGGATTTGCCGGGTCGGTATAGCTTGCCTGTTGAATGTATGAATCCCTGGATTTTTGCACGCTTACATTGCCAACGGCGTTACTGCCAAGGGCTATGCTGAAAAATGCCTGGGCTACTACTTCGCCACGTGTGTAGTCATAAAATCCGGTTGTGCTTATGCTATAACCTGCGCCAAGTGGCAGGTTATAAGAAGCGGTGACGATTTTAGACATTTCCTGGTCGTGCTGTTTGGCAGCGATGAATGATCCGCCAAGCGTACCGTTTTTTGCCAGGTTGACGTTAGTGCTTAGCTGTATTTGCAATTCAGGCGGCGGTTTTCCATCGCTACTGGCTATATCATTATAATTTCCAGAAGTTATGCCAAAAGACCCGAAGAACCCAAATGGATTATTCTGCGCCTCAAAAGACAGGGAATAAAGCGCACCTGCTTCTCTATTATCTGCAATATTGCTGTGGCTTACTGCCAGCGCCGGATGAATAATGCCGTAAGAACCAAGCGCGAGAATGCCTCCGCCTCCTATCAGTTGCACGTCCTGGCTGGTTTCTACATGTCCTTCCATAGTTAATTTATCATTGATGCCCGTGCTGTAAGTCCCGCTTGCGGCCAGCTCGCCATAATCAAAACTTTGCAGGCCATATCCCTTACGCAGGAATCCTATATCAAAATCATAGGAATCAAGGCCGGGACGCAGCAGGGAATTGCTGGCATAGAAGGGCAGGGACACAGTGGCCTCCCGGCCAGTTACATCGCGCACTACCACCTGTGCCTGTCCATTGCCGGTTATGACAGGTAGGTTGTTTATTTGAAAAGTACCTGGCTCCACCTCGCTTTCAAACACTCGCGCCGAATTAACAAAGATATCGACATTGGCCGGAACTGAAGTCTGTCCGAAAAAAGCTGGCAGGGGCATGGTATTCAGGTCGGGCCTCAGGGAAAAATCAGTTGCTATTTGCAGGCCGGAAAAACGTACTGAGCGCCCCCATGCCTGGCTTCCTGAAACTGCATCCCCAATGACAAATTTGCGCAGTTTTTCCTGATCGTTTATTTCTGCAGCCGTATCCAGCCGCACGGCTCGTGAGCCGGAATGTTGCGTCTGGGTAAAGCCATTTGCAGTTATATTGCCGTCTGGCGTAAAAAAAGTGCCGCCAAGCACTGTGCCAAGGCTTGATGTATCCCTTGTATTGTCAAAATTATCCACGCTTCCTGTAATATCATACTGGCCTATAAATCCGCTGGCGCTTTCCGCCTTATTTTTCACTCTCTGGCTATTCAAGTCAAAAACCTGCGGGAGGAGGCGGCTAGGGCCTACGCTGAGCAAAAGCTTTTGTTCAACATCGGAATAACGCATATTTACATGAGAAAGCTGGTACAGGTCTACCATCCCGTCTTTGCCGGTTTCAGCAGCGCTGGTTTGTATGCCTGCCAGGCTTAGATCCTGTGCGCTTACCAGTAATTTATCATCCCTTTGTATGACAGTGCTTACTATGTGCCTGTTGGTGTCATTTACCCATAGCTCCAACAGTAATCGCAAATCTTCCTGGGCATTAGCGCTACTTGCGGCAGATAAAAATAAAATATTAATTAGTATTATCCTGCGCATGGCTATGGTGGAATTATTGTGGCGCTGAGTTGGCCACCCATATCGTCTTTTGCAGTAATATGGTATTTTTCACCATGTATTATCTGCATTAATTCAATTTTCCAATATGCAGTGCTTCCTGCAAGAATATATTTGATGGTTTTTTTGGAAACATCCAGCTCATTGCCACCTGGAGCCTGGATTTTAACCGCAGAAAGCTTGACATGGCTGTTTCCATCATTTCTGGCAGAGAGCATCATGTTGCCGTCATTATTTTCAATTCCCCATTCCAGTGCCACAGGGTTTTTCTTAAGCGGCGCGACAAATAGCGGAACGCTGAATTGCAGGAGTACATTTACAGCTTCATTGTTTGTAATGGTGGTGCTTGGTAATTCGCTTGCAAGCAGACGGAAAGCGCGTTCTTTATTCTCAATAGCGCTATCCCTGGCTACAGCAAGGCGAATGGTTTGCTTGCGCCCTGGCTTAAGTTCGGCCATTGGTGGATTTACCTGCAGCATTTCGCTTGGTGTAAGCTCATCGCCTTTTTGCGTTTGTTTCCAGTCAAACGCTTCTGTTTGTATGTAAACCGGATCATTGCCACGGTTGGTTATATATAAAACCCCATTTTGCATTTCCGGCGACAGGGAAATCGTAGTGGGGGCTACTTCAAATGTTCCAGCTAATGCCTGATGAGCAGTAAACGCAGGAAGTATTCTGATCATAATCCGTAAAAACATTATAATCGAATTCTGCATTGACTGTCCTTAATAGGTCAGGGTTACAGTGATGGCATCAAGATACACACCGGCGGCAGATTGCTGTCCTGCCGGTATTCGCCCGTAAGCGGCATAGCTTTGTGGCAGAAGCCCGGCAGTTCCGCTTACTGTTGATGTTGAGTTGCTTCCGTCACCCCAGATGGTGGTACGTCCGGCGTTGCTATAAACAGTATAGTTTAGCGTATTAAGCCCATTCGTCAGGACACGGTTAGTGACCGTTCCCCCTGACCCAAGGCCGCCATCCATTGCCAGGGTATAAGAAACACCGGCAGTGCACAGGGCGGTTACGATGGCTGTTGCATCAGTCGGTAAGGAATTTGTTGCTGAATAATTCCCAAATGCCAGTGGCGTTGCCGTGACACCGCATACTGAAAGAACCGTAGCGGAAACGGAAAGCAATCCGGTGGCCTGTACAGCAAGCACCGGCAGCGGCATGAATATAATGGGAATAAAAAATGCAAACGCAATAAAGCTGCGGATGGATTTAAAATAGTAACGCATAAGCAATAGCATGGGCCTTCTCCTTAAGATAAGACATCAGGCTAATATAAAACCATTAATTTAATATTAAATTATTTTTGAATTCACAGGTTGTATCAATTTGCTACAGAAAAGGGAGCCAAATCCCTATTTTTATCTTATAACGGAAATTTGTGGCGGCTCGCTGGATGGCCTGTCGAATACATATGGCTTATTATTTATTTTCCTGGTTTTTGCCGTCGGCTGGGGAAGGTTGCTCTTCTTTATAGCGATTTTTTTGTCAGGTTTTATGCCGCTTCTATATGTTGGCAGTACATAAACTGATACCGGTATGGAAGTTCGCATTTGCGCTGCATTGGCAGCAAAGTTACATAATAGAGGTACAATATATAAAAGATGGATACAGTTTTTTATTTTCAGCTTCATGTTTCATTATAACATATGCTGCTTATATGTATATAGGGCAATAGCACCTGTTTTATACATGGAAAAAGCAGTGGTCGAAAACTTTATGTTGTTGTATTATAATGAAATATGGCGCACCCGAGACGATTCGAACGTCCGACCTTTGCCTTCGGAGGGCAACGCTCTATCCAACTGAGCTACGGGTGCATAATAGAAAATTAAAGCTAAATGCTATTTACGCAATATTCCACAACTTTAAGAAAATTTATTCGTTCTTGGAAATCCGGTAGGCGGCAGGCGTCCTGCATCGGCGCGATTACCAAGCCACGGCTTGAGGTCGGTTTCGGTGCGGGTTTTTTCGCCAAGCTGCCAGCTTAATCCTTCTTTTAAATTAAAGCATTTAACATCGGAAAGCTCGCCTTCCTTATATTTCTGCAAGGTAACACCCTGGCCCTTTTTCATAACCGGTATCTGCGACAGCGGGAAGATAAGAAGCTTGCGGTTTTCGCCGATAACCGCCACATGATTCCCTTCTACAGGCACACAGAGCATGGCGCGGGAGCCTTCCACCACATTTAGTATCTGCTTGCCATTGCGGGTCTGTGCTTCCACATCGGCGGCATCGACAATAAATCCCTTGCCGTTGCTTGCCGCGACCAGCAGCTTTTCTTCCGGCGCAAAAATTCTCATTGCCGTTATATCGACATCGTTTTCCATGTCGATCATCAGGCGCACAGGCTCCCCAAAACCTTTGCCGCGTGGTATCTTATCGCAAGGCAGTGTGTAAAAACGCCCGTTAGACGCGAATATTAAAAGCTTATCGGTGGTCTGCGCGTGGAGTGCGAATTTTTCTTCGTCGCCCTCTTTATGCTTCATGTCTGAAACATCGAGCAGGTGGCCTTTCATGGCGCGCAGCCAGCCCATCTTCGAGCATAAAATGGTAATCGGCTCTTTTTCCACGAAAGCTTCAATATCAATGATTTTTCCAACCGGAGCTTCGGCAAAATCAGTACGTCTTTTGCCAAGCTGGGTTTTTTCCCCGAAGCGTTTTTTGATTTCCCCGATTTCCTCGCCTATGCGTTCCTTGCGCATATCCTCTGAAGCAAGCAATGCCTTAAGCTCTTTCTGCTCTTTGAGAAGTTCGCTATGTTCGCGCTTTATTTCCATTTCTTCGAGCTTGCGAAGTGAGCGCAGGCGGGTATTTAAGATGGCCTCCACCTGTATATCGGTAAGCTTCCATTTCTTGACCATAATAGGTTTTGGCTCATCCTCGGTGCGGATGATGCGGATAACTTCGTCGAGGTTCAGGTAAGCGATAAGCAAGCCACCCAGCACTTCAAGGCGATGTGCGATTTTATCGAGGCGCCAGTTGGTGCGCCGCACCAATACATCCATCCTGTGTTCAAGGAACGCTACCAGTATTTCTTTAAGGTTCATCACCATCGGCGCGCCGGTTGCATCCAGCACATTCAGGTTCATGTTGAAACGCGCTTCAAGGTCAGTAGCCTTGAACAATGATTCCATAAGCATTTCCGGGTCAACGCTGCGGTTCTTCGGCTCGAGGACAATACGGATTTCTTCTGCCGATTCGTCAAGTATATTGCCAAGAAGCGGCAGTTTTTTATTTTTGAACAGCTCGGCGATGCGTTCTATAAGGCGTGATTTCTGTATCTGGTATGGGATCTCGGTGATGATTACCTGGAACAATCCATGGCTCAGTTCCTCCTTATGCCATTTGGCACGCATACGTATCGCCCCGCGCCCGGTTTCATAAGCCGCCAGGATATTTTCTTCTGACTCGACTATAACACCGCCGGTTGGGAAATCCGGGCCAACCACAAATTTAACCAGCCTTGCAACGCTGCAATCGGGATGTTTGAGTATATATTGCATGGCGCTGCACAGCTCGCCAACATTATGCGGCGGAATCGAGGTCGCCATACCCACCGCGATACCTTCCGAGCCGTTAGCAAGCAGGTTGGGGAAGGCGGCAGGCATTACTACCGGCTCATCATCCTGCCCGTCATAGGTGGGACGGAAATCAACAGTATTTTCATCAATGCCTTCGAGCAGTGCCATTGCTACATCGGTAAGCTTGGCCTCGGTATAACGCATTGCCGCCGCGTTATCGCCATCCACCGAGCCGAAATTTCCCTGGCCGTCAACTAAAGGGTAGCGCACTGCGAAATCCTGCGCCAGGCGCACCATAGCCTCGTAAACCGCGCTGTCGCCGTGCGGGTGGTATTTACCGATAACGTCACCCACGACACGCGCGCATTTTTTATATCCCGATTTAGGGTCTAGCTTTAATTGCAGCATCGCGTAAAGCAGGCGGCGGTGTACAGGTTTCAAACCGTCACGCACGTCAGGAAGCGATCGCGCAGTAATGGTTGAAAGCGCGTATGCCAGGTATTTTTCCTCAAGCGTGGTGCGGAAAGAGATTGTATTTATCTGTTCCGGGCTAGACTGTTTCGGTGGCATTAAGTTCCTTTAATATATTTTGCAGCCGCAAACGCGCAGACGGCATTTTTTTTCCGTGCGGCGCGAGCAGCGAATTTTCCAGAAAATAGCCCGTAAGCTCCATTCCCGCAAGGATTTCTTTATATTTCTCTTTTCCCCTCTCTCCTTTGGGGAGAGGGGACTTATTCATTCCCTCTCCAGCTTGCGGGGGATGGTTAGGTAGGGGGAGAGTATTTGGCAATAAAAACCCCGGAAGCGGCAACAACTTATCCTTATAAGGCTCTCCGCAATCGCTGCAGACTGCTCGCCCTGATTTAGGAGAAACATAGATAAGGCTATCAGTAACCCCATCACCTGCGCACTCGCTTAAATCAAGCCCATATCCGCTTTCGGCAAGTAGGGAGAGTTCGAATTTTATATAATCATTCTCCCAGTCATGGGTTGGGGAAATAGCGGTAAGGCTGTGCAACAGCTCATGTAATGCGGCAAAAATTTTAGGGTAGGGGTGACGCTCGGCAAGCGCGGCTTCTACTGTCGCGCAGGCCGAAGTAAGGGCTGCAAGCCTGGCACTGTCCTGCATGATATGGGCCGCATGGGCTTCCAGCAGTTCGATTTTAAAATTTCCAAGCTGATGCGAAAGCCGCGCCTGCCAGTTTGCGCTTACCACGTTTCCGGCTTGTATAATCCCACGGTTATTCTTGGAATTCGCGCTGCGCACAACACCTGCAAAAACACCGTGCTCACGTGCCAATACACGCACCACCGCGCTGCTCTCTCCGTGTTTACGGGCAGAAAGTATTATCGCTGCATCAGCCCATTGCATACATTATTTTCTGTCATCCCCGCAGAGGCGGGGAATTAGGGAAACGTGCTCCGAAATATTATTGCTTGCAAACATTATAATTTGATCTGTTAAGCCGTTTTTCTATTCTTAAGCAGGGGGGCTAGATATTTTCCGGTAACACTTTCCTTGCAGGCTGCCACCTGGGCAGGCGTTCCGGCGACCACAACATTTCCGCCTTTATTCCCGCCTCCAGGGCCAATGTCAATCACCCAGTCGGAAGTCTTAATCACATCCATATTATGCTCGATAACAAGAACTGTATTTCCAGAATCAACAAGCTTATGCAAAACATCGAGCAGCTTGGCTATGTCGTTGCTGTGCAGCCCGGTGGTCGGCTCGTCGAGTATATAAAGCGTACGCCCGGTTGCGCGTTTTGAAAGCTCTTTGGCGAGTTTGATGCGCTGGGCTTCACCACCAGAAAGGGTGGTTGCTGACTGGCCGATATGTATATAGCCAAGCCCAACTTCCTGAAGTGCCTGTAGTTTTTCGCGGATGGAAGGTTGCGCCGAGAAAAAATCAACTCCCTCATCCACCGTCATTTCCAACACCTGTGAAATCGACTTGTCTTTATATTTAACCTCCAGTGTTTCACGGTTATAGCGTTTTCCGTGGCAGACATCGCACTTAACATAAACATCGGGCAGGAAATGCATCTCGATCTTTATCATCCCGTCGCCCTGGCAGGCTTCGCAGCGCCCACCTTTGACGTTGAAGGAGAACCGGCCTGAGGCATATCCCCGCGCCTTGGCATCAGGAAGGCCAGCGAACCAGTCGCGTATCGGGGTGAATGCCCCGGTATAGGTTGCCGGGTTGGAGCGCGGCGTACGGCCTATCGGCGACTGGTCGATCTCGATGATTTTATCAATGAATTCCAGGCCGGTAATACTGTCATGTATGCCCGGCATGTCGCGGCTGCCATTCATCCTTTTGGCCAGTGCCTTATACAGTGTTTCAATAACCAGCGATGATTTGCCGCCACCAGAAACCCCGGTTACGGAAGTGAAGGTGGCCAGCGGAATATCAACGCTTATATTATTTAAATTATTTGCCCGCGCACCGTTTATAGTGATTTTTTTGTGCTTGTGGAACGGGCGCAACTTATCGGGCACGCCGATAAACTTTGTGCCGTTCAGATATTGCCCGGTAAGGCTTTTAGGATTTTTAGAAACTTGCTGGGTAGTGCCTTGTGCCACTACATTTCCACCATGTATTCCCGCCGCCGGGCCCATATCTATCAAATGGTCGGCAGCGCGCATCGTGTCTTCGTCATGCTCAACAACAATAACAGTGTTGCCGAGGTCACGCAGATGTTTAAGCGTATGCAGGAGCCGTTCATTGTCGCATTGATGCAGGCCAATTGAAGGTTCATCAAGCACATAAAGCACGCCAGAAAGCCCAGATCCGATCTGCGATGCAAGGCGGATGCGTTGTGATTCGCCCCCTGAAAGAGTGCCCGATTCACGCGACAGCGTCAGGTAATCCAACCCGACATTCACAAGGAATTGCAGGCGTTCGCATATTTCCTTGAGTATTTTTTCGGCTATCTGCTGTTGTTTTTTATTCAGTTTCTTTTTTATATTGCCAAACCAGTCATGCGCCGCATCAATTGTAAATGCTGTAACTTCTCCGATATGCAGGCCGCCAACTTTTACGCACAGCGATTCTTTTTTGAGTCTGTAGCCATTGCAACTATCGCAGGCATGTTCGTTCTGGAATTTTTCCAGCTCCTCGCGTGACCATGCGCTTTCTGTTTCCTTCCAGCGGCGCTCTAAGCTTGGGATAACGCCCTCATAAGGCTTATTGCTCACATAATTCCTAGCACCGTCAGCATAAGCTATTTTTATCTCTTCCTCACCGGAGCCATAGAGTATCATGTCCTTTATTTTTTCAGGAAGCTGCTTAAAAGGCGTAAGCAGGCTGAAATTATAATGCTTTGCAAGCCCTTCCAGTGTCTGGATAAAATATTTGCTCTGGCTGGACGACCATGGGGCTATGGCCCGATCCATCAGCGATTTGCTGGTATCGGGTATAACAAGGTCGGCGTCAAAGACCATCTGCATCCCAAGGCCATCACAGGTTGGGCAGGCCCCGTAAGGGCTGTTGAATGAAAACATGCGTGGTTCGATTTCTGAAATGGTAAAGCCTGAAACCGGGCAGGAGAATTTAGAGGATAGGGTGAATGAATTGCTTTCTTCGCTCTTGCCCGCAACCTCTACTGTAATTAGCCCCCCACTGATCCCCAGCGCTGTTTCTATGCTGTCGGCAAGGCGGTTTCCCAGCTCTGAATTAATAACAATGCGGTCAACCACCACGTCAATATCATGCTTTTTGTTTTTATCAATTGCCGGAAGTTCATTTATATCATGGATTTCACCATCAATTTTCAGGCGCTGGAAACCTTTTTTCTTAAGCTCGGCGATTTCCTTTTTATGTTCACCCTTGTGCCCGCGCACGAATGGCGCAAGCAATATAACTTTGGAACCTTCCGGCAGTTCCATGATGCGGTCAACCATTTGTGAAACTGTCTGGCTTTCTATTGGGAGTCCGGTTGCCGGGGAGTAGGGGATGCCGACACGGGCAAAAAGAAGGCGCAGGTAATCATATATTTCCGTAACGGTGCCAACTGTCGAGCGCGGGTTGCGCGATGTTGTTTTCTGGTCGATGGCGATTGCCGGTGATAACCCGTCAATTGATTCCACATCCGGCTTGTCCTGGATGTTAAGGAACTGGCGGGCATAGGAAGAAAGGCTCTCCACGTAGCGGCGCTGCCCCTCGGCATAAATCGTGTCGAATGCCAGCGAGGATTTCCCCGATCCGCTTGGCCCGGTAATAACCACCAGCGAATCGCGAGGTATATCAATATCTATATTTTTAAGGTTATGTTCTTTCGCGCCACGGACGCGGATTGAATTCTCAGTCATTTAATGATTTCCGGTATGTTAAAAGGCAAACGGGGAGTATAGCATAAACCTGTCACCAGTCAATGCAGGCTGCATGGCAATTGCATTTGGCTTTTGCTGGATGTGTCGTCCTGCGAATGCGTAATCATTGCGCAGGATCTCAGGACTATTGAGTTTTTTAATGCCGGATGCCGCCATACGGCGGCATGACAAGCTGGAGAAAATATCAAATGCAATTGCCATGCTAACAACACGCACGATTAAATGGAAAATGCTCTAAATGAAAATGATTTAACCGGTTACTTCTTTTATCTTGCTGGCTAACTGCTTGAGTGTGAAAGGTTTTGCAAGGAAATTGAAGCTGCGTTCCGAGCCATAGTTATTAACGAACACATCCTCGGCATAACCGGAAATGAATATTACTTTCACATTCGGATATTGCGGGATAAGCTGGTCTATCATGGTTGGCCCGGTCATTCCCGGCATTATAACATCGGTTACAATAACCTCAACCTCGCCGCCATGCTGCTGCATAAGCTCGATGGCAGTTTCGGCGCAGTCAGCTTCCAGGACCGTATAGCCTTTGTTGCGCAGTGCGCGCCCTGCGAAAATACGCACCGGAGTTTCATCCTCAACCAGCAGGATCGTGCCTTTTCCGGTCAGATCGACATTTTCTGATTTTTCGGTAGCTGCTGTTTCAGTGGCTGCTGCTGCCGCCACTTCATGTTGTTGTACGCTAGGGAAGAACAGGCTGAAATTAGTGCCTTCGTTTTCCTTGCTGGCTACGTAAATATAGCCCCCGGTTTGCTTTATGATACCAAATACCGTTGATAAGCCCAGCCCGGTGCCGGAGCCAACTTCCTTAGTTGAGAAGAATGGCTCAAAAATTTTCTGGAGTATGGTTTTTGGTATGCCGCAACCAGTGTCTATAACTTCTACCAGCACATAATCGCCATCGGCTATATTGGCGTCTTCCTCGGCTGGCGCCATTAAATCTTTAGGCAGGGGATGATTTCGGTTTATGGAATATTTGCTGGTGCGGATGGTAAGAGTGCCGCCGCCCTGCATTGCGTCGCGTGCATTCACCGCCAGGTTGATGATTACCTGCTCTAGTTGTCCCTGGTCGGCGCGTACATGGCCTATATCGCGCCCATGCGTCATCTTAAGTTCGATATTTTCGCCTATAAGCCTGCGTATAAGATTGGCAAGGTCGGCCAGCACATCGGTTAAGTCGAGTATTTTAGGCTGGAGTGTCTGGCGGCGGGAGAAGGCCAGGAGCTGGCGCACGAGGTTGGCAGCGCGGTTGGCATTCTGTTTTACCTGCATGATGTCGGCAAATGACTGGTCGCCAGCCGGGTGGCGCATCAGCAGCAGGTCGCAAAATCCGATCATCGCGGTAAGCAGGTTGTTAAAGTCATGGGCAACGCCGCCAGCAAGCTGTCCCACCGCCTGCATTTTCTGGGAATGGGCGAAGCGTGTTTCCAGGTTCTTTTGTTCGGTGACATTAATGAGGTGCATCATTAATATCTTCTTTTCGTCTATAATACTGAAATAAGCGGAAACTATTATTTCATTGTTATTTGGCAGTATAAGGGAAAATATCTGGGTTTCAGAAGGGATGGTATCAGCAAAAACCTTTTTAATTATAGCGTCTGCTTCAGCCCTTTTATCTTCAGCTATCAGATTTAGGAATGGTGTTGGCAGGCGTTCTGCCAGTGCCTGCCCGGTCAGGATATGGAATGCAGGGTTGCCATGAATTATATTGCCATGTTCGTCAAGGTTGATAATTGCGATAGGTGACAGGTCAACATAAACTTTAAAATCATTATTCATAATTCGTAATTTACCAGAGGTCTTTAATTTTTTCAGAAATTTCGTTTGCGGCCTGATCTTTAAGCTGTTTTAAAAGCGCGCAATAGCCAATTATCACGCCCTGTTCATCATACATGGCTTTCTGATCTATACTTACCTTGAAAGATCCTCCTATTTTGCGCATGAGAGTTGCCTCGCCGTCAAAGTTCTTAAGATCGTCAATATGTACGTCCAGTCCCTTTTCGGAAATAATATCCTTAAGCGTAAGCCCACGGTCAATAATTTCTCCCTCGTCAAAATCAAGCCATTGCTCAAGAGTGAGGTTGGCGTAGGTTATATTACCAAAAAGGTCGATTATATATGAGCCTATATCCATGCTGTCCATAATATAGGAATAGAGGCCAATATTGGTTTCGTTGAATAATGGCGTTTTGCTGTTTTCGGGAAGCTGAGGGCCCAGTACCCGTTTTTCTACGAATTCGCGTCCCCGCAGCAGCATGAAGCCTTTTGGCCTTTGGATCGGCTCGATAGTCATCATTATGCGGTGGGTTTGTTTTTTATGGTCAATAATATCGAATATAACCTTGCCGCGAACACGCCTTTCAATGGCTTCAAAAACCTGTTTGCGCTCTTCTTTTGATACTTGTCCCTGCTCAAGCAGAACATCTATTGCATGGCGGGGTTGCTTATAAAAATTAGGCAGCAGCTCCTGCAACGACCTGTCGATATAGGCCACTGTGCTGTCATTTTTTATTATAATGCAAAATTTATTGCTATGGCCAAGCGCCGAGGAAAATAAAGCATTCTGGAATTCTGTTGCTAAAACCAGGTCGCGGCAGCGCTGTACGGTATAAACAACATAAGTTCCAAGTGATGTGAGCAATACGAACAATACCTGGCTGAAAACCAGCGTATCTGTAACAAGCAGGCTTATGCCGACAGTTATAGGGAATAATGCTGCAAACATAAGCCCAAGTGTCTGCCACAAAGGGCGGCGTTTCCTTACAACAAAATCCTGATTATTATCGACAACCGGAATGCCATTGCCTGATGCTAACTTATCAGTAAAACGTATAGGCATATAGAATCATCACCTTAATAATATTTTATCAGCAAATATTATAAACATATTAAAAAATAACAACATGTTTTTAATTCTTTCTTCCTTTAAGCTGATAAACATATGAAATGATTTTTGCAACAGCTTCATAATGGGCAACCGGAATTTCTTTTTCAATTTCAGTTGATGAAAATAATGCCCTGGCAAGCGGAGGGTTCTCTACGACAGGCACATCATTATCTTCTGCAATTTCACGTATTTTAAGCGCCACCAGATCCTGTCCCTTGGCAACCACCGTTGGTGCGGCCATGCTTTTGCTGTCATATTGCAAAGCTACCGCAAAATGGGTTGGGTTGGTAATTACCACATCAGCCTTGGGCACTGCCGCCATCATGCGGTTCTGGGCGCGCTCCATGCGTAACCGCCTTAGACGCTGCTTAACCATCGGGTCGCCTTCTGACTGCTTATATTCATCTTTTAGTTCCTGCTTGCTCATCCTGAGCGATTTAATGTGTTGGAAACGCTGGAATATGACGTCGAACAGGGCGATGAAGAACATGGCTATCACCACCCCTATGGTCATGCGCTGCGCCAGCATCCATAAGAACAGCAGCATGTCCTGTGTGCTTTTGTTGGGAAGCAGGCGTATATGCTTAAGCTCCGGGTATATGGATAAAAATGCGACTATACCAACCACTATCACTTTTATGATGTTTTTTGCAAAATCGACCAGCGAGCGTATTGAGAATATTCTTCCAAGCCCGGCTATTGGCGATATTTTATTAAGCTTTGGCATTATCGGTTCGGCGCTCAGCACAAACCCATGCTGCAAAAACCCGGTTGCTATGGCAGAAACAACCGATGCCAGCAGTGGCATAAGTATTATGCCAAAGCTGCCAAATGCCAGCTTGTAAAATATAAGGCTTATGCCTTTACGGTCGGCTGAGAAATTTTCTGTATCGCTTAAAAATGGGGTGAGCAGGGTTTCCGTATGCTTCATGATCTGCGGCATGAAAACCGCGATAGTAACTGCCAGAACCAGCAGCATGAAGAAATTTCCGAGTTCCTTGGAATTTGCAAGGTTCCCTTTTTCCCGCGCTTCATCAAGCCGTTTTTGTGACGGCTGCTCGGTTTTGCTTTCCTTGTCTTCATCAGCCATTTAAATACCTGTCTGCATATTTAATGCGGGCTAAGAAATACACCCAGGGAGTCCTTTATATAATCCATATACCATAACATCAGCGCGCCGGAACATATCATTAAAATAAAAAAGCTTATAAGCAGTTGCGGCGCCATGAGCAGGAAGAAAATCTGTATATTAGGCATAAGGCGGGCAATTATACCGGCAGCCAGATATATGATTAGGCCGATAACGATGTGCGGTGCCGACATCTTCATCGCCATCTGGAAAACGCTGCTCATGGTATGTATGGCGTGGTTGGTGAAATCATCAATTGGTGGGAACTGGCCAGGAAGGAAAAGCCCATAGCTGTCAGCCAGCCCGCGCAGCATAAGATGGTGCAGATCGGTTGCGAACAACAGTACCAGGGCACTCATGCCAAGCAGGTTACCCAGCGAAGTGCCTTGCGCCTGCGATAATGTAAGGTCCTGTGTTACAGCTGATGCAAGGCTGGACTGATAGGCTATTATCATGCCGGCTATATTAACTACCGCTATGAGCATCCTGCTGAGGCCACCTAAAAATAACCCCACCATTATTTCAGCAAACATTATATTGAACAGGTTTATAACATTGCTAGGCATGGGCGGTAAATTCTGGATAACCGGCGTAAGCAGCACGCTGAACATTGCTGCCAGTAAAAGCCTTACCCTCGCTGGAACATACGATTCACCAAAGCCCGGAAGCAGCATAATAGCCGAACCAAGCCGGCAAAATACCAGCATGAATGCAAAAAGTTGTGTAATTAATATATTTGAAAGCATGCCCCACTATAGGCGCGTACTGCCGATGCTACAAGCTAGTTATTGGAAGCGGAAGGATAGGGCGCAGGACTGGTTGTTGCCGCCCATGAACTGGGTGGTGTATTGCATCTGTGCATTGGCTACGTTGCGGTTGTCAAAGCAATCAATAGTTCCGGCATTGTAATCGGTCTGCGCGTCGGCGGTTATAGGTGTTAAAGCACCGGCGGCAACCGGGCCGCAAAGATCATCTACATTACAGGCGCCGCCAATTTGCTGCCCCATGCCGGGGTCTGAATTTCCAGCGGCAGCCCAGAACGAATTCATCCCATTTGCTTCCTCTGCGAAGACATTGGGGTATACAGCCAGAACCTTTCCTGATTGCGGAAATCCATCATCTATTTTTTTATCTATAGCATAGGCCTGGTTAGGAGTCATGCCTACATCCATGGCCGTGAAACAAGCATCTACTACCTTGGAAATAGAAAAATAATTCATGCGGTCACTACGCCCATAGGCGATTCTTGCCGAACCGCTCCATGCATAAACATAATTATTCTTGCCTAATTTAGCTTCCGGGTAAAAGGCCTTTAACCTTGTGCCGCTGATAGGTGTGGCGCAGGATGTGGCATAATCATAGGTAGCTGTGGAAAATGAACCATCAATCATCTTTGCATCAGATAGATCCCGCCAAATAAGCGCATTTTCCCCATTCGCTATCATATAGCCATACGCATTGCCGAAATAGTAATCTTCCAGCAAACCATCGCCATTGCCTTCACCCCTCAGCGTACCACGGCTTACGAAACCAAAAGCTACCGCATCAGCGCTTTTAATATCTCCGGGCAGTGAATTATATTTAACCCGGAATGTTTTAACCGCCGTCTGGTATTTTTCTATCTGGGCTATCTGCGCTCGTGTTTCTGCTGCTGTTATCAGGTCCTTGCCAACCAATACGCCGCCGATTACCAGCCCGATAATAACCAGGACAATCGACAATTCAATAAGTGTGAATCCGCTTTTTGGGCTATATGTCATACAATAAATAATAAGCCAAGAATATTAATGAATTTATAACAATCGGAAATACTGAGTTTATTTGTTTGGAATTAACAAAGTAGTAACTAAATTGGTATAAAGTTTATTTCTCAAGTTCTGGCATTGGAAAATCAGGATAAAATGGCTAAGGCACAACAGAAATCTTTTAACCTTCCTTACCTGCAGCATGACAGCTACTGGCTCAGCCTGTTTCCTGCCCCGGAAAAAATAACTCCTCATATTTCCGAGGAATTGAAAAATCTCGGTTACAAAAAAGGGTTCGATGGCAGGCTTCTTGCACAGACGCCGCAAAAATGGTCTGAATTATGGGCGCGTACTTACGACATACTGCAAAAAGCCAAACTAACTGAAGCCACCGATGTTTCCATAACCACCGATAGCGACCTGCCGACTCTGGAAAATGGGGAGCGCAAAAAAGTCATAGCCATCCAGACAATAGCTGAAAATTTATGGTTGGGCGAGGCATTATGCGACGACCGGATCATGTGTTATTTCCAGCCCATAGTTGGCGAAAAGAATAAAATATTTGGCTTCGAATCTTTTGTGCGCGCGCGCGGCCTTGATGGTAACATAATCAGCGGCGGCAAGATTATTAAAGCCAGCAAAGCTCTTAATATTGAGCATATGATAGACCGCCATCTTCAGGTTCTGACAGTGCAAACCTTTGCAGGCAGCAACTCTTCTGGCTTCCTGTTTGTGAATTTTATTCCCGGTTTTATACATCGCCCATCTGTTTATCTGGAAGGGCTTAGCGAGGCGGCAAAAATATACGGGATAATTCCCAAGCATCTCGTCCTGGAATTTACCCGCTGCGAAACGGCGCGTGACATGAAGCATTTAAAAAACGTATGTGATTATGCAAGGCAGCAGGGCTATTCGATTGCGCTTGACGATATAACCACGGTTGACAATGCAAAAAAGCTGGTAAGTGAGATACGCCCCGATTTTGTAAAGATAGACAGCCAGGCAATGGGCGGACCGCATGAAACTTCTACCCGCAATATAATAACCAGGATTGTCGATATAGTTCATGCCACAGGCAGCACCATAATAGCTGAAGGAGTTGAAACCGAAGACGCATATGCTGCGCTTAAAGCCCTGGGGGTGGATTTGTTCCAGGGTTATTATTTTTCAGCCCCGGCGCCAATAGTGAATAAAAATTAAATTATTGTAAAATAATTATAAATTTATAATTGCCAATAAATCATATTTTGATTAACAATAAGTAATACAATTGTGATTTTGTTAGCGGCTTTATATGAATAAAAAATTTCAAGATAAAATTAAGCCAGGCGGGGTGCAGGCTAAAGCAGGGAAAGAACCGGTTGAATTGATAGCGATACCCATAAAGGCGCTTCCTTTGGAGTTGGTGCCGCCTGGCCATAATGGTAAAGATGAAAAATTTTTGGTATTTACGGGGGCGGTCACAGGCCCTGTAAAAAATATTTTTTATAGTCACCAGAGCCTTCTAATAAAAGCTGGGTATAATTCAGGTTATAATCTGGAAGATAAAGCGATAAAATTTACTATACCCCAGGTTCATGAGAAAAAAAGGAGCCGCTTCCATAATAGTTATTTTGCTCCGGCGCAGAGTGTAGCTGCTGCTGAAATTAAAGATAAATTTCCAAATGCAAAAATTACCTATGTAAACTCAGTAGAAGAGCTGGCAGG
This sequence comes from Alphaproteobacteria bacterium, assembly GCA_039808985.1. Lineage (GTDB taxonomy): Bacteria > Pseudomonadota > Alphaproteobacteria > Rickettsiales > SXRF01 > SXRF01. The sequence goes on along the minus strand of JBDHUC010000003.1, from coordinate 56,857 downwards.
TGAATATCGCTCTCTCGTTGCCCAGAGGCAGGAAGAGCAGGAGCGCTCATTGCAGCAAGAAAGGCTTAAGCTTATTGCAGGAAGAAATAACCATAGGCCCAGGGAACGCTAGGTTCTGGCGTTGGTGTCATCCTGTGAAATTCGTAAGAATTTGCGCAGGATCTCAGGATTATTGGGCAGATCCTGTGCAGTAGCCTTGCTCCTCACAGGATGACTGCCATGCGGCGGCACGACATACACCACTCACCACTAACCCCTTGCATAATCAAAGGCTGGCCGGGATATTGGCCTGGTAGTAAGCTATGGTTTTGCGGATCGCGGTTTTAATATCGGTCGTAGGTTCCCAGCCCAGCAGGTTTTTCGCGTTATCTATTTTAGGAACCCGCGCCACCAGGTCCTGGTAGCCGGCGCCGAAGAATTCCTCGCCGGACTTAACGGTTATTTTTACCTTGTCGCGCACTTTCTCATAACCTTTGAATTCGCCCATTACATCAATCATCAGTTCGGCAAGTTCTTTTATTGAAACATCGTTATCGGGATGGCCAATATTGAAGATACGTCCATTTGCCACGCCATCTTTATTTTCAATTATCTTCATCATAGCTTCAATGGCATCATCTATATAAAGGAAACAGCGGCGCTGTGTCCCGCCGCCCACCAGTATAATCTCCCGGCCATGGAAAATATTGCTCAGGAACTGGGTAGCCACGCGTGATGAACCTTCCTTGCTTTCCCATACATTATCAAGCTTGGGTCCAAACCAGTTGAACGGGCGGAACAAGGTGAAATCCAGTCCTTTATGCTGGCCGTAAGCGTAAATAACCCTGTCCATGAGTTGCTTGCTGCTTGAATATATCCAGCGTTCCTTTTTTATCGGGCCTGTAACCAGCAGGCTTTCTTCCTCATCGTAAGGATTTTCCATGCTCATGCCATACACTTCGGAAGTAGATGGGAAAACCAGGCGTTTCTTATAGCGTACGCAGTGGCGGACAATTTCAAGGTTGGCCTCGAAATCCAGTTCAAAAACCGAAAGCGGGTCGCGCACATAGGTTGCCGGGTTGGCTATGGCCACCAGCGGCAATACCACGTCACATTTATTAACATGGTATTCCACCCATTCCTTGTTGATGGTTATATCGCCTTCGACGAAATGGAAGCGCGGATGCTTCAGGAAGTCGGATATTTTGTCCGAGCTTTTATCCATGGCATAGACTTCCCAGTCGCGGTTTCCAAGTATAAATTCGCTCAGGTGGCTGCCTATAAAGCCATTAGCGCCAAGTATCAGTATTTTCATGTAATTTAATGGTAAGAGTTAACTATACTGGTTGTTACTTGTATCTCTGCCACATAACCCTGGCATATGTCAATAAAAGCTTAAGATTTAGCCGCCGCAACAGCCTCATTAACCAGCTTCAAGGCAAAGTTGGCTTTCTGGCGTACAATTTCCATTTCTGGCATGTCTACAAGAATATGATCAGATATATCTTTAACTCTCTGTTCTTTCATAAGTTGCTTCATCATTGTTGCAGTTGCCCAATCAATTTTTTGGCATTTTTAATAGTAAGTGATGCAGTGAGAATAGGATTTGCAAGTTCGTGTATGGCGGCAGATATAGTGCTTCCATGGCCAGCCTCATATTCAATATCTTCCCTGCCTTCTATGGCATTTGCCCATTGTTCAATGTCAGATGCGCTCAAGACCGATTTTAAATATCTATCTAATACGGAAACTATATCTTCGCGCTGTAGTATAACCAATGTTTTGTCACTATCCCAGCCAAATTGCCGTAACAAAGGTAGGATGATTGCTAGTTTAGCATCAAACCCGACCAATTTTTCCAGTAATGATTTACGTTCTATCATGGGAATTTTACCTTTGTATGAACTATGCTACCATCTGGGGCATAAGTTGTTTTTGTATATCTTACAGTTTTGCCACTTGCATCAATAGTTTTTTGATATGTGGCATAAGAACCAGGTATATTATTTGCAGGAACATCAGATTCCAATACCTTGCTCCCATCTGGAAGGTTGGAAATCCTTGTTTCTGTTGCTCCATTTGGAAGATTTTTCTCAAATCGTATTAAATTCTGTGATTGTTCTACACTTAAATCTTCTGCACTACCTTCAGTAATCATACCCCCTATTTCTGTGCCAGCGTCAATTCCTCCTTCGGCAGCGCCTGCGGCTCCTCCGCCGAAAATATCAAATGAACTGAATAATTCCCCGCCAGCCCACAGTCCTAATAATTCTTCCAGTGGATACACCGGCTCGATAGGAAGGTCGGGTTCGCCATCATAAACTGGGGTATCATCTCCACCATCCCCATAATCCCAGTCATCATACTCGCCCCCATCGTCATAGTTCATTATGGAGCCGTTATTATCTGGCTTGTGCGATGGTATATATGGCGGGGTGCTGCTGCTTGGTTTTGGTTGCGCTGGAACATATACTTCCGCGCCAACCCCGCTTCCGAAATTGCCGCTGGTCCATTGCCCACCTGCGGGGTTGCCTGCTGGAACGCGTGGCTGGCTGGGGCTGTATTTATGGCCGAGTTCCGCTTCCATGGTCTTTAGATGCGATTCTATGGTTGTCAGTTCATTCCAGAACCCGGTAATTTTCTGGCTATTTACAGCACGTATCTGTTCAAGTGGGGAGAGGGGTTGCGTAAACACCATTTTGTAATACTGGTCGCTTGCCTCCAGGCTTTTATATAGTGTTCTTCTGTCCATGCATTATCCTTACTACTTAGTCATAAGGATAAAAATAAACCCATAAATTAATGTTAAGGAAGTGGCTATTTTCGCTCCAGTATTTCTTTCACCATATAGCGCGGCCTGTGGCGCACTTCCTTGTAGATGCGTCCCACATATTCGCCGATGATCCCCAGCCCCAGCATGGTTACGCTAATCAGGAAAAACAGTATCGCGAATAAGGTGAACACGCCGTCTACTTCCGGCCCTATAATTATGCGCCGCGCCGCCATGTATAATACCAGCAGGAAACTCGCGCCTGAGCAGAACATTCCAACTATGGTGAAAAGCTGAAGAGGGACGAGCGAGAACCCGGTAACAAGGTCGAAATTATAGCGTATGAGCTTATATAAATTATAATTCGATTCTCCGGCAGCGCGTTCTTCATGGCCGACATCAATTTCCGCCGGGTTTCCTGAGAGTTCCTGCGAAAGCGCGGTTATGAAAGGCGAGGCGTCACCGATTGCAACTATCTGGTCGATTATATTGCGCCTGTAGGCGCGCAACATGCAGCCATGGTCGCCCATATCTATATTAGTGATTTTCTTGCGCACGATATTGGAAAATTTTGACACCGCCTTGCGCCATGCCAGGTCACGGCGGTTAGCGCGGCGGCCGCCAACCACATCATGCCCACTTTCGATAAGTGCTAGCAGTTTAGGTATATCTTCCGGCGGGTTCTGCAGGTCGCAATCCAGCGTCACCACCACATCGCCGCGCACATGCTCGAACCCGGCCATGATCGCCGGGTGCTGGCCGTAATTGCGCATGAACTGTACCACGCGTATCACATCGGGGCGCTTAGCGAACAGTTCGGCCAGTATCGCCTGCGAATTATCGTGGCTTCCGTCATTTACGAAAATAACTTCGTAAGCCTTGCCGTATCCATCCATAACCTTAAGCAGCCGCGAGAACATTATCGGCAGGGTTTTTTCCTCATTATAAACGGGAATGACGATGGAGATGTAAGGGTTCATAAAGCCTGTTTATTATCTTTTTAGTACCTTTTCCAGCGCTTTTATCACCCGGTCCTGTTCATCAATGGTCATAAGCGGGAAGAGGGGCAGGCTGAAAATCCTCTCTCCGGCACTCAAAGCATTAGGGAAATCTCCTGGTTTCCAGCCATAATTATCCTGGTAATAGGAAAATGTATGGGTCGACTGGTAATGCAGCCCCAGCCCGATATTCTCAGCTTTCATCGCATTTATCAGCCCGTCGCGGTCCAGCCCGGCTTTGTTTTGGTTGAGTAGCGGGGTGAATAGATGCCATGCGTGGGCGTGGTCATATTTTGGGGCTTGCGGCAAAGTAAATTCGCTCCAGCCACCCAGCAGTTCAATGTAACGCCGTGCCAGTTTTGTGCGTTTTTCTATAAAACCATCCAGCTCCGGCAACTGGTGGATGCCAAGTGCGGCCTGTATATCCATCATGTTATATTTATAGCCAGCCGCCACCACATCATATTGCTGGCTTCCGGCCTTGCTGAAGCGGTTGAAAGCGTCGCGGTCGATGCCGTGGAAACGCAGGCGCTCCAGCCTATGTATAACTTCTTTGTCATCGGTTATGATGGCGCCGCCTTCGCCGGTGGTCATGTTTTTGTTGGGGTGGAAACTCATAACCTGTATATCGCCGGAACTTCCCAGTTTCCTGCCTTTATAAACAGCGCCGATAGCATGGGCGCAATCTTCCACCACCCGCAAGCTATGTTTTTTTGCAAGCGCGTAAATAGTGTCCATATCGCAGGGAAGCCCGGCGTAATGCACCGGCATTATCGCTTTGGTTTTTGGAGTTATCGCCGCTTCAATTGCAGCAGCATTTATATTCAGGGTTTGCGGGTCTATATCAACCAGAACCGGCTTTCCCCCTGCAAGTACAATAGTATTCAGGGTGGCAACAAAAGTAAGCGGCGTAGTGATAATTTCGTCGCCTTCCTTAATTCCAAGGGCAATTAGCGCGATCTGTAACCCAGCAGTAGCCGAAGAAACACATACTGCCCGTCTTCCTGAGTGATATGCAGACAGCATTTCTTCAAATTTCTGCACTTTGGGGCCGGTAGTAATCCAGCCTGAACGCAAACTGGCCACCACTTCTTCAATCGCAGCTTCTGATATGGTTGGCCTGGCAAAGGGCAGGAATGGTAGTTCGGTCATTGGTTTTTATCCTTTTTCAGCAATATAGTTTTGCCATAGCGGGAAATTTCGTGCAACACGCAGCCATCATGCGCATCTATGCTGCTAAAATCCTCATCATTAATGAACACATATACTCCTGTTTTTGAATTAGAACATTTTTCCCAGAATTCCGGTATGGTTATCATCCATTCCTTTGCATCCGGCGTGTGTTCCAGCCCGAAATTAAGTTCGCCGGTCCAGCCAGCAACAGTTACGTTGCGGGAAAGATATACCGGAAGATCCTGCCAGTAGCTGTTATAGGCAACTACCATGTCGCCGTCTTGCAATTCCGGTAATAGCATTTCTGCCAGCGTTTTTATTGTGCGCTTGTTAAAATTCCCGGCATTATAATTTGTGGTTAGCCCAAGGGATGCGCCAAAAACAAGCGTCCATGCGATAAGGGTTTTTGCCGGGGTTTTTTTGATAATTGCGGCTAAAAATAATGCGCTGGTTACTAACATAAGTGGCAGGAAATCATAGAATGAAAATTCAGGTATTTTGAGTTTTTGCCCGAAAAATCCTACTGCTATAACCCCGCCAGCAACCAGGAATACGCAAAATAAGGCATTGGCGCGAAGAAGTTTCGGGGCGGAAGGAAGCTCCCACCACTTTGCAAGTTGCCAGCCCACCAGAATAAAAAGCGGTGGGAAAATCGGAAAAATATAAGGTATCAGCTTGGAGTGCGACGACGAGAAAAAGAGCAGCGGCAGGATTATCCAGAGGAGCAGAAAATTTCTGTCATTACCCTTTCTGACCCATGACCCATGACCCATTACCAACAACCACGGAACCATCCCCGCCAAAGTAACTGCAATAAAAAACCACCATGGCGCGGTGCGCTTATGTTCGCTGGTCAGGAAACGTGTAAAATGCTCGTGGATAAAATAAAAATCAAAAAATTCCGGGTGCTTTATCTGCATGATTATATGCCATGGCGCAACAATAGCCAGGAATAGTAATGTCCCGCTGAACAGCCGCGCTGACTTTAATATTTTCCAGTTATTGGTAAATAATATCCAGCCCCCGATAACCAGCCCCGGAATCACTATCCCGATAAGTCCCTTGGTCATAACCGCAAGGGCAGCGGCGGCGTACATAAAATAATAAAATTTTGCCTCGCCGGTTTTATGCGCAAAAATAAAGCTGGCAATTGCCGCTGTCAAAAACAATGTAACTGGCGCATCAAGCATGGCAACGCGGCTAAGCCCATAACCCATAAGAGAGGTTGCAAGCGCCGCTGCTGCCAGGAACCCGCTGGCCCTTCCAAATAACAGCCTTCCCGTTGCATAAGTTATGGCGCAGGTGAGTGATACAACCAGCGCTGTTGCGATTCGTCCCCAGAACTCACTGTTCCCAATAAACAGGGCAATTGCCTGCATCCAGTAAAATAGCGGCGGTTTTTCAAAATACTGTACGCCGTTGATATGCGGTGTAATCCAGTCGCCGCTTTTAAGCATTTGCCCTGGTATCTCGATATAGCGCGCTTCGCTGGGCGTAATATAGGGATTTACCCCAAGACCTATGATGAAAAAGCCAAATATCAGCAGGAATAAAAACAGCGAATCGCGTCTTACATTATCAGCAAAAATTTCCGGCATTGCTTTCACTAGCGCAATCCCTGTAGTTTTTTCCAGAATGAGTCGCCAAGTTCAACATCCTTTTTATTTTCTTTCTTAGGTGGTGGCATAGCTGGTTCAGTACCCTCGGAAACCTCCGAATCCTGCATCTCATATGTCGTATCCTGAGGGTTGTTATTAACCGCAGGTGCTGCAAAGAAGCTGCGCTCGGTTGGCAGGTTTGACGCCGGGGTTTTGGCAAGAGCAGCCTGCATGAACCCATGCCAGATCGAGGCCGGAAGTGTTCCCCCGGTTACTTTTTTCATCGGGTCGTTATCATCGTTGCCAACCCATACACCGGCAACCAGGTCAGGCGTATACCCGATGAACCATGCGTCTTTATAATCAGATGTTGTCCCGGTTTTTCCAGCTTCCGGCCTTCCTATCCTCGCTGCCCTTCCGGTTCCGTTATTTATAACTCCCATAAGCAGTTCATTCATCATGGCAACCACGTTTTCGCTAAGTACCAGGGCACGTTTGGTATCTAAGCGTTTATATAAAAGCTTATCGTGGCTGGTGCGTATTTCTACTATCCCATAAGGATATACAATCTGCCCGTTTGACGCGAGATGGGCATAGGCGTTGGTAAGCTCAAGCAGGTTAACTTCGGTTGCGCCGAGTGCGATGCTGGGAAGCGGCTTCATATCTGAACTTATGCCAAGCCTTTCGGCCATATTTATTACCTTCTCGCGCCCAACCGATTCGCTTATGCTAACCGCTATTGTATTTACAGATTCGTTTATGGCTTCTTTAAGAGTCATAGTGCCGTTATATTTATGGTTGTAGTTCTGTGGCTGCCAGCGGCCACCAGCAACTTTTATTGACAGGGGTTCGTCCTCCATTGTGGTGTCGGGTGTCATTCCGCTTTCCAGCCCTGCCAGATAGACGAATAGCTTGAATGCCGAGCCGGGCTGGCGCATTGACTGTGTGGCGCGGTTATACTGGCTCTCTGCATAGCTGCGCCCACCTATCATAACCCGCACAGCTCCGTCTGGCGACATGGCTATCATCGAGGCCTGCGATGCATTCATTTTCTCCCCGCTTTTATCCATAACTTCGGCCATGGATTTTTCCGCCATCGCCTGCCAGTCAGGCTTAAGCGTGGTTGTCACCACCAGATCGTCATCAACATTTCCTATATATTCCGGGAGCTGGTCAGCTATCCAGTCGGCAAAATAAAAGGTGCTTTGCGAATTTGGTTTTTTACCTTTCATGGCACTTTCAAGTTCTTTGCGCGCCCGGTCTGATTGTGTTTTGGTAAGGTATCCGGCATCTTCCATATTAACAAGTATCTGGTCGGCGCGTTTGCGTGAAAGTGTGGGGTTGCTGGTTGGCGCATAGCGTGAAGGGGCTTTAAGCAAACCAGCCATTATAGCCGATTCGGCAAGGTTAAGTTCGCGCGCTGACTTATCGAAATAGCGCCTTGATGCAGCGTCAACCCCATAGCTGCCAGCGCCCAGGTAAACACGGTTTAAATAGATGCTGAGTATCTCTTTTTTAGAAAAACGGTGTTCCAGCTTAAATGCCAGGAGCATTTCCTTAAGCTTGCGTATTAGGGTACGGTCGGGGGTTAAAAATACATTCTTGGCCACTTGCTGGGTTATTGTGCTTCCGCCCTGCACAACGTGACCGGCTTTAATATTAGCGAATGTCGCGCGCGCAAGCCCCAGAGGGTCAACCCCGAAATGGCGGTAGAAATTACGGTCCTCGGTTGCAACCACAGCATCAACAAGATTTTTTGGAAATTCATCGAAATTAATATAGTCGCCGTAAATATCACCAAAGCTGCCGATTATCTGCCCGTCTTCCGATTTTACCAGAACGCTCTGCACTTTTGTGACTTTGTTCAGGTCGTCGATATTGGGAAGGGTTAGGGTAAGAAATCCAAGAAACAGCAATACCGCAACAGTTCCGTAGATTATGGTTTTTTTTATGAGGCGTTTGCACCACGGCCAGAAACCATGCCTCTTGGCTTTATGCGCGGCGCGGTATGAAGGATAATGGGGCGAAGATTTTGTTTTGCTGGCTTTGCTGGTTTTTGCGCCATTGCCTGTCTGGCCATTTTTTTTACCTTTTTTGCGTTTTTTACGCGGCAGTATTTTATTTATTATTGATTTAAAGCTCATAATTAATCCTGAACGCCGCTATTTTTTTTAAGCACATAAATGAGCTTCTTTACTGCAAGTTTCCCCAGTTGCTGCCTTGGCATTTCCCGCGCCCCCACAACCGATACTTCACGGAGCGTTACCGGGTCGAAGGCCGTAGCTTTTACTGAATTACCTATCACTATATATTCCACGATATATCCGTCTTCACTATTATTATTTCCACTGGGCGGCGTCACAATTCTATATCGCTATGCAGGCGGGTTTCAGGGCGCTTCTTCATCTTAACACGGGTTATCTGCATTGCCGATTTTTCTACCACGGTGCAATCAAAGCCATAAAGCTCATGGCTTTCCCCGACTTCCGGTATTTCCTGCGCTTCATGGATTAGAAGCCCTGCAATGGTCGATGCATTATCATCGGGCAGGTTCCAGCTTAAATGCCTGTTCAAATCGCGCAGGGTTACGCTGCCATCTATAAGATAGGTGCTATCGTCAACCTTCTGTATATCATTTTCGATTTCATCGTGCTCATCGTCTATCTCGCCAACAATCTCTTCTATTATATCCTCAAGGGTTACAACGCCCTGCCATGCGCCATATTCATCAACGACGAAAGCGAAATGCTGGCGCTTATTTCTAAATGCCAGTAGCTGGTCACGCAGGGAGGTGGTTTCCGGTATGAACCATGGCTTGCTGCAGATGGCGAGTATGGCTTCTGTTGTTAGCGCGCTTTTTTGTTCACGCATTATCTTGATAAGGTTTTTTACATGCAGAAGGCCGATGATATTATCCGGCTCCCCACGCCACAGCGGTATTCGGCTATGCATGGTTGAAACCGCCATCTTAACCAGCTCATCAGCCGACAGGTCGGCGTCGAGTGTTTCCACTTCCGTGCGGTGGACCATGATATTTTCCACCTCGATGTCGTTAAGGTCAAGTATGCTTCCCAGCATATCGCGGTCCTGTTTTATCATCTTTCCTTCGCGGTGGTGAAGTTCAATTGTTCCGCGTATTACATCGGTTGCCGAGATAAGGGTGTTGGATTTGGTAATGTCCACCCCGAACAAGCGAAGTATTATGCGAATCAAAAACTGTATACTGTAAGTGATAGGCTGGAACAGCTTTACCATAAGGGAGAGGACAGGGGCGAATGCCAGCGATACGCGCTCGGAATTCTGGATAGCATAAGTTTTGGGGAGCACCTCGCTGAAAATAACAACGAGCAGGGTCATTACCAATGTAACCAGCACCAGCCCATTCTCATTGCCAAAAAGGCGAATTGAAAGGGTGGTGGCAATTGCCGAGGCGGCTATATTTACGGCGTTGTTGCCAAGCAGCACTGTGCCGATCATGGCTTCTTTTTCCTTGCGCAGGCGGCTTACGATCTGGGCGCGTTTATTGCCATCCATAACAAGCTGGTAAATACGCGCGCGGGAAACGGCGGTAAGGGCGGTTTCTGCCGCCGAGAAAAAGGCCGAGATAAGCAGGAAGAGGAAAATCGTAAGGCCGTAAAAGATAATATCGTTATCCATTTTAATATCCATATTATAAATTACAGGATTCGACAAGTATCTGGCGAATGATGGCTGCGTCTATGTTGTTTTCAATAAATGCCTTGCCAATTCCACGTGTCATAATAAATGTGAGTTTCCCGCCAGTTGTTTTTTTATCGTGGGTGAAGTGTTCCATAAGCGCGTCAATATTCCACTCTTTGCGTATATCCTGTGGGGAAATTGGCAACCCAACTGCCTGCATGTGGGCTTTTGCGCGGTCAGAGTCTTCCTTTGGGCATATTCCCATTTTTACCGAGGCGGCAAAGGCCAGAGCCATGCCGATAGCAACTGCTTCGCCGTGCAGGAGCGTGTCACTATAGCCGGTTTCTGCTTCCAGCGCATGGCCAAAAGTATGGCCAAAATTAAGCAGGGCGCGGATATTTTGCTCTTTCTCGTCAGCCGCGACAATATCTGCCTTGGCTTTACAGCTTGTTATTATAGCCTGCGCCTGCAACTCGCTGTCACCGGCAAGCATCGCGCCTGCGTTTTTTTCCAGCCATGTAAAAAATTCCGGGTCGCTTATAAAGCCATATTTTACAACTTCCGCATATCCGGAAAGCATTTCGCGCTTGGGCAGGCTTGTAAGCGTTGCAACATCGGTAAGCACTAAAACCGGCTGATGGAAACTGCCAATCAGGTTTTTGCCAAAACCGGAATTGATACCTGTTTTTCCACCAACCGAGCTATCTACCTGTGCAAGCAAACTTGTTGGTATCTGTATAAAATTCACACCTCTAAGCAAGACACTTGCGGCAAACCCTGTTAAATCACCAACCACCCCGCCGCCAAGGGCAACAAGGACCGTGCTGCGGTCAGGCTTTTGCTCCAGCAGGTTTTCCATAAGCCTGGAAAAGCTCTCCAGGCTTTTAGTTGCTTCTCCTGGCGGTACTATCAGCGAGCGTGAGCGAATATGAGCATCTTCCAGCGAATTAGTAAGCCGGTGCAGATATAATTTTGCTACATTGCTATCGCTTATTATAATTACATTTTTGCCTTTAAGCAGCGGGGATATATATTCTCCGGCCCGTGCCAGCAGGCGTTCTCCAACTACTATCTCATAGCCGCCCTTATCAAGCTTCACATTTAGTTTCTGGATTTCAGGCATCTTTTTTCTGCCATTGCTTAAGTGCCGCGACAATATCCTCAACCACTGATTCATGCGGCCCGAAATTGCTGTCAATTGTAATGTCCGACTGTGCGTAAATATGGTAGCGTTCATCAATGAGTTTTTGCAGTATTTCGCTTTTATCCCCGGTTTTGAGCAGCGGGCGGTTATCTCTCCGTGATACGCGTTCAAGCAATACATGGAGGTCAGCCTTTAACCAGACAGATATTGCCTTCTGCGAGATGGCTTCGCGGATCGCAGGCTGTATATACGCGCCACCCCCGGTTGCCACTATGCAGGGAGTGCCGGTCATCAGCCGCAGGATAACGCGCTGTTCGAGGTCGCGGAAAATATGTTCGCCATAACCTTCGAAAATATCGGAGATGCTGCATCCTGCAGCTTCAATTATTTCGGTGTCGGAATCAATAAACGGCACAGAAAGCGAGCTGGCCAGCCTGCGCCCGATGGTTGATTTCCCGGCCCCCATCAAGCCCACAAGCACAACCGGCTGCGAGATGATCTTTGAATTTCCACCGGAGTTTGTGTGTTCTTCTGTCATTTCTTTTGGCAAAAACATTATTATTCCCTATCATAATTAGAGGAAATAAGAAATAATGCAACAAAAGCAAACATGGTTTTTAAAAATGGTCAGGCCGGTAGTAATAGTAAAAACCAATAAGGAAGACGATGCGCTCGTGGAGCAGTTCCTCGAAATGATCGTGGCTGAGCGTGCTGTTGCGGCTGATACTGTTGCTGCTTACAAGCGCGATTTACATGGGTTTTCAGGATATTGCCATGATATTGGTGAGCATATAAATAAAATCTCTACTGGTAGTATCGAGGAATTTCTGGCTTCCCTGAGCCAGGCTGGTATAAGCGCTCCCACAATTGCCCGTAAGCTTTCGGTCCTGCGCCAGTTTTTTTCCTTTTTATACAGTGAAAAACACAGGCCCGATGATCCGGCAGTCAGCATTGATTCCCCTAAGCTTCCCAGGCACCTGCCGTCAATCCTTGGAAAACAGGATGTGCTTCTGCTTCTGGAGGCGGCGAGGGAGGATAATTCGGCCAGGGGGCTGCGCCTTCAGGCTATGCTTGAGCTTATGTATGGCGCTGGCCTGCGCGTTTCGGAGCTGGTAAGCCTTAAGCTTTCTGCCCTTCAGGTACGCGAAGGGAAAACCACGGTTGATGTTGATTTTGTGATAGTGCGTGGCAAGGGCAATAAGGAGCGCATGGTTCCGCTGCATGATAAGGCCAGGGCAGCCCTTTCGCGCTATCTTGATGTGCGCAAGGAGTTTTTAGGCGACCAGAAAACATCGCTGTGGATGTTTCCATACCATCGTGCCGTTGGATATATAACCCGCCAGCAATTCGGGGTTATGCTCAAGGAGCTTGCGGTAAAAGCTAATATCGATCCGCAGAAATTCTCGCCACATACGTTGCGCCATTCTTTTGCAACCCACCTGCTGGAAGGTGGCGCTGATTTGAGGGTAATCCAGGAACTCCTTGGCCATTCCGACATTTCCACCACCCAGATATATACCCATGTGGCGGGAGAGCGTTTGAACAAGCTGGTGCATGAGCATCACCCTCTTGCGCGGAAAGAAAAGCCTGGCCCCAGGAAAAAATCTTCATAATCCTGCGCCTTTGTTGCATATTAGAAAAAAGCTATTACTATTATGTATTTACAATCCTTATATGATATATTTATTAAATGCGTAATTCCTGGGTCCAGCCATCTTTATCACGTGATTTCAAGCTGCTTGCGGCGGGGGTCCTGTTTGTACTGGTGCTTATTTCCGGCTGGGTGACCTACCGCACCTATAACCGCCAGTCCGAGCGTATAACCACCGACCTTGAAAAAGAGGCGGTGCGTATAGAGAATACGATCCTGACCGAAATGGGGGATGCCAGTTACATGCTGGCTTCCCTTGGCCGCCAGATTGTCAACGATCCTAATCGTGACTATACCAAGCTTGCGCAGGCCCTTAAATCCTTCGACAATAAAAATAGTATCTATAGCATTTTTTCCTGGACCGATACCGACAGGAAGCTTGTAATAAGCAGCAACAAAGGCGTTCTCAAAGAGCCGGTGGATATATCAGATCGCGATTTTATCCAGCAGGCTGCGGCTGATTCGTGGAAAATGCATATCGGAAGGCCAATAGAGGGAAGGGTGTCCGGGCGCTGGGTGATTCCGGTTGCGATGGGAATTACCGATTATACCGGGAAATTTATCGGCATAATAGCGCTCAGCATTGATATTGGCGTGCTTACCGACCAGATAAGAAGCCTGGTAAAGCGTGATGGAATAAGCTTCGCCGTAGTCACCAAAGACCTGGTAACCCTAACCGAAGTTTCCGACAGTAAGAATTTCATAGGCGATAATTTCCCGGCGAAAAAACTTGTTGATGTAGATTTTGATAAGAACCCAAGCGGCCTTATATCCAAAGGCAGCATTTTATGGGGCACCGGTATTTATGCCTATTACCGAGTATCGGAAAACTATCCCTATATCGTGATGATGGGTTATGACGCTAATTACAGCGATGAGACAGTTCGGGCCCTTCTCTGGGCGCGGCTGCTGATGATACTTTCAGTTGCTGTTTTTCTTATGCTGTTTTTGTGGATTGTGCGTGTACGTGTGATAAATCCGGTTTTAGATATGACCGAGCTGGTAGCCTCCATAACCCGTGGGGAAAAATTTGTGCCTATTCCCAAGAATGGCCCGGTTGAGATCGAGGCGCTGGCAGCGCAGGTGCAGCAGGTAAGCCGTTATATCGAAGAAAATAAACGCATCGAAAGCGAGCTTCGCAACAAAATGTTCCTGCTCAAAAAAGCTAAGGAAAATGCCGAGATAAACATGCGCAGCAAGTCTGAATTCCTTGCCTATATAGTACAGGAGATGCGCCTGCCGGTGAATAATATAATAGGCTTTGCCCAGGTGCTTAAAGACCAGATTTATGGCGCGATAGAAAACCGTAAATACCGTCAGTATTCTGCCGATATATTCAGTATTGGCAATCAACTGGTTGGTAAAATACAGGACATAATCCTCCATGCGAAATCCGAAATAGGTTATATTGACCTGCAGGAAAAATCATTGGATATAACCAATGTGGCTTCCTCTGTAATCCGCCAGCTAAGCGACAGGCTGGAAGCTGCCGGTGTAAGCGTGAGAATAAAGGGGCATGATCAGTTGCCGCATCTTCTGGCCGATGAGTTTCGCATGCAGCAGATAATAAGCAATCTGTTGCTTATTATTCTCGATTATTCTGTGCGGGAAAGCGTAATAACCATCGAGCCTGAAATAATCAGTGAGCATCATGGCCGCCAGTTTTTTGCGCTTGTAATTAAAAATTCAAAATCCGAGGCGCAGCCACAAGAGAAGCTCTCCACCATTGCCGAAAAATTATTTGCGCCAACCCCATACAATGAAGGAGGCAATCATTTTGCCTTGATGTCAGAACCCATAGACCTGCGTCTTGAGCTTGCAAAAACGCTTATATTATTGCATGGCGGCGCCCTTCATTCTGAGCCTGCTGACGGCGAAATACACAGCCATATAGTGTTTTTTCCGGCATCGCGTATAGTTTTTGAGGAGAAAACGTAATAGATGAATCAGGTGTTTCATTCATCCTCTGTGTGACAATGTTGTCATGCCGCCGCACGGCGGTATCCGGAGCCAGACCCCGCAACGGGTGCGGGGTTCTTGTAGCCCTGCGAATGCGTGAGCATTGCGCAGGATCTCAGGATTATTGATGCAGATCCTGTGCAGCCTTGCGGCTCACAGGATGACGAGAACTGTCGCCCCGCATTATTGCGGGGGCTGGGGTTTTTAATACGCAGGATGCCGCCATACGGCGGCATGACAAGCTGGGAAAATATCAAATGCAATTGCCATTTACTGTCCCCCAGTCCACTTATGCCGCTGGGTGAAGGATATGACGAAGCCAACGTAATAGATGAATCAGGTGCTTCATTCATCTATTAATCCATTCATCTATTCATCCGCTTATACTATACTGCTTCAGGAAAATGCCCTAACTTTTGAAAACCAGCCCCGCAGTTGCTGTTTAGCTTTTTCTATCTTCATAACATCCTCGATGCGCCGGTCTAAAAATTGCCAGCTAGCCTCGCAGCCAGGGCTGTTATCGTCAAGCCACATGCGTAGCGTGGCAATATACACCGCAGCAAGTGTCATGCGCTTGCTGTAGAAATTGAAATCTGTGGAATTATCACCTATGGCATACCAGATATTATCCACCGTTTCATAAAGCGCCCTGAGGCCGCGATGTGCATATATGGGCAATGAATGCATCGCCACCGCCCTGCGCATAGCCTCGCGGTTTTTGCTTTGCAGCTCAAGGCGCAGACGTACCGCAGAGGTTATGCGCTGGCGTATTTTCATATTATCCATATGGTAATTGGAAAGCGCTTCAAGCATCTGCTGGTCGCAAATCCGCGAATAAGCATCGACCGCATCTATTGCGCCGCCTGAAAAAACTCGTACCACATCAGTTTTTTTATAGCCAGCTTCAACGGCTGCCTGCCTAAGGGTTTTTATGTTCCAGCCATCAAAAGGAACAAGGGGCAGGGCGGCAGTTATAATATCATATGCGGCTTTTGCTTTATCCATTTTCCAGTTCTAACTGTTTTACATTATCATCTTTCCTGGCTGCGACCATGCGGATGCATTCGCGGGGCAGGGTGATAGAAACAGTAGTACCTATACCATTACTGCTGGAAATTTCAACAGTTCCTCCATGCAGGGCAATAAATTCCTTGGTGAGGGCCAGTCCGATGCCGATATGCTGGTTGTTTTTTGCCGTCCAGCAATTATCCTGTTGCAATGACTCGCGTATGTCATGGCATTTCAGGTCGTTAATTCCAACCCCGTTATCATGCACAGAAAGCCTTATGCCGTTCTTGCCATCGCGATTTATTTCGATTGTCACTTCGCCACCGGCATTGTTGAACTTGATGGCATTTGCCACCAGATGCCCAAGTATATGCTGGATCTTAAGCCTGTCTACAAACATAAGTACGTTGCCGCGTGGCACGTAGGAAATAGCGACTTTTGCATCCTGCGCATGATGCATCTGTGCGTTAATCACATGGCTTATAAGGTCATTAATATAAATTTCTTCACAATTAAGCGATACGCGCCCCGCATCAATATTTGCGATTTCAAGCAGGTCTTCAATTTTTGCCAGCAGGTCATGCCCGCTTTCCTGGATATGGCGTATATAGCTGCTATATTGCGGGTTATCTATTTTGCCGAAAACGCCACGTTCCATTACCTGTGAAAAACCGATGACAGCATTTAAAGGCGTGCGCAGTTCATGGCTCATATTGGCAAGGAATTCCGAACGGGCGCGCAACGCAAGCTCGGCTTCCAGCCTTGCTTTTTGCAATGTGCTTTGGGTCTGCATATGCTCATGTATATTTTCTATAAGGCAGATATAGTGTTCTGGCTTGCTGTGGAGTGTGAACTGGTACCAGTAATGTTTGCCATCACCATGCTGCATTTTAAGGCGCAGTATTTGCGCAGGCGCGGTTTCTGCTGCCAGGCCTATAGGCCGCAAAGTATTTTTAAGGCGTTCGCGGAAATCAGGATGTATAAGTTTAAAAAATATTCCATCAAGCCCCGCATCTGTCTGATGGCCTGTAAGCCTTTCAAAATTACGTGAAAGATAAGTGCAATTTCCAGATGGCGTGAAAAGCGCGAGTATCTGGGTTCCGTATTCGGTTAAATATTTGTATTTTTCACCGGCATATTTATCCTTTGTTTGACCACTAGCGCTGGTTGAATTTTCCTGCTGGTCTTTCAAAAGATATGTGCATTCGTCAAGCAGGCGATTGGCTTTTTCAAGCAAAGCTGCGTCCGATTCCGAGGAAGTCAGCCTATGTAGCTCATTATAAAGGGAAATAACATGGCTTACATTGTTAGCCATAACGTCCTTAATTTCTGCTGAATCCTTATTTCCCAGTATGATAGCTAGTGGTGGCTCAGGCGGCCTTCCCTGCGGTGGCTGTTGGTCATTGGCATTATCGCCCGAAGGCATAGAACGGAACTGAGAATATAACACCCTGTTTTTGCCTCTTTTTTTTGCCTTTTTTCCCGTAAAAAAGCATAGATGAAACAATTTTTGTAAGCCATTTATATAAAATTTTAGGTATTATTTACAAAAAATTCACCTTTACGCCACCACTATATATAGTGGTTTGTAAAAAAAGCTGCATTAAACTTAGTGTTGTTGCATTAAAGCAACAAAGTTTAAAGATTTCATTAAAATTGTGGTTATTGTGCCGCTAGTAAATTAGAAAGTTTGCCATCTTTTTCTAGTGCGTATAGGTCATCGCAACCGCCCACATGGGTGCTGCCAATGAATATCTGCGGAACTGTTTTGCGCCCACCGGATTTATTTATCATTTCCTGCTGGAGTTTTTCATCATTGGTGATGTCTATTTCATTGAAGTCATTTACGCCTTTGCGCTGCAGCAGCGATTTTGCCTTGATGCAATATGGGCAGTAATCTTTGGTGTAAATAATAACGTTGGGCATAAATCACCTCTATATTTTTAGGCAGAACCTAACATTGTTTTTGAGTTTTGTCCATCAACTCTGCAACAGCCCATCTCGCCATTTCCGAAACCAGTGGCGCTTCATCAATTCCTAATTTTTGTGCAACTGGCAAAAGGGATGTATCTCCGCTATTGCCTATGGCAACCAGCACATTGCGTATGAAGCGCTCGCGCCCGATACGCTTAACTGGTGATTTGCGGAACATGTTACGAAATTCTGCATCGTCAAGCGCCGCTAAATCCGCCAGCAACGGTGACTTTATGGATTCGCGCGGGTGATATGCGCTTTCGTGCGCGGACTTGGCAAATTTATTCCACGGGCAGACGGCAAGGCAATCGTCACAGCCATATATGCGGTTTCCTATGGCTTTGCGGAATTCCAGGGGTATCTGCTCTTTGCTTTCAATAGTGAGATAGGAAATGCATTTGCGCGCATCAATTTTTCTTTCCCCATCAAAAGCGTTTGTTGGGCATATATCTATGCATTTGCTGCAACTGCCGCAGCTATCGGCTATTGGCTCATCCGGCTCTATCTCCAGTGTGGTAAATATCGCGCCCAGGAACAGCCACGAGCCGAACTCGCGGCTTACCAGGCAGGTATGCTTGCCCTGCCATCCCATCCCTGCCTGCTGTGCCAGTGGCTTTTCCATCACCGGGGCGGTATCTACAAAAACCTTTACCTCGCATTTATATTGTACCGCCAGCCAGCTTGCGACCTGTTTGAGTTTTTTCTTTATTATATCGTGGTAGTCTTCATTCTGCGCGTAGCAGGAAATATTCCCAATGTTTTTTTGCGCGAGCCTGTCCATGGGGTTGTAGCCCGGCGCGTAATTATGCCCAAGCATTATAACCGATTTCGCCTCCGGCCATAAACTGCCAGGAGATGAGCGCCACTGGGCTTTTTCCATAAGCCATCCCATCTCGCCATGATAATTCCTGCTTAGGAATTTGCTTAAATTTTCACCGGCCATGGCAGGAAGTCCGGCGCTACAGAAGCCAACTGCGTCAAACCCTGTTTCCAGCGCTTTGTTGCATATATTCTCTTTAATGTTATAATCCACGCCTGCCTAACCCAAAACTTTACCAAAAACAAATTGTAATAGCCAAAAAACTGTTTATAAACAGTCCAAGTAACATAATTCAGTTATACCAGCAAAGATAGAATAATATGGATCAGGTCGTTGAACAGTATTTCCCTATTCTGATATTTATAGCCATCGCCGTGGGGCTTTCTCTTATAATGATTTTCGCGCCTATGATAATAGGCAGGCAGAAGCCTGATGTGGAGAAAGTGTCGCCCTATGAGTGCGGGTTTGAGTCGTTTGGCGATGCGCGCGGCAAGTTCGATGTGCGCTTTTATCTTGTAGCGATATTATTTATTATCTTTGACTTGGAGGTGGCATTTCTTTTCCCCTGGGCGATTTCACTTAAGCTTGTCGGGGTGGCTGGCTTCTGGTCGATGATGGTATTCCTTGCCGTGCTTACCATTGGGTTTATTTATGAATGGAAAAAAGGCGCATTAGAATGGGAATAAGTCAAAACTCGGCAATCAGCACTCAAAGTCCGGTTTCGCAGGATGACCTGCTTAACAATGTCATGGAGGAGTATAACGATAAGGGGTTTGTCGTCACCAATTTCGACAAGCTTGCCAACTGGGCGAGGGCCGGAAGCCTGTGGCCAATGACTTTTGGCCTTGCCTGCTGCGCGGTGGAGATGATGCAGGCTGCTGCTTCGCGTTATGATATGGATCATCTTGGGGTTGTGTTCCGCCCAAGCCCAAGGCAGGCGGACGTCATGATAGTTGCCGGTACATTGTGCAACAAGATGGCTCCGGCGCTTCGTAAGGTGTATGACCAGATGGCTGAGCCGCGCTATGTTATCTCGATGGGCAGTTGCGCCAATGGCGGCGGCTATTACCATTATTCTTATTCGGTAGTGCGCGGCTGCGACCGCATAGTGCCGGTTGATGTCTATGTTCCCGGCTGTCCGCCGACTGCTGAAGCTCTGATGTATGGTATATTGCAGCTCCAGAAAAAGATCCGGCGCACCGGGAGTATAATAAGGTGAGCATTGAATTGCCGCTGGGAAAGGATTTTTATATGCTGCGCCATGCCCAGACAGAAGATAATGTGAACAAGCTGGTAAGCGGTAGCGGAAGCTCAACTAAATTGACTGAAACCGGTAAAAAACAGGCCTTGGCAGTCCGGGAAATATTGTGTCGGCTCGATCCGGATAAAGACCCGGTAATAAACAGGATAGTCACCAGCGAAATGCAGCGTGCCAAAGATACTGCGGCTATAATCTGCGGTTGCAAAACCCTTGAATGCCTGCCGGTTGGCGTTGATAGTGGGCTTAACGAACGGGCTTACGGCACAGCAGAAGGCATGAGCGATAAAGACCGTAATGAGCTTAAAAAAAATGGCGTTGCCATTGAGGGGGAGGAAAGCAAGCAGGATGTGGCAATGCGCACCTTGCAGGCGGTTATAAGGAATCTGGGAGGCGCTTCCGGTGTGCCTTTGTTTATAAGCCATGGCGGTAATATCCGCCGGGTTGTCGAGAATGTGCTGGGTGAAATTTTTGTGGATAAAACGCAGGAATATATTACTAATTGCACTTTGTATGAATTTATCTCAGCAAGGATAAAAGGCCAGCCGGGTAATGTAAATGTCATTACTCTTGGCGAAAATAAAAAAATCCATCGCCGTGTTTTTGGCGATAAATTATTAGGAAGCAGCTTATGATGTTTGAACCAGGCTTTTTAGAAAAATTTTCTGCGAGCGAAGAAACCATATCCGGACAGGAGGTGGTTACAGTAGGAATTGCTAACCTTATTTCCTTAATGGATACCCTGCGTGATGAATGCGGTTTTGTCCAGTTGGTTGAGATTGCCGGTGTTGATTATCCAGAAAGGCCGCAACGTTTTGAAGTTGTGTATATGCTGCTTAATCTTAAGAAAAATATTCGCCTGCGTGTGCGCGTTGCAACTGACGAAAAAACCCCGGTGCCTTCTGTGGTTGCGCTTTATTCGTCGGCTGGCTGGTTCGAGCGTGAGGCGTGGGATATGTATGGCATATTATTTTCCGATAATCCCGACCTGCGGCGCATCCTGACCGATTATGGTTTTGAAGGTCATCCGCAGCGCAAGGATTTTCCTCTCACCGGTTATGTAGAGCTGCGCTATGACAGCGAGCAGAAGAGGGTGGTGTACGAGCCGGTTAAGCTCAATCAGGCATATCGCAGTTTTGATTATTTAAGCCCGTGGGAAGGCATGGAGCATGTTCTTCCAGGGGATGAAAAGGCCGGGAAATAGGGGTTTAGGGTGTTGGGTATTGAGTATAGAGTTGATGAGTGGAAGCATAGATAAAAGATACATGCATGGCTAAACCGAAAAAAAAATCTTCTAAAACTCGTCGCTCATCACTTGCCACTCATAGACCTTTCCACGTAAGGCCTGCCCGGCTTGAGGATTTTGAGGAGATATATGATATATTCTGCAAAGTCCTGACTGAGGGAAGGACTTATTCCTATACTCTTGCCGAGATGACGCCTGAGCGCTCGCTTGCTTACTGGATATCAGCGCCCGGGACATATTGCATGGTTGCTGATATTGACGGCAAGGTTGCAGGTGTTGCCGCAGTCAGGCCTCACCGCACCGGAAGGGCACATCATGTTGCTAACGCCTCCTTCATCGTCCATCCTGATTTCCGCAGGATGGGTATAGCAAGGGAGATGGGAAAGATGGCGCTTAAATACGCAAAAAAGCAGGGTTATCTGGCTATGCAGTTTAATTTTGTGGTGAGCGTTAATAAAGTTGCTGTGGATCTGTGGCAGTCTTTGGGCTTTAAGATAGTCGGCACTTTGCCCAAAGGTTTCGACCATGCCGATAAAGGGCTGGTTGATGTATATGTGATGCATCAGTTTTTGTAATAGTAGCTGCTATGGGCTTGCTACTAGGTTCTAGTTTACTAAAAACATTGACAGTTATGAATAAAATAGGAAATATGCGATTTGTATACTAGCACCTAGAACCAAGTACCTAGAACCTCTATGACCAAAACAACAGATAAAAAGAATATAACCATAAATTTCGGGCCGCAGCATCCAGCCGCGCATGGGGTTCTGCGCCTTGTCCTGGAAATGGATGGAGAGGTTATAGAGCGCGCCGACCCGCATATCGGCCTTCTGCACCGCGGCACCGAAAAGCTTATCGAGCATAAAACCTATTTGCAGGCGCTTCCTTATTTTGACCGGCTCGATTATGTGTCGCCTATGGCGCAGGAGCATTGCTATTCCCTGGCTGTGGAAAAGCTTCTTGGCTGCGAAGTTCCTGAGCGCGCCAAATATATCCGCGTTATGTTCTGTGAGCTTACCCGTGTCTTAAACCATATTCTTAACATTACTACGCAAGCTCTTGATGTTGGGGCAATGACACCGCTTTTATGGTTGTTCGAAGAGCGTGAAAAGGTCCTTGAGTTTTATGAACGGGCGTCGGGTGCGCGTTTCCATTCGGCCTATATCCGTCCTGGCGGCGTACATCAGGATATTCCTGATGGGCTTCTGGATGATATTCTTAAATTCTGCGAAAATTTCGTGCAATATATTGACGATGTGGACGATCTCCTGACCGAGAACCGCATATTTAAGCAACGCCTTGTTGATATAGGTGTCGTGTCGGCCAAAGATGCGTTTGACTGGGGTTTTTCCGGGGTGATGCTCCGTGGGTCTGGTGTTGCGTGGGATTTGCGCAAGTCCCAGCCTTATGAAGTTTATGACAGGATGGAGTTTGATATTCCCATCGGCAAGAATGGCGATTGCTATGACCGTTATCTGGTCCGTATGGAAGAGATGCGCCAGTCGCTTAGGATTATAAAGCAGTGCGTGGAGAAAATGCCGCAAGGTCCGGTTGTAACCGGCGATCCAAAAATTTCTCCGCCGAAACGCGCCCTTATGAAGCAGTCAATGGAAGCCCTGATTAGCCATTTTAAATTATACAGCGAAGGCTATCACGTTCCAAACGGCGAAACATATGTTGCGGTGGAAGCGCCCAAGGGTGAGTTCGGCGTATATTTGGTTGCAGACGGGACTAATAAGCCGTATCGTTGCAAGATAAAGGCTCCGGGATTTTCTCATCTTCAGGCGCTTGAATTTATGTGCAAGGGCCATATGCTTGCCGATGTGGTGGCAATCATAGGGACTATGGATATTGTATTTGGCGAGATCGATCGATGAAAAAATATTATATGAACAAAATTATATTGGCTGTGGTTTTTGCCGCTTTGTCCGTATTTCCGGCATATGCACAGATGCCAGATCCGCAGGTTACTATAGAGCGCCAGCCAACCAGCAGCCTTGATGTTTTTCCCAAGCTTCCGCCTTCTACATTCTGCACCAAGGAAAACCTGATTGGCATGTGGAAGCTGCTTATGATATATGAGGTGCCATCTGGCCGTGAGATTAGAAATTACACAGATCACCCCCTGCAGTTTTATGTATTTAATGCCGATAGCCGCTATGGGCATTATGAGAGCATACTGCATGCTGTAACTTTAGCGGAAGTAAAGAAGGTGGCATTATCGCAGATAAGCAACACCCAGCAATATACTTTAAACCAGAGTGGCAATCTGTATTTTTATAAGGATCGTGTTGCGGTTGACAGTCTGGCCTGCTTTGTTGTTGCTGCCAGCTCAGGCCCGTTCCTTGTCGGGCAGTTATTGTTAATGCCACCTAAAAAGTCAGCTCGTGGACGTCTGGTAAAAGTTTATCAGAAAATGTTTCCTGAGTTTGAATCACAGCAACCACCGGTAAATCTTCCTGGCAATTCAGAATAAATTATAAAATCATGAGCAATAAATACCATTACAGACCGGATATAGAGCCTCAAAGCTTTGAGTTCACGCAGGATAATTTTGAAAAGGCGCAGGCCATAGCAAATAAATATCCGCAAGGGCGGCAGCAAAGTGCTGTAATGCCATTGCTGGCGCTGGCGCAGAAGCAGAATAACAACTGGCTTCCCAAGGTGGCTATGGATTACGTTGCTGCAATGCTGGGCATGCCTCCGGTCAGGGTCTATGAGGTGGCAAGTTTTTATACAATGTATAATCTTGAGCCGGTGGGCAGGCATCTTGTTGAGATTTGTACCACAACCCCATGCTGGTTACGCGGCTCTTCGGAAATAGTCGAGGCTTGCGAGAAGCGGCTGGGAATTGGGATAGGGGAAACTACTCCTGATGGACAATTCACCTTGCGCGAGGTTGAATGTCTTGGCGCATGTGTAAATGCGCCTATGTGCCAGGCAACAAGTTTTGGCGGTGATGCTAGCTATTACGAGGATTTATCCACAGAGTCAGTTGTCCAACTTATAGATTCTCTGGCTAAGGGTGAAACACCAAAGCCCGGTCCACAGAATGGGCGCAGATCCAGCGAACCAAAAAATAATTCTGCGGGGTCATAATGCTTAAACAGGAAGACAGAATTTTTACCAACCTCTATGGTTTCGATGACTGGAAACTTGCGGGAGCGCGTGCGCGCGGCGATTGGGACAATACCAGGTCTATACTTGCCAAAGGCGAGGATGCGATAATTGAGGAAGTAAAGGCTTCTGGCCTGCGTGGGCGCGGTGGCGCTGGTTTTTCCACCGGGGTTAAATGGTCGTTCATGCCCAAAAAATCTGATGGCCGCCCGTCCTATCTGGTGGTAAATGCCGATGAGGGCGAACCGGGGACCTGTAAGGATCGCGACATGATGCGTCACGAGCCGCACAAGCTCATCGAAGGTTGCCTGATAGCCTGTTTTGCCATGCGCGCTGTTGCCGCCTACATTTATGTGCGCGGCGAGTTCCGCGAAGAGGCCGACAGGCTGGAATACGCGATAGCAGAGGCTTACGAAGCCGGGCTTATAGGTAAGAATGCCTGTGGCAGCGGGGTTGATATTGACGTGTTCGTGCATCGTGGCGCGGGCGCGTATATTTGCGGCGAGGAAATGGCGCTTATCGAATCGCTCGAAGGAAAAAAAGGCCAGCCGCGCCTGAAACCGCCTTTCCCGGCGGCAATGGGGCTGTGGGGTTGCCCTACCACGGTTAATAATGTTGAATCTATAGCGGTAGTGCCAACGATACTCAGGCGCAGCCCGGCCTGGTTTGCTGGTATTGGCCGCCCCAATAATGTCGGAACTAAGGTATTCTGCATTTCCGGGCATGTGAACAAGCCATGCAACGTGGAAGAGGAAATGGGAATCCCTCTAAAAGACCTTATCGAAAAACATGCTGGCGGCGTGCGCGGTGGCTGGGATAATCTTCTTGCCATAATTCCAGGCGGTTCTTCTGTTCCGCTGCTGCCAAAAGAGATATGCGATACAGTGCTTATGGATTTTGACAGCTTGAAGGCTGTAAGGTCCGGGCTGGGCACAGCCGCAGTTATTGTTATGGATAAATCGACCGATGTGGTAAGGGCGATAGCCCGTCTTTCCAAGTTTTATACCCATGAATCCTGCGGGCAATGCACACCCTGCCGGGAAGGTACCGGCTGGCTGTGGCGGATGATGGAGCGCATGGTCGAGGGGCGTGCCCAGGTTTCCGATATAGACCAGATGCTGGATGTTGCCGGGCGCATTGAAGGCCATACTATTTGCGCGCTGGGTGATGCTGCTGCCTGGCCGGTTCAGGGGCTGGTCCGCCATTTCCGTCCTGAGATCGAGCGCCGCATAGCCGAATTTTCGCGGAGGGCTGCATGATGAATGCTTCGCTATGTTCGCAATGGCGGCAAGTTATAGTAAAAATTATGTAATATAAAATTATGGGGCAGAAAATGCACAATGTAAAATACGTAATATACAAAGAAGGCAAATATTTCGTTACAAAATGCCTTAATTTTGAGCTTTCAACTTTTGGCGAAACTTTGGACGAAGCTCAAAAGAATATGAAAGAAGCTTTGGAGTTGTATTTTGAAGAAGATGGTGTTGGCGATATAAATTATACTCCTGTAGAACTTGCGATGATTGCCGAGCAGGATATTCAGGCCTAGTAAATGGTTAGTTCCCGACATATTATACAGGTGTTAGAAAGAAATGGTTTTGTTGTGAAGTCACAAAATGGTAGTCACGTAAAATTGCGGAATGGAATAAATCAGGTAATTGTTCCGCATCCAAGAAAAGATATACCAATCGGGACTTTTGGTTCAATCATAAAGCAATCTGGTTTAACTAAGCAGGAATTTGAGAATTAAAATGCCTAAACTAACGATAGACGGACAGGAAATAGAAGTAGAAAACGGCACTGTTATAATACAGGCGGCTGAGCGCCTGGGCATTGAAATACCCCGTTTTTGCTACCATGAGCGCCTTGCTATCGCTGGCAACTGCCGCATGTGCCTTGTGGAAGTTGCGCCTGGGCCGCCAAAGCCTCAGGCAAGCTGCGCGCTTCCCTGCGCCGATAATATGGTGGTAAAGACCAATTCGCCCATGGTTAAAAAAGCCCGTGAAGGGGTTATGGAATTTTTGCTCATAAACCATCCGCTGGACTGCCCGATTTGCGATCAGGGGGGCGAGTGCGACCTGCAGGACCAGGCTATGGCTTACGGAAGTGGTATAAGCCGTTACAAGGAGCATAAGCGCGGCGTTGAAAATAAATATATGGGGCCGATAGTAAAAACAGAGATGACCCGCTGCATACATTGCACCCGCTGTGTACGTTTCGCAACTGAGATTGCTGGTGTTCCTGAGCTTGGTGCTTTTGGCCGCGGCGAGCATATGGAGATCGGAACTTATGTCGAAAAATCCCTTACATCGGAACTTTCCGGCAATCTTGTGGATCTCTGCCCGGTCGGTGCGCTTACCAGCAGGCCGTACGCTTTCTCCGCCCGTCCGTGGGAACTTACCAAGACCGAGAGTATAGACGTGCTGGACGCAGTAGGCTCCAACATCCGCGTTGACAGCCGGGGTGAAGCGGTGCTGCGTATATTGCCGCGTGTGCATGAGGACATAAATGAGGAATGGATTTCCGATAAAACCCGCCATGCCTGCGATGGGCTTCGTGTCCAGCGCCTTGACCGTCCTTATATTCGCGGCAATGACGGCAAGCTGCATGAGGCAGGCTGGGATGATGCATTGGCGCTGGTTGCAAAAAAAATGCAGGAATTCATGCCATCAGAGATCGCGGCCCTGTCAGGAAACCTTGCCTGTGCGGAAAGCGTGATGGCCCTGGGCGATGTGCTTGACAGCATAGGCGTTGCCAATCGTGATTGCAGGCAGGACGGTGCGATGTATGATGCATCCAGCCGTTCTAATTACCTGTTCAATACAACCATAGCCGGGATTGAGAAGGCGGATATGATACTGCTTATCGGCGCAAATCCGCGCAAGGAAGCTGCGCTTTTAAATGCCAGGATTCGTAAAACCTATCTTCGCGGCGGCCTTAAAGTATATTCTATAGGCAGCGACAGTGATTTTAACTATCCGGTATATTCTTTTGGCAATGATCCACGGGTTCTCTCCGACATAGCACTGGGGACCCATCCTCTGGCGCAGGTGCTGGAACAGGCTAAAAATCCCGTTATCATACTTGGTACTGCGGCGGTTGGGCGCAATGATGGCGCGGCGATATTTGCCGCTGCCAAGCAGATTGCAAAAAAATACGGCGTTATAAAAGATGGCTGGAACGGGTTTAATATTCTCCACCATGCGGCAGGCCGGGTAGGGGCGCTTGATCTTGGGTTTGTGCCCAGGGAAGGCGGACGGAATATCGCGGAGATATTTGCTGGTTGCGCCGATTATAAAATAAAAATGGTGTACCTGCTTGGCGCCGATGAGTTTGATATGGGGCTGCTTGGCAATGCTTTTGTCGTATATCAGGGTAGCCATGGCGATGATGGTGCGCACCGCGCCGATGTTATCCTGCCGGCCGCCACCTATACCGAAAAAGATGCTACCTATGTCAATATGGAGGGGCGGGTGCAGCGCACCAGGCGTGCTGTCTTTCCGGTTGGCAAGGCCAGGGAGGACTGGAAGATCCTGCGCGCACTTTCCGATTTGCTTGGGAAGCCGCTTCCTTATAATAATATTGAGCAGCTTCGTGCGCGCATTGAAAAAACAGCGCCACATTTTGCAAATATTGGTGAAATAACGCCTTCGCCAACACAGGAAGGTGAGATAGCGCAGGGGCGCGTGGTTATAAGCGCTGCTCCGTTTGACGAGTTCATAACCAATTTCTATATGACTGACCCTATTTCGCGCGCAAGTAAAACCATGGCTGAATGCACCCGCGAAGCAGCAGCCCAGCAAACAAAAAGGGTAGCCTGATATGCAGGATTTTTTTAATATGCTTATGCCGCTACTGATAATACTGGGCAAGATATTGCTCCTGGTGGTGCCTTTGCTTATATGTGTCGCCATGCTTACGCTTGCCGAGCGTAAGGTGATTGCTGCCATGCAACTGCGCAGGGGGCCAAATGTGACCGGCTTCTGGGGGCTTCTCCAGCCTTTTGCTGACGGGCTTAAATTATTTCTCAAGGAAACAATTATTCCTTCCGAATCCAGCCGGGTAATATTCCTTATGGCGCCGATGCTGACTTTTATGCTGGCTCTTCTTGGCTGGGCAGTTATCCCTCTTTCCCAGGATTTTGTGATCGCCAATATTAACGTAGGCGTATTATATCTGTTCGCCATTTCTTCATTAAGTGTTTACGGAATAATAATGGCGGGGTGGGCGAGTAACTCAAAATATGCTTTTTTAGGGGCGATACGTTCCAGTGCGCAAATGGTTTCTTACGAAGTATCAATAGGTTTTGTAATAGTTACGGTGCTTATGTTAGTTGGCTCACTAAATCTTGGCGACATAGTCAACGCCCAGTCAGGCGGCATTTTGCACTGGCATGCCTTCGGTGGTTTGTTCCCTATGTTCGTTGTATTTTTTATCTCAGCTCTTGCAGAAACCAACCGCCATCCTTTTGACCTGCCGGAAGCGGAGGCGGAGCTGGTTTCTGGTTATAACGTTGAATATTCCTCAATGTCCTTTGCGCTGTTCTTCCTCGGTGAATACGCCAATATGATACTTATGTCAGGGATGACTTCCATATTATTCCTTGGCGGATGGCAGGCCCCGGCTGATATTGCGCTGTTCAACCTGATACCGGGGTTTATCTGGTTCATGCTTAAAATCTGCCTTTGCCTGTTCACTTTCATCTGGGCACGCGCTACCCTGCCGCGCTATCGTTATGACCAGTTGATGCGCCTAGGGTGGAAAGTTTTTCTGCCGTTGTCACTTGTATGGGTGGTTCTTACCTCGGCTTACGTTGTTTTCTGGGCGGCATAGGCATGGGACATACACTTGAAGCATTTGGTCAATGGCTGGTTGATTTCGTACACCATTTTGGTTACCTGGGTATTTTTATCATGTCATTTCTGGAAAGCACATTTGTGCCTATACCAGGAGAAGTGACCATGGTTCCTGCCGGTGTTTTGGTCCAGCAGGGGCATATGAATTTCTTTGTTGTAGTGGGCCTGGCCACGCTTGGGGCTTTGGGAGGCTCTCTTGCCAACTATTATATAGCTTATTACCTGGGGCGTAAATTTTTCTACGCCTACGGAAAATATTTTTTCTTTACCCATGAAAAGATCGATAAGCTGGATAAATTCTTCAGCAAGCACGGTGATATTTCAACCTTTACCGGCAGGTTAATACCAGGCCTCAGGCATTTCATCGCTTTTCCGGCTGGCCTTGGCCATATGGATTTAAAAAAATTCTGTATTTACACAAGCCTTGGCAGTGGGATATGGATGACAATACTTACCACAGTAGGTTATCTCATCGGCGATAATAAAGAGATGGTGCATCATTACCTGCCATATATTTCCGGCGTGGTTGTGTTGCTTGTAATAGTTGGGATTATATTTTATATATCGCGTTTAGGAAAAAAGATTGCAGGGAGTGAAGATAGTGAAGGCAACTAGGACAGCGAGGGCTTTTTTATTGGCAGAGCTTGTGTCGGGCTTCATGCTGACCCTTAAATACATGTTTAAAAAGCCTGTTACTATAAACTATCCATATGAAAAAGGGCCTCTAAGTCCGCGCTTTCGCGGCGAGCATGCCCTGCGCCGTTATCCAAACGGCGAGGAGCGTTGTATAGCCTGCAAGCTCTGCGAGGCTATCTGCCCTGCGCAGGCTATAACTATCGAAGCTGAAGCTCGCGGGGATGGTTCGCGCCGCACCACGCGCTATGACATAGATATGACCAAGTGCATATATTGCGGCTTCTGCCAGGAAGCCTGCCCGGTAGATGCTATTGTTGAAGGGCCGAACTTCGAATTCGCAGCGGAAACCCATGAAGAGTTATTGTATAATAAAGAAAAGCTCCTGGCCAATGGCGACCGCTGGGAAAGCGCGCTGGCGGCTAACCTGCTTGCTGATGAAAGATACAGGTAAAAGATGGCCGATAATATCGCAACGCTGATGTTCTATATATTTGCCGGGCTGACTGTGCTTTCGGCGGGAATGGTTATTTCCAGCAAGAACCCTGTGCATTCGGTGTTCTTCTTGATACTGGCGTTTTTTAATGCTGCCGGATTATTTGTATTGCTTGGTGCGGAATATATAGCGATGACCCTGGTAATTGTTTATGTAGGCGCAGTTGCTGTCCTGTTCCTGTTTGTTGTTATGATGCTTAACATAAATTTTGCTGAGATGCGTGGTTCGTTCCTTAAATACCTTCCTCTGGGGGCTGGGGTTGCAGCAATTATTTTTGCCGAGTTTATCTTTATTTTCTACAGTTCCCTTTCTAAAAAAACTGCTTTTGCGTCTGCGCGTAATATAATCGAGCCGAGCGCGGAAACCAGCAATACTGTTGCCATTGGTTCGGTTCTATATACAGGCTATGCCTATGCTTTCCAGGTTGCGGGATTGATACTTCTTATAGCGATGATTGGTGCAATAGTGCTGACCAAGCGTGAGAGGGTAGGGGTGCGCAAACAAAATATTGCCAAACAGCTTGCCAGGACCAAGGAGTTAGGAATAGAAATCGTTTCTGTAAAATCTGGCGAGGGAATTTCATGAATATGGGCATTGGTCATCCTGTGGGCGGTGTAGCCGCAGCACAGGGTCTGTTTATAATTGGTGGAGATTCTGTGCCGTTGCCCACAAAAGAAGTGGACACCTCACAGAATGACAGCGAGGGAATTTTGTAATGGATCATGTTTTTTTCGGAAGTATTGGTATTTTTCATTACCTTGTTCTATCTAGCCTTTTATTTACCATTGGCGTGTGCGGAATTTTCTTAAACCGTAAGAATATCATCACAATACTTATGTCTATTGAGCTTATACTTCTTTCGGTAAATATCAATTTTGTGGCTTTTTCGGTAAAGCTTGGTGATTTGACCGGGCAGGTATTTGCCATGTTCGTGCTTACGGTTGCCGCCGCCGAGGCCGCGATTGGCCTTGCGATACTGGTTATCTATTTCCGTAACCGCGGTTCTATCGCGGTTGAGGATGTTAATATGATGAAAGGCTAGCCCATGATAACTTTCATCGTATTCCTGCCTTTATTTGCCGCACTTATAATAGGGCTGAACGTGAGCGCGATGACGCCGCGCCTTTCGCATATCATAACCTGCTCGGCCATGGTTCTTTCCGCTGTACTTTCAGGCATGGTATTTTGGGGTTTTGCTTTCGGCGACAGCATTGCCTATAAATCCAATATCATACCGTGGATAATGTCTGGCGATTTTGTTGCCAACTGGACGCTAAGGGTTGATGCGCTGACGGCGGTAATGCTGGTTGTGGTTACGTGGGTTTCGTCGGTTGTGCATATTTACTCGATTGGCTATATGAGCCATGATGAGCACCAGCCGCGTTTTATGGCCTATCTCTCGCTGTTTACTTTTTTCATGCTGATGCTGGTAACTTCCGACAACCTTGTGCAGCTTTTCCTTGGCTGGGAAGGGGTGGGGCTCTGCTCCTATCTTCTTATAGGTTTCTGGTTCAAGAAACAGTCGGCCTGCAACGCCGCTATGAAGGCATTTATTGTAAACCGTGTTGGTGATTTCGGTTTTGCCCTTGGCATATTCGCAACTTACTGGCTGTTTGGTACAGTGCAGTTCGATGCTATTTTCAGCGCGGCATTTACGCATTCTTCAGACACCTACAGCTTCATTGGAATGGAATTCAACGCCCTGACTTTGATATGCGTTCTGCTGTTCATTGGCGCTATGGGCAAGTCGGCTCAGCTAGGATTACATACCTGGCTTCCCGATGCGATGGAAGGCCCAACCCCGGTTTCAGCCCTCATCCACGCAGCTACCATGGTGACTGCCGGTGTGTTCATGGTTGCACGCTGCTCGCCTTTATTCGAACAGTCCGAACAGGCTTTGCAGATAGTCTGCGTAGTTGGTGCGTGCACGGCCTTTTTCGCGGCAACTGTTGGTCTTGTGCAAAATGATATTAAGCGTGTTATTGCCTATTCCACCTGTTCACAGCTTGGCTACATGTTTTTTGCCTGCGGTGTCGGCGCTTATTCAGTTGCTGTATTCCATCTTATGACCCATGCTTTTTTCAAAGCCCTTTTATTCCTTGGCGCAGGCTCTGTTATCCATGGCTTTTCCGGCGAGCAGGATATGCGCAATATGGGCGGTGTGTGGAAAAAAATGCCGGTAACATACGCTTATATGTGGATAGGTTCGCTTGCGCTTGGCGGGCTTCCTTTCTTTGCCGGTTATTATTCCAAGGATATGATTATCGAAGCGGCCTATGGGCATGGAGGAGTGGGTGTTTTTGCTTTCTGGATGGGTATAGCCGCTGCTTTCATGACAGCATTTTATTCATGGCGTTTATTATTTATGACATTCCATGGAAAATCGAGGGCGCCGAAAGATGTGCTGGCGCATGTTCATGAATCGCCGCCGATAATGTTGCGTCCTCTTCTGCTGCTGGCTTTTGGCGCGGTTTTTTCTGGCTGGCTGGGTTATCATGTGCTGGGCCTTGTTTCGGTCGATGGGCATTTCTGGCAAGGAGCAGTAGCTTCTAACGAGGCTATCGAAAAAGCGCATCACGTACCGGCATGGGTAGGTGTCC
This sequence comes from Alphaproteobacteria bacterium, assembly GCA_039808985.1. GTDB lineage: Bacteria > Pseudomonadota > Alphaproteobacteria > Rickettsiales > SXRF01 > SXRF01. Next base: position 23,917 of record JBDHUC010000003.1, on the reverse strand, counting down.
TACCGCTGCTTATGGCGCTTTCTGGTATTGCGCTGGCATGGGTATTCTATATCGCCGCGCCGATGGTTCCAAGCCTGGTCGCCATGAAATTCCCTTATCTATACCGCTTCTTCTTAAACAAATGGTATTTCGATGAACTGTATGATTGCCTGTTTGTAAACCCGGCTAAGCGCCTTGGCCAGTATCTCTGGAAATTCTGGGATGAGAAGATAATAGATGGGCTTGGTCCCAACGGGGCAGCGCTGCTTACGCATATAGCGGCAGGCAAAACCAGCCGCCTGCAAACCGGGTATGTGTATCATTATGCGTTTGCAATGCTTTTGGGATTTTTACTAATTACTAGCTGGGTGGTGTTTAAATAATGCTTAGCATATTAATATTATTACCGCTTATCGGCGCATTCACAATAATGCTGGCAGGCAAACAGGATGAGGCGAATACAGCGCGCTATATTGCCTTGTTTACAACAGTCGTTACCTTCGCCGCCTCTTTGTGGCTGTGGGTAGGGTTCGATGCGACCTCGGCCAAGTTCCAGTTTGTAGAAACCGGGGCCTGGTTCAAGGATCTTGGAATCAGCTATAATCTGGGGATTGACGGGATTTCCCTGTTCATGGTCCTTCTCACCACTTTCCTCATGCCGTTTTGCATATTATGCAGTTGGCAATCCATAACCGTCCGGGTTCGCGCCTTCATGGTTAATTTCCTGCTTCTTGAATCAATGGTAATCGGCGTGTTCTGTGCGCTTGACGTGGTTATGTTTTATATATTCTTTGAGGGCATGCTGATTCCCATGTACCTTATAATAGGAATATGGGGCGGCAACCGGCGTATATACGCGGCCTATAAATTCTTCCTCTATACACTTGCCGGGTCGCTATTATTCCTGGTTGCAATAGTTTATCTCTATATAACCTTCGGCACTACCAGCATCCCGGATCTTATTGCAGCCGGGCATACGCTTCCTCTGCATGTGCAGCAATATCTGTGGCTGGCTATGTTTGCATCTTTTGCTGTTAAAGTTCCTATGTGGCCGGTGCATACCTGGCTTCCTGATGCCCACGTGCAGGCCCCAACTGCCGGTTCGGTGATACTGGCCGGGATATTGCTTAAAATGGGTGCATATGGCTTCCTGCGTTTTTCGCTGCCGATGCTGCCTGATGCTTCGCATTACTTTGCGCCATTTATATTCACTTTAAGCGTTATTGCCGTTATTTATACTTCCCTGGTGGCCCTGGTGCAGAGTGATATGAAAAAGCTAATCGCCTATTCTTCGGTTGCGCATATGGGCTTCGTGACCATAGGTATATTCACCTTTAATATCCAGGGCATCGAAGGCGCTATAATCCAGATGATAAGCCACGGCCTTGTTTCCGGGGCGCTCTTCCTTTGCGTAGGTGTGCTTTATGACCGCCTGCATACCCGCGAGATAAACCGCTATGGCGGGGTGGCTTCCATAATGCCGAGATACGCGCTGCTGTTCATGTTTTTCACCATGGCCTCGGTCGGGCTGCCGGTAACTTCGGGCTTTGTCGGTGAATTCCTTGTTTTGCTTGGTTCCTTCAAGGCCAGCACCTATGTTGCATTCGGTGCGGCAACCGGTGTGGTGCTGGGCGCGGCTTATGCACTGTGGCTCTATAAACGCGTGGCCTTTGGCGAAATAACCAATGAAGATGTGCGCACAATGCCTGATGTTTCGGCGCGTGAGTTACTGATATTCATACCGCTTGTCCTCTGTGTGCTGTGGATCGGTATATACCCGAAACAATATCTTGGCGCGCTGGAAGTTTCGGTGAAGCAGTTAATTGAACAAACAAATATTTCAGGAAAGAACTGATGCTGGATATTCTTGTAAATGCCGGAATAGTTGCGATAAAACCGGAGATATTCTTACTGTTTTCAACGGTAATCCTATTGCTTTACGGCCTCTACCGCCAGCCTCGTACATCTGGCCAGTTTATAACCCTGGCGCTGGTCGCAATTTTATTTACAGGATTCCTTGTTACCTGTCGTTCTATACCAGATGGGGTTTATCTTGGCGGCATGTTCGCAAGCAGCCAGTTTACGGTATTTGTAAAAATGCTTATATTGGCGGCAGGCGGCCTGGTGCTTATGCTTGCATCAGGCTATTTGCGTGAAGACGGGGGCAGGCCGTTTGAATTCATAATCCTGATGCTTTTTTCCATGATTGGCATGATGCTTATGGTTTCCGCCGCAGATCTCCTGGCGTTGTACATGGCGCTGGAAATGTCCAGCCTTGCGCTGTATGTGCTGGCTTCGTTCTCGCGTGACCATGCCAAATCAAGCGAAGCAGGGCTTAAATATTTTGTCCTTGGGGCGCTGGCTTCAGGCATGATGCTGTTTGGCATGTCGCTGGTTTATGGGTTTGCTGGAAGCACCAGCTTCGCAAGCCTTTCTGAGCTGTTCGCTGGTCAGCATTATGTGCTTTCCAAAGGTGTTATTGTCGGGCTTGTTTTAATAATCACTGGTTTCTGTTTCAAGATTTCCGCTGTTCCTTTCCATATGTGGACGCCCGATGTTTATGAAGGTGCGCCAACTCCGGTAACGGTGTTTTTTGCAACTGCGCCGAAAATAGCAGCGCTCGCTCTGTTCATGCGTTTCCTTATGGAGCCTTTTGCCAGCGCGGTAGGGCAGTGGCAGCAGGTTGTGATTTTCGTATCGCTGGTTTCCATGCTGGTCGGGGCGCTGGGCGCAATTATGCAGACCAATATCAAGCGCCTTCTGGCCTACAGCTCGATAGGGCATGTCGGTTTCATGCTTATGGGGCTTGCAGCAGATAATCAGGGCGGCGTTCAGGCGATTTTAATTTACATGACGGTTTATGTGTTCATGAGCGTTGCGATGTTCGGTGCGGTTCTGCTTATGAAGCGCGGCGGCGAATCTCTGGAAAATATAAGCGAACTTGGCGGTTTGTCGCAGACTAATCCGTTGCTGGCAATCGTCTTTTCTATTTGTTTGTTTTCCATGGCCGGAATTCCGCCAATGTCAGGCTTTTTTGGAAAATTCTATGTGGTTCTGGCTGCAATTGAAGGCGGGCTTACCTGGCTTGCCGTTCTTGGCGTGTGTATAAGCGTAATAAGCTGCTACTATTATCTTAAAATAGTAAAAACCATTTATTTTGATGACCCTAAACCAGCCTTCGACAGATCTTCCTCGCCTGTAGTAAATATAGCGATTGCAATTGGGGCAGGGGTTACAATGTTCTTTTTCCTGGTGCCGACACCGCTGGTAACATTCGCTAAAACCGTTGCTGCCAGCCTGATAAAATAATATGAGCGTGCAGAAGAAAAAAATAATCTCCAACCTGCTCAACGACTACCATCTATTGTCTTTCGACATGCTTGATTCAACCAACGAGGAGGCCAAGCGCCTGGCCCGTGCAGGCGGCAGCCACGGGGCTGTCATCTGGGCAAAAAAGCAAAGTGAAGGAAAAGGCCGGATGGGGCGGACATGGCTTTCTTCCGAGGGTAATTTATTCGTATCCGTTCTTCTCCAGCCAAAAAAGCCGCTTGCAGAGCTGGCGCAGCTTTCATTCGTTGCGGCAATTGCCGCTTTAGAGGCTATCGCACCCCTGCTTCCCGAGCAGGATTGCCTTAAAGTGAAATGGCCAAATGATATACTTCTTTCAGGGCGTAAACTGGGTGGTATACTTCTTGAATCTTTCCGCACGGAAGGAAGCGATATTCCGTGGGTTGTAGTAGGGGTTGGCATCAATATCGACAGCTACCCGCCGCGTACTGAATTCCCGGCTACCTGCCTCAAAGAGGCCGGGGTCGAGCTGGTATCGGCAAAAATTATACTGTCGCGCTTTATCCATCATTTCATCGAGCGTTATGACCAATGGTGCAGCAGGGGGTTTTCCGGTATCCGTAAGGATTGGTCGGCGCAGGCGTGGAACCTGAAGCAGCGTATCGTGGCGCGCCTGCCGGAAGGGCAGGTGGAAGGGGTATTCGAAGGTATTGATGCCAGCGGCAGCCTGCTCATAACCCCGGACAAAGGTAAGAAGCAAACTATTCACGCAGGGGATGTCTATGCTTCTTGTGATTGATGTTGGCAATACCAATGTGGTATTTGCGGTTTTTTCTGGCCCGGAGATAAAAGGACAGTGGCGGATTTCAACTAATGCGCGGCGCACAGCCGATGAATATGGTGTGTGGCTTACGCAGGTTCTGGAACATTCAAAAATTAAGCCCGAGGATATAACTGGCGCTGTGGTGGCATCGGTTGTGCCGCAGGTGTTGTTTGATTTGCGCCAGCTTGCCAGGCGTTATTTTAATACAGAGCTTATGGTTATAGGTGATCCGCGCCTTAAGCTTAAAACCGGGGTAGGTGTGAAGATAGACAATCCGGCGGAAGTCGGGGCAGATCGGCTGGTTAATGCCTTTGCCGCCTGGTCGCGCTATAAAAAACCGCTGATAGTTGTGGATTTTGGCACCGCCACCACTTTCGATGTGGTAAATGCCAGTGGAGATTATATCGGCGGAGTAATTGCTCCGGGAGTGAACCTGTCGCTTGATGCACTTCAGCGTGCTGCTGCCAAGCTTCCCAATATCGGCATCGCCAAACCGGATAAAATTATTGGCACCAATACTATCGGTGCGATGCAGTCAGGAATTTATTATGGTTATGTAGGGCTGGTCGAAGGAATAGTCGGGCGCATAAAAGCGGAACATTCCCCAGACGGCAGCAATATGCTGGTGATAGCAACTGGCGGGCTGGCATCGCTTTATTCCAAAGCCTGCCCGGTAATCGAATATGTCGATGGCGATTTAACCATCCACGGTTTGCGTGAACTATACGCGATGAATGCCGACAGAACCTAGGTTCTGCCTACATTCAAAAAGATAACTTAGCGAAAATGCCGGTTTACGAGAACCGTAGCGGAGCGTACGTTAGAGTACGTGAGCAACGGAAGCGCAGAAAACTGGCGTTTGCAGCAAGTTAGGGTTTGAATATATCAGAACCTGATTAAGGCAAATAATAAACAGTACGGCAGCCAATAACGTCGGAATTCTGGTAGGCGTTTCCGGTGTTGCAGAAGCCGCTATATGACTGCGAAAGGAATTTTCCGCTTTGTGGCAGCCCATCATCCAGTTTTATATCAATCGCACGGGCATCATTGGCGCTTATTACCGGTTGGCCGATGCCGCCGCCATTATCCCAGGTTGCGCAGGTGAAAGTCACGCCTTTTTTAGTGCCTGCTGGTAATACAAATGGGCTACCGTAAATCCAGCCAAAATCAACGTCTATACTAAGCAGGTCAGCGAAATAAAGATAGCCATACCCGCCGTTATAGCAGCCAAGATAATTACCCTGCCCATGCCCATAAGCCACTACAACCTGCTCTTTCTTGACAAAACCGGCAAGCACAAGGGAATCGTTAGCTGTCATGGATTCATTAGGCCAGTTATTTATAAGTCCGTCACCATTGCCATTGCCTGCATAGGTTCCGGTTGGGAAAATCTGGGTGATATTAGTACAGTCGCCAGGCAGGCAGTTGTATTTTAACTTAAAAGAATTTACAGCCGAGCCATAACCTTCCAGGGTGCTTATATTTTTTCTTATTTCTGCGGTTTTTATTAATGTTTTTCCAACCAGCACCCCGCTTATGACAAGGCCGATTATAACCATAACTATTGATAGCTCAATAAGCGTAAATCCGCCTGTATTCATGCGCAGCTTATTATTTATTATCATTTTAACCCTGTATATTTTTTGCCCATTATCGTGGTTAATTGCAATCATTGCAACTTAATTACCGCTGGATTCTATCATTAAATTACAAGCGTAATCTGCCTTGGTTAAGTTATAACTGTTAGCGGCAACACTGACCAGGCAGTTATTAGCAACCGTATCTGGAGTTGCAGGCCGGATAACGGATTGTATTTTTCCTTTTAAAGGGGTTCCATCGTCCATTTTTACATCCAACTGGTAAGCATCATTAGGTATTACCGTCGGGCCAGTTGATGTCATAGTCAGGGCGTAAGGGTTAAATATAGAAGTATCCCGGTTGGTGATCCCCATAAAATAGCCAAGCCGCATGTTAGCCATTGTTGTTGCTGTAAACCCACCAGTACCCAGTTTTGCGGCGGGGAATTGGCAATCAATGGTCTGGGCGCTGTTACCTGCGCCACATCCGCTGACGGCAGCTTTGAATTTTCCCCCAAGGTCATTGATCAATCCGGCATCTTTCAGTTGAATAAAGAAATAGGCAGGTTCACAATTTGTCCATACAGCCGGGAAATTTCTATTTCTGTCCTGGACAATGCCATCCCCGTTAACATTATTTGCGTTGCAATAAGCTTGTTGGGTTGCATCAAATGTCAGGCCAAAAGTGAGTGGGTTTGGTATATCGCCGGGCAGGTATCCGTATCTTGATTTAAAAACTGAAACTGCCGAGTCAAAACTTTCCAGTTGTGAAACCTGTGCGCGGATTTGCGAGGCTTTTACCAGATCCTTCCCCACAAGCACTCCGCCTATAACTAACCCGATAATAACCAGCACTATGGCTAATTCTACCAGAGTAAAGCCTTTTTCTCCTGCCATTATGTGCTTTATATCAGTCATTCTCGTTATTTTAACTGATGATAGAGCTTAAAAGCAATTTTTTTTGTAGGAAATAAAGTTTTCTGGTGGTAAGTGCTAGCTAACATTAAATATTTTACAAAAAACATTTTACAAAAATAAAAATATGACTTTTGATTTTTCCAAACACAAAGATGAACTTCTCTTTGTACCTCTTGGCGGCTCCAACGAAATCGGCATGAACCTGAATCTATACACCATCGGCGGAAAATGGCTGATGGTTGATTGCGGGATCGGCTTCGCAGGTGATGGCCTTCCTGGAGTTGATATAGTGGTGCCAGACATTTCCTTTATCGCCGAACGCAAGGAAGATCTGCTGGGGCTTATAATAACCCACGCGCATGAAGACCATCTGGGGGCAGTGCCATATTTATGGCGCGAGTTGGAATGTCCGATCTACACAACTCCATTCACCTCTGCTTTCCTCAAGCATAAAATAAGCGAGATGGGTGCTGGTAAAAAACCTAAGATACAGGAAATGGCTTGTGGCGGCTCTATAGAAATCGGGCCTTTTGCAATTGAGCTTATTGAACTTACCCATTCGATTGCCGAGATGCAGGCCGTTGCCATCACCACAAAAAAAGGCGTTGTGCTGCATACCGGGGATTGGAAGTTTGACGATAAGCCGCTGGTGGGGAATGTGTCCGATGAGGATGCGCTTAAAAGATATGGCGATGGCAATGTGCTGGCCATGGTCTGCGATTCCACGAACGTATTTGAAGAAGGTTCCTCCGGCTCCGAAGGCGAAGTGCGTGAGCATATGGTCGAGCTTATTAAAAAATGCCCCAAGCGCGTAGTGGTTTCCACCTTCGCTTCCAACCTTGCGCGGGTGGTAACGCTAATTCATGCCGCCGAGGAATCCGGGCGCATGGTTGCGCTGGCCGGGCGTTCGCTGCACCGGGTTGTCGATGCAGCGAAAGAGGCCGGTTATATCAGTGAGGGTATGGAATTCGTAAATGAACGTGATATAATGAACCTCCCGCGTGAGGACATGCTTGTAATCTGCACCGGCTGCCAGGGCGAGCCGCGCGCGGCGCTCAACCGAATTTCCAGGGGGGATCATCCTAATATCCGCCTTCAGCCGGGCGATACTGTGATATTTTCCTCGCGTAAGATCCCTGGCAATGAAACCAGGATAAACGCCATCCATAACCGGCTTGTTGAAAAAAGAATAGAAGTTGTAACCGACCGCAATTATTACATTCATGTTTCCGGCCATCCGGCGCGCGATGAGCTAAGGAAAATGTATAAGCTGGTTCGCCCGCGCATTGCTGTTCCTACCCATGGCGAAGCCCGCCATCTTCATGAGCATGCAAAACTCGCCGCAAGCCTTGGCGTGAAGGAAAGTGTTGAAGCGCATAACGGCGCTGTGGTCTGGCTGGAAGAAGGTGAGGCCAGCATTATCGGCAAGGTTCATTCAGGATATGTAGCCATTGATGGTTCTTCGCTGATCCCAACTGACGGTGATGTTATACGTACCCGCCGCAAATTGCGTGATGACGGTGCGGTGTTCCTGAGCATAACCCTGGATAAGGACGGCGGGCTTGCAAGCAAGGTCCAGCTTGCTGCCCCTGGTATCCTTGATGCAAAGGAAGACGCAGAATTGCTTGCAGAATATCTAAGCGAAGTTACTGATATTATCGAAGGCATGAAAAAAAGATCCGGCGATGATGCAGTAAAAGAAGCCGCCAGGCTGGTAATACGCCGCAGCTTCAAACGCGACCTCGATAAAAAACCGGTTATAGAAATACTGATTTCAAGGGTTTAGACTTGTCATAAACATCGTCATGCCTGTGGGCGGCAAAGCCGTAGCAATGTCATCCTGCGCAATGCGTGAGCATTGCGCAGGAACTTGGGATATTTTCCCAGCTTGTCATGCCGCCGCAGGGCGGCATCCGGCATTAGGCCAGATCCCGCTATGCAACGGGGTGACAGTTCTTGACCTATAACCACCTAGTGCATGCTTGCGGTGGTGGGGTCCATAACCGCCAAAACCTGTTTGGCGTTGGCTATCAGCTTGTCCTGCTGGAAGGTTTCGGAGGTGGGGTAATCTATTGCCGGGTCTTTATAAACCAGTGTGCTGATATTAGGCATATCCTTGCTGGCATTTATCATGGGCGCAGGCCGCTGGTTTTTCATGCTTTTTTTGAACATCTTTGATATAAGCCATTGTAATTTGCTGTGTTTTTTATTGCCCATATAAAGCCGACCTTATTTTTTACTTTAAGTTTAACAGCGGAGAATGCCATTGCGTGATTTATAGAATCATAATAGCTTATCCGGGTCATATAAAAAGTGAAGTTTTTGTGACAATTCGCTTTTAATTTTTTAAAAAAACAGGGGAATTTATGATAGGCAGACTTAACCATGTAGCTATTGCCGTGCCGGATCTTGCGGCTGCCAGCGCGACTTACCGTGATATACTCGGGGCCAATGTATCTGAGCCGGTTGATGTTGCCGAGCATGGGGTGCGGGTAGTTTTTGTAAATCTTCCCAATACTAAAATAGAATTGCTGCTGCCTATAGGCGAAAACTCGCCGATCGCAGGTTTCCTTGCCAAAAACCCATCTGGCGGCATCCACCATGTATGTTACGAGGTTTCCGATATTATAGCTGCGCGCGATAAGCTTGTTGCAACAGGGGCGCGGGTGCTGGGCGATGGCACGCCCAAAATAGGCGCTCACGGCAACCCGGTTTTATTTCTGCATCCCAAGGATTTTTACGGTACACTGGTAGAGCTTGAGCAGGTATAAAATGCCCCTGTCTTTTGCTTTTTTCACTTTCCTTAATGCCTTCTGGATCATGGCATTCATCGCCATACCGTTTTCCACGGAATATGAAGAAGCTGAACACAGCCAGCAAGAGCAGAAAAACTATATTGCCGCGCCGAAAAGGATATATTGGAAAAAAGTTGTTATAATTTCCGCAGTCCTTGCGCTTTTTATTACGGTTGGGCTTGCGCTGGTCATTAAAAGCGGTATCGTCCCGGTTAAGAATTTAATTGAATATAACTGATAGAAGAAAAAATATATGCGCCTGTCTGAATATTTCCTGCCACTTATCAAAGAAAATCCGTCCGAGGCACAGATAGTTTCGCACCGCCTCATGCTGCGCTCAGGCATGATCCGCCAGCAGGCGGCAGGTATCTATAGCTGGCTGCCGCTTGGGCTTCGTGTGTTGCGTAACATCGAGGCAATTGTTAATGATGAGTTGCAGAAGGCTGGCTGCATACCGGTTCTGATGCCTACTTTGCAACCAACCGATCTATGGAAAGAATCCGGGCGTTATGATGCTCTGGGTAAGGAAATGCTGCGTTTTAAGGATCGTGCCGAGCGTGAACTTCTCTACAGTCCCACCAACGAGGAAATGATAGTGGATATTTTTCGCGGCTATGTGAAAAGCTATAAGAGCCTGCCGCTGAACCTCTATCAGATACAGTGGAAGTTCCGCGATGAGGTTCGTCCGCGTTTTGGTGTGATGCGGGGTCGTGAATTCCTTATGAAAGATGCTTATTCATTCGACATTGATGTGGAGGCAGCCAAGAAAGAATATGCAAAAATGTACGATGCGTATCATCGTATTTTTGCGCGTATGGGGCTGACCACGATTGCGGTAAATGCAGACTCCGGAGCTATTGGCGGCAATTTAAGCCACGAGTTCCAGGTGATCGCTGAAACGGGCGAAAGCGCTATCTATTATGATGAACGGTTTGATGAGATACGCAGCGGCAAGCTAACCCTGTCGGGTGAAGAGATGCGCGCCCTTTATGCCGCTGCTGACGAGCAGCACAAGCCGGAATCCTGCCCGATACCTAAGGAAAGGCTGCGTGAGGCGCGTGGCATCGAGGTTGGGCACGTATTCTATCTCGGCCAGAAATATTCAAAAGCAATGGGCGTAACTGTCGCCGGGCCAGATGGCACGAGCATTACACCTGAAATGGGTTGTTACGGCATAGGGATTTCCCGCCTGGTTGGTGCTATAATCGAAGCCAGCCATGATGAAAACGGCATTATCTGGCCTCAGTCGGTTGCGCCGTTTGATGTTGGGATTATAAACCTCCGTGCTGGCGATGCAAAATGTGATTCCGTATGCGAAATGATTTATGAAAAACTTTCTGCAAAAGGAAAAGAAATCCTGTATGACGACACTGACGAGCGCGCAGGTGGTAAATTCGCCAGCATGGATTTGATTGGCCTGCCATGGCAAATTGTGGTTGGCCCCAAAGGAGCAGAAAAAAACATGGTTGAGCTTAAAAACCGTAAAACCGGCCAGAAGCAGGAAATACAATCAGAAGCAGCCCTGGAGCAGTTGTTAGGTACATGTCGGTAAATAGCAGCTTTGTAAATAATGTTCTCGAGCAGATGGGGGTAATGGAAGGGATCTCCACCCGCAGGATGTTTGGCGGCATCGGCATTTACCGTTTCAGCATGATATTTGCCATTATAGTTGATGACCGGCTTTATTTTAAGACAGGCAGCGAGAACAAGCCTGATTTCCAGCAGGCAGGAAGCGTTCCATTTATATATAACCGCCATGATAAAAATGGCAAAAACAAGCTGGTTACCATGAGCTATTGGGAAGTTCCGCCGCATGTCCTGGAGGATAAAGATATGCTGTATGGCTGGATGATAAAGGCGTATGAGGCAGCGGTAAAATCCAGGCACAGGGGAGCTGTCTGATGTGCGCTGCTTTTGAATCCATGATAGCCTTCCGTTACCTCCGCGCCCGCCGCGAGGAAGGCTTTATTTCGGTTATAGCTTTGTTTTCACTGGTTGGCATCGCGCTTGGCGTTGCAACTCTTATCGTTGTGCTTTCGGTGATGAATGGAGTGCGTGGTGAGCTTATAAGCAGCATAATCGGCCTTGAAGGGCATGTAACAGTATACTCCAATACCGGCGGCATACCAGGTTATCAGAAACTAAGCGAAGATATTGCCGGAATACCTGGTGTTTCTATGGCCATTCCCAAGGTTGAGGGGCAGATAATGGCCAGCCATGCTGGCGTTGCGTCTGGTGCCATGGTTTCGGCTTTCCGTGCAGGTGATATAGATAAAAAATCACTTCTGGTAAATAAAATAGAAGCTTCGCAATTGCAGGCATTTAAAGATGGGGAGGGGGTTATAATTGGCAAACGCCTCGCTGAAAAACTCAGGCTGAATATCGGCGATGATGTGCTGCTCATATCTCCAGAAGGGCGTGCAACAATCGCCGGGCTTATGCCACGGGTCAAGGCATACCGGGTTGTCGGTACGTTCGAGCTGGGCATGTTCGCTTATGACAGCGCCCTTATCATAATGCCGTTTGAAGAGGCGCAGGTTTATTTCAAATTGCAGGATAACGGCGCAGATAATGCAACATCAATTGAAATAACCTCTGATAACCCGGATAATGCCGGGAAGATAGCCGCGCAGGTTGCGCTTAAGCTTGGCGCTGGCTTCCGCGTGTATGACTGGAAAACCTCCAACAACCATATTTTCCAGGCGGTGCTGGTACAGCGCAATGTAATGTTTTTAATACTGATGCTTATAATACTTGTTGCGTCCTTTAACATAATTTCCAGCCTCATAATGCTGGTGCGGGAAAAAGGGCAGGACATAGCAATACTGCGCACCATGGGCGCAAGCTCGGCTTCGGTTATGCGGATATTTTTCATGTGTGGTGCAAGCGTTGGTGTCGTTGGCACGTTCATCGGGCTGCTTCTGGGGCTGCTTATCGCATTCAATACCGAGAATATACAATTATGGCTGGAAGCAATGATGGGGCATAAGCTTTTTTCCGCCGAGCTTTATTTCCTGTCGCACCTTCCTTCCAGGGTGGATTATTCCGAGGTCGCAATGGTTTTGCTGTTTTCTCTTACGCTTTCTTTCCTCGCCACCATTTATCCGGCAAGGCGCGCCGCAAAGCTAAACCCGGCGGAGGCATTGCGTTATGAGTAATGTCTTAGAGCTTAAAAACATCACGCGTACATACAGCCAGCCTGATGCCAGCCTTACTGTGCTTTCCAGCCTGAACCTAGCGGTTAAAGAAGGCGAAGTTGTGGCGCTGGTTGGGCAAAGCGGCTCAGGCAAAACCACTTTGCTGCAGATTGCGGGGCTGCTCGATAACCCGACCGGCGGAGAAGTGCTAATATCCGGCGAGGAGCTAAGCCAGGCCAATGATAAAAAACGTACCCGGATGCGCCGCAATAATATCGGGTTTATCTATCAGTTCCATCATCTGCTTCCGGAATTCTCTGCGCTGGAAAACGTGGTGATTCCACAGATGATAGCTGGGGTTTCACGAACCAAAGCCGAAGAACGGGCAAAAGAGCTGCTTGTATCGCTAGGCATTGGCGAAAGGCTTACGCACCGCCCAGCCCGGCTTTCAGGCGGCGAGCAGCAGCGTGTTGCAATTGCGCGTGCCCTTGCTAATAATCCTAAAATAATACTTGCCGATGAGCCGACAGGAAATCTGGATCCTAAAACTGCTGATTCGGTATTCACGATGTTCATGGATATGGCGAAAAAAACCGGGCAGTCGGCACTGGTCGCCACCCATAATATAGAGCTTGCCAGGCGCATGGACAGGATAGTGCATTTAGAAGGCGGAATTTTGAAGTAAAATTATATTTTGGTATTAATATAAGCGTATGAGCAAAGCCAGTTTCATTCATTTACGTGTGCATAGCGATTACTCGCTGCTGGAAGGTGCTATCCACATAAAAGACCTGGTGAAATGGTGTAAGGCGCAAAAAATGCCTGCCGTTGCCATAACTGATTCAGGAAATCTGTTCGGTTCGCTGGAGTTCTCGCTGGAAGCATCGGGACAGGGTGTGCAGCCGCTACTGGGATGTACGCTTCTTATAAAGCCGGAGTCCGTACAGGATACGCGCCATGCCCATATGCAAAAGCCCGACCAGTTGCTGGTTTATGCGCAAAATGAAACCGGGTGGCAGAATCTTCTGGCGCTGGTAAGTAAATCTTACCTGCAACCTGCTGGCGATACTGCGCCGTTGCTTTCTATGGAGGATTTAAACGGCAATTGCGAAGGTTTGATCGCCCTTACCGGCGGTATCTACGGCGCGATAGGTAAATCGCTGCTTGCGGGGCGTGATTCCCTGGCGGTGCAGCAGCTTGAAAAATTGATGCAGCTTTTTCCAGGCAGGCTCTATATGGAAATATCGCGCCATGGCCTGCCCGATGAAGCGGCAACCGAGGGGCGCTTTGTTGCCCTTGCCTATGAATATAATATTCCGCTGGTCGCCACCAACAATGCCCATTTCATAAAAGATGACATGTTCGAGGCGCATGACGCTTTCCTGTGCATAGCCGATGGCTCCTATGTAAGCGAGGATAACAGGCGTAGTTTGAATCCGGCGCACAGGCTTAAGACCGCGCAGGAAATGTCCGAGCTGTTTGCCGATATGCCCGAAGCTATTGCCAGCACGGTTTCAATCGCAAAGCGCTGTGCTTTTATCGCCCAGTCGCGGGATCCTATTCTTCCGCGTTTTTCCATCGAGGGGATGAGCGAGGAGGAAAGCCTGCGTGTGCAGGCGCGAAAAGGGCTGGAGGCAAGGCTTGATGGTTATATCGAGGGCGAAGAAAACCGCAAGCCATATCTGGAACGGCTGGAATTTGAGCTGGATGTAATCATAAAAATGAAGTTCCCCGGTTATTTCCTGATAGTTTCCGATTTCATAACCTGGAGCAAGGAACATGGCATACCGGTTGGGCCGGGGCGCGGTTCTGGCGCAGGCTCGGTGGTTGCGTGGTCGCTTTCCATAACCGATCTCGATCCGCTGCGTTATGGCCTGCTGTTTGAGCGCTTCTTGAACCCGCACCGCGTTTCCATGCCCGATTTCGATATTGATTTCTGCCAGGAGAGGCGCGAGGAAGTAATCCAGTATGTGCAGAAAAAATATGGGACCGACAGGGTGGCCCAGATAATAACCTTCGGGAAATTGCAGGCGAGGGCGGTTCTACGCGATGTGGGGCGTGTCCTGCAAATGCCGTACGGGCAGGTTGACCGCATCTGCAAAATGGTTCCAAATAACCCGGCAGCCCCGGTTACGCTTGCACAGGCCATAGACATGGATAGCGCATTCCAGGCCGCGATGGATGAGGATGAGGCGGTTGCAAAACTAATGGATATAAGCCTGAAGCTCGAAGGCTTTAACCGCCATGCCTCGACCCATGCGGCGGGTGTTGTGATAGGCGACCGGGTTCTTTCTGAACTAGTGCCTATGTACCGCGATCCAAAATCCGACATGCAGGTGGTGCAGTATTCGATGAAATATGTCGAAAAAGCCGGTCTGGTAAAGTTTGATTTCCTGGGTCTTAAAACCCTTACGGTGCTTGTGCGCGCCGTTAAGCTGATAAGCCAGCGCGGGATTGATGTTGACCTCAGGAAGCTTCCAGAAGGTGATAAACAGGCTTATGAAATGCTTAGCCGTGGCGATACAGTCGGGGTGTTCCAGCTCGAATCTGCCGGTATGCGCGACACGCTTAAAAAACTAAAGCCGGACTGCCTTGAGGATATTATCGCTCTGGTATCGCTGTACCGTCCCGGCCCTATGGAAAATATCCCCACCTATATTTCGCGCAAACATGGCGAGGAAAAGGCGGTATATCTGCATCCGCTGCTTGAGCAGGTTTTAAAAGAAACTTTCGGCGTTATAATTTACCAGGAACAGGTGATGCAGATAGCCCAGCTCCTTGCCGGTTACAGCCTTGGCGAGGCGGATCTCCTGCGCCGCGCCATGGGTAAGAAGATACGCGCCGAAATGGAAGCGCAACGTGACATATTCGTTGCCCGTTCAGTTGAGCGCGAAGTTCCCAAAAAAGACGCCGCCGCTATATTCGACCTTATCGCTAAATTCGCCGAATATGGCTTTAATAAATCGCATGCGGCAGCTTATGCGGTTATCGCCTACCAAACCGCATACCTGAAAGCCAATTACCCGGTTGAATTTATCGCCGCCTCCATGACCTACGATATGGGCAATACCGATAAATTAAGCATTTTCCGTGAAGATGCGTCAAGGTTTGGCATAGAAATGCTACCGCCGGATATAAACAGGTCGGAGGTTTTATTTTCTGTGGAGGATGATCCATCTATAGACAAAAATAATTCTTCCCCGAATCCCGAATCCCGAACCCCGAACCCCTTGTCTATCCGCTACGCCCTTGCCGCAATTCGCAATGTCGGCGCGGCAGCGATGGAGGGGGTGGTTGCCGAGCGTAATAAAAATGGCGAGTATAAGGATATTTTTGATTTTGCGGTACGCATCCCGCATGAAGCGCTCAACCGGCGCGCCCTGGAATTTTTAATCAAGGCCGGGGCATTTGATAATCTGCATCCAAACCGTGGCGAGTTGTTTGCCAATATTGACCTTGTAATGGCGCATGGAACTGCCGCCCAGCGCGACCGCGAAAGCCAGCAGGTAAGCCTGTTCGGAGGTGTCGATGAAAGCACCAGGCACACCCCGAAGCTGGGCAGTTACAGTGACTGGTCGAAGCTTGAGAAGCTGGAGCATGAGTTCACTGCTATCGGTTTTTATCTTTCCGCGCATCCTCTGTCGGGCTATCTTTCTGCAATTGATGCTCTTGGGGTAACGCCATCGAACCAGCTTGCGGAAAAACTCAGTGAAAAATACCGTTCGGTAAAGCTTGCAGGTATTGTGACCGGGCGTAAGTTCAAAGTTTCGGATAAGGGCCGGTTTGCCTTTGTACAGCTATCCGACATGGCTGGATTATTCGAAATTTCTGTATTTAACGAGGAGCTTCTGTCACAGCAGCGCGATAATCTGGAAAACGGCAATATATTGCTGATAACCGCCGATGGTAAAAGCGAAGAGGGAGGGGTACGCCTTATTGCGCAAAGCCTTATGCCTCTTGATGAAGCCCTGGTGAAGCAGCAGCTTAAGCGTGGCGGTGGACAGTTTAAAATAGTTATAAACCAGCCATCGGCTCTTTCTTCGCTCCACAGCCTGCTTGGAAGTCCGAACCAATATGGCGCGCTGGTAAAGCTTATGGCGCAGATTGATGCCACCCTGACCGAGATCGAACTACCGGGAAAATATGCCCTTTCACCGTCAACACTTGATAAAATAAGGGTAATTAAGGGTGTGGTGGCTGCCGAGGAAATAGCCGCGTGATATATTCATAATGTATAATTTTTATACATTATGAATATTAAAATCGGGGCCGAAAGCCCGATTATACGCCGCTTAGCGGACGAATAACGTAATAATTGTAATATTCCTTATATTTTAACGTTTTTTTTGCTTTTAGCTTGTAGTCTTTTATAAGTTTGAACAATTTAACCCGGATTTTCAATGCTTCCCGCAATCGGCCTAATAATGATTTTCATTTGCGTATTCGGTATTTATATCGAATCCGGCGGTAAGATCGAGATTATTCTTCATGCTCTTCCTCACGAATTAGGCACAATACTTGGCGCCGCCATTGGCGCTTATATGATCGCCAATTCCAGCCTGGTGCTTAAAAAAACCTTCAAGGAATTGATCGTTTCCTTTAAAGGCCCCAAATGGAAAAAGCAGGATTATAAGGATCTGCTCTGCCTTATGTTCGCGCTGTGCAAATTGATGAAATCAAAAGGCCTGATAGCGGTAGAACAGCATATAGAAAAGCCGCATGAAAGTACCATATTCTCGCAATACCCGAAGATTGAGCATGACCATTTCGCAGTTGATATGATCTGCGACACGTTGCGCACACTTACAATGGGGCTTGAAAACCCGCTTCAGATCGAGGAGCTTATTGAAAAACAGATAGAAAAACACCACCATGAGGCTATGGGGCCTGGGCATGCGCTGCAAGGCATGGCTGATGGCCTTCCGGCTATTGGTATCGTGGCTGCGGTTCTTGGTGTGGTAAAAACCATGGCCAGTATTACCGAGCCGCCGGAAGTATTAGGGGGAATGATCGGTGGCGCACTGGTTGGAACTTTCATGGGCGTGTTCATGGCTTATTGTATCGTGGCTCCGCTTGCCAGCAAAAATATCGCCATCCATAACGAGGAGCAGCAGTTTTATTTCATCATCCGTGATATTCTGGTTGCGCATTTAAAAGGCATGGCCCCACAGGTTTCCACAGAGATAGGCCGCACCCAGGTTCCATCGCATATGCAGCCTACCTTCGCCGAGATGGAAGAAGCCACCAGCGCCGTAAAAATTGATTAATATATAATAATATCAATATATTATATATAACATTATCGAAAAATTTGAAATGTCGCCAAATCTTAATAATTGCAAATAGCTTCTTGTGCTAAATTATCTTAGTTTAAAATCTGGATAAGGCCGTTAGCATAATGAATTCCCAAGATAAAAATACAATGATTTGCAACCTTCGCAATTTTATTGCAAAGGGAGAAACTGGTCTGCGAGATTATCAAAATGATGCACTAATTGCCGTGGAAAAATTTATGCGCCTGCCAAATGGTGGCGAATTCGTCCAGCTTGGCAGCAAAGATACGCAAGAAGCCGGGATAAAAAGAGGCGATTATCTGGAAGTCGTTTCCGCTACCGGCTCTGGTAAAACCCGCATGTTTGGTACTATGGCCAAAGCAATGGATGTGCCAACTCTTATCGTTACGCCCCGTAACCTGCTTAACAAAAATACAAGGGAGGAATTTTGTAATGAGATAGGAATACCAGAAAAGGATATTGCTATTTATGATAGTAAACAGCCAACTGCTGAGCGCAAACGCATTATCGAAGGTAATCCGCCGCCAAAATTCGTTATTACCAGCTATCAGTCATTGCCACCCCTTGTTAACAGGCATGAACTTGATTTTGCCGACCGTAATGATGTGCATTACCGGCCCTTTATAATTCTTGATGAAGTGCATGAGGGGCTTGGGGCAAAAACCTCAGCTATAATAAAAAAATTACGGGATAATGTCATGGTAGCTGGTTTTACGGCTACAGACGCGGGTGCGGCTAATCACCTTTTTGAAGGGCAGAAACCTGTTTATCATTTGCCGATTGCTGAAGCTATTAAGAGGGATATTTTATGTAATGGCGTAGTAACTGGAACAATTGACGTTACCATAGATGAAGGTTGGATAAAAAACTTTGCCAGTACTCAGAAAGGTAAGGAATATAGGCGCGAAGATCTGGAAAGGTTTGCCGCTGCTCCATCAGTATTAGAAGGAGCTATCCGTTTTCACCTAACTGAAAACCGTGATAATTTTGGTAAATTATCGCGCTTGCCGACAGTATTCTATACAGAAGGGATAGGGTCTGCGCGTTATGGGGCAGAACGATTTAATGCTTTGGCTAAAGAGCTGGGTGTTAATGCCAAGGCTGCTTATGTTAGCGGTGATATGGGAACTAAACAATACCAGCCAATCCTTGAGCAGTTCAAAAAAGGCGAAATCCAGGCAGTGTTCAACGATAAATTGCTGGGTATGGGCTTTGATGCCCGAAATGCAACTGTATGTTATTCCCTAAGACCATCAAATATGCCGCATGTTGTGGAGCAGCAACTTGGGCGTATCACCCGTAAACAGGATAGTGATTATAAAAAGAAATATGGACAGGATAAATTATCTCTAGCCATTAACGTGCGTGCGGATGGAATGGATCCATATTTATTCGGGCAGGTATTAGGGGATGCTGGTGTATATAGCGCAAAATATGTAAGGAAGCCTGTAACCTGGATTACGAGGAAAGTTGCAGGAAAAGACGACATAGAAGCAGTAACTTCTGATGAAGCGTCAAAAACCGCTTTGGTAGATTCAATAGATGCCGAGCCACAGACAAGAAGCAAACGCAGCCTTCCTTCAGGTATAAAAGTCCATATTGATTATAAGGATATGCAATCAGTAATTTCCGAGGCTAATAAGAATCGGGAAGGGATACCACAAAAGACTGATGAGTGGCTGATTGGCTATGAAATGGGAAGATTAGCCAAAACTAATGGTAGTAAAATATATCCAATATATGAATCATTAGAAAAAGCATGGGAACAAGCTAAAGAAAAAGGAGATACCAGTTTTTCTGCTGAAGGCATTACGTTACCTGTTGACAAAGCTGGTGTCTTTCAAAGTGGTATTCACAAAGTTTTTTGCGTGCATAAAGATGTAGCTTATTATTTTTCTACACCACAAAAAACTGAAAATTTTGTTACAGCTAATGAAATGAAAAAACTGGCGCGCATTGGTCAGGAGAAGGTGTACGCAATATACGAGGCATTAGAAACAGCATGGAAAAAAGCAAAAGAAAAGGGGGAATCCAGTTTTTCTGCAGAAGGTATCACACTACCTGTTGACAAAGCTGGAATATTTCAAAATGTTAGTAGCCGAGCATTTTGCTTACATAAAGATGTAGCTTATTATTTTTCTACACCACAAAAAACTGATGAGTGGTTACATGCAAGTGAAACAAGCAGAACATTACACACTACTTACTCAACTATATCCTCTTTATATGAAAAGTTAAAAATAGCTTGGCAGGAAGCAAAAGAAAAAGGCGAACATAGATTTACTGCTGAAGGAATTGCGTTGCCAGTTGATAAAGCTGGGATATTTAGTAGTGGGAATAAGCCAGCTTTTTGTCTTCATAAAGATATAATTTCATGTTTATCTGAATCACAAAAACCTGAGTATTTCCAAACTTATAAAGAAATGGCTAGATTAGTACATGTTACTCCCCCTACAATAAGTCAGCTATATGACAAATTAGAAAAATCTTGGCAGCAAGCAAAAGAAAAAGGCGAAGATAAATTTTCTGCTGAGGGTATTACGCTACCGATTGATAAGGCAGGAATATTTCAAAGAGGTTCTCGTTCTTTCTTCTGTTTGCACAACGACGCTGCTCAATATTTATCTACTCCTCAGAAAAGCGATGTAATGCTAGCTGCACACGATATGGCTGCATTAGTTAATACAAGTTATCCAAAAATGTATCCTATATATGTTTCATTAGAAACAGCATGGAAAAAAGCAAAAGAAAAAGGCGAAGATAAATTTTCTGCAGAAGGTATCACACTACCTGTTGACAAAGCTGGAATATTTCAAAATGTTAGTAGCCGAGCATTTTGCTTACATAAAGATGTTGCTTCTCATTTTTCTACACCACAAAAAACTGATGAGTGGTTATCTTCTAGGGAAATGGAAATACTTGCTAGAGGTACATATAGGGAAGTTTATAAGTCTTTAGAAACAGCATGGAAACAAGCAAAAGAAAAAGGTGAATCAAGTTTTTCTGCTGCAGGAATTACGCTTCCTACTGACAAGGCAGGAGTTTTTCAGAATTTTACAGCTAGACCTTTTTGTTTACACAGGAGTGCTATTTCATTTTTTTCTGTACCCCAGAAAACTGATGAATGGGTTAATATAACCGAGTTGGCAAACTCAGCGCATGTAGGTCAATTAAAAGTTAGGAAATTTTATGAGAAGTTAGAAGAATCGTGGAAAATAGCAAAAGAAAAAGGTGAACCAAGATTTATTGCTGAAGGAATTACTCTGCCTATTGATAGAGCAGGAATATTTCAAAATGGTACTCAAAGACCATTTTGTCTAAATAAAGATATAGAGAAAGAGATTGTTGCACACTTAAAACACGAAAAACCTTCCAAAGCCACCTTCGCTGAAATGGTCGGTGGGGAAAAGTCAATTTCTCCGGGCAGTGAAAATTTAAAACGTACTGGACGCGAGCGTACTTAGCATCCATATATATTCTTTATATCTAACTTGTCATTCTAATTTTTTTAATCAGGAGTAAAATATGCCAGAAAGTAAAGCAGTTGATAATGATGCGCTTAGCCGTTACGAGTTAGTTGTAGACGGGATTTTATCAATCGCCGAATACCGGAAAAGCGGGAATGTGATTTCCGTAACCCATGTTGAAGTCCCGCAAGAATTGCGCGGGCGAGGGGTTGCGTCACAGCTTATGGCCGCCATAGTCCTCGATGCCAAGGCGCAGAACCTCACCATCAATCCCATCTGCCCATACGCGGCTGAGTATCTCAGGAAACACGCGATAAGCGGCTAAATTCGTTATTACGAACGACTTTGCTCTGTCATGCCAGCGCAGGCTGGCATCCATTTCACTTGCTTTTATACTCCATCTGCCAATGTATCTCATCCGAAGGTAAGATTGTAAATCCCAGCTTTTCGTAGAATTTTCTGGCTTTTTCATTTTTGCGCAGCGTTTGCAGGTGAAGCGGTAAACCCGCATTCCTTGCTCTATTCATAAACTCCCTAACTAAGTATGACCCGATCCCCTTATTCTGGTGCTCCGGTAAAATATATATCGGCCCAAACCATATATGATCTGCTTTCGCAAGCCATCCTAAAACTCCCACGCGTATTTTGCCATATATAATGATATGCGGGTTACGCTCATCGAAATCCTTATTAGCGAATTTATCCTGTTCCTCCTCATCCCAAGAGAACATTGATTCTATTACATCGCGGTACGCAAGATGATGAGCTTTTCTGAAAAATGCCCTGTCCGATTCAGTTGCGGGGATAATCTCAATGTTCATTAGCAAGCCAGTCCTTATTGCAAAAAGCATTCATATCTACCGGCTGGTTTATCCCGCCTATTATATAATTGTCGGCATATTGCCAAATGCTCCACTCCTCGCAATTTTTCTGTTGAGGCTCAAAAAATATATTTCTGAGCCACAAATGATGCTGCGGGAATTGAGAGCTGTTATCCTTTAAGTAATGATAGAAGAATCCCGGGGTAACATATAGAACCGGTTTCTGGGGAAAGCGTTTCTTTGTTTCATTTATGAAAGAGTTTAGCTCATATAATAATTCTTCCAAGCTTGGCTTTTTGCTGCAGTTCCCTCCAAATTCCAGATCGATTGCAATTGGCAGTTCGCCACTATCTTTTTCCGGTATCATTTCCATGAAATTCCGGGCTTGCTCTTTCCCTGCGCGGCAAAAAGTAAAGAAGTGATATGCTCCCCTTAAAAGGCCAAATCGCTTTGCTTCATTCCAGTTTTCATTAAAATTTTTGTCTTTAAAATCGCCACCTTCGGTAGCTTTTATATAGGCAAAATGTATATTTTTATTCTGCGCTACTTTTTCCCAGTCAATATCAGCTTGATGATGACTCACATCAATGCCCTGAATCGGAAACTTTATGCTGGACGGGTAGTTAAAGCGAACTATGCCCATACCATACATGAAATACAGGGCAGGGACGCTTATTATAACCAGTATTAATATCAATCGCTTTTTATTCACTCAGAATTCCCACCCTTCTTCGCCCGCAGCTTGTTCCAGTAATCCAGTCTCTTTATTATCTCGCGCTCGAAGCCGGTTTCGATCGGCCTGTAATAGCTCGCGCGTTTCATCCCTTCCGGGAAATAATTTTGTCCGGAAAATCCATCCTCGGTTTCCGGGTCGTAAATATAGCCGTCGCTGTAGCCCAGCTCCTTCATCATTTTGGTGGGCGCGTTTAAAATATGCATCGGCGGGGCGAGCGAGCCGTTGCGCCGCGCATCACCGGTCACCTTGTTAAGGGCGCGGTATACGCCTATGGATTTGGGCGCAGTGGCAAGGTAAATAACCGCTTGCGCTATGTTGATATGCCCTTCCGGCGCGCCGATAAACTCGAACGCCTCTTTTGCCGCCAGCGCCTGCACCACGGCCTGCGGGTCGGCCATGCCTATATCCTCGGTGGCAAAACGCACCAGGCGGCGCAGGATATAAAGCTCGTCTTCGCCGCCATCAAGCATCCGTGCGAACCAGTAGAGGGCGGCATCCACATCCGACCCGCGCAGCGATTTATGCAGGGCGCTAATGAGGTTATAATGCCCTTCGCCGGACTTGTCATAGACAGGCATACGCTTCTGGATAAGTTCCAGCAGCTCTTCGCTGTTTATCGTCCCTTCCATTTCCAGCAGTTCCTCAACGAGGTTCAGCAGATAGCGCGCATCGCCGTCAGCCATCGCGCACAGAGTTTTGCGTGCCTCCTCATCAAGCGGCAGTTTTCTGCCTGTAAATTCCTCGGCCTTATGGGTGAGTTTTATCAGGCTGTCCATGTCAAGACGGTTGATAACCAGTACCTTGCAGCGCGAAAGCAGCGCCGAGTTAAGCTCGAATGATGGGTTTTCAGTGGTCGCGCCGATTAAAATTATCGTTCCGTTCTCGATATAAGGCAGGAACAGATCCTGCTGTGCACGGTTGAAACGGTGTATCTCATCCACCAGCAATATGGTGCGTTTGCCAGCGGCTTTATCAATTTCTGCCTGTTCGAAAACCTTGCGCAGATCGGCGGTAGCGTGCGAAATAGCCGATAGTTGAACAAACAGCGCGCCGCTATATTTGGCAATAAGCCGTGCAATCGT
>JBDHUC010000002.1:0-125478 GCA_039808985.1 Alphaproteobacteria bacterium | reverse complement strand
GGCCACTACGGCTTCTTATGGAATATTCCCAACCACACGACAAATATAAAAATGAAATAAGCTGGTCTGGAAGTGGGTTTTTAAAATTATTTTTATTGTGCCGTCATACTGCGAATTGCAACAGCAATTGCGCAGGATCTTGGGATTACGGATTGAGATCCTGTGCTACGGCTTCGCCGTCCACAGTATGACGTTGTTGCGGCGGCGCGCCTCACAGGATTGTGTGTTAGGGCAATTAGTGCGAAGCTGATTTCCTGCCGCTTTGCTCAAGCACATAGGTGCGGCTGCAATAAGGACAGGCTATGGAGCCTTTTTCTGGCTCTATTTTTAAATAAACCTTGGGATGGCCAAGCGCTCCGCCGCCGCCATCGCATGCAACTTCCAGACTATATACTGGTATCTGTTCAAATTTAGCCATAGATTTATCTTTGGAATCAATCGTTGAAAATGAAATTAGGGCCAGATTTTTTTGTCACAGTATTTACCGGGTGTCTAGCACTAACTAATTTATTATCAATGCGTATGATCTTTGCGCCCGGATCAGCCGCTGCAGGAGCAGGAGAGCCTGCGCTGGGCGGAAGGTCCAGTATGCTCTGCTTGTTGCTGGCGTTGCTTGCATCAGCAACTACCATGGTTTCCGGGCCAGGAAGCGAAGCATTCACCCTTTTAATTTCGGGATTAGCCGATGCTGCCGATATTTCAGGCTGAACAATTATTATACCGTTTTCACGCTTCCTTGATTCGTTGCTGCCTATTGCCGTACCCTGAGCAGTAACTTTTATACTTTTCATGCTTGGTGTTTTATAAATAGCTTCTTTCTGGCTGCCAGCCGAATCGGAAACTTTTATATATTTAGGGCCGGAAGGTATGGCAGCCTGAACGCTGGACTCTGGCCTTTTCATATCCCTAAGCCCATTAACTGAGCTTTCTGGCACATTAAGACGGGCAGAGCGTAATTTATCAATTATCTTGAACCAGCTATCATAAACCAGCCCGACATACTGCCTGCCGCGATCCGGGGTTTTTGAATGGTAATCACTGGCGGCCTTCTTCCATGAACCTTCCTCCTGATAGAGGTTGCGCAGGAAGCTTGCGGCATAAGCCACGTTATTCTCAGGCTCGAAAGCCTGTGACATTGATACGAAGGCCTCGGGATGATGATGTATATTTACCTGCATACAGCCAACGTCGATACTTTCAACCCCGCGTGCCTGCAATTTTAAAGCCGCCGCCACCGCTTCTTCCTTTGTATCAAAGAAATAGCCCTTGCCTTCGGCATTTATGGTCCATGGCCATGGCAGTTTGATTTTAAGCCCATCATGGTAGCGCCCTGATTCAGTCGAGGCAATTGCCGATAGCAGGTGCGATGGAATGCCATATTGGGTTTCATAGCGCTGGAGATGGCGGGTGCATAATTTAGCGCCTTCGATTAGCGGATCAATCACCTGGGCCTGGGATGGGGAGGGTTGCATGCAAAGCGGCAATGCAATCGCAAAAATACCTGCTAACAAAAATCCCGGTAATTTATTTTTCATTATAGCCATTTATTATCTATATACGTTATGCCAAGGATTTTAGGGTAGCAGAGCTTAATATTTAGTTAATTAAGTTAATGCAAAAACTGCTAAAAAGCAAGCAATTCCAGGAATTTCAGAAAATAATCCAGTAATTCAGCGCTTAATCAGGGTAATCATAACTGGTCATCCTTGAGAAAAAGCCAGGCTCATTAGCTTCTTCCGGCGGTTTGGCCTTTGGTTTATCCGGTGTTTTTTTAGTGGCGGAAGATAGTTGTTTTTTAGCCGGGGCAATTGATTCAGGCGGGTTTATGAAGCCAGCCTTATGCTCATTATTTTCTATTTTCTGTATGCTGTTATTGCCACCCTTTTTGGTTGTATCACTATTATTAGCAATATAGTCCTTATAATATTCTATATTTTCCTTTGCTTCCTTGATGCTTAAATCCCTGCGGTTAATTTTGGTGGCTTTGTCATATTGACCGGAAATACCGTAAGCCAGGGCAAGGTTATGGCGGATGGTATCCCCGGATTGGTCTTTATCAATCCCCGGTTTTTTGGAAAGCGGTTCAAGTATTGCGATAGCCTGTTTTATTTGCTTGTTAAGGATAAGCGACATGGCCAGGTTGTTTTTTATAGCCAGAGAATTGGGCGATAATTTAAGCGCGGTCTGGTATAGGTCCTGTGCTGCTAAATGGTTCCCGCTATGGTCGAAGGCTACGGCCTTGCCATTATATGCCAGGGCGTTTTTGGGATCGAGCGTGATGATCTTGTCGAAAACAACAATGGCTTCCTGCTCTTTGCCGCTTTCGATCAATGCGTTCCCACTTTTTCTCAGGGCTTCTATCTGCGAAGCATCGCCAGCGGTTTCAGCTTGTTCGCAACCAGCCAGGAAGCCAAGGCTTGCTGCTGCTATAAGTGAATATAAAATTGTTGCGCATCTATTCATGCGCGAAATACTACTTGCTTATTCGCAAATTTGCAAGCGAGTCTCCGATCTGATTGAAGGCGCTTGCCAGATCATCGGTTGTCGGGCTGTCAAAATAATATTCCGGCTTGCTTGCGCAGTTCTGCAACATGGTTTTTGCTGTGGTTCCTATGCTTGTGCCCAATGCTATAGTATAAATGATAACATTGCTGTTATTGGCCTTGATGTTATTGCATACTGTTGAAGTGCGTGTGTTAACCTCGTTTATACCGTTAGTGCAATCCCCGGAAGGGCAGGGGTTGGGACCGAGTTGCCCCGCGCTTGGATAACCATAGGCGCTGTATTTACCGTTGCTTATTGTGTTGTCGCCATCGGTCATAAGAATAATAGCTTTATTCATAAGCGGTGAGTTATAATCCAGAGGCAGGTTGTTGGCGTCCATTTCCCCACCCCACAGGCCACGCCATTTGGGCGAGATCATTCGCCATCCCCATGCCAGGCCAAGGTCGATATGCGTATTCCCACCTGTGGTCATTGCGTTGATGCTGTTGGTTATAGTGGTTTTGCTGGCAGTCATCGGCGTTACTGCTTTTGGGCAGTATAAATTTGGTCCGCGTGAGCTGCTTATGCTATAGGTGGTTGTAGTACGGCCATGTGAAGTAGTTGTACTTATCCAGTTATTGCTGCCATCATCCGGCCAGTAATATTTTGCAAACAGGCGGGTTGAGGGCGTGTCATCGGTTATATCATATTGTGGTGTAAGCGTCCCATTGCTTCGTGACTCAACGCAGCCGCCCCAGCTTGTCGTACCCCAATTTAAAGCTGTGCTGGTTGTCCAGCTTGCGCGGCCTGTGCCAATATTTACGGCCTGGGAAAATGGAACAAGCCCTATGTATAAATTAGGTATTGTATCATTACTGCCAAAAAGAATGCCAACCAATGCGTTTGCTGCGCTTTTTGCAGCAGAAATTTTGCTTACACCGCTTCCCGCAGAATCATTCATTGATCCGGTATTATCCATAACCAGTATAACTTCAAGTCCTTTACTGCCCCTTGTTATCTGGGAATAAGCAGAGATGGGCACGCTGTTATAACCAACTATTTTCATAAATGTTGTAGGCACAGTACCGGTTATTGACAGGTTTAAAACGCTGTTATCCGCATTAGGGGTCACTACCAATGTGCCAAGTGTAGTTCCCATATAATTAGTTGGGAAATTAGCATTAAAATATTTGCTGGCTTCGCTGTTTACATCGGTTGTACTGGCAGTTGCTGCCGCTGCCAGGCCTGCATTATCCAGGGCGCTGCTCATCCTGGCCTGAACCAGTTGTGCCCGCGACATATCTATCGCTGCTCCTATGCAGCCCATCATTGCAAATATCCCCATTCCTATAAGAGGTATCGCTGAGCCTTTTTGATCAAATATTATACGCTGCATTATCCTTGATGATTTATTTAGCCTAAGCATAAATTCCTCCTTGTTCCCCTGTCTGGGAGAGTCCAGCTAAGAGTGGTCAGGTTGCCAAGCCTTGGTTTGTAAATACTATAGCGGTATATCTGGCTGCTTTTATAAATAGTGCCGGAAAGTATTGGCTTATAGTTATAAAAAACTTCCGTAATTATTACGTTATCCTTATCAACCATGCTAAAGCCAGAAGGTAGCGTGGCGTTGTTTCCTGCCGTTCCTATAAGGCTGGTTTGTGCGGTTCCTGAGCTTTTATACTGCCAGTTCACTACAGGCGCATTTGTGCCGGTTTTTGTAACTGATGATATTATAGCATATCCATCAGTTCCAAAATTATAAGGTAGCATTACCTGGCTGGCTGCTTTTATAATTTCATCGAGCTGGGCTGTGGTTATTGTGGTTGATTGCGCAACCAGGTCAGACAGGTTTATCGCAACCCGTTCTGCTTTCTGGCTTATTAAAATATATAAAGTAACTTCGATAGAGCCAAAAGTAAGTATGATCATTAGTGGGAGCGCAAGGGCGAATTCCACGGCTGCAAGGCCAAGCTGGTTCCTTAGTAATAACCCAAATATATTATTTCTTTTTTGCATATTAATAAGGCTCGTTTTTTACAACGGTACGGCTGGAAATTATATAGGGACTGCCAAAAAATTTCCCTATTAATGGCGTGTTTATAGTCCATGGATAGCTTACGGTGTATACCACAATATCGTTTGCATTTCCAAGCCCGGAAACCCCGGCGCTGTCCCATTGGCCATTATGGTTTATATCGGTATAAGCTTCGCCAGAATCATGTGTTCCGTTGTGGTTAGTGTCTACATAAGGCTCATCCTTGCTGATTGAGTCGAAAGAAGGATATACTGTGGTCGTAACCGTTATGAGGCTGGGGTTAATCAGCCCGTTTGTCCTTGCCGCTACAGTTGCTACTATCTGCTGTTGCCTGCTGCTTCCGGCGGCGGTATATCCGGTTTTGCCGTAACGTCCGCTTGCTGCTATTGCGCCTTCTATAGCGCTGCTTACAAACATTATAAGGGAAAATTCTATTATTCCCATTAACAACAGCACAAAAACAGGAGCGATAAGGGCGAACTCTACGGCTGTGACCCCGTCATCGTCACTTGCAAATTTCCTTTTGTATTTTCTGGTTATTAGAAACACATAATGCCGTATATAAAAATCTGCTGTTCATACGCTTAAATACTAGCATTTAAAAATTAAAAAGATGTGAATAATATAATGTAGTTTGCTGAATATTATGGATAATATTTATAATATATTATTATAATTTTATAGTAATTTTGAATAAAATTTAGACAAATAGCTATAAAAACCCAGGCCGGAATCCTGATTTTTGGCCGCTAACGCTTCTTTTGCTGCAGGCGCATTTTATTGATCATATCAAGCTTCCAGCGAAGCCCGGTATCAACCATCCCATAAACTCCATTAACCATGTTTATTACGCCGTTGGCATTTGGCCGGTAATTATCACTCATCGTCATATCCGGAACCCCCGCAATACCTGCAAGTGTGTATGGATAAACAGGCGTATTTGCAGATATTTTTTTAAAATAACTATCAATTAAATCTGCATATGTGCGGCCATTAAAAGATGGTGATTTTGTACCCATTACAATGGTATATATCCCGTTTTTCTTAAGCTCCTGGATAATCCTTACCATATTATCGTAAAACCCTGCATGGCTGAACCCACGCTTCATATCTGTTTCACCAAGCTGGAGGATAACAAGGTCTGGTGCCATGCCTATTAAATTATCAAGTTTTTCAAGGGCAGTTGAAGTGGTAAATTCAGGGTCGCCAATAGCAACCACCTTCGCCTCGAACCCAGTGATTCTCAATCTTTTTTCTAACTGATATGGAAATGTCTGGTCATGCGGAAGATAATTCGTTGAAGTCAAAACATCGCCATAAACAACTACAAGAAGCTGATATGGTGCGGATGAGCCAGTCTGTGCCGATGCCTGCGCCGGCAGGAATAGAAAAGATAATATAACTATCAAAAACTTTAACATCTTCATGGTTTTAATATAACTTTTCTTGCTTGGTGGCGCAAGTGCATTTATGCTGCATTCTAGGCATTTCCAGCCCTTTTTAGCCCCATTGCATGGTGCATAAATAGCTTTTTTACAGATGGTAGTTTGCCAACGGCCCATAACCCTATATCCCTGGCTGTACGGATCGGCAAAATATTATTTGAGAATAACCTGTTAAGCAGGTCTGTGATAGCGATCATTGATACATTATCCATTGCTCTCGATTTTTCATAAGTTGCAAGTATATTTTCTGCGCCAATATCAAGCCCACGCCTATACTGTTCGCTTATTAGCGCGCCAAGTGTTGCAACATCGCGGAATCCAAGATTAACACCTTGCCCGGCAATAGGGTGGATACTATGTGCGGCATCACCAATAAAAGCTATGCGTTGCGCACTGTATTTTTTTGCATGGAGCATAGATAGAGGGTAGGAAAATCTTTTTCCGCTTGTGCGTATATCACCAAGATAGCCGCCGATACGCTCGGTAATTTCCTGCACAAATTCTTCTTCAGGCAGATCCATATATATTTTTACCCGGTCATTTGGTTCAACCCAGACCAGCGATGAGCGCTTTCCGGTCATTGGCAGAACCGCAAATGGGCCTATTGGTAAAAATCTTTCCTGCGCCAGGCCATTATGCTCCAGGCTATGCTCTATGGTGCATACAATCGCGGTTTGCCGGTAATCCCATGTTGTTGCGCCTATTCCCGCCAACTGGCGTATCTGCGATGTTTTGCCGTCAGCAGCAATAATCAGGCTTGCGGCTATTGAATCGCCATTATCCCTGGTAATGCTTGCGCTATATTGTTCCTGCAAGAGGGTTTTTACCTTAAAATTCTCTATCAGGGTAATGTTTGGGAATTTAGCTGCTGCCTGATGAAGGCCATAACGTGTATAACGGTTTTCAACTATATAGCCAAAAGGGTTTTCTCCAACTTCCTTATGGTCGTAATGCAGGAAGAAAGGGGTGGCCCCGTCACTTACGCGAATATCCAGGATCGGCTCGGCATGGGGCTGTATGAATTCCCACGCGCCTACATCATCCAGTATATATTTTGAACCAAGGGCAATAGCGCTTACCCGGCCATCAAATGCCGCATCAAGCTGTGCGCTTATTCCCGTTTTTTCAATAACAGCGATTTTTAATCCGGATTTAGCAAGGGCAAGAGCCATGCTCATTCCAACCAGCCCGGCACCAACTACTATAGCATCATAGTTTTGTAGTTGAGGCATAAACCAAAGGCCTTTCCAGCTATTTTGTGTAAGTATTTATTGGAACCTGCCAGCGCCAATACCGGTTGGTTCCGGAATCTGAATTCCTAGGTTCGCACCAACTTCTGCCAAGGTAGGTTTGCCAGCGCCAGGCACCTGTTCTTGTGCTTGCCCTGGTTCCTGCTGGCCTTGCTGCGACTTACCTGCGCTAATTGCTTTTTCCCACCCTGCCTTTACAGCTTCCTGAACCAGAGATTCAGCAACAGGCATTTTTCCAGCTTTTTCCCTTAGAGTATTAATGGTAGCCGTTAGGACGGCTGAGCTATTTACTTCAGCCTTTTTATTAGCTTCAGCACGAACGTCATCACCTTTGAAGGCATTTGCCTCAAGAGTAGCATGTAGATGTTCTGCAAGGCGGTGCGTAATACCAAAATTATTCAGGCTGCCAGGATCATTATTATCCGGCAGAATATCCCTTTTTTTAAATTCTTCCACTACTGCGTTATTAATTGCGCCTAGTGTGCTTTGAGTAGCGTCAACCATAAATACCCCCTAATTTTATATTTATCAAATTACTGCGAAAGGCTGAACTGGTGCATCATTAATGCTATGCGTGCGTCACGTGCGCGCAGGGCATCCAGTTCCGCTTTGCTCATGATGCTTTGCAGGGATATCTGGCAGAATTCAAGGAATATCCCGATAACCTTATCAAGCTGTAGCTGTATTTTTTTTATGATAGGGGTTGTGAGGGCAACCGCGATATTGCCGGATTTCATGGCAATATTTTTTGCGTTATCCTGGTAATCGTTTATTGTGCTTATGATACGGCGTAGCGCTGATTCGATGCGCTTTTTACTGAATTTACTTGCGCTGCGGTTTTTTTTGCTTTCGGCTACCAGCAAAAACTCTTCAGCAAGCACATCGGAAGCATCGGCTATCTCGTTAATAAGCGGCTCGATCATATCAAGATGCGCCTGCGGGTCTTTAACTGCCGGGTTTTCAACGGTAGACAGCAATTCTTCAGCGGCGTCACAAAGACCGGTTATGTCGTTATATGCGGATTTATAATCATCCATTGAATATTCTTTTGCGATACTCATAACAATTCCTAAAACACGATAAAATTATCTCTATACACATTTATGATAAAGTATTTATCAGCTATTTGTGTTACAATTTAATGACAATTATATTTCTAATAAAAAACCCACCCAGAGAATCAGTCTTTGGGTGGGTTTAGTTATTTATAACAATGGCTTATGCTGCTACGCGACTATCTTCCTTAGACGGAGCGTTACGGCTTATAGGGCGTGCATTTACAGCAGATGCTCCAGCGATTTTAATTTCGCCGGTAAGCTCGCCGCCGCGCTCAATTTCAATCTCGCCGTAAGATATTTTGCCGCGAACTTTGCCGGTCGCATATATAACCAAGCGTCCACGCACGGTCAGGTCGCCTTCAAAAAGTCCGCTGATTTCAGCATCCTCTATCTGGGCGGAGCCTTTGAAAGAGCCGCATTCAGCTATCTCAACAGTGTGGACATCGTTAAGTGTGGCGTCAACTTTACCTTCGATAACCAGGCGATCGCAGGTGGCGATTTCGCCTTTAAGCAATATGTCATTGCCAACGGTCAGAACCCGTTTAATGGATTTTGATTTATCCCCGCCGATAGGAAGAGGGGTTGCAAAAGTTGATGTCACGCTTGGTGTAGCCTGTTTGCTATCTGGCATGCGTCCGCGTGTAAGGTCCGCAGCAGGAGGAGTTGCAGCCGCAGGACGGAAAGAATTTGCTGTTGGGGGAGCAGGATTCGGGCGGGTTATAGGAGCTGCGGCAGACTGCATACCAGCTTGTGCTGGCGCAGAAGTAGCTGATGCAGAAGATGAAGAGTGGGAATTGCTGGAATTATTGAAACTTGCAGTTGAAGTAGGCTGGCTCATTGATTTTTCCTCGTTTGTGGCTTCGTCATGTATCTGGTCTTGGTCGGTATCGCTATCAAATAGCCCTTCTTCTTTGCGACGGAACATATTAACTCTCCTGAATCGTTAATTTTTCATTATTCTGGGAACATAGCATTAACATCATTACTTGAGTTAGCGCGATATTAGCAAATAATCTATAAGAAAAACTTATGCGAAGCTACAAGAATTTTGCATATCTCTTCACTTATTTTCAGCGCAACTGCTTTCTCTTGAAAAATACGTTGCTTGCTGAATATTTAAATAATGGATTCGTAAGTGCGGCATTAAGCAGCCAGTCAGGAGAAAAATTTTCGTAGATTTTTCTTAATCCCTGCTTCAGGTAAAAACGCGGATAGATTTTTGCCATTATGCTTTCGGGATGTTCGCCATTTTCACGCAAATTTTTTGCAATAGTTTCGCCAAGAATTTTTCCGTAATGCAGGGCGGTGTGTATTCCGCCGGCGGTAAGCGGTGATACTATTCCTGCTGAGTCGCCAAGCAATATAACATTGCCACGGGCAAAAGGCGAAACCAGGCCGCCAACAGGGATAAGGCCACCGCGCCGCGCCACTATTTTTGCACCGGAAAAATCTATGACATTTTTCATGTTGGCGGTGAAGGCATCAATATCCGGTTTTTTTGGCATCCGGCAGGCAAGCCCCACCTGGGTAACGCCAACGCTTGGTATAACCCAGCCTAAATATCCATAAGCCAACGCCTGATCTAAAAAGCAATAAAAGCTGTTTTGCGGCAGGTTCAACCCTTCATATTCAGCCTCTGCCCCGAGTAAGAATTTGGTGTTTTGCCCGAGGTTGAAGTGATCCGCCACCTTGGAGCGTGGGCCATCCGCCCCGATAAGGAATTTGCAGGAAAACGCACCGTCATTTACTGCGATATTGCCATTTTGTTCCACTGCATTTTCATAAGGCGTATCATACAGAATTGTTGCCCCGGCTTTTTCTGCTTCATCTGAAAAATAGCGCATCATAGCCGGTGTATCGGTAGTCAGGAAAAAATAATCCGGAGCCTGCAGGTCGATATATTTCAAATTCGGTGCAAACAGTCTTACGTCAGTAACTTTACGGGTGATATGCTCAGGAACGGAAAATTCTTCCGAGCATTCACCCACGATAATACCTGTGGTGTGCATACCCACACCCGCTGCCTTTTTGCGCTCAAGCACAATCACGCTTATGCCAGCAGCAGCCAGCGCCCGCGCACACTCCAACCCCGCAAACCCACCACCAGCTATGAGAACGTCAGTTTGTTTCATTTATTTCCATTGTCCTGTGAGGCATGAAGTGATTTCACAGGAATTTTATCAATTACAACTAGATCCTGTGCTACGACTGGCGTCGTCCACAGGATGACAAAATCACCCAACCTTCTGGTAAAGATCTCCGCAGCTTTTATACTGAAGGAGAATTTGTAACAAACTCATGCAGCACGGAAGCCGCTAAATCTGGTGAAGAAACTCCACCTTTTTTTGCGATATTTTGCAGAGATTTTATATCTTTGGGCGAAAGGTAAATCAATAGTACTTGGTTTCCATCAATAACCACATCTGCTTTTTTAAGTTCTTGCGTGGAAGGAAGTAAATTATCAATTTGCTTAAAATCCTCAACTTTATGATTTTTTAAGTCATCCCAGGGATTTTCTTCATAAGTTATTTTTTTTGGCATAAATTTTCTTTCCTTTTCTCCAATAAGCTGCGCCAATTATACGAATTTTATCATTGCGATAAGTAAAACGCACGGTAACAACTTCGCCATTAACTTTACCATAACAGAAATAACGATGTTCTTCAATACTATGTGCAGGATCATTAGTTACAATGCAAAATTCATCGTAAAACGCTTGAATTGCAGTGCTAAAAGCAATTTTATGCTTACTCTGATTTTCCTTATCTTTCGTACTATTCCACTCGAATTTATACGACATATAAAAAACTTACCCCACCTTCTGATAAATCTCTCCGCCAGATTCTTTGAATTTTTCGGCCATTTCTTTTAACCCTGCTTCTTTTTCCCTCTCTGCCTGTGAAAATTCTCGCACGTCTTGTGAAATTTTCATACTACAGAATTTAGGGCCGCACATTGAACAGAAATGTGCCACTTTCGCACCTTCAGCGGGCAGGGTTTCATCATGGAAATCTTTTGCGGTTTCCGGGTCAAGCGACAGGTTGAACTGATCCTGCCAGCGGAAATCAAAACGGGCTTGCGACAGCGCATCATCACGCATATAGGCGCTCGGATGCCCCTTAGCGAGGTCAGCCGCGTGGGCAGCGATTTTATAAGTTATAACGCCAGTCTTTACGTCATTCCTATCTGGCAAACCAAGATGTTCTTTTGGTGTTACGTAGCAAAGCATCGCCGTTCCGAACCAACCGATCATAGCAGCACCAATGCCGCTGGTGATATGGTCATAGCCTGGCGCTATATCAGTGGTCAGAGGCCCAAGAGTGTAAAACGGCGCTTCGTGGCATAGCTCAAGCTGTTTATCCATATTTTCTTTGATAAGATGCATCGGCACATGCCCAGGCCCTTCAATCATCACCTGGCAATCATGTTTCCATGCAATTTGTGTTAGTTCGCCTAAGGTTTTCAGCTCAGAAAACTGCGCTTCATCGTTGGCGTCATGGATAGAACCGGGGCGAAGGCCGTCACCAAGGGAAAAGCTAACATCATAAGCACGCATTATTTCACAAATATCTTCAAAATGCGTATAAAGGAAGCTTTCCTTATGATGGCTCATGCACCATTTTGCCATGATGCTGCCGCCGCGTGATACAATGCCGGTTTTGCGGTGTTCAGTCATGGGAATGAATGGCAGGCGCACACCGGCATGGATAGTGAAATAATCAACTCCTTGTTCGCATTGTTCAATGAGGGTGTCGCGGTAAACTTCCCAGTTAAGTTCTTCGGCGATGCCGCCAACTTTTTCCAATGCCTGATAAATTGGCACGGTGCCGATCGGCACAGGCGAATTGCGGATAATCCATTCACGGATATTGTGGATATTTTTGCCGGTGGAAAGATCCATCACGTTATCTGCGCCCCAGCGAATCGCCCATACCATTTTTTCCACTTCTTCGGCAACGGAGGAAGTAACGGCGGAATTACCGATATTAGCATTGATCTTCACCTTGAAATTGCGCCCTATAATCATTGGCTCCGCTTCAGGGTGGTTGATGTTGGCAGGAATAATTGCCCGCCCGGCGGCAATCTCCGAACGCACGAATTCAGGGGTTATCATCTGCGGAATTTTTGCGCCGAAACTTTCGCCTCTCTGGTAAGGCTTTTTTCCTGAATCCTTAATCCCGAATCCTGAATCCTTTCTTCCTTCATTCTCGCGAACCGCAATATATTCCATTTCCTTGGTAATTATCCCGGCGCGCGCATAGGTGAGCTGCGTCACTGACCTATTGGGTTTTGCACGCAGTGGCGTTAGATTTACATTCGGAAATACTTTTACAACCGAATCCCGAATCCCGAATTCCGACCCCTGCTTCAGCCCGTTATCTTCCGGTTTTACTTCGCGCCCTGCATATTCCTCAACATCGCCACGCGCTTTTATCCACTCAGCGCGCAGTTTCGGCAGACCCTTGTAAATATCAATTTTAGCATCAGGGTCAGTATATGCACCAGAAGTGTCATAAACTTTAATGCTATCCTTTCCGCTATTGATAGAAATTTCGCGCATGGCCACGCCA
The DNA here is from genome assembly GCA_039808985.1 of Alphaproteobacteria bacterium. Lineage (GTDB taxonomy): Bacteria > Pseudomonadota > Alphaproteobacteria > Rickettsiales > SXRF01 > SXRF01. The sequence continues at coordinate 112,635 of JBDHUC010000002.1, read as the reverse complement.
TCCACATATATTTTACGTGAAGCAGGCAGTGAGCCGGTAGTTACGCTGAATTTTTCAGTTGTTTTCATGTTGTTATCCAATCAATGATTTAATTTTTTCTATTGCTTTTGGAAGTGCGCTGGCATCTGCCCCGCCACCTTGCGCCATATCAGGGCGGCCGCCGCCGCCTTTACCGCCAAGCTCAGCAACTGCCGCCTGCACCAATGTTACGGCGCTGATTTTTGCTGATGCTGCTTTTTCCACAGCTACAACCACAGAAACCTTACCCTCAACCACAGTGGAAACCACAGCGATTTGCGCCTGTTTTATAAAATCTTCGGCAACAGAGCGTAGTTCTTTCGGGTCTAAACCATCAAAATTTTTGGCGATAAAACTATAACTGCCAACCTGTTCAGCTTTTGCTTCTGCGCCGCCTGAACTGCCGCCAAGTGCAATTTGTTTTTTTGCGTCTGCCAGTTCTTTTTCCAGTTTTTTGCGTTCTGCGCTTAATTGCTCAACCCGCGCTGGAACTTCAGAAACTGCCACTTTCAGCGAGCCTGCAATTTCCCGCAGGGTGTTTTCCTGCTCACTTAAATATTTGAAGGCTTCGTCCCGCGTCACTGCTTCCAGTCGGCGCACACCAGCCGCTACCGCGCCTTCGGAAATGATTTTGAACAAGCCTATATCACCAGTGGCGCGGGCATGTGTGCCGCCGCAAAGTTCAACGGAGTAGTTGTCACGCCCCATAGAAAGCACACGCACCTTGTCACCATATTTTTCACCAAACAAAGCCATCGCCCCGGCTTTAATGGCATCGTCAGCCGATAAAATTTGTGTGGTTATTGGTGTGTTTTGCCAGATTATTTCATTTACGCGTTTTTCAACTTCGGCGATTTCATCACGGCTTACCGGCTTGTTGTGGCTGATGTCAAAACGCAGGCGCTCCGCTGTAACCAGCGAGCCTTTCTGGGTTACGTGCTCGCCAAGCACATCGCGCAAAGCCTTATGCAGCAGGTGGGTTGCTGAATGGTTGGCGCGGATAGCGTTACGGTTGGCAACATTAATCTGCGCGGTGATTTTATCGCCAGTTTTTACTGATTTTTGTAATGTCGCTTCATGTACTATGAAATCTTCAAGTGGCTTTGTGGTGTTGGATATGGTGGCTACGCCTGAAAACTCGCCAATATCCCCAACTTGCCCGCCGGATTCACCATAAAACGGCGTCTGGTTCAGTATGATAAAAACTTTGTCGCCAGAATTCGCAGACGCTACTTCCGCACCATCCTTGACGATAGCCAGAATGCTTGCTTCTGCGCTTTCCTGCTCATAGCCAAGGAATTTATTAGCACCCAGTTTTTCTTTCAGCTCAAACCAGATTTTACCCGTGGCAACATCACCAGAGCCTTTATGCGCGGCTTTTGCCATTTCGCGCTGGTTTTCCATAGCTCTTTCAAAACCGTCAGTATCCACTTCCAAGCCTTTATTACGCAAAATATCCTGGGTTAAATCCAGCGGGAAACCATAAGTATCATAGAGCTTGAAAGCAATTTCACCGGATAATTTTCTGTCATCCTGTGAGCCTTTAGGCTGCGCAGGATCTTTCCCGGTTGCACGAGATTCTGTGCTGCTGCTTTGCAGCCCACAGGATGACTCAATTGCTTCATCCAGCAGCTTAAGCCCGCGCTCCAGTGTTTGCTTGAAACGTTCTTCTTCAGCGCGTAAATTTTCAGTGATGGTTGCTTCAGCGCGGGAAAGTTCAGGATATTGCGCGCCCATTTCGGTAATGAGGGCAGGAACCAGTTTATACATAAGCGGGTCTTTGCAACCAAGCTGATGGGCATGGCGCATGGCTCGGCGCATGATGCGGCGCAGGACATACCCGCGCCCTTCGTTGGAAGGCAAAACACCATCAGCAATCAGGAAGCAACTGGAGCGCAGGTGATCGGCGATTACGCGGTGCGAAGTTTCATGCCCTGAATTCCCAGAATAGCTTTTCGAGGCTTCTATCAAATGCTTAAACAGGTCAATATCGTAATTATCATGCACACCCTGCATCACCGCGCTGATGCGCTCAAGCCCCATGCCAGTGTCGATTGATGGTTTAGGCAGGGAGGTGCGCTCACCGCCAGCCAGTTGTTCATATTGCATGAACACCAGGTTCCAGATTTCGATATAGCGGTCGCCGTCAGCATCCGCAGTTCCAGGAAGCCCGCCGGGAATATGCGCGCCATGGTCATAAAAAATTTCCGAGCAGGGGCCGCATGGGCCGGTGTCACCCATCGACCAGAAATTATCATTAGTATCAATACGGATGATTTTGCTGTCAGGAAAACCTGTCATTTTTTTCCAGATGTTAAACGCCTCATCATCAGTGTGATAAACAGTGATGTAGAGTTTTTCCTTATCCAGCCCGAAATCTTTGGTGAGCAGGTTCCACGCCAGTTCTATCGCCTCATCTTTAAAATAATCACCGAAGGAAAAATTGCCGAGCATTTCAAAAAACGTGTGGTGGCGGGCGGTATATCCTACATTATCAAGATCGTTATGCTTGCCGCCGGCGCGCACGCATTTTTGTGAAGTGGCAGCGCGGGTAAACGACAGTTTTTCGACACCGGTGAATACGTTTTTAAACTGGTTCATGCCCGCGTTGGAAAACATAAGTGTCGGGTCGTTATGCGGCACAAGCGAGCTTGAAGGGCGCACCTCATGCCCATTTTTCTTAAAAAAGTCAAGGAAACCAGCGCGTATGTCAGATACTGAATTGTTCGTTTTTTTGCTCATAATCATAAATGGAATGTTTTACAAAAAAACATGCGATCCCTAAAGACCGCATGTTTTTAGCTTTTATACAGGTTCAACTATTTTTTTTCAGGGGCTTTATCAGCGCCTTTGTCTGTTACTTTTACGGCAGTCATAGTATATTCGACAGTTACCTTATTCCCAACTTTTACTCCGGCAGGAACTGCTGCTTTGTCATGCGCCAGTTCCCATTTTTCATCGCCTTTTTGCACAACTATTTTGCTATCGGTCAGTTCAAGGACAGGGCCTGTAACCTGATAGGTTTTCCCGGCTGCAAAAGCTGCAGGTGTAAAAGCCAATATGGCAACACAGGAAAGTAAAGAATATTTAAGCATAATTACTCCATTATTAAGGTTGATAAAATTAAGCTGCATCCTCGGTTTCCATTTCCGTAGTCTCACCTTTTAGAGCATTGGAAATTACACCGGAATTTTCGCGGATTTTCTTTTCTATCTCATCGGCCAGTTTGGGATTTTCGCGCAGATATTGCTTGGCGTTTTCCTTGCCCTGGCCAATACGCTGGTCTTTATAAGAGAACCATGAGCCGGATTTTTCCACGATCCCAGCCTTGACACCAAGGTCAATAAGCTCTCCCATCTTGGAAATTCCTTCGCCGTACATAATATCAAATTCAACGATACGGAATGGCGGCGCAACTTTGTTTTTAACGACTTTAACCCTGGTCTGGTTTCCAACCACTTCTTCCTTGTCTTTTATCGCTCCGATGCGGCGTATATCGAGGCGGACAGAGGCATAGAATTTAAGCGCGTTACCGCCGGTGGTGGTTTCGGGGTTGCCAAACATGACGCCTATTTTCTGGCGTATCTGGTTGATGAAGATTACCGTGCAGTTGGTGCGTGATATGGAGCCGGTAAGTTTACGCAAAGCCTGGCTCATAAGCCGCGCCTGCAGGCCCATATGCGAGTCACCCATTTCGCCGTCAAGCTCTGCTTTTGGAACCAGCGCTGCTACTGAATCGACGATTACAACGTCGATTGCACCTGAACGAACCAGCGTATCAGCAATTTCAAGGGCCTGCTCGCCAGTGTCGGGCTGGGAGATAAGAAGCTCGTCTATATTTACCCCAAGCTTTTTTGCATAAATCGGGTCTAGTGCATGTTCTGCATCAACGAATGCGCAGGTTCCGCCTTTTTTCTGGGCTTCGGCAACAATATGGAGGGTGAGGGTGGTTTTACCCGAGCTTTCCGGCCCATATATTTCAATAATTCGTCCACGCGGAACGCCGCCAACCCCAAGGGCGATGTCAAGGCCAAGCGAACCGGTGGAAGTGGCTTCGATTGCTTCCATCTTATTGTCACCGAGTTTCATGATCGAACCTTTGCCAAAGGTTTTTTCAATCTGGCTGAGGGCGGTTTCAAGTGCTTTATTTTTATCCATATCTGTCCCTATCTTTTGAGTAATATTTATTATCAGATGTTTAATCTACCAGCTTTATGCCAGTGTGCAAATGATTAATTAATGCTTTTACCAGCACATATAGCAAGGCCCCATTTAACATATGCCACATAAAATGCGTGCCTTCTGCAAATTCAGCGCATATTGCCATGTCTATGCTGCGGAATATAAGCGAACAGGAGAATATTGCGCTTGCGATGTATAATGCTTTCTGGCGGCTTTTCCAGGCAACCATTAACAGCGCGGCAAGACATGGGAAATATTGCACTGATCCGTTAAAGCGCATCTCCGGCGGTGCAAAGCCTGTTGCGGCTGCGGCAAGAAGTAATAATATGAGCGCAATCACTGCCGCAATCCTGGAATAACTTAGTAAATAAGTCAGGGCAAAAAATAAATAGGTTAATACAAAAACCATAATCGGGATTATATCGGCAAACATCGTAAGGTTATTGGCAAAGCTATGGAAAAGGCTGCTTCCAACCCCAACCGCAAACACCATGCAGATAAGGGCAGCTATTGGAATATCGCGCAGCCCATGTTTTTTATAATCCATGTAAAGGAACCATGCGGCAATAAAAAATGAGATATTGCTAAGCGCGTTAAGTGGTTCGGCCAGAAGGCCGGGAGAGAGGCGTTCGCAATAATTATCGACCGGCGTAAGGAGTGACATAAATTTTAAAATCCAAGCCAGCTTTTATTTGGTTTAACAAAACCGGATTATGGCATAATGATACAAATTTTAAATGTTGTGCGCAAACTATAATAAGTTAATATGCCATCATGAATGATGAATCGCGCCCCAACCCAGACGAGCTGCTCAACCGCATAAACGCGGAAGAGAACGAGCAGGCGCAAGCTAAAAGCAATCGTGGTAAACTCAAGATATTCTTTGGCGCGTGTGCCGGGGTTGGCAAAACCTACGCAATGCTTTCGGCTGGTAAATCCGCCCTGGCCGATAAGGTTGATGTGGTTATCGGGCTGGTGGAAACCCATGGCCGTGAGGAAACAAAAAAGCTTCTCGAAGGGTTGCCTATACTCCCGCACCGCGAAGTGCAATATAAAGGCACTTTAATCAAGGAGTTTGACATTGATTCTGCGCTGGTGCGCAAACCACAGCTTATACTGCTTGATGAATTGGCGCATACTAACGCTCCTGGCTCGCGCCATCCCAAGCGCTGGCAGGATGTGGACGAATTGCTTGATGCCGGAATAAATGTTTATACCACAATAAATGTGCAGCATTTAGAGAGCTTAAATGATGTTGTGGCGCGCATAACCGGAGTCTGGGTAAAGGAAACGGTGCCGGATGCTATTTTCGACAAGGCTGATGAAATTTCGCTGGTTGATATTCCATCCGAGGAGTTGCTCAAGCGTTTAAGCGAAGGCAAGGTTTACATTGCTAATGATGCAAAGAAGCGCGCTGCCCAGAATTTTTTTAAAAAAAGCAACCTGATTGCTCTGCGTGAGCTGGCTCTGCGCCGTACGGCAGAACGTGTTGATGCGTTGATGGATGTGTACAAAAATCAGGGCGGTGGCACCCAGGGATGGAGTGGGGCTGACCGCATACTGGTATGTATCGGGCCGGATTTGCTTTCAGGGAAGCTGGTGCGCACCGCCAAGCGCATGTCCAGCGGCCTTAAATCCCAATGGACGGTTATTTATATTGAAAACGAGCGCCATTTCCGCCTGAGCAAGGAAGGGCAGGATGCTGTTGAGCGTACTTTGCGTCTTGCCGATCGTATGGGCGCGCGCACTGAGATTATACAGGGGCACAGGAAGGCTTCCGAGGATATCCTGGCCTACGCAAGAAACAATGGCATAAGTAAAATAATTGTAGGCAAGCCAAATAAATCGCGCCTGCATGCGTTTATTTTTGGGACATTGGCCGATGAAATTATCCGTGGCTCCGGAGATATAGATATATATGTCGTAACCGGCGATACCGAGGACAGGAAAGGCATGCTTTCGCCTTTCTGGCGCACTAATACACCATGGCCACACTATCTTATCGCGGTAGGTATTACTTTATTAGGTACAATTATTGCGCTGCCTATCCGCCAGTTTGTTGACCCAACCAACCTTGTCATGCTGTATCTGATAAGCGTGGTCGGGATTGCGCTACGTTATGGCAGGATTCCGTCTTTGGTTGCCACTTTCCTTTCGGCGATATGCTTTAACCTGTTTTTTGTGCAGCCTTATAATACCTTTAAAATAGCTGAAGATAAACATATAATAACTTTCTGCGTATTGCTGATTACCGGCATAATAATAAGCTCGCAAACATCACGCCTGCGCCTGCAGGCCCTTAGCGCCCGCAAGCGCGAAAAAAATACTTCTAGCCTATTTGCAATGACGCGTGAACTTACAGCCAGCCGTGGTAAGGTAAACCTCGCACAGGTCGCGGCGCAGCATATTGCTGAAGTCCTGGACAGCAACGTATTCCTGTGGCTGCCTGATGATAAAGGCGAACTCCAGACGGTAGTTGCCGAAACCCACAGCGATTTGCATAATGCCGACCCCGTGCGCGAAGAAAGTGTTGCGCGCTGGGCATTTTCCCATAGGCAGAATGCCGGGCTTGGCACCAATACCCTTCCCAGCGCTAATGCATTCTACACTCCGCTACTGGCATCAGGCGGGGTAATGGGTGTTATCGGGCTTATGCCGCATGAAGAAAAATCCACAGGCTATTCAACCGATAAGATCGAATTGATCGAGGCTTTCTCAGGAATTACCGCTTCGGCGCTGGAGCGCGCGCAGTCGGCTGAAATTGTGGAAAAAACCATAGTTGAAGCTGAGAGTGAGAAGCTGCGCAATATCCTGCTTTCTTCGGTTTCGCATGACCTGCGCACCCCCCTGGTCGCCATCACCAGCGCCGCCAGCACCCTGCTTATCGAAGGCGATAAAATAGCAGGTGAATATAAAACAGAGCTTCTGCGCTCGATACATGAAGAAGGTGCCCGCCTTGCCCGTATGGTAACAAACCTGCTTGACGTAACCAGCCTTGAATCCGGCTCGGTAAAACTGAACAAGGAATTATATTTTATCGAGGAATTGATTGGCTCGGCCCTTATGCGAGTTGAGCAGAAGCTGGCGCATCATACAGTTGTCACCAATATTGAACATGGCCTGCCGCTTCTGCGCATTGACGGCCTGCTGGTCGAGCAGGTGCTTATCAACCTCCTGGAAAACGCAGCAATGCATACCCCTGCCGGTACTACTATAACCATAACCGCAACCGGGGTTAAACCGGATATTCAGGTTACTGTAGCTGATAACGGGCAGGGCATCAAAAAAGGCGATGAAGAAAAAATATTTGATAAATTCTATGGCGGAACCAGCAGCGATGGAAGCCTGGGCCTTGCCATATGTCGTGGCATCATAAATGCGCATGACGGAAAAATCTGGGCGCAGAATGACGAAGATGGAACCGGCGCGGTATTCACCTTCCGCCTGCCGATAAAGGCTGGTGAAGGGGAGTAGGTTTCCGTCATCAGCGCAGGATCTCATGCAATAGGCTAGAGCGTTTTCGCTTTAGTTGTGCGTTAGGCATCCGAGGCGAAGTGTGCAATAGTACATGAGACGAAGGATAACAACACGCACGATTAAATGGAAAATTCTCTAATGCTACGATAACCCAATTAACTCCATAAGCAGCTTTTTAACCGAAGATATTTTATCATCAGCATCCTTCCATTCATGGGTAAATAGCAGCTTCTGGTCGGGGCGGAGCTTTAAGCGGCGTGGATGGCGGTTTATATGGGAAATAAGCGCTTCCGGCCTGGCAAAATAATTGTTGCGGAAGGCTATAACCGCACCCTTTGGTCCGGCATCAATGCGTTCAATATTAGCCTTTCGGCAAAGAAGTTTTAAATTCAAAATAGTGATAAGATGAGCCACCTCCTGTGGCATTTCCCCGAAACGGTCTACCAGTTCGGCAGCAAAGCCATTTATTTCATCTTCACTATCCATCTGCGCGACCCGGCGGTATAGCCCAAGGCGCAATTGCAGGTCTTCGACATAGCTTTCGGGAATAAGGACTGAGATACCGAGATTTATTGTTGGCGAAAACTCTGAATCCTGTGAGCCAACAGGCTGCACAGCTTCTCTTGCCGATCCTGCGTTGTCGCTTCTCTCCCCGCAGGATTTTATAGCGGCCACAGCTTCCTCCAGCATCTGCTGGTAAAGCTCGATGCCAACCTCGCGTATATGCCCAGATTGCTCTTCGCCAACCAGATTTCCGAATCCGCGTATGTCCATGTCGTGGCTGGCAAGGGTAAAGCCTGCGCCAAGGGTATCGAGCGTCTGCATAACCTCCAGCCGTTTGGTTGCATTCTTGCTTAGCTGTTTGTTCGGAAGCAGGAAATAGGCATAGGCCCTTGTTTTTCCGCGTCCAACCCGCCCACGCATCTGGTATAGCTGTGCCAGCCCGAACAAATGCGCATTATGTATTATCATGGTGTTGGCAGTTGGTATATCAAGTCCCGATTCGATAATCGCCGTTGACAGCAGCACATCATATTTTCCGTCATAAAAATCATTCATTACGCTGTCAAGCTCAGTGGCCGCCAGCCCACCATGCGCCACTACGATTTTTGCTTCCGGTACCAGTTCTGCTATCTGCCATTTCAAATCGGCAATGTCTTTTATGCGCGGTGTCACCACGAAGCATTTTCCGCCGCGGTGCAGTTCCCTGAGCATCGCTTCACGGATAACCACAGGGTCAAAAGGGATAACGAACGAGCGAACTGCAAGCCGGTCAATTGGTGGCGTGGTTATAAGGCTTAAGTCGCGCACCCCGGTAAGCGACATTTGCAGTGTGCGCGGTATTGGCGTTGCCGATAAAGTCAGTACATGCACATCAGACTTAAGCTCCTTGAGCTTTTCCTTCTGCCCCACACCGAAATGCTGTTCTTCATCAACTATAACCAGCCCAAGCCGTTTGAATTCTATGTTTTTAGCCAGCAATGCATGTGTGCCGATTACGATATTAACTTCGCCGTTTTTAAGCTTTTCCTTAGTGTCTTTTTGCTCTTTCGCAGTAACCATGCGCGATAATTGCCGCACTGTTACCGGAAATCCGGAAAATCTCTCACGGAAGTTCCTGTAATGCTGCCTGGCAAGGAGAGTGGTCGGGCATACGAGAGCGACCTGAAAAGAAGGAATTGAAGAATTGGGGAATTGGGGAGTTGATGAATTTATGTTTTCTTCATTTCTCCATTTCCTAATTTCCTCATTTCCTTGCATAGCAACCGCAAAGGCGGCGCGCATCGCAACTTCGGTTTTGCCGAACCCGACATCGCCGCAAACCAGCCTGTCCATTGGTTTTCCTGAGCTTAGATCATCCATTACGTCCCTTATAGCGCGTTCCTGGTCATCAGTTTCGACATATGGGAAACGGGCGCAGAACTCATCATAGGTAAGCTGCGGAGCCTCAACTATAGAGCCTTTTTTTATAAGCCTCTCGGCTGCGGTTTTAAGCAGCGCTGTTGCCGCTATTTTTATGCGTTGCTTCAACCGCGCCTTACGGTTCTGCCATGATGCGCCGCCCAGCTTATCAAGCTGCGCATTATCTTCTTCCAACCCGAAGCGCGATACCATTTCTATGTTTTCAACCGGTACAAATAATTTGTCGCCATCAGCATAGACCAGCTTCAGGCAGTCATGCGATGCACCGGAAACAGTAACCGCAACCAGGCCCTCGAAGCGGCCAATCCCATGGTCTTTATGCACCACCAGATCGCCATCTGCAAAGTTGGATGCCTCTTGCAAAAATACTTCTGATGAGCGTTTCTTTTTCGCTGCGCGGGTTATTCGTTCACCCAGCACATCCTGTTCGCTGAATATGAAAAAATCTTCGGTTTCAAAACCATGCTCAAGCGGCAGGACCGCGAGCCCAACGGTTTTTCCTTTTACGTTTTTGCTCTCTTGCCACCTTTCAATGCGGATATTATGGAACCCATGTTCCATGAGTAAAACCTGCAGGCGTTCGCGTGAGCCTTGGGTAAAGCAGGCCAGTATGATCGGTTTGCCTTTTTCGGCCTGAGTCTTTAATTGAGAAAACGGGGTGTTGTCAGCCTGTCCCTGCATGAAGCGCAGGGTAGGGCGAAACCCTAGCGATATTTCGTTGCCGCCGCCGCTTTCACTAAATGGGCTGAAAGACAGGTTGTTGTGGCTTGCGAGGATTTTCGCCCATGCGTCTTTCATGATAAAAAAACTATCGGCGGGTATGGGGTGGTAAACGCTGCCGCCGACAAAGCTATTTTTTTTCGACCCTGTTCCGGTTGCCGTTTTCCTGGCCTCATAATAATCAAGTATTGCTTCCTGCCGTTCGCTTATCGAACTTTCCACCTCACCATCAAAAGTAAGCAGCGAGTTTTCGCAGTAATCCATAAGCGTTTCGGCTCGTTCATAAAATAACGGCAGCCAATGCTCCATGCCGGGGTAGGAAATTCCTTTGGAAATTGCCTCATATAACGGGTCTTCCTTACTGACTGCGCCAAATAAATCGCGGTATCCACTGCGGAAACGGGCGATATTTTCTTCAGTAAGCAAAACCTCGCTTATAGGATATAAATTCAACTTATCAATTGCGCCGCCGCTTAGCTGTGTCATAGGGTCAAAAGGCTTCATGCTTTCCACCTCATCGCCAAACAGGTCGATTCGCACCCCTTCACTTGCACCAGAGGGGATTATATCAATAATGCCGCCGCGCATGGCGAATTCACCAGGTTCCATAGCTTTTCCTGTGCGCCGGTATCCTTGCTGGGTAAGATATTCGGTAAGCGCATCCAGTTTTAATTTCTCTCCGCGTTTTATTAAAAAAACCGTTTTCCTTATTATGTCTTCCGGCGGGAGTTTTTGTAAGATTGCGCTGGCAGTGGTCAGTATAATAAATGGCTTGTTATTGCCTCGCAATGACGATAGCCGCGCTAATGCCTGCATCCTTGCTGCCATTATAACTGGCTGTGGGGATGAACGGTCATAAGGCATGCAGTCCCACGCCGGGAAAGTTATGATTTCGACATCAGGCGCAAAAAACAAAAGCGCCTGTTGTAATGATTCTAGAGCCCGGTCGCTGGTTGCAATATGCAGTATGCTGGCTGGCGCAGGCAGCGGCGGAATATTGCCAAGGATGAGCCTTGCAAGCGCTAAAGCCTGCGCGCTGGATGGTATACCAGTTAATTTTGCTGAAATTGTTGGATTCATGGCTAGCTTATAACAGTAACTATACCCGTTTAACAATAATCAAATAACCAGTATTTTGATTGGATATTCGAGAATTTTTTTATCACAGGTTATTAAAGTCATATTTTCAGCCTGTGCCTGCGCCGCAAGCATCCTGTCAAATGGGTCTGAATGCGTAAGTGGCATTTTTATTAGCGTATGTATATATGATTCTTTAATGCCAAGGCAATTAAACCCAAGCTTTGGAAGCTCCGTAAAAAAATTACCCGGTAGTTTTATCCTTCCTTTTGCTTCTTTTATAGCTAATTCCCAAGCACATACAACACTATAGTAAACATCAATATCAGTGTTTTCCAGTATATCAATCACATGATCCGGCAATTTTTTGTCTGAAACAGCCGCCCACAGCAAAACATGGGTATCAAGTAAATACCTCACTTAAATTACTCATCACCAAGCCCAAACCATTCATCTGGCATAGGCTTGTCAAAATCTTCTGGAATGTTAATTTTGTCCTTAAAAATGCCCAGTTTACGCGGCTCGGATTTTTTATATGGGGTGAGTCTGGCCACAGGTTTCCCTGCGCGCATGATAACAACATCCTCTCCGGCTTCAACTTTTTGAATCAGGTTGGATAAGTTGGTTTTAGCCTCATGTATGTTAAAATTAAGCACCTGAGCCTCACTTTTATGTTACCTGGGCCATAATAACATTGTTAGCTAAGTTGGTCAAGTATGCTGGCTGTACGCTTTCAGCGCTTCAAGGATCGGAGCATAATCAGCGTCTTTAGGCGGCAGTTTGCCTACCAGCCAATCCCATATATCGGCGTCATTTTCATCAAGGAGTTTTTCATAAACGTCAATTGTTCGAGCATCCATTTTGTCGAGGTTTTCATCGGCAAAATGGCCAAGCACCAGGTCTGTTTCTTTCCAGCCCCTATGCCAGCTTCGGTAGCGCAGGCGTTTTATGCGTACATCATTTTCCATGCTTACTCTTTGTATATAAATGCTTTTTTATGTTAATACTTTTTTCACATTAAAGGGCTACAATAATAGATTAAAATATATAAGAGCAAGGTTTCCCGATATGTCAATTGAATACCGCAATAATGATGCTGTCCTTACAATTTGCCAGAATAACAAAGCGGAATCTGTAACAATAAGTGAAATAAATTTTCCCGCCAGCGAGCTTCTGGGCTATGGCTCCTACGAACTGGCCGATAAACCGATATCTACCCTCCTTCCGCAGCGTATAACCGACCTGCTTAATGAATATGTGGATTTTGAAAATGATACTAATGATGTTGGCTCGGTACTTTCAAAAGTACAAAGCTTCAGCATAATTGGGAAAAATGGTAATGAACGCGCTTACCGGATAAAAATATACCGCATAGAATCAAGCGGCGGTAACTCCTATTTTTCCATTGTGTTGCATGATGCTCCGGTTATGCGAAGGAATGAAGCGCTACGGAAAGTTATCAAGGATAATTTCATGGGACATGAATCACTCGATCCCGAAACCTCGCTTCTAGGCAGGAATTCCCTTGTTAAAGATATTGAGATTATGAAGCACCATATGAATAATAGCGACATGCTTTCCTGCTTCGCTGTGGTGCAGATTGACGGCTATGACAAGCTTCTTTCGCAAAACGGCAGGGAAGTATGCAATGATATGGCCAGATATATAGTTTCGGTGGCTAAGCGTAGTTTGCGTCCCGATGATGCTATTGGAATAGTCAGTGATGGCCGTATAGGAGTTTTGCTGGTTGATATAAATAATGGTTCTGAGCGCCTGGTTCTTAATCGCCTGCGCTGGCAGATAGCGTCTAATCCGTATGTCGGGGAAAATAAGAGGCCGATAGGGCTTACAGTTAGTATCGGATTCTGTGGTATTTCAGGCAATAGCAAGGAAAATGACGAGCTTGGTAAATGCGAATCCGCACTCGATAAGCTTCATGGTGATGTAACTAACACCCTGCTAGACGTTTCACTATAATCATTTCTATATTGAAACAGGATTAGAATGTGGCTTTGAAGAATAGCTGGCATGCGGCTTTCTCAATTAAAATATCATATTCTGACCAGGTTGTTGCATAAACATCAGGCGCCGCATTCTGGTTGGTGCAACCGGGATTGCTATTGCCGCTATAATTCCATAATCCGCCGTCAAGCTGCATCATAGATTGTACAGAGCCTGCAAATGGCCTTCCATCATCAATTTTAATATCAATATTATATGCAGAAATTGCAGGCAATGAACGCAGCCCCCCGATACAGGAATTGCTGGCAGCACCTGTGCCGTTGGCAAGTTTAGGGTTTCCAATAACGAACATATTTCCCCGGTCGAAAGGAACTTGCAGCGTATCATTATATGGAAGCTTTGTCGCCGCATCAGCGCTTAAATACCCGGATGAGTTTACAGATAAGCAGGCGTTTTTAATATCTGTTTTTGGCACATTATTTCCAGTGATCACATAATTAGTAGCATCCATTTTTCCTGAATAGCTACCTTCAATTAAACCGGATATGGATAATTGCTGCCAGAATAATACGGTTTCATCGTAATACCATGAGTTGGCACCAGGAGGGTCGCTGGGATTGGTAAGGGTTACAAGGCCATCACCATCGCCATTGCAGGTTGTAAGATTGGTATGTGTTCCGGTTGCCCCTGCACAATCCTGATTGGCACTAAAAAAACTGGTAGCCTTTTTGCAATCTCCAGGAATACAGCTATATTTATTTTCAAAGGCGCTTACCGCAGCATTATATCTCTCTACGCTGGAAATAATTGAACGCAGCCTTGATGCCTTGATAAGGTCGTTGCCAACAATTACCCCGCCTATTATAAGCCCAATAACTATAATAACTATAGCCAGCTCTAGCAGCGTAACACCGTTGCATTTCTTATGTGAATTTTTATAGGAGTGCAGATTCTGGAAATTTTTGATCATATAATAACTTTGAATAAATTATTTTTGGCAGAATAAATTAATAATGAAAATTTATCCAGTGATTTATATTTACAATAGCGTTAATCTCTGGTCATGCGCCATGAAATACTGAATTATCTTTTTTCGGCAGTTACGCGCGTAAAAGGCGTAGGGGGCAGCACGTCCGAAGCATTGTGCCGCCTTCTTCCAGCGCCTACTGTGATATCCGGCGCAACGCTGCCGATAATCCGTGATCTGCTGTTCCATTTGCCTGTTGGCCTGCTGGACAGGCGGTTTACCTGTCCGCTTGCCGAAGCGCCCGATGGTGTTATTGCAACTTTCGTAGTTACCGTGGAGATCCACCAGCCACCACTTGCGGGTGCGCGGCGTTATGGTAAAAAGCCTTATAAAGTAATTTGTTCCAATGAAACCGGGGAGATTGCCCTGGTGTTTTTTAATCCTCGCGATGATTATATAAAGCAGGCGCTTCCTGTTGGAAAACAGCGCGTAATAAGCGGACGTACGGAAAAATTCGATTACCGTTTGCAGATGACGCACCCGGATATAATCACAACAGTCGATAAGCTGGCGGATGTGCAAAGGCCAGAAGCAGTTTATCCGCTTACCGTTGGCCTTACCAGCCGAAAAATTCATAAACTGGTCACAGACACTCTGGACAAAACCCCGGAATTGCCTGAATGGATTTTGCCGGAAATGCTTGCGGAAAAAAACTGGAAAAGCTGGAAGCAATCGCTTGTTGCAGCCCATAACCCACAAACTCAGGAAGAGTTGCAGCCACTTTCTCCTCTACGCCTGCGCCTGGCTTATGATGAAATGCTTGCCAACCAGTTGCACCTTGCGATACTGCGCCGTAACCGCCAGCACCAGCCTGGAGAAATTATAACCGGAAGCGGCAGGCTTACTGAAATGCTGCTGCACGAATTGCCTTATTCTTTAACTTCTGGCCAGCGGCAAGTGCTGAAAGAAATATCAGATGATTTAAAATCGGGAAACCGCATGGGAAGGCTCCTGCAAGGCGATGTCGGCAGCGGCAAGACTATTGTGGCGCTGCTTGCCATGCTTAGGGTGGTGGAGCAGGGGCTGCAATGCGCGCTTATGGTTCCCACCGAAATTGTCGCCAACCAGCATTTTGAGGTGATTTCAGCACTTACTAAAGATCTTGGAATCTCAGTTTCCCTGCTATCGGGGCGTATAAAAGGCAGCGCAAGAAAGCAGGTTCTGGATTCGCTGGCCAGCGGTAAATCAAGCATCGTTATTGGAACTCATGCATTATTCCAGGAGCAGGTGGAGTTTGCAAACCTGGCTTTTATTGTCATTGATGAGCAGCACCGTTTTGGTGTCAACCAGCGTATGGCGCTATCGGCCAAGGGCAATGCACCGCATGTCCTGCATATGACTGCAACACCAATACCGCGCTCGCTGACCATGACAATTTATGGTGATATGGAATCTTCCAAACTCACCGAAAAACCAGCTCATCGCCAGCCTATAACCACGCGTGTTATTCCGCTTTCGCGCTATGATGAAATAATGGAACGGCTTAAGGCTGCCCTTGAGCGTGGCGAAAAAGCCTATTGGATATGCCCTCTCATTGAGGATAATTCTGCCCAGAAAGATTTGGGGTTCACACCGGAGAATGACATAGCTGCCGCAAAATCGCGCTATACTGAATTCAAGGCGCGTTTCGGTGATAAGGCCGGCCTTGTCCATGGGCAGATGAAAAGTGATGAGCGCGACGAGGTGATGCACGCTTTCGCGGGTGGTAAAATAAGCCTGCTGGTTGCTACAACCGTAGTTGAGGTTGGTGTTGATGTGCGCGATGCGACCATAATAGTAATCGAAAAAGCCGAGCGTTTTGGGCTTTCGCAACTTCACCAGTTGCGTGGCCGCGTAGGGCGCGGCGATAAACCCAGCGCCTGTGTATTGCTTTGCTCTGATAATTCCGGGGAAACCTCCCAGTCGCGCCTATCCATATTACGCGAAAGCGAAGATGGTTTCCGTATTGCAGAAGCTGACCTTGCCATCCGTGGCGGCGGAGATCTTCTGGGAACAAGGCAAAGCGGCCTGCCACGCTTTATATTTACCGATTTATTCGAGCATCAGGAGCTTTTGGAACATGCCAAAAACGATATAAGTGGCTTCCTGGAAGCAGAAAACGCTATGCAAACCCCGCGTGGGCTGGCTTTTGAGCTGCTTTTGCAGCTATTTGGGTATAAATAAATTGATTGCATATAGTTGTATGCATATATATAATGTATAAGAAAAATTTAATATGGCAATACAGCAAAAGACCATAATAATATATCAGGATGCCAATGGTAATGAGCCTTATAGCATCTGGATGGCAAATATAAAGGACCAGAAGACAAGGGAACGTATCTTGGTGCGCATACGCAGACTGGAAAGTGGCTTATATGGTGATTGCGAATCAGTAGGGGATGGAGTTTTAGAATTAAGAATGTTTTTTGGTTCTGGTTATCGCGTTTATTTTGGTGAGGATGATGGTTGTCTGGTCATACTTCTGTGCGGTGGAGATAAAGCAAGCCAGAAAAGAGATATTAAAGCAGCAAAGGGGTACTGGAAGGAGTATAAGGAAAATGGCTAAAAAGCGAAGTTACAGGACATTTGACAAAGCAAATGAAGAATATTATCGCGCTCATCCAGAAGAGATAGACAGCTACCTCCAAGCGGCTTTTGAAGAATATTCTGAGTATGGTCATAGCGCAGCCCTGCTTTCTTCGTTGCGGATGATTGCCCGGGTGAAGGGCGTTTCATTGCTTGCGGAAGAAAGTAACCTTACACGCAATGGCATTCAGAAAGCCTTGTCAGGGCAAGCAAAACCACGCTTTGATACAATAAATGCTATTGTTCATGCTATGGGGTATGGAATAACCCTGCAAAGGCTAGATTGAGCTTGCTTAGAATAGCTGCTGCCTATATAAGCCCTGCTATGAAAAATATTGCTACACCTAAACAAACTGCGCCTAAAGTCGGGTTTATAAGCCTTGGCTGCGCGAAAGCATTGGTGGATTCCGAACGCATCCTTACCCAGCTTCGCGCCGAAGGTTACGAATTTTCCGGCGGTTATAATGATGCTGATGTGGTAGTGGTAAATACCTGCGGATTTTTGGACAGCGCGCGCGAAGAGTCGCTCTCGGCAATCGGCGAGGCGCTAACTGAAAACGGCAAAGTAATAGTAACCGGCTGCATGGGTGCAACACCGGAGCTTATCCGCAGCAAATATCCCGATGTGCTGGCAATAACCGGCCCCCAGCAATATGAATCGGTAGTAACGGCTGTGCATAAAGCCGTGCCGCCCCTGCATGATCCTTATGTTGACCTTGTTCCACCCCAGGGAATAAAGCTCACCCCGCGCCATTATGCTTACCTGAAGATTTCTGAAGGCTGCAATAACCGCTGCTCGTTTTGCATTATACCTAAACTGCGCGGCGATCTGGTTAGCCGTCCGGCAGCAGATGTGCTGGGTGAAGCTGAGCGCCTGGTTGCGTCCGGTGTTAAGGAACTGCTGGTCGTTTCGCAGGATACCAGCGCTTATGGCATTGATGTGAAATACGCCAAAAGTAATTGGCAGGGCAGGGAAGTCCGTGCAAAATTTTATGATTTATGCGAAGAGCTTGGAAAGCTTGGCGCCTGGGTACGCCTGCATTACGTTTATCCATATCCGCATGTTGACGAGACGGTGCATCTGATGGCGGCAGGGAAAATCCTGCCTTACCTTGATATTCCTTTCCAGCATGCTGCGCCCAATGTTCTTAAAAACATGCGCCGTCCGGCAAGTTCGGAAAAAGTCCTGGAGCGTATTGCAAACTGGCGGAAAATATGCCCGGATATTACCCTGCGTTCAACTTTTATTGTCGGCTTTCCCGGTGAAACTGAGGAGGATTTCCAGTTCCTGCTGGATTGGCTGAAAGAAGCGCAGCTAGACCGCGTTGGCTGTTTCCGCTATGAAAACGTGTCCGATGCTGATTCCAACGCGCTGCCTAACCATGTCGCTCTGGATGTAATAGAAGACCGCTGGAACCGATTTATGCAGGTCCAGCAGAAAATAAGCGCAAAACGCCTTAAGAAAAAAGTTGGCAAAACCATCCCGGTCTTAATTGATGAAGTAACGCCTGGTGGCATAATAGGGCGCTCATATGCTGATGCTCCGGATATTGACGGTGTGGTGCATGTAACCAGCAAGGGCCGCGTCCTTCCCGGCACAATAGTTAATGTGAAGATAGAATCTTCAGACGAATACGACCTGTTCGGAAGCGTGGCTTAGATAAATATCTTATTCATCCATTCATCTATTTATTGACCCGAAACCACAAGGCAATCAACCCCGCGCGACTGTAATTTATCGCATAGTTTGTTAGCATCTTCTTCGCTATCGAATGAACCAAGGCGCATTGAATATTTAGCGTAAGAAGACGAGGAGGTTGAGAGCTTGGCGTCAATGCCTTTAACTGCAGATGCATTCTTCTTTTTTATATCTGCCCAGCGGTGGTTAGCTTCGCTTTTGCTTTCGGATATAGCAACCTGCGCCCAATAGATTTTACCTTGCTCAGGTAGTTCCTGTATCTCGATTGCCGATTCATGCCTTGGCACATCAAGTATACGGGCATTCCCGGCAGGAACGCGCCTTTGCTGTGACTGCCTGCGCTGCGCATACGCATTGGTGTGCGCTGATTCGCTATCTTCCATGTTGCTATTATTGCGGCTGGCGGCTGGAGCCTGCGCATTGCTTACTTCATAATGACATTCAAGCGCAATTCCAAAACCATTTACAGCCTGGCTGCAGAAGGCCTGGGCAGCAGCGCCGCTGGCGAATGGATATATCCTTATCTGGGCAGCGCTTCTGCTACTGGCAAGGAGAGGGCGCTGGATACGCACACGCAGGCCATTAACCATATCCGGGAATTCACTATTTACATAATTCCAGAAGCTGTTTGCCTGTTCTTCACCAGAAAAACCATTAACCACAAGCGCGCCGCTTTCCATGGAAGAAAATTCCTGCTGTGAGAAGTTGCGTACAAGGCTGGCCTGCTGCGGCTGTTCGTCCTCTATGATCTCAGGCTCAGGGGCAGGGCGGTTATCAATCATTGTATTATCAGGATGGTTGCTAAGCGGCACGGCGATTGCTTCCGCCACATCAACCTTGGCCTCTGCTTTTTTGCCTTTTTCCCTTGGCGCAGGCGCTACTGCCTGTTCCTGCGGAACATCATTTACATGCCACGGGAATATAACATCGCCTTGCTGTGTGGATGCCTGCGAAACCCTTATAGACATGGTAGGCGGTTTATTCTCAATCCCTTCTATTACAAAGCAGGGGGTATTATTGGAAAATAATTTATTGCAGATTTTTTGCGCCCTTGATTTTTCCCTGATAGGACCAGCCTGAATAGTGTTGGTTGTTTGGCCTTCCTGGTTTACTGTGGCCTTCGGGTAAAAATTAAGTTTTCCCAGTAATGACTTGTATTTTGCTGTGAGGTTGCTCCATTCTTCATGCACTTCTTCAACGCTTGATGGTTTTCCCACTTCTATATAGTAGGTTTCGGCGGCATATGCTTTTATCAAAACAGCAGATGTGGTGAGCATTAACAAACTTACGAATAGATTGAAAACAATCTTGCTTTTTTTCACTTAATCCTCACCGAAAAATAAATAATAATGAACAAAAATAAAGCCCTTCAGGGGCTTTGTTAAAACATTAGCTGAGGAATATAATGATATTTAGCAAAAAACCAACATGTTTTTTGAGTTTCAAATAAAATATGGAGGCCAGGGGGAGAATCGAACTCCCGAATACAGGATTTGCAGTCCCGTGCATTACCACTTTGCTACCTAGCCCCAGAAACATGGTGGGCGCGCATAATAAGCGCTGATATATGTATTGGTCAAGGTCTTTTACAACTAGCAATTTACAAGAGATTCCACAAGACATTAACAATAATTAATGATACTATTAAGCCCTAACAAAATAAAGTTGCTTATGGCTGGCGTGAATTTATTAGAAAAAAGTGTAAAACTGCGTGATAATTTAGTGCAATCATTGCGTGGAACAGGGCTGGGAATAGAGCCGCATGTTATTAAGGAGTTTGTGGCTTCCACCAATAATTACCTGAATGATGTTGCGAATACTTGTGACCGGGCCGAAAAAATGTGTGGTAAAACGCTGGTAGATGAGGAGTTGAAAACCGGATTGCTTAAAACATTCAACGATTACATTGGTTCTATTAATAGCATTATTGAGTCCGGCCTCGTTCATGTATATAATGTGGTATATGAACGTTTTGAAACTGCGAAGGTTGATAAAGAGGCATTGACAGAAGTTTTAAAAGCTACACAGGGAGAATTAAATGAATATCAAAAAATATCATTCCACGCCGCAGAGCAGAAAGCCCGGTCTGCTGGAACTTTAGTTGAAAAAAATATGTATTTAAATTAGTATCTGCTTAAGCAATTGCTAAGTTTAACCAGCCTTTTTCTTTTTTGCCTCTTTCTTTGTGTCTTCGCGTTCTTTTTTGCGCTGGGCTACCACCAGCTTGCGGTAATCCTCAAGGTCGCCGCTATAGGGCTTGCAGGTTCCATCCGCCACCAGCCACAGTCGGTCAACTACCGAATCGACAAGGTGCGGATCGTGGCTTACCAGTATCACTGCGCCCTTATAATTATTCAGCGCCTGCGTCAGCGCCTCGCGCGCGTCCATGTCCAGAT
Organism: Alphaproteobacteria bacterium; assembly: GCA_039808985.1. Lineage (GTDB taxonomy): Bacteria > Pseudomonadota > Alphaproteobacteria > Rickettsiales > SXRF01 > SXRF01. The sequence continues at coordinate 91,586 of JBDHUC010000002.1, read as the reverse complement.
GGTTGGTCGGTTCGTCAAGCAGCATGATATGCGGCGCGTCAAAGCTCATCAGGCAGAATAGCAACCGCGCTTTTTCCCCACCCGACAGATCGCCAACCACTGTATCAGCCTTGTGTTTGTCAAACCCGAATTTGCTTAGGGCGGCACGTATCTTTGATTCGGCAGTACCTTTGGGCATGGCTTCGCGCATAACTTCAAAAGGCGTTAGCGTCACATCAAGTTCATCGGTCTGGAACTGTGCGAAATAACCGACACGGAGCTTGCTGGATTTATGTATTTTTCCTGTAAGCTGCGGCAGCCTTCCCGATAGCAGCTTCACCAATGTCGATTTCCCGTTGCCGTTTGCGCCGAGCAGGGCGATGCGGTCATCGGCGTCAATTCGCAGGTCAAGGCGCTTTAGCACAGGTTTTCCCGGCTCATAACCTACTTCCACATGTTCTAAAACCAGCATGGGTGATTTCTGTTCGTCGGGTTCAGGAAATTCAAAAGCTGTAACGCGGTCAGCCATAACCGCATCCACAATATCCATTTTAGCAATCGCTTTCATGCGGCTTTGTGCTTGCCGCGCCTTGCTTGCGGTAGCGCCGAAGCGGTCGATGAATTTTTGCATATGGGCTTTTTGCGCCATCTGCTTTTCGTGTAATGCCTGTTGTCCCAGCAAGCGCTCAGCGCGTTTGCGCTCAAACTCATCATAAGTCCCGGTATAAAGCGTTAGTTTTTTATTTTCCAGATGTGCGATATGGGTTACGGTTTTATTTAAAATATCGCGGTCATGGCTGATGATAACCAGAGTTTCTGTAAATTTCATCAGGTAATTTTCCAGCCATACCAGAGCCTCGAAATCAAGATGGTTGGTTGGTTCATCAAGCAACAATAAATTAGGCTGGCAGAACAGTACGGCAGCAAGAGCCACTCGCATCCTCCAGCCGCCGGAGAAATCTGATATAGGGCTGTTCTGTGCCTCTTCGTTGAACCCCAAACCCGCAAGAATGGTTGCGGCGCGGGCCGGGGCGTCATAGGCGCCGATTTCCTCCAGCCTTGTATAAATATAACCTATACGGTCAGGGTCGATGCAGGTTTCCGCTTCGGCGAAAAGCCTGGCGCGCTCAGTATCGCTGGCAAGCAAAACATCAATAACCGGAGTGTCATCTTCCGGAAGATCCTGGCGCACCATTCCAAGGCTTGCGCCTTTTATCATGGTTATGTCGCCGCCATCAGCGTGGTATTCGCCGGAAACCAGCTTGAACAGGGTCGATTTTCCGGTGCCGTTAGGGCCAACCAGCCCCACGCGCATCCCGGCGGTGATGCTTATGGAGGCGTTTTCAAGCAGGGTACGCCCGGCTATGCGGAAGGTGAGGTTGTTTACAAATAGCATGGTTGATTGAAGGTTGTGTTAAATTGAGCGTTTAAATTGAGCGTATATGTAGATATTTACAATGGTTTGTCTATAGATTAATTGGCAGCAATGCTACGCTCTTCAAATTCCTTGCGCTTTTGCTGGACAAAAACCGCATTGCTTTCTGCCCATTGCGATATTTCGTCAATCGGCTTAAGCAGGGAATGCCCGGTTTCAGTAAGCCGGTATTCAACACGTGGAGGGACTTCGGGAAATACGGTGCGCTCAACAATACCGGCTTTTTCAAATTCGCGCAGGTGCTTGGTAAGTTCGCGTTGTGAAATTCCCGGAAGCATTTTCTGCAACTGGCCAAAGCGCAAAGTATTTTCTTCGGCATGGAGTAAATTTTGTAAAATCCGTACCGACCATTTATGTGCGATAAGTTGCAAAGTTAAAAATATAGGACAGTTTTTTGACATAATAACCCCGGTTATACTAATGGTACTGTTTTGTATACTAGCATACATTTATAGCATCTATATATACAAATGCTGCCTACTTTACAATGAAAATCAATCCTATAGGTTACATGCGCATCTAATGCATTTTTTTAAACTAACTTCTGGAGAATTATCAATGAAAATACAATCAATAATAGCTTTGTCGGCCCTTTTTGGCGCTTTAATGGCAGGATCTGCTAATGCTGCTGAACCAGCCAAGATCACCGATCCGCAGATAGCACATATTGCTTATACCGCTGGCGAGCTTGACATTAAAGCTGCTGAGATCGCACTTAAAAAAACCAAAAACCCGGAAGTAAAAGCATTTGCTGAAAACATGGTCAAAGATCACAAGGCTGTAAATGACCAGGCGCTTGCTCTTTGCAAAAAGCTTGGTGTGACCCCTGAAGATAATGATACCAGCAAAAGCCTTTCAAAAGATGCGGCGGCAGAACGTGAGAAGCTTGAAAAGCTTGATGGAGCAGCATTCGACAAGGAATATTTGAATAATGAAGTAGCTTATCATGGCGCTGTAAATGGTGCTTTGAAAAACACACTTATTCCATCTTCAAGCAATGCAGAGCTGAAAGAATTTCTTTCAACCGGCCTTAAAATATTCACCGGCCATGAAGAGCACGCTAAAAAGCTCGCTGCTGGCTTGAAATAAGTCATGCGTAAACTCAATTTGGCAGGCATTGCCCTACTATTTGTTGGCGGATTCTCCGCAGTGGCTTCTACGGCTGCTGCGGAGGTTATCCGTGTTGATATTAACAAAATGGCTTATTCACCGGCTACAATTAATGCGCATATCGGTGATGAGATTGAGTGGACAAATAATGATATTGTAGACCACTCGGTAACTGAAAAAGACGGGAAATTCGAAAAGATAATACCGGTAAAAGGTAAGGCTGTAATTGCTGTTAAAAACGAAGGAATTATTGATTATTACTGCAAATTCCACCCTAATATGGATGGGAAGATCAATGTATCCAAATAATGATTTGTTAATATATTAACTGATTAATCCCTGGTTTTTAACTAAAATCCAGGGATTTTCTTTTCCGGCGCTGATTTAAACCAAATATTAAGACTTATCCTTTAAGGTTATCATAAGGAAAACCAGTAATGCCGGAGTATTTAGTTTGAAACAGGTTTATACAGAATCAATTTTGCTTATAGAGCGCCTGCACCGCCGCTTCCTTGATGTGGTGAAAGCTGAGCTTGATCGTCTGAAAATTGACGATGTGAATAACGTGCAGACCCTTATACTGTATAATATCGGCGATGAACAGCTAACCATCGGCGAACTAACCAACCGTGGATATTACCTTGGCTCAAACGTATCCTATAACGTAAAAAAGCTGGTGGAGAACGGCTATCTGGAGCAGGCCCGCGCCCTCCATGATAAGCGCTCAACCCGCATCAAACTTTCCGATAAGGCTATTGCCCTGTGCAAAAAAGTGGACGAGCTTTACCAGCGTAATATTGATGTTTTATCCAGGGAAACCAGCAATGGTGAGTTGGCAGCCCTTAATAAAACCCTGATACAGCTAGAGAATTTCTGGACTAACTATATAAATAATATCCATAAGGTTAAATAAGCCACGCATTGAAAAATCCCTTGACTTGCTGGCATCCCCCCCTTAAAAATGCAGCCTCTTAAACTTGAAATCAGATAGGTAATATTATGGCTAGACGTTGCGCAATCACTGGGACAGGTTCCCAATCGGGCAATAAAGTATCGCATTCCAACCACAAAACCCGCACCCGCTTCATGCCTAATTTACAGCATGTTTCCCTGCGCAGCGATGCTCTTGGAACCAATGTTTCCCTGCGTGTAACCGCTGCAACACTGCGCAGCATTGAGCATAATGGTGGGCTTGATGGCTATCTTATGAATCATAGTGCAACTAAAATGACCCCCGAAGCTGCCAAGCTTAAGCGTCAGGTGAAAAAGAAATTATCAAGCAAAAAAGCCGCAGCTTAACTTTTATCCTGTAATAAAAGTTTAATAATAATCACGTTCCATGCTCCTGCAAATCTATTATGCTGCTGCGGTGGTTGTTTTTACAGGAGCTGCAAATGGCTGAATCTTCAAATGGTGAAATCCATAAAACCGCTGGGATGATTAAGGATATAATAGAAGTTGAAATCCTTGAATCCAAAGATCGCGGTAATAGCAGAAAGTTAGGATTGGATGAGGGCAGTACCCTTGGTATGGAGCACGCCAGGAAATTGCTTGATGCAATGGATAAATTTTCTGATGTATCTCCTGGCCTTGGTATTGTATTAGTTCAAAAGGGCGTTCCAAATCAGGAAATGGGTGATAAGCCTTTAACAAAGGAGGAAATGAATTATAAGGAATCATCATCTTACCGCTTGGCCTTATCTTTACAGAGTGATTATGTTGAGCAATTCGGCAGGCAGTATAAAATAAAGATAAACGGGAAAAGATTTGGGGTGGAAGGCGATATAGAAGTAAGTCCTGATAATACCCCAGCCTTAACTAAAGCTTTTGAAGAAGCCGCAAAAATAGGCCAGGATCTTAGAAATAAATATGAAATACGCAGGCGCTCTAATGAGTCCATTGGTTTGGGAGATGACAATGAATATAAAACGGCCGATGCTTATGCCAAACTGGAAATACAAATGCGCCATGCATTAGCTAATGGCATTAAGAATATCAACAGCAGATAGTGTGTTTAGTTGTTGGTAAACAGGCTTACCAGTTGCTGGGTCATGGTTTCGCCCAGCTTATCAATCTCAGAAATAGTAACCGCACGGCTGTAATAGCGAGTTACATCGTGCCCGATACCAATTGCAACCAGCTCTATCGGCATTTTATTCTCTACCTTTGCAATAACCTCGCGCAGATGCGCATCAAGATAGCTGCCATTGTTGGATGAAAGTGTGCTGTCATCAACCGGCGCTCCATCGGAGATAACCATTAGTATGCGCCGCTGTTCAGGCCTTGCCAGCAGGCGGTCGCAGGCCCAGAGTATTGCTTCGCCGTCGATATTTTCCTTAAGCAGGCCATCCTTGAGCATCAGCGCGATATTTTTATGCGCCTTGCGCCAGCGCACATCAGCAGGCTTGTATACGATATGTCGCAGGTCATTAAGCCTGCCGGGGCGAGGGGGCTTTCCGGCATTAACCCAGTTTTTATAAGATGTTCCGCCTTTCCACTCCCTGGTGGTGAAGCCCAGTATTTCAACTTTCACCCCGCAGCGTTCAAGGGTGCGGCTTATAATGTCTGCAGAAAGCGCGGCAATTGTTATTGGGCGGCCACGCATGGAGCCGGAATTATCAATGAGAAGCGTCACAACCGTATCGCGGAAGTCAGTATCTTTTTCCAGCTTGTAAAGCTGTTCGTAATTTGGCTGGGTAATGACACGCGCCAGTTTGCGGCTGTCGATCATCCCGTCTTCCTCATCAAACAGCCATGTACGTGCCTGTTTTGCCAGCAGAAGGCGCTGCAGTCGGTTGGCCAGGCGCGATGTCACGCTGTGAAACTGTGTAAGCTTCTGGTCGAGCTGCAGGCGGAGATTATCCAGCTCTATCGGCGTTGCAAGCTGGCTGGCATCAATTATTTCGTCAAAACTGGTGGTGTAGGCATGGTAATGTTCAGTGCCCCTGGCTTCGTTACGGTTTAAAGGGTAGGAAGGCTCCTCTTGCGGCGGCGCATCCTCACCTTTGCCCAGCAGCATTTCCTCGCTTACTAAGGTTCCGGGTTTCATCGCGCCGGAAGATTTCTGCTGGCTTTGCTCAGTTACAGTGTCTTCCTGCGTTTCCTGCTGCGCCATTTCCTGTTGCAGTGCCTCGCTTTCGCTGGTTTCCGGGTCTTTATGATCTTCTTTATTGCTATTATCGCCTGTGTTGGCGCTGTGGCTTATAACCTCGATAAGTTTTATGGCAAGCTGTGCAAAATCCTGCTGGTTGCTGATATTTTTCTGCATCAGCTTTAATAAAGGCAGGGCTTCTTTCAGTTCCATCTCCTGTTTCTCAAGTGCCCCGGTAACAGACTCCGGCATTGGCATATGCTGTATCTGCTTCCGTGCCTGCAACTGGATTTTATCCAGAAGTGGCATATTATCGGCTTTAAGATCACGCTGTATACAATCAAGTTCAAAACGGCGATAGAGATTGTATTTAACCCCTTCCATATCCGAGCTGCCCAGGGTTTCAATGCGTATTTCCTCAAGCCTGTCAAAAAGTACAGCGCTGCCCGATTGCGCAGGGCGCATTTTGGCGTGTGTTTTCTCGTTATGGTGGCGTATGAAAAGTGCATCATGGTCGGCTTGCCCACGAACTGAGGAAATTGTTTTGGCAAGGCGAATATCCAGTGCTGCAGGCAGGGTAATATCGGCACCCGTTGCTCCATTGCTGAATTCAACCTTAAGGTCGCGTTTGCCCGATAGCGCCCTGGCAGTGGCGCTGATGGAGTTTTTCAATATGTCGATATTATGGTTCAATTTATTCCGCAATGCCCCTGTTAAAACAACGCTGGTAAAACTCAGAAATTACCGGGCGCTCGCTTTCATCGCATTTGTTGAAGAAAGTAACTTTAAATGCGAAATGAATATCGTCAAAAATTACCATATTCTCTGCCCAGTTAATAACGGTTCGCGGCGACATCACGGTTGATAAATCACCGTTCATGAATCCTTCGCGGGTAAGGTTTGCCATGGCGATCATCGCGCCCAGGTTTTCCTTTTGTTTGGCTGACATATTCTTAACCCGCGCATTGATGATTTTATATTCAACATCACGCGCCAGGTAGCCAAGGTTGGTGACTATGTTCCAGCGATCCATCTGCCCCTGGTTTATAGGCTGGGTGCCATGGTAAAGCCCTGTTGAGTCACCAAGGCCTATGGTGTTTGAAGTCGCAAATATTCTAAAATATGGATGCGGCGACAGAACCTTGTTCTGGTCAAGCAGCGTAAGTTTTCCCTGCGCTTCCAATACACGCTGGATAACGAACATTACATCTGGCCTTCCGGCGTCATATTCGTCGAATACTATTGCTACCGGGCGGCTAAGGGCCCATGGCAAAATCCCTTCCTGGAAATGGGTTATCTGTTTTCCATCTTTAAGCGTAATCACGTCGCGCCCTATAAGGTCGGTGCGGCTTATGTGACTGTCGAGATTGACGCGTATGCACGGCCAGTTAAGGTGCGCTGCGACCTGTTCGATATGTGTTGATTTGCCGGTTCCGTGGAAACCCTGCACCAGCACCCTGCGGTTATGTACAAACCCTGCGAGTATTGCGCGCGTGGTGTTTGAATCAAAATGATAATCGGGGTCAATTTCTGGTACATGTTCTGTCCTGTTCGAAAATGCTGGAACAGGCGTTTCCCATTTTACATTAAATTCTTTTTCCGCGGATATGTTTTTTTCAGGAGCTTCGATGGAATGCGGCTCAACAATCATTGGCTTGGTCATAAATTGTAAATTTCTGTTAATGCTAGTTAATGTATGCCATTAGAATACACATATTTACACCCAGCGCAATTACAACAGATGGTATATATTAGGATTTCTGCGCTAATCATCATTGCGTTTGTTAATAAATTCTGGTAATACTTAGTCATACCAATAGCAGTATATGAGGTGCATTATGTCATCTGTAGAAAAAATAAGTATAGCTTTAACCCCGGATTTAGCTAATTTAGTGCGTAAGGCCGTAGAAGATGGCTATTATGCATCCACAAGTGAAATAGTCCGCGAAGCCCTTAGGGATTGGAAAAGAAAGCATAGTTCAGGGGAGAAAGAAGCTCAGGAACTAAGAGCTTTGTGGCAAGATGGAATCGACAGCGGCTCCGCAGGTGAACTTAATATTTCCAACATAAAAAAAGAAGCTCGTAAGCTATACGAGAAAGAACACAGAAAATCAGGGCATGACTAAAGTAACCCATACCAGAAATGCCCGCCTTGATCTTTTCTCAATCTGGTTCTATATCGCAGAGGATAATCCTACAGCAGCCGATAAGCTTCTAGAGGATATAGATGAAAAATGCAAATTACTTGCAAAAAACCCAAAAATAGGAAAATCGCGCCCTGATATTGCACCGTCAATGCGTTATTTTCCAATAAAAAATTATTTGGTTTTGTATCAGGAGCAGTCATGTGGTATTGAAATAGTCCGCGTTATTCATGGGGCGCGGGATATGAATGAAATTATAGTATAAAATATTGAAAGATAAAACTGTTATGAGTTATAAAATCGCCGTTGTCGGCGCCACTGGAAATGTTGGTCGCGCCATGCTTAAGATCCTGTCTGAACGCCGTTTTCCTGCTAGCGAAGTCGTTGCGCTTGCGTCCAAAAAATCAATCGGCAAGGAAGTAAGCTATGGTGAAACCGCGACTTTGAAGGTCCGTGCGCTCGAGGATTATGATTTTTCTGATACTGATATAGCCCTGTTTTCACCAGGTTCTGCGGTTTCCAAGGTCTATGCGCCTATTGCCGCCAAGGCTGGCTGCGTGGTAATTGATAACACCTCGTTTTTCCGCATGGATCCAGAGATTGCCCTTGTAATTCCTGAGGTTAATGCTGGGGCGCTAAAAGATTTCCGTAAAACCAATATAATAGCCAATCCCAACTGCTCGACCATGCAGATGCTGGTGGCATTAAAACCTCTTCATGATGCTGCTAAAATAAAAAGGATTGTGGTGTCAACCTACCAGTCAGTAAGCGGCGCCGGAAAGCCAGCGATGGATGAGCTGTTTGACCAGACCAAGGCACTGTTCATGAACGATAAAAAAGAAGCGCAGCTATTTACAAAACCCATAGCTTTCAACGTGATTCCGCATATTGATTCCTTCATCGACAATGGTTCTACCAAAGAAGAGGCCAAAATGGTGAATGAAACCAAGAAAATCCTCGACCCTGACATTGAGGTTGTTGCCACTTGCGTTCGTGTTCCTGTTTTTGTCGGTCATTCCGAGGCGGTTGTAGTGGAATTTGAAAAGCCTATAAGCGTTGATGAAGCCCGTGAAATCCTTGAAGAAGCAGAGGGTGTGGTGATGTATGACGAGCTACGCGATGGTGGTTATTCAACGCCACTGGAGTGCGCCGGGGAAGATGCGGTATTCGTTTCCCGCCTGCGTGCCGACCCTACGGTGAAACATGGGCTGGCCATGTGGATTGTGTCGGATAACCTCCGCAAGGGTGCAGCACTTAACACTGTGCAGATTGCCGAGGAGCTTATCAATAATTATGGCCTCGCCCCTAAGAAATTGAATTGACGGTAATTTGCAAGTGATTGAATTCAAATGATTTAATTTTGTAACAAGCCAAAAAACTTTGTCACAAAACCTTAATACTCGTTTCCATGCCTCTATGCTACCATTGGCTCAATCAATAATATTGAGGATTATTTGGTAGTTATAATGGAAGCGAAAATGACAGAGCCGCAGATTACATTTGAAAATCCAAAACGGGGTATAGATAATAAGCAGGTATGGCTTAGTACCTATTCAGATGCTAAATCATTCAACCAGATCCCAAATTCAACAAGCCATGAGAAAAAAGAAATTCCTTTTGAATTATCCGCTAAATCATCTGCGGGGCAGGAAATATATTTTACAGGTAAAACACCGGATTCCAAAAGGCTTGAAGAGGCTACGGTAACTGAGCTGAAAATAGGCAAAGATAAATTTAAGCTATACCCGCCTTTACAAATAAGCTTTGCTAATGATGGAGCTTTGCAGCAAGAAAGTGCTGCTGACCTTAAAAAATTGATAATAGAAAAGCCAATTGCACAGCAGAGCTTGTCGGAATTAATTAGCAGTTCTAAAACCAGGCTGATACCTGAAGGCGAGGTGCTGACTTTCATAGAAATAGCGCAGAACAGCCTTGGATTTAGTCCAGGTCAGTCGCCAACTATAAATAATGGCCGAAAAATAAGACAACGCTAAAAAATAAACAGGGAGATGTTATGACTGATAAAATTAACCCGCAAACTATAAAATTAGAATTGAAATCTACAAAGGCGGCAGACCAGAGGGAGCTTAAAAGCTTAGATATTGGTGCGAGTAGTTTAAGGAGTGGCTTAAGAAAATCATCCGAAAATGAGGAGCTATACCTTGTAGGCAAAACTTTTGATGGAAAACCAGTTTCTTTCAATGCAAAATTTACTGGTAGTAAGCTTGAAATAACAGGATTTGAATTTGAAGGTCAGAAATACATAGCAAGCAAACCATTCCATATTACGCTTACAGATGGAAAGCCAAACCCCAAAGATACCTCTTCATTGGAAGATGCGATTAATTATAAATCAGCAAGCGTTCACAAGGAGGGCCTGATAGAAGGATTGTTAGGCACTAAAGATACTATAAAATTTACTCCGGCAGGCCGTGTTTCTTCTCTTGATATACCGGAAAAAGCAGGTGCCATGGAACTGGCCATAGCCCAGCTTTCTGACTCTGCGGCTGGCTTCAAGCCGGAGCATAATGTGCTGCCTCCTGTGCTAAATCGTAATAAAGGCCAGGCAATAGGCTGATTTTTCAATTAACTATTGCACGATACCCCATAATTCGGCTAAGAACGGCTATCACCAACGATAAGCAAGCCAGAAGCCATGAAACAGTTACCAAAAGAATACGACCATCAGAAACGCGAAAAACACTGGCAGGAATATTGGGTAGAAAAAGGCACTTACCACTGGCGCGATGACCAGCCGCGCGCGCAGACATTTGTGATTGATACGCCGCCGCCTACCGTTTCTGGTGTTCTGCATATGGGGCATATTTTCAGCTATACGCAGGCGGATTTTATCGCCCGTTATCAGCGTATGTCTGGCAAGGACGTGTTTTACCCAATGGGGTTTGATGATAACGGCCTGCCAACAGAGAGATTGGTTGAGAAAACCAAAAACGTACGTGGAAGTTCCATGCCACGGGCGGATTTTGTGGCTCTGTGCCGTGAGGTGGTTAAGGACGCCGAGGAAGAATTCCGCAGGCTTTTCAAAAGCACGGCCCTGAGCGTTGACTGGCGGCAGGAATATCAAACTGTAAGTGATGATGTGTGCAAGCTTTCGCAAGCGTCATTTCTGGATTTAGCACAGAAAAATGAAGTTTACCGTGATTTCCGCCCGACTTATTGGGACTGGGTGGATCAAACCGCTATCGCCCAGGCTGAAATTGAAAATAAAGAAATGCCGGGGGTGATGAATGAGATAGAATTTGGGCTTCAGGATTCAGAGGTCAGGATTCAGATAATGACTACGCGTCCTGAGCTGCTTGGTGCGTGCGTGGCGGTGATGTATCACCCTGAAGACCCGAACGCTGCAAAATATAAAGGCAAATACGCGATCACACCGTTATTCGGCGTAAAAGTTCCGATGATCGCCGATGAAGAGGTTGAGCGCGAAAAAGGCACTGGGCTGGTTATGTGCTGCACCTTTGGCGATGACACTGATAAAGAGTGGTGGCGGAAATATAAACTGCCAATGCGTCCGATTTTAACAAAAGAAGGCAGAATAGATTTTGGCAATGAGCTTTTCGTAAATTCTTTTGTCACTCCATCGAATGACGGGGTCCGGATCCCGCAACAAGTGCGGGATGACATGCAAAACCTCAAACCAAAACAAGCCAACGCTAAAATCATTGAATTGCTGCAAGCGGAAGGCAAATTGCTTAAACAAACGCCGATGGTGCATACGGTAAAATGCGCCGAGCGTAGTGGCACTCCGATAGAGATTATTCCCACCCATCAATGGTTCGTGCGTATCGCAGATAAGAAAAAAGCATTGCTGGCCAGGGGTGCGGAAGTCAACTGGTATCCTGAATATATGCAGATTCGCCTCAACCAATGGATTGAGGGGCTGAAAGAAGACTGGTGCATTTCCCGCCAACGTTTCTTTGGTGTTCCGTTTCCGGTATGGTTTTCAAAACGGGTAGGGGAGGAAGGAAAAATTATTTACGCCGATGTTTCCGAGCTGCCTATTGACCCGATAAATACTCCGCCCAAAGGTTACAAAATGGATGAAGTAACGCCAAGCATGGATGTTATGGATACCTGGGCGACATCAAGTATTTCTCCGCAGATAAATGCTAGGTGTATCAGTTCGTCATCCTGTGGAACGCAAAGCGTTAGCACAGGATCTGCTAACGATAGAGATCCTGCGCAGCCTAAAGGCTCGCAGGATGACACCAGATATAATAAGCTCTTTCCCGCCGACCTGCGCCCGCAAGCGCATGAGATTATCCGCACATGGGCGTTTTACACGATAGCCAAAGCGCATCTGCACACTGATACTATCCCATGGGAAAATATTATAATTTCCGGTTGGTGTCTGGCGGCGGATAAAACTAAAATGAGTAAATCTAAAGGAAATGTGGTAACGCCTGTTGCGCTGATTGAAGAAAAAGGTACTGATGCGGTGCGCTATTGGGCATCGACCTCACGCCTTGGAACAGATACCGCCTTCTCAGAAGACTTGCTGAAAATCGGGCGCAAGCTGGTGAATAAACTGTGGAACGCCAGCCAGTTTGCCAGCTTGAATCTGGATAAATTACAAGGAACGCCAAGCACAGCTACGCAGGACGCAAAAAGCGGCATTATAACTGAAACACTGGATTTATGGATTCTATCCCGCCTGAATATCGCAGTAACTAAAGCTACCAAAGCGTTTGGTGAGTTTGAATATTGCGATGCCCGCGTGGCGATTGAAGATTTTTTCTGGAATGATTTTTGTGATAATTATCTGGAGCTGGTGAAGGCTAGGGCGTATGGAGAAGGTGTAGGAAATCAACAATCGGCTTTGTATGCTATCTATCACTGCCTTGATGCTATACTGCGCTTGTTTGCACCATTCGTGCCGCATATCACCGAAGAATTATATAGCCACATCTTTGTAGATAAGTTCGAAAAATCAGGCTCTATCCATGCCCGTGGAAATTGGGTGGTGGCTGACGATTACCCGTATAGCGAAGCGGCAGAAAAAAGCGGGCAGGCGGCAGTGGACGTGCTGAATGTTATCCGCAAAGCCAAATCGGAAGCCAGCGTTTCAATTAAATTCCCGGTTAAGGAAGTGCTGGTTCATGCTTCAACGGAAAACCCGAAATGGGAGCATCTGGAGGCTGTCCTGACGGATTTGAAAGCAGCAGGTAATGCCGAATTAATAACTGTTTCCAGTTCCCCGGAACTGGTATATACTTCCGAGAATGGCTGGTTTAAAATTGCCGTTACTCTTGGTGAAACAGATAAGCAATAGGAGTATTATGACTACTGCCTTTAAAATCGCCAAAACCGCCGCGATATTGTTTTTATATGCTGCCGGAGCAGCCTTTGCTAATGAGGCTCCAGCCGACCAGAACGCCTTTACCCGTGTTATGAAAAAACCGTTGCAGAATATAGCAAGCCCGGTTGCCAATACTGATAACAGTATGTGCAATAGCGTTATTGAATGCCGTAAATATGGTGGTGACCTTAAAACCAAATGGCAGATGGATAATGCAACCGATACAAGCCCTAAGGAATATCCAGAAAATTGTTATGTTCCAGGCAATGATGGCAAATATATTTTCTCTGCCCCGTCCTGTGCTAAATATGGTCGCCATTAAGCAGGTTTAACCAAGTTATAGCCTGTAATTTATATTTTCTTTATTTCCTTAAAGTTGTTTCGTTATAGAGAAATAACAGCCCCTCAATGTAAAATCTCTTTTTTACCTGGAGGATATATGAGCTCTAAACCGATTTCCCGTGCTGCGAATATATATCTTGATGAAGTTTCAATAAAAGATCTGGTTCCAATAAAACATTCTAAATCACCGCATCCGTTATTTAATGCCTTTGCACAGGCAGAATATGGAAGGCTTTTTATAACCTCGCCAGATGGCGCTGATTATCGCTTTAAAGGCTGTAAGCCGGGCGTTGAGGCGCATATGGAATTGCATAGCTGGAAAGCCCTTGATGCATTGATGGTTCGTGGGGAAATTGGTTTTGCCGATAGCTATGCAAAGGGCGAGTGGGACTCCTATGATATTTCTGGCCTGGTAATGTATGGGATCCAAAACTCAGATAGTCTTGAGCGCTATTTTTATGGCAGGCCCATATATTCACTGTGGCAGCGGTTACGCGGGTTTATACAAGGCAATAGCTTGCTTGGCAGCCGCAGTAATATTGCCAGGCATTATGATCTGGGTAATGATTTCTATAAATTATGGCTTGATAAAAGCATGACCTATTCCTCAGGCTTGTTTGAAGGCGACAGGAAAAGATCGCTGGAAGATGCGCAGGCTGCTAAATATCGCCGTATATTGAACAAGCTTAACCCTGAGCCTGGCTCGCATATATTGGACATAGGCTGTGGATGGGGTGGTTTTGCTGAGTTTGCTGCAAGCAATGGTTTTCGGGTTACTGCCGTTACAATATCAAAAGAGCAGGGTGAGTATGCCAGGGAAAGGATTTACAATAAGGGGCTGAGTGATGCCGCAACAATCGAGCTTATGGATTATAGAAATATTTTCAGCCAGTATGATTACATAGTGTCAATTGGCATGTTTGAGCATGTAGGCGAGAAATATTGGCCATTATATTTTAAAAAGATTGCATCCATTCTCAAACCCGGCGGCAAGGCCATGATACAGACTATTGTGCTGGATGGCGAGGTGTTTGAAAAGTGTCATAACAAGCGTGGTTTTATCGAGCAGGTAATTTTTCCCGGCGGTTGCCTTCCATCGCAGGAACGCTTCCGAAGCTGTGCCGATGAGGCCGGGCTTTTTTGTATGGAAATATTCACTTTCGGCGGCGATTACGCATTTACGCTTACGCAGTGGCTTAAGCGCTTCGAAGCCGGTAAAGCTGAGGTAAGGCTGATGGGGTATGATGAATATTTCATACGCATGTGGCGCTTTTACCTGGCTAGTTGTATAGCCTCTTTCTCTGTCGGGCGCACAAGCGTGATGCAGGTTGAAATAACCCATAAATAATGGAGCAGAAATGATTAAAATGGAATTTGTCGAAGATAATATTGCAAAGATAACTATTCCTGAAATTCTGCATGCCGATGATTTCATACAGTTCATTCCTTTGGCTGAAGAATTTATCCGCAGGCATGGCAGCATCCGTTTGCTTATAGATGCAACCCAGTTTAATGGCTGGCAGGATATGAAGGCATTTGAAGCGCATATGGGATTTGTAAAGAGCCACCAGGGAAAGGTTGAGAGGATCGCTATAATTGCCGGGCATAGCTGGCAACATTGGCTGGCTGGTGTATTTAAAATATTCGTGCATCCTGAAATTTCGGTGTTTGATAAAGGCGAAGAAATAGATGCTATGCGCTGGATAGCTGCATAAACCTGGCTTCTAAAGTGTATGTCGCGCCGCTGCACAGTATCGCTCAATAATCCTGAGATCCTGCGCAATTGCTACGCAATTCGCAGTATGACAGCACATCCAGCTTTAAATAGAGAATGGATTAAGTGGTGCGCGGCTATCGACGCCCTTCGAACCTTACCGGAACAACGGGCGGCTGTCATCGAGTTTCCTAAGCGGCGGAAAATCTTCATAGATGGCTTTGTTTTCTTGCCAGCGACAGTGGCGTGAGTGGCGGGTGCAATATTTCGCTTTTCCCCCCTTCCTAGACACGCATTCCTGTGAGAACATGTAACATAGGGGCAGTTCTGGCTGCTTGGAAACACATGTAAAAGGCACTTCGATGGGATTGAATAGCGCGAATTATCATCAGGGAGATATAGCTCCCATCATTTACAGAATGGGCGTAATGAACCAGCAGCTTATCCATCGTAGCCTTAATCTGGGGTTAGTGGCGGAGGCAAAGCAGCTACAGCGCATTGATAGGCATCTCACATGGTTACTGCATAAATCCATCAACTTCGATTTTGTAGCAGAGGTATCGCAGGGCAGGACGCTGCTTGTTGGCGAGGGCAACCTGAGCTTTACCATCAGTCTTGCCGCAATGTCGGGTATTATACCCAGCAGACTGATTGCCACCACCTTTGAAAACAAAGAAGAACTATCTTCCGATGCCATTACCAACACCGAAGTACTACGCCGCAAGGGTGTAACGGTGCTGCATGGCGTTGATGCATCGAGCCTTGCATCCGTATTTGGATCATGGCGGTTTGATACTATCGTGTTCCAATTCCCACATGCTGGCAGCAGAGACGCAGTGGAAGGGCATAATCCCAATTTCGTACTCGTGCGTGATTTTCTCATAAGCGCGGCAGCGCAGTTGCATCTAGGCGGCAAAGTCTTGATTTCGGCGGTTGATAGTCCACATTATCTTGGCGCATTTCAGTTTGATGCAGCGGCAGATATTGCAGGATTCGCACCACCTGAATCCTATCCGTTTGATCCATCAGCGTTTCCAGAGTATGAACATACCATGACGCATCAAAGCGGCAGCGCGATTGATCATCATGATGAATTCAGTACGTGGGTATTCAGGAAACAGGCATGACATTTGGCATAACACAGGCATCGTTATTTGAAGAAACAACACCCGTTGCCCCAGAGATCACTGGCCTGTCTTACATTCCCCATTACATCGACAAATCGACAGAGGCAGCACTGCTGGAGCTCATAGACAGCCAGCCGTGGATGCATGACCTCAAACGCCGCGTCCAGCATTATGGCTGGAGGTATGATTATAAGGCGCGAAATGTCACCAGTGATCTGCGAATAGGCGCACTACCTGACTGGCTACAATCCTACGCAGTGTGCTTGCAGCAGGGGGGATTATTTGCCGAAATACCCGATCAGGTCATCATCAACGAATATCAGCCTGGGCAGGGCATCTCAGCACATATCGACTGCGTGCCATGTTTCGCCAACACCATCGCCAGCCTGAGCCTAGGTTCGCCCTGCGTGATGGATTTCACCCATAGCAAAACAGGCCAAAAATCATCATTGCTGCTGGAGCCGTGCAGCCTGATCGTGCTTACTGGCGATGCACGTTATGTGTGGCAGCACGCTATTGCTGCGCGAAAAACCGACCGTAGCAACGGCCAGATTATCCAGCGTACACGCCGGATTTCGCTGACGTTTCGGAAGGCGATTGTGGATGCCTAAATCTCCACAGCACAGCCAGCCTTATCGAATCCCCCAGATTCAAAGCCACCAGCACGATCAGGATAGCCCCGCTGGTTGGAAATGATACGCGTGCGCCCAATCATCTGGTCGTCACACTCATGCGTATGACCATACACCCATAATGCTGGCTGATATTTTTCGATAATGGGCAACACATCTAGCGAGTTGAAGGCTGGCATGAGCGGACTGTTGCCATACTGCGTGTTGGGGTTAATCACTGGCGCATGGTGTGAAATCACCACGCGCGTGCCATGAATATCTTCAGCAAACCACCGCTCCAGGCTGGTTACAAATGATGTGTGATACGCCACCGTATCGATAGGTTTGAGCAACTGACCACTAGTCAGCATGATCTGGCGATAATCGTTAATCCCGTTCGCCGCTTCCATCATGGCTTTGTGATCTGCAGCGTTGAAGTCTGTCCACATGGTACCACCGAAGAAATGCACCCCATCAATGGTGATTGCTTCGTCCTGCAGGAAAGTGACATTGGGGTGATATTCCGCCAGCCATGATTTGAATGCATTCTCGCCAGCATCCATTGGTCGTTGTGTATAATATTCATGGTTGCCAGCAACGAACAGAACTGGCTTTTTCCAGAACTTCAGCATCCAGCCCAATGGCTTGAAATTACGAAACGTAATGATATCGCCAGCAAGAATCATTACATCCGCATCACTATCAGAAGGCGGCTGAAAATTCCGGCCAAACTCAAGATGCAGATCGCTGTAACTGATGATTTTCATTTGATACTTGAACAGCGTTTTATGAGCCGCCTCCGTTTATTTTTCTCTCCAAATTCGCAATCCCCTGCATCATCGTTTCAAAATCTGGTGCTGGTTTGGTAAACATTACCGCCATTGCGGCGTAATCACGCTTCAGCTCTGGCAGTGCTTCAGGCTTCGGCATCAGGCACAATGAACCAATTTTTGCCGTATCGTAGGAGGCCTTATTATCAGCAAACATCAGGCTCTTGTTTCTTACCACCTGCGCCAGCAGCGACACATCCAGCAATGCTGCATCTGCTATGCCTTTTTCAGCAAGCAGATAGGTGTCGTAATAATGGCGTGACATGCGGTCACGAATCTTTGTGCCGTGGCATAAGGCATGTAGGATAGTGGCTTTTTCCCAGAACGTACGCTCTGCCGTCAACACATGTACGTTGCAGCTGGTAATATCAAAAAACTGCGGGTAGATGTCTGCCACATATGGTGTGATGGCTTTTTCGGTGCTGGGTTCAATTTCACCGCGTGCGCCAAATTCAAGTTTCACCATAGGCTTTATATAGCCAAACTCGCCCTCGCCGAATCGCCCGACACCAAAACCGCCACGCCCATAACCTTGGCCATAGTTGAACAATCGCGGGTAAAAAAATGACAGGGTTTGTTTATCTTTATCATCTTTATCGAGGATGATTTCCCAGCCATCCGACTTGGTAAGAGCATCTTGGAACTGCCGTTGCAATACAGGCGCAGCAAGGTCTGCCACAAAGGACTGTGCGCCAATTTTTAAGGCATCAATTCTGCGCTGACGTTCCTTGCCAGATATGTCGCTTTCCATCGGATCTGCTACATCTGCAAGGCTCGGTGCAGCGCGGCTGATAGTCAGATCAATATCTTCTGAAAAGCGATCAATCAGCTGATACGCTTTTGAGAGTGAAGTGCCTCCTTTGAACGTAATCAGACTCCCCAGCTCGGGCAGAGAAAATAGCTGTTTCAGCGTCCAGCACACCCAGAAATCTTTTTCGACGATGATGGATAGAATTTCAAGCTTACTTGCCGTTTCTTCGAACACTTCTTTTCGGTTTTCATCAGGCAGTGTTAGAAATTTGTCCATGTTTTGCCTGCTCAATTTTATGAATAGTGTCTGCCATCCAGCCTGGTATGCGCCCCATAGCCTGATGCAGTCCCGACATATCTCTATCCGTCAACACGCGCGCACAGCGACTGATAATCTGATCGTCAATGTTGTGCCTGCCAAGATAGGATAGTGCCTGCAGTGCCAAATTAGCATGATCGGGAATATTGTCGAGCAGTGCCACACGCGCGCGCTTTAATTGGATTGTCTGCCCCGCCACCCTTCGTGTGCGAGTGGTCGCATTAGTAAGGTAAGATGGTTTAGCAGGTACCTGCGTCGATAGACCTAACAGGTTCGCGGCCATTGCACCCGATGGAAATACATCATCCCCTGCCGCCATAGCGCGCGCAATATTATCGGGATTGGGGGAAAGTGTTCCGAGCAGCGTGCTTTGCTTCGGGTAATCATAAATGCCACGATCCAGGCGACGAACCATGCCCTTTTTCACCAGCCTGGAAAGCACCTGATCAACAGCCGCACGCGAACCAACGTCAAGAAAGTCTCTGGGCGTAAACACCCAGCCTGGCTTCTTGCGCTTGATTCGGCTGATTATCTGGTCGGTTATGGACTTCATATTATACTCTTATTTGTCAGATTATAGCATAGTTTTATCTGACAATCAATAGGCGGGTAATTTGATATAGAATGCTGTTAAACAATGGAATTTTTGCTTAATTCTGGAAGAGATATGTACTTTAAGCCACTGACGATACGGCTGAAGCCTTCACCTCTGGAATGCCTGACAACGGCGCGGAGTATTTTCCATCGCGCACAGCGTCCCAGCATTCGGGTTTTTTGGCCCATTCCGAAACCATTCGTCCTGCTGCCGATTGATGCAGGATACGATCCACATCGACTGCCCATGCCTGCACCTGTTGCTTCAACTGCGATGAAATATCCTGTTGCAGCCATATCTTATCCAGATCAATGCTGTCTCCCAGTCTGTTGGCAAGCAGCGATATAGTATAGGTGGTGATATTCGCCTGGAACGCTGGGAACATCGGGCGAACCAGTTTCTGCACTGCTTTGAACAGAATAGCCTTGGCGACTATCTGCTTATAAAATGCGCTGTCAGGAACTGAAATAACCGTCTGGCCATCCTGATTGGTGAATTGCCCCATGAATTTATCAAAATTCTTCTGCGAACCCAGGCTGACCAGATGCGGTAATTGACCCCATGCATTGAGATATTTAGCAAGATCGGTCTTGGTAATTTTACGCGCTGGTGGTATGGATTCCTTTATCTGACGAAGTTTTGCAGGCGTTGTTCCCTCGCGCGTCAGCATAACGTTATAACTGCCAGCCGCTCTCTCATAGAACCAACGACCGATACCATCGGGGCAATAGGTCGATAATGCCAGCTTCTCAATTTCAACATGGAATGGTTTATTTGCCGATAAGTCAGAAAGTTTAACAGAGTTCTGACTGTTCGCATATTTGGAAATGTCAGAAATCAGTGCTTCTTCGTTTTCAGTGTTTTTGGATTTCAGCACGATGATTTTGGCAGGAACTCTCACGCGCGTCAGGTCAACCTCAGGGTTCTTCTTCTGCGTGAAATAAAGCGATGCTGTTGTCTGACCACCGTTGACGATCTGCATGCCCTTGAGCCAGAGGATGCCAACAGAACCATCTTTTGTTCTGCCAAGATTCACTTCATCCGCAATCAATACAATACCGTTATTATACGCCATAAAGCGTTCTGGTTCGTTTTTCAGGGTGTCGCGTATGCCTTTATTCACTTTTCCTGTAACGCTTAGGAATGAGCGCACGTTGGCTTCGAGCAGACGCGCGCCATATTTCTCATAAATAAACCGCAACGCCTCACCAGGGATGACGGTCATGGCATAGTCATAGCCTTCGGCTTCACCTGGTACATAAACGCATGGAAGTGCGCCGCCCGACACCTCTTCAAAATTTACTACCAGCTCATCGCGGGGCTTGCCTTCAGACCAGTGGCGATGCAGCCGTTCAATATCCATCACCTCCAGCTTTACAGTCTTGCCATTCACTTCTCTTGGCTTGAAGTTTTTCGCTTTTGCCTGCCGATCTGTGAGAACGTAAACCCTTATCTGGTCGAGACTCGAGTAACATTCCTTTATGTTGAGTGCCAGAGCATACGCATCATTCGACTTATCCATGGTCGACAGAAGGCTACCCGTAGCGCACTTTGCCAGAAAGCGCAGGCATTGCTCCGCCGCTGCTTTTGTTTCCGCGTCAGGCACAGGTTTGATTTCATCTACGCCATCATAAAGACTGACAAACAGGTCGATCTGATCGGCGTCATCTGAAACAGCATAGCCACTGAGTCTCAGGTTGGCATTGCCCACCTTGGCAGTGTAATGGCACACAACAGGCTCAAAGGTCATGCCTATTTCGGACATGTGCTCCATTACAATTTCACTGAAAACTGATTCAGGATACGGATACGCATTTCCTGGTGAGCCGAGTCTGTCGTCAATCTCTGCGCGCACTTCCTGCTGTGTCTGCCTTAAAAATTCTGATAGTTCCATTATACACCCCTCAAATCTGCTATTGCCCTGTCAATGCCTGCATCTGACTGCTTTATGAGTGCCAGATCCAGTTCGTAACGGGCTTTTCGTATCTCAATTCCCACATTACCTGCGGTAAGCCTTGGAAATTCTTCATTCACGTGGAAGGTAACCGTACTGGAATGAACAAAGCACCGTGTGTAGCTGTCGGTATGCGCTTCAAGTAATCCTGCCTGTATCAACCTGTTTTCGTATATTGATCGTGCGGCTGAATCAGATGAAAATTTAGCGCGCAACATTTGTGCAAATGCTGGAAGCGTCACGCCTGAATCATGCAGGGCGACCCTGACACCAGCCAGATAAAGCGGCTGTACCAGGGAATTATCCAACTGCTCCAACGAGCTGATTTTAGCTGGGAATGACCCCTGTGAAGCTGTTGTTTTTACTTCAATGGCACCAGTTCCAATCAGGAAATCCTGTATTCCATCTATTGGCCCCTGCCATGCATTCACTGCATCTATGGCAGGCATTCCTGATGAAATCAGCTTGTCCAGTATAATCAGTTCACCAAACAGCCCTGTTTCTGCTTCCGCACTGAGGATGCCCGCACCCTCACGACCCATGAAATTCTGCCAGGCACGGATTCTACCAAGAAACGCATGGAATATACTGTCTTCATTTTCAGTGGTGCGTGAATTCAGAAAATTTACAATATCTTCCGCCATCAACGCAAACATATCAAGGCTACCTGCAGCCAGACGCGCCAGCGAAACCCAGACATGACCATCTGCAACAATGTTGCGCTCAATTCTGTTAACACGGAAACCATGACCCTGTGGTAGATTTTTATCCTGTGGCACACTGACGGAACGGAATCCAACCAGAATAGCTTCTTCATTGCCTGGAAAATATCTACCCGCAAGCAGGCGGCAATTACCCTTCATCTCCAGCGGGATCGTTCTCCATCCGCCTTCGCCAGTGCTCCCATCGAGAGCACGCCACGCAGCGCGTAATGTGCTTGTGTTACTCTGCTGAACCATATTCCTGCTCCCAGAGTACGTTGTTAACTTTGTATTCGACTTTCATCCCTGAATTGCTTCCCGGAAAACTGATGGCAAATGCAATCACTGGCGGAGTTGGCTTATCAAAGCCTGCCTCGGATCTCATGGCGTCTATAGGATAGATGAACAGCACGCCACGTTCCGGATGCGCCTGCACATTATCATCGCCGAACCCTCGGATTCTTCGTACTGCAGGGCCATTAGGAACATCCGGTTCTTCCTTGCCGCGTTGTCTGCGGGCAGGATCAGCGTGCCACGCCTTACGAGTCAATGCCAGTGCAGCATTCCAAGCAGGTTCATCGAGATCAATAGCCTCATCCCTTGACGACATAAGGCGACCAATCGAATATCTGGTTGGTTCATATGCACCTTTTACAGATCGCGTGATCATATTTTCCAGTTTAACACCATTGCCGAAGTCAATCGGATCACCGTCATCGCGGCTGCTTCCAACAAGGAAAACCATCCATTTTGTAAGCTCACCTTCGCTGTTCATTGACCGTATGAATTCAGCAAGTAGAGGGCTGTTTACTTTGTGCACATCAGGATGAGTTTTGTAGGATTGCAGGAAATCCATTACATCATTCGCTGGCACATCATTCCAGATACATCCCTTCCATTCCTGTTTGCTTCCGTTGCGAATGCGCTTTGGGTCAACTTCCGATGGTGTTCCAAGGGTGGAAATCAGACGCTGCGTGGTACTCAGGTTTTTTTCAAGCACATCAGAGTCTCTGAAAAATGCTATGGTTTCGAGCAGATCACCGCTGAATGAGAGCATGAGATTTCTTGCCGACCGCATTTTTAGACGCGATGTAACCATAAGCACAGGGTGAGATTGCACCTTGAGACCATACTCCCGTGGCGTTGAACCACTCGCTGCCATCAGATCAAATTCTTCGCGCAGTTCCTCTGCCGCTTCAGCAATATGCCCGAACCACTCAGAAAGTTCTGATGTCGTGTAAAGACGGCACATATCAAGGTAGCCAGGCCTGTAACCAAACCAACGCCCCATCTGCATCAAGGTGTCATACATCTTGGATGCGCGTAGGAAATAGCTAACGCATAGCCCCTCCAGCGTAAGCCCTCGGGCGAGTTTATCGCCACCAATGGCAATCACCTTAAGCCCAGCCCCTTCATGCTCTGAATAATCTAATGCATCTTTGGCAGTGCCGTTGATCATACGCACCTGTATGTCGGAGAGAACATCAGGAAGAATTTCAATAA
Organism: Alphaproteobacteria bacterium; assembly: GCA_039808985.1. Taxonomy (GTDB): domain Bacteria; phylum Pseudomonadota; class Alphaproteobacteria; order Rickettsiales; family SXRF01; genus SXRF01. The sequence continues at coordinate 68,061 of JBDHUC010000002.1, read as the reverse complement.
TTTCATCCCATATCGGGTTGATTATCGGCACTGCATCTGGGAGCTCTTTGCTGATAATGCTGGAAGTAGGCATGAAGTCTCTTTCGTACAGATCACTCAAGCCACGCAGAGCCTCCTCACTGCCTATGCCACGGGTGATTCTCTGGCGAAGATGACGCACATATTCATCAACCTGCCTGTTCACGCTCTGTTGAACCGAATTAAACCGAGTGACATGCACCAGCATGGAAGAGTGTTCGTTCTGCTGACCGCGCAGATACCTGATGCTGCAGGCAAGAATAAATGCCTGAATGGCTTCCTGGAGTGATGGTGGCATCGCATCCAATCCATCATGCAGTGGTACATGCCCGTTTCTGTGCTTCTGCGGCATCCAGCCACCTCTGCCTTCAGCGTCTGAATGATCAGCAATCAAGCGGATTAACGGCAACCCTTTGTCGCCTTCTTCGCCCAATCCAAAAACCCTTGCTGGCCCCACATAGTTGGATGGGGCAGCCAGATTAACAATGAACGATGACGGGAATAGATCAGGGCCATCTTCACGGGTTGCACCGCGCTCATGGATGAAAATGTTGGCAAACGGTGTTGCGGTGTATCCCACATATGCCGCTCTTGTGTATGAATTCAGTATCCTGCGTATCAGTCGGTTAATAGCGGTTGGTTGATGTTCCTCATCAGGTTTTCCTTCGCTGTCAAAGACCTGCTCACCCGTATCAACGCTGGCGTGATCTGCCTCGTCATCGATAATAAGTAAAGGCAGGTTGGTAACTATTTTATTCCCATGCTCATCAACCGCATTGGCGACATGGTTGCGTATCCAGCGTAGTAATCGCTCCAGAACCGTTTTGTTTTTCTTGACCACGAACAGCCATGGACGTTGCTCTGGGGTAATGCCGAGATTCTTTGCAGCAGCAGTGCTGAAATCACCTTTATCAGATCGGTTCGTTGCAAAATTCGGGCGGATCGCAGGGTCGCCATCAATATCGCCCACACCAATAATACGAATGTCTTCCGCTATCGGCTTGGTTTCATAGCCAAGGAATCCTTCATCAAGACGCACCTGTGTCTGTGAGCGGAGATTGTTGTGCATCCCTGCCAATACGATGATGATCTTATATCCCGCATCGGCAGCTTTACAGATCAACCCTGTGTAGTGGCCAGTTTTACCAGACTGGACGTGTCCAACAACAAGACCGCGCCTGTCCCATGGGCCATCACGCAGCGGGTCTTCAAGCAGACTGAGAACCGTGTCGGTCGACTGATCCAGTTTATCCACCACGGTGGTAGATAATTTACGTTCCTGCCATTCACGGTAGCGTTGCCAGTAACGCCAGTCTTTTTTCCTGGCTGAAACCAGCCAGTGAACGTGACCGATTTCGTTTTTAAGGGTAGTGTCGTGACCAATCCAGAGGCTGAAACGGCGGATAAGCTCGTCAATCACCGTCTGCTTATTTAATTCTACGCCCCACTTGGGGTTCATTTTCAGAACCATTTCGATTTTCTCATCGATCAATGCAGGGGTGATCGCAACCCTGTTTTCTTCATCCAGAAGCAGTTCCTGAACAAATTTAATGACTTTGATCTGATGGCTCTCGTTGTGGGTGCTCATGACAATAATTCTCCTTCTGTTGCCGGATCGTCAGGCAATGCCGCAACAAGATCTGGGTAGTTATGAAATGGTTCGGTATGGAGCAAACGTTCGCGTGCAGCCGAAGATGAAAGCTCTTTTTTGTTCACCAGGTTTTTGAACATCACCTCAAGAACGGATTTTACCTCTGCTGGGACTGATCCCTCAAAACCAGTTGAAGGCGTTTCCTTTGCTTCCGTGGTATCAAGCCAGATGCGCTGCACTGGGATGGTTTCTTCAATAACACGCAGCATCGCGTTAATCTGTGGTGCCAATGATCCTGCTTCATCCAGCACAGCCCTAATGGCGGGATGTGTATCATCAATACGGTAGCGCATCCCTCCGCTGAAATGCTCACTACGCCATGCCTGAATCACGGGCTGGGAGTCTCCAAAACGTACTGTCTGGCCACGATGTGCAAAAACACGGCGTGCGCGTGCTCTCGTATCTTCAGCCAACCGCGTTAACCGCGAACGGATCAAGACGGGCGGACGGGCGGTGGATTTCCTGATGTCAATCTTCCACTCGGAATCTGCCGTATTGGAAATATCGAGGCGAATGCGTGCAAGGCGGTGCGCTTCTTCTTTTGTCCACGAACGCCCTTGTCCCAAGCCAAGCCAGCTACCGGCAAGTAATAACCTCTCGTTACGGTAGACGTAAAAACCCTGCTGTGCTGTCCAACCGTCTGGGCCAGCAGCAATATCATGTTCTCTTGGGTCAAGTTTATCCTTATGTGGCAATACATGGCATTGCACCTCTACTGTTCCACCAGCAGCGGGAAATCTGACAACAGGCGATGACCATGTGGCTGGGTGGTCTGAGAGAAATGGGTTCCATGGATGAATTGGTCTGCCGTTAATTCTAATGATGATCTTGGGATTATTCCCCTCAAGAAAGCGATGGAAAACCATGGATAAATGGCGTTCGACCACATCAACAAGATCAAGAAAATCCTGATCTTTGAAGCCAGTAGTAACAATGCGGTCAAGTTTTTCCAATACAACCAGTGTGCCTGTTTTTATTTTTGAGAGGGACTCCAGCAGATATTCAGAACCTTCTACAGGCCCTTCCAACAGGTGCCAGCCATCATCTTTGCTTTGAGCAAGAACGTCCAAGTCCCAGCGCAGGCATGATACTGTATCATCTTTCCTGCTGGCGACAGTAAGGCTGCGGCATTGTGAGAAAGATGCTGTTTTCAGGCCTAGGCCGAATCGGCCAAGATCATTTTCTGCGCGCGCCTCTAGAGGACTCTTGTCACCCAACCGCATCGCCCGTTCAAGCGCAGCCTCATCCATTCCATTGCCATCATCAAGTACGGTAATAGTGCTTTGTTCTCCATTCCATGTGAACTGAAGATCAATATGCCGTGCATGCGCCGCAATACTGTTGTCGATAATATCCGCAAGGGCAGTTGCCGTTGAATATCCAAGTCCCCTCAACGCCTCAATCATTGCGCTGGCACGTGGTGGCGCATGTCTGGTTTTATGCTGCATCGCATACCTCCAGAACTTTCTCCTGTGTGTTTCGTAAATCAAGATACTGTTTCAGAAGCCTTGAACGGGTGTGATGCATGAGCTTTCCAAATGCCTTGCTTTCAATCTGGCGAATGCGTTCTCGTGTTACGTTATATTTATCGCCAACCTCCTCCAGGGTATGCTCGTCATAATTCCCGATGCCAAAGCGCATACGAAGGATTTCAGCCTCTTTTTCTGGTATGGTGGTTAAAGCATTTCTGACTGCGCGCTGCAGTGACTTCTGCACCACCGCCTCTTCGGGGTTCTGTGCAAATAGATCAGGCATTTCATCGACTGGAGTAAGTCCAGCCAATGCGACATCATCGATGTTCATAGGCTCATCTGGGATGTTGCGTATTTTTCGTATTCTCTCAGCTGGCAATGATAACTCGGTTGCCAGCACTTCATCAGATGGGAGCTTGCCTGTAGTTATGGTCGTTTTATCTATCGATTTTCTTACTTTGCGGACATCATCATTGATATGCACAGGTATTCTGATGGTACGTGCCTGGTCACTGATGGCTCTTGTGATCGACTGACGAATCCACCACACCGCATAAGTAGAAAACTTCGCTCCACGCTGATAATCAAACCGTTCCGCCGCTTTCATCAAGCCTATATTGCCTTCCTGAACCATGTCCATGTACGGAAGACCAGTGTATTTCTTTGCTACCCATAGAACTAATCGAAGATTTGATTCCACCAGCCTTAATCTGGCTGCGCGCATTTTCTGCAATCCTGCCTGCATCATATTCAACACATCTGTATCATCGGATATGATGTCCTGAAGCCGATTCATGAATCTTTCGGTTAAATGGAGTTGATATATCTCATTGGCGAGTACATCGTAATTGCCTGAAGATGAACAAAGCGACTGAATCTTATCAATACGTTGTAACGTTTCATTGGATAGAGACGCACTATCATCTTCGGAATCGGATTCATCAATCTCAGCATCTCCATCCAAGAGAGCTCTTGCACTGGCTTCGACAACCGCACTGCCGTCATCAGTTATTATTCCATCCGATAAAATTGCGCCTGAGTAAATGTGCTGAAGCGTTGTAATCAACTCAAGCATAGCGGCGGGGCTGCGTATTATCGCACCGATTACCAGCTTCGCACCACTTTCAATATCTTTTCCAAGCCTTGCCTCATCTTCACGGGATAGCATTCTGCTATTTCCGATTTCTTTGAGGTATAGGGTCGTAGAATCGTTATTTGCAAGCACCAGGCTTCTGAAATACTCTACACTTTCATCAAGTCTGGTGTCATAGAAATCAACTTCATCGCTGATTTCAACTTGCTCTGCGGACGCAACATGTTCATCAATTAAAATACCAAGGTCTTCAATGGTAACTCTCAGCTTCAGCCTGAAATCAGCATCAATTTCTTCTCCCTGATCATCACATGGTATTGCAGCGTTTATCTGTTCTTCATTCAGAATCAAATCGCGCATGCCAAGATGAAGAAGGCTTCTAACCGCAGGAAGCCACTTATCTTCATCTTCCATCAGGCTGTTGCGGCGCGCACTCAGTATCTCAGGCAGATCAATGTCAACATCTGTCCAGTCATCATCTGTATCAATCACAGCATGCAGCGAAATTTCATGCTGCGTTTCTTCTACTGCCAGGAAGCAAGCAGGATCATTATCGGGAGCGTCCGATTCAATTTCTTCCTCCCAGGAAGAAATATCCAGAGCCTCTGATTGGGTTTCTGCAATCAATGCAATATTGGCCCCATGGCCATTATGACCATGGGTGTCATTGATTGGGGGTTGTTCAACCGTGCCTTTAAGTTCAATGATAGGAGCGGGATCAGGTGCAGCGGTGTATCCGTTTAGTAGAGAAACTATTTTCAGGTGGCCATTCTGAGCAGCAACTGCCAGTGCGGTATTGCCGTCAATATCCCTCAGGCACGGATCAGCACCTGACTCAAGGAGGAAATTACATATGTCTTCATGACCTCGCGCGGCAGCAATTATGAGCGCAGTCCTGCCTTTTTCATCGCAGGTATTTACATCTATGCCACGACTTATCTGTTGCACTACTGCTGCTTTGATGCCGTTCATTATCGACATCCTCAAAAGAGGGGGCATCTGCCTTGCTGAGCTTTGAAGCGTGCTGTTCATGCAGCCCCCTTCAAATGATGCAACCCGCATGTTGTATTTGAAACAGGATGCAGTTGTTTCGTCAGCAGCTCGATGCATGAATTCAGATCATGCTTTATCTGGCACTCCCATACAACGACAGGAATCCAGCCATTACTTCGGATGTCGCTGATATTGCGTTCATCGCGCGCTACATTTTCTTCAAATTTACACTGCCAGAACTCGACTTTGGATTTGGGGTTATACGCATATTTGCACCCTTTATGTCGATGCCAGAAACACCCATGCACAAATACAGCCGCTTTATATTTGGGAAGCACTATATCGGGTCGACCTGGCAGGCTTTTATCGGCAAGCCTGAATCGATAACCAAGGCGGTGCAAGGCCGAACGCAACGCCAGTTCGGGTTTTGTGTCCCTGCCACGGATTCGGGACATATTCCAACTGCGCTTTTCTGGTGTCAGTATATCCATATCAGACCTTCAGCCTTTTAAGGATATCCTGCACTATCTCTGCAACCTGCATGGACAGCAGTGGTGGTACAGCATTTCCCACCTGATGGTATTGTGATGTTCTATTCCCCTCAAATTTATAGCTGTCAGGAAATGTCTGCAGGCGTGCCGCTTCGCGGACAGTCAGGCTGCGGCACTGCGCGGGGTCGTAGTGAATGAAATAATGCCCATCTTTGGAAATATGCGAGGTAATGGTGGTAGAGGCGCGATCCCCCACCTGTACTCTGAACCGATCAGAGAAATGATCGTTCTGCAGCCCGTCATGAACATTCCTGTGCGCAGGCAGCAGTGCATCAGGGAAATCGCCCAGATGGACAGAGCGGCCATTGGCAGATGCGAAGGCCGAGGCAAATAAGTAGCGATGCAGATCGCTACGCATATGGCTGCGCCCTGTATGATTGGTGATCACGCCATCGCAGCCATGACGATACCACTCCGCATGAACCTTCGGTGTATTGCCGTAAGAAAGAGTTTCTGCGCCTATCTTCAGATTGCGCTTCTGAATTTTTTCGAGCGCGGCATCTATTTCCTGCACAACAGGGAACAGTCCGTTTAACTTGCCCTTCGTATACCAGCGTTCATGAGTAACGGAGCCAAGAATGTCTCGCCATATTTCAAGAGAATCTGGCTCTTTGGATACGCTGCTGCGAATTTTTGGCAGATCGCCAATAGCCTGAGCAACGGAAACGGGTTTTGAAGGGGTCAATGTTTCTGGCGTAATATCAATGTCGTCACGAATCCCCAGAATCAGAACCCTGTGACGTGCCTGTGGTATGCCATATGTTTCAGCCCGCACCAAGAAATCTTCAGGCTCGCATGATTCTGGCGGCTTATTATCCACCAGCGAGAATAGCCTGTATCCATGGCCTGAACCTCTTCCGTAAACGGCTTTGTCGGGGTGGCGTAGATCGCTCAATATATTCCATATGATTTTTTTACCTGAGTGCTGCGCGGACAGCATGCCCTTAACATTTTCCATCACAAAAACTGGCGGTCTGTGATCGGCAATAATCCTCAGATATTCCTTGTAGAGGAAATGGCGTTCGTCGCTCTCAAAGTCAGGATTGGTGCTCCGCATGCGTGCGCGACCAACCAGTGAATAAGCCTGACATGGCGGCCCACCTACCAACACCCATTTTTCACTGCCATTCAGCCGCTGGTTAATGAGTTTTTTAACTTCATGATGTGACGTTTTACCAAGCTCGATGCACTGAGCTTCAGCAGCAGCGGCTTTCGCCTGAGTGGGGTAGAAATCAAACAGTTCGGCTTTTGTAATATCACCCCTGGCATATTCCCAGTATTGCTTGGGAATATTATCCTGTGGAAACTGGCGGTAAAAACTCCGCAGCATCAAGGTGCTATGTGCGGATGGGTCTTTTTCAATCGACACCGCCAGTTTGAAGGGTGATCTACCAGCATCGTAGCCGAAAGCAGCAAAGCCCTCGCCGAGCCCGCCTGGGCCCGCGAATACGTCAACGACTTTGTATGCTTCTTTCTTGCTCATTATCCCTGCTTCTTCGTTTTTCTCAACGGAGTTACATTGCTTGAAGAATCCGTTTCATCCAGCATTCTTGTGATGGCCTGGCGTATTACCCATGCCACCGAAACGTCCTTCTTCAATGCGATGGCATTCAGCTTAAGATGCTGATCCTCAGAGAGGATAACAGAGGTGCGGAAATCTTTGCGTTGTTGTGTTTTCATAAGGCCTATCCTGGTGATTTTGCAGCAGCATAATGGATGTGGTGCAAATTGCATCATGATTCTGCTCTATAATGCAATTTCGCCAGTGTTTCGTTTTAGGAAATGCAAATATCCAGCCATTCCGCGCTGTTGCGCCATGATGTGGCGAAACGAAATGCAAATATGTTTTCTGTCGCTGGCGAAATGCTGCGCCTCGCGCCCCCGTATAGGAAAGTCGCAGGAAGTACCTAAGCCGTGGGGGGGTATGGCGGATGACTGCACGGATAATTTCATAGATGCTGGTGCAATTACATGGATATTGTATAGTGGTTAAAAAAACCAAACAGCGGCAGCGGCTTATGACATCACCATCCCACCATCAGGACGTTTACGACACCTATTTTGTTGCGTTTTGTTCGGCGCGTGACCGTGTGCATGCCTATTCCAAGGGCACTGCCGCGAATGTGTTCGGCATAAAGGGGGACATTCCCGTTGCCTTTGAGCAGCTGGTGGATCGGCTGGTGATAGAGGGGCATGACATACATCTTGCGCCACTGCCAAACGCCACGCTCATTGCCATTGCGGATTACCTGCACCACCGCGCCACGTTGCATGCCACGCGGCCAGAGGAGCCTGGTTATGGATACAGAAATGATCCTTATGAACCTCTGAATCCACGCTTGTTTGCGGATGCAGAGAGCAAGGAAGCGTACAAACTATCGGATGGTCAGCCGCACCTTGTACTTGCGGTGCTGGCAGTGATGCAGTTCAGCCTGATGTTGCCCGTGTTGCAGAAGAAGGGTGTGAAAGCATTGCGCCTCGCGCAGATACTGCACTTGCAGCAGACGGTGGAACGCTGCATTGCCAGTGCCGAGCAGCATGTGATCAAGGCTGTGCTGGCAGAGCATGTGTCACCCAGTGAACTGAAAAAGCAGATTGCCGCCGCAGAAAAAGAGCAGCTACGCAAGAAGGCGCAGCATGCAGCGAAAAAGAAAGCAGAACTGCTTTATGGTGATGCCAAGGCGTATGTCAGCAAGCGGTATACGGAAGCCAAAGCCAAAAGCGGCAAGCTGAATCTCTCGCAGCTATCGCAGAAAGTGACTGACGAACTGGAAGAAAAATTCGGCAGCAAACTGCATCTCGAAAACCCGCAGGATCGCGTCTATCGCTGGCTGCGCGCGCTCAATAAGGGGCTGGATATATAATGTAGCTCCTGCTCGGCAGAAGCCAGCATCTGCACGGTGGCGGCCAGCTTCCGCCTGGCACCACCCTCAAAATACACCTCCATCCATGGGACTCTCCTCAAGCTGATGACTGTTCATCCGCTTGAAAAGGAGGCACCATGCAAGAATCACCACACACGGAACAATTGCTGAACCGCAAAGAGGCGGCGGATTATCTCGGCATTAAGGAGCACACGCTGTGCGTCTGGGCGAGCGAGAGCCGCTATGATCTGCCCTACGTCAAGGTCGGGCGACTGGTAAAATACCGCCTGTCTGACCTCGCCGCATTCGTTGCCCGCAATACGCGGCAGAAGGGTGGGCAGCATGAATAATGACCGCCCATTCACCTTGCTGCGTGCGTCTGGCTTCAGTGTATTTCCTCTACAGGCACGTAGCAAAAAGCCGATTGGCAGCTGGAAAGCGTACCAGAAAACCATCGCTAATGATCGCCGTTGCCAGGAGTGGGATCATGGCGGCTATAATCTGGCGATTGCAACAGGCAAAGTGTCGGGATGCTTTGTGCTGGATGTGGATGGTGAGGCAGGAAAACAGACGCTTGCACAACTGACCGAAACACATGGTGCATTGCCTGATACGATATGCGTACAGACCGGCAAAGGGCTGCATTATTACTTTGCCTATCCTGAAGATGAATCTATCACCATCCGCAATCTTGCCAGCCGCAGCGCAGATGGGGGCACGCTTGAGGGACTGGATGTACGCGGTGATGGTGGCTATGTCGTTGCACCGCCTTCCATTCATGAGAATGGCACCGCCTACCAGTGGCTTTGTGCGCCATGGGCATGCAAACTGGCAGCAGCACCAGATTGGCTGATTGCTATTGTAAAACAACAGCCTGAAGACCAGTCTGTCAAACTGCGTCAAACTGAACGCAAACTGACGTCAGACTGCGGCGAACTGGATTTTAATGATACAGAACAAGCACCTGAACGCTATCTGGAGAAGGCACTGGAAAGCGAGCTTGTCAAACTGCGCGGGGCGGCAGAAGGCTCGCGTAATGATGCGCTCAACCTTGCTGCATTTCGTATGGGGCAACTGGTGTCGCGTGGTCTGGATGAATCCGCTGCGATGACGCAGCTGACAATAACTGCACGCAGCATCGGGCTGGAAGATGCGGAAATCGCGGCAACGATACAAAGCGGTATGGAATCAGGCAGAGCCAATCCGCGCGGCTCGGTCGGGCTTGCAGAGCGTGCGCGTAAAACAGGCATTGATATACGCAGCTTTTCGCTTGAAGGCGCAAACTCGTCTGATGTGACGGATGCGCTGGAAGTCATTAAATATTTCGGTCGTGAGAATTTGCTCCATGCTTTGAGTAGCTTGTGGCACTGGGACGGTTCAGGCGTATGGTTGCGGCTGGATGATCGTGAGGTGAAAAAAGTCATTCATCGCATTGCCGCCCATAATCCAAAACTCAGCAAGAATATTATCGCCTCAATCCTCGATATCCTCAAAACCGAGGTGACCATGCGCGACAGCATATTTGATGGCCAGAAAGATATGGTCATCAACTGTGTGGGCGGAGAGTTATCACTGATCGGCAGCCAGTGGCAGATTCAGGAAGCAAGGCGCGACTCATACATGACAACGCAGCTTCCCGTACCGCATAATGCGAATGCCGATGCACCGCGCTTCCGTCAGTTCGTGGGCGAGATATTTGCGGGTGATGTTGATGCCGCCGACAAATCCCGAGCATTGCTGGAAATGATGGGCTATTCGCTGCTGCGCTCCTGTGCGTTCGAAAAATTCATCATTCTGATCGGTGCGGGCGCGAATGGTAAGTCGGTTCTGCTGAAGGTGCTCACGGCATTGCTCGGCTATCGCAATGTCAGTGCAGTCTGCCCGTCGCAGTTTGACAATCGTTTCCAGCGAGCGCATCTACACGGCAAACTGGCTAACATCATCAGCGAGTTGCCGGAAGGTGGCGAGCTTGCCGATGCAACCCTCAAAGCCATTGTCAGCGGTGAGGTTATTACCGCTGAGCATAAGCACAAACCGCCGTTTGAGTTCCGCCCGTTCTGCACCTGCTGGTTTGGCACAAACCATATGCCAAGCACGCGCGATTTCTCGGATGCGATTTATCGCCGCGCCATCATCCTTCTGTTTAACCGCAAGTTTGAAGGGGCAGCCTGTGATCCGCAGCTTTCAGACAAGCTGATTGCCGAACTGCCAGGCATTTTCAATATGGCACTGGAGGCCATTGCGGGTGTCATCAGCCGGAAGGCGTTTACCGATCCTGCCTCCAGCGTTGAAGCCAAGCTGCAATGGCGCATGGAATCCGATCAGGTGGCGCAGTTTCTGGAAGAATGCTGTGCGCTGTACAAGGATTATGAATGCTCCTCGCAGGATGTGTATGCGCGGTATCAATCCTGGGCGAAAGAAGCTGGCAGCCTGCGTCCACTGAATCGCAAGAACTTTACCAACCGCCTGAAACGCTTCGGGGTGGATACCTATAAAGGCACGGGCGGCAGACGCATGCTCTATGGCATAAGGCTCCTCGCTTCTTATGAAGGAGGCGCGGCATGAGTGGCGTTAGTGGCGCATTCTCTTACTGCTACCTCTACATCAGCGTGCATGTGTGTGCGTATGTATGGTGTTTTGCAGTAGAACCACGCGCCACTTGCGCCACTGCCGCCATGGTAGGAGGTGCCTATGGAGATTAATCCGGCACTGCTTGAGCGAGATGCAAACACGCTGTCACAGCCAGAACTGCTCACCCGTATTGCCTATAAAATCCAGCGGAAATACGACTTCAAAATCAGCGATGATGAAGCCTATGCCGCTGCCCGCAGCCTCACAGGATTTTACCAGACTCTGCTTGATATAGCCACCGATAAGGGTAATGTTAAGCCATGAAACGCAATATATATCAACTGGATGAGTATAAGCCAAAAGGCCGAAGAAAGGCGGTAATTCTGGCGCGTGTCTCCACCAAAGAGCAGGAAGAAGGCTATTCGATTGCCGCACAAAAGCACCGGCTAGAGCAATATTGCGAGCGCAAGGGGCTGGAAGTGATCCGCACCTTTGAGGTAGTAGAATCCTCCACTCAGGGCGACCGTAAGGATTTCATGCGGCTGATTGAGTTCATCCGCAAACAGAAGGATTGCCTCGCACTGGTTGCTGATAAAGTAGACAGGGTGCAGCGCAGCTTCAGGGAATATCCGCTGCTGGATGCGCTGATTCAGGAAGGCAGGCTGGAGCTGCATTTCAACACCGAGGGCTACATCATCCATCGTGAATCCGTATCGCAGGAGCGGCTGATGTGGAGCATTGGCGTGGTGATGGCGCAGTCCTATGTGGACAGCCTCCGCGATAACGTGAAACGCAGCATCGACCAGAAGCTGCGTATTGGTGAATGTATCGGCACCGCGCCGATTGGTTATCTCAATACCCGTGATCAGCGTGGGCGCAGCCAGGTGGTGGTTGACCCCGACCGTGCGCTGCTGGTGCGCCGTATCTTTCAGGAATACTCAACAGGGCAATACACCCTCGGTGAAATCACCAAAAAAGCCAAGGAGTGGGGTTTGCGCAATTATCGCGGCAAGCAGATGCCGATGGATAAATCACAAATCCACCGCATGATTCAGAATCCGTTTTATTACGGTGAGATGTGCGTCAAAGGCCGAAACTATCCTCATGTCTATGAACCCATCATCACCAAGGAATTGTATGATGCCTGCACCGCTGTGCGGATGGGCTGGCACAAAAAGCCCTTTGCTTACGGAGAGAAGGATTATGTGTTCCGTGGGTTGCTCACCTGCGCCACTACAGGCAAGGTGGTAACGGCGGACACCAAGGTTAAAACCTACGGCAATGGCCGCAGGGCGGAATATACCTACCTGATGTGCTGGAATCCAGAGAACCCAGCCAAGAAGCTCTGGATACGCGAAGAACAGGTCATGGAGCAGGTGGAGCAGATATTCAAGTCCATGTCGCCCGATGACGATATTTTCGAGGATGTGGTGGCATATTCCCGCCAGGCGTGCGAGGCAGAGAAAGTTTTTCATAAACGCCAGATTCAGGAGCTTCAGCGCGAAAGCGAGGGGATTCAGAGCAAGCTCGACAAGTTAATGGATCTGCTGCTCGACGGCGCGCTTTCCAAAGAGGAACATGACCAGAAACGCCAGAAATTCAAAGCACGCCAGATTGAGTTGGCCAACCAACTGAACAGCTACCACATGGCCGATGACGGATTCCGCGATGCGGTGGCAGATACGCTCGAACTGGGGCGAAAGGCGCATGATCTCTTCCTTCGTTCGAACAACGCTGGAAAACGCCGACTTCTGGGGTTTGTGTTTTCGAACCTGCAACTGAACGGGCAGAAAGTGCAGTATTCCCTGCGTAAGCCCTTCGACCTGTACGTCAAAGCAGGCAATATCGGAGAATGGCGCACCCGGAGCGATTCGAACGCCCGGCCTTTTGATTCGTAGTCAAATGCTCTATCCAGCTGAGCTACGGGTGCTAATACAAAATCTATAGGTGGGATTTTGTGATATTATTTGCAAAGAGGCGGCAATGTAGCCAATTCATGCTAAAATACAAGCAGTTTTTATGGAATCCATATAGGTTTTATTATATTCGTTTCTTGACTTGGGGGTGGCGCTATTTTAAATTCCCGTTATATATGTTGCACATATACTGCGCATGCCATTTATATTTTATAGGAGAATTATATGATACGTCATGGTAATAAAGCCCTGGGGTTAGCCTTGGTTCCGGCTTTGTTTTTAAGCGTTGCCCCGGCGTTTGCTGATCTTGGCGGGATTGGTTCTCCTGTTCAGGGTGAAGCCCCGGCCCAGGCTGATGATGCTGATAATATTGCCCAGGCCCAGGCTCAGGCCCAGGCCCAGGCTGATGCTGAAGCGGCGGCTTCGAATGAGCAATATAAGAAAGCGATTGCGGCAATACGGTCTGGTGAAGCCCCGGCAGACAGCCCGGATTACTTAGGCCAGGACTCAAAATCTCAGGATGCTTCAGGGGCCACAAACCCTGCTGGTGCCGTAATGATAATACGTTACAACCAGCAATATGTTTATTATGATAACCCGTTGCGCAAAGTGGTATATAAAGTTGCAGCTACCAAGCCAGAAGCAAGATATGACCTGGAATCAGTTATCCCGCGTGATAGCAAGGCTTTCGAAACTGATAAATACAGCCAGAATCTGCAGAATGTTGTGAACGTGCTTGCGAAATATGGTGTTTCTGGCAATAGGGTCAGCACAAGGGTTATCCCTTCTGATTCGGTCAAATATCAGGAAATAAATATTTTTGTACGTTAGTTTGTAGTTGTTATAGCGGTCGAAATCCTGATTTATACGGCGTAGCAAACGAATAACAAAATAATAATTATAATTATAGCTTGCAGCCTTACCTTGCATGTTTCATAATAATGCCGCTGGTGGCGGGCGGTGCGCCTGTGAACCCGGTCAGGTCCGAGAGGAAGCAGCCGTAGCAGATACGCGCTGGGTCGTCACCAGTCCCAACTTTTATCCAGAGAACTATGGAATATCGTGTCCTTGCCCGTAAATACCGACCTGCCAGTTTCGATGATCTCATCGGGCAGGAAGTTCTGGTGCGAACATTATCTAATGCTATTAAATCCAACCGTATTGCCCATGCTTTTTTGCTAACTGGAATACGCGGCATAGGTAAAACAACTACGGCAAGGATTATCGCGCGCGCTCTTAACTGTATCGGTCCCGATGAGAAGGGGGGGGCGACAATAAACCCATGCGGGGTGTGCGCTCATTGCAAAATGATAAGTGAAGACAGGCATGTCGATGTGCTGGAGATGGATGCCGCAAGCCACACAGGGGTAAGCGATATACGTGACCTGATCGATACCGTACGTTATCTTCCGACTTCTGCGCGTTATAAAATATACATAATCGACGAAGTTCATATGCTTTCGACCAATGCTTTCAATGCATTGCTAAAAACCCTCGAAGAACCGCCGCCGCATGTGAAATTTATTTTTGCAACTACCGAATCAAGGAAAATCCCTGTAACTATTCTTTCGCGCTGTCAGCGCTTTGACTTAAAGCGGATAGATTCGCCAAGGCTTGCTGAACATTTACAGAATATAGCTGCAAAAGAAAACGTCCAGGCAGAGGAAGAGGCCCTGAAATTAATAGCAATAGCCGCCGAAGGCTCGGTGCGCGATTCACTTTCCCTTCTTGACCAGGCTATTGCCCGTGGTGTTGAAGAAAACGGTGATGTTAAAGTTTCCGCGCTTGCTGTTCGCCAGATGATCGGTGCTGCCGATCACTTTGCAACTTTTCGCCTTCTGGAAATATTGTTACGCGGTGATATTGCAGGGGCAATTGCTGATTTGGAGGAGCAGTATGCTGCTGGTTCCGATCCGCTTATGCTGGTTCAGGATGCGATGGAGATAGTCCATCTGGTAACCAGGGTGAAGGTTGCGCCTCTTGCCCTTTCCGATATTTCTCTTTCGGAAAGCGACAGGGCGGAGGCAAAAAAACTTGCTGACGCATTATCCATGCCGATACTTACCCGTATATGGCAGATGCTGCTTAAAGGTGTAAGTGAAGTTAAGATAGCGCCGTCGCCACTTTCGGCACTGGAGATGCTGCTGGTGCGCATTGCCTATAGCGCACAGATTCCAACTCCGGTTGAAATTATACGCAGCATTGGGGATGCTCCTGCCCAGCCGGTAAATGCAGAAAAAAAAACTCCTGAGCCAGCCTTAAGGCAGGTCATAAGCAGTTTTGAACAGGCTGTGGCATTATTTGCGGAAAACCGCGAAATGCTGCTCCACACACAACTGTGCAACGATGTGTGGTTATCTTCTTTCGAAGAAGGTAAAGTAGAATTAAAATTATCAGCCGGGCTGGGCCGCGATTTTACCGCAAAGATTGCTGATTGCCTTACTCGCTGGACAGGGCAGCCATGGAAAATACTGGTTTCCCAGCATGCTTCTAATCCAAGCTTGCATGAGCAGGAAATCGCCCGTAAAGAAAAAGATATAAAGGAAGTTTCGGCGCATCCGCTGGTGGCCAGTGCGTTGGAGCAGTTTCCCGGTGCAATGGTGGTCGGGGTGCGGACAAATTGACAATATGATTAAGAGTATATTCCGCCCTTGACCTTTTTTCCTTAGTAATCCAATAATCCAATCATCTAATCATCCAACATGGAGAATAACATGAACCTACAGAAAATGATGAAACAGGCGCAGGAAATGCAAAATAAAATCGCAGCGCTACAGGAAAAAATCGAAGCCGAGGAAATGGACGGAGCATCAGGCGGCGGAATGGTGAAAGTACGCATAAACGGCAAGCACAGCCTGCTTAAGGTAAATCTTGATGACAGCCTTATAAAGGTTGAAGAAAAGGAAATGCTTGAGGATTTAATCGTTGCTGCCTTTAATGATGCTAAGGAGAAAATGGATGCTTCAACCTCCAGCCAGATGGCGGCGGCAACCAGCAGTCTTAACCTCCCCGCTGGCATGAAACTGCCATTCTAACCTAGCCGTGTCCCATTCCGATATTGATGAGCTGATAAGGCTGTTTTCCAAGCTACCGGGGCTGGGGCCACGTTCTGCGCGGCGCGTTGTGCTGCTGCTTATGCGCAACCGCGAACAGGTTATGAAACCGTTGTATAATACATTGGGAAAAGCTCTGGAAAGCATTAAAACCTGTGCGGTTTGCGGCAATCTCGACATTCATGATCCTTGTATAATATGCAGCGACACAAAACGTGATGATTCGGTTCTTTGTGTGGTTGAGGACCTGGCGGATCTGTGGGCGATTGAGCGCTGCAATCTCTACCGTGGGAAATACCATGTGCTCGGTGGCACGTTGTCAGCGCTGGATGATCGTGGACCGTCGCAGCTTAATATTGAATCTCTGGTCGCAAGGGTGGGTGCAGGCCAGGTAAAAGAAATAATACTGGCCACCAATGCCACAGTAGAAGGCCAGACTACTGCGCATTATATAACCAATCGCTTAAATGGAACCAGCGTAAGCATATCGCGCCTGGCGCAGGGAATACCAATGGGTGGTGAGTTGGATTACCTTGACGATGGAACCCTGGGCGCTGCCTTGCGGGCGCGGCTCCCATTTTAATTATGCCTTATTATTTAATAGTATCGCCCCATTCCTCCAGCAGTTTGGCCTGAGATTTTTCCAGCGCTGCCGAGCGAAACTTATATTGTATGTCAAGGAATACACGGGCAAGGTGGCCGCTTATATAAATCATGCACCAGCCGATAGCCGCCCCGCTATATATAAAAAGCCACACCTGCGGATTGCCTATAACCGCGCCAATATCAAAATGTTTTAGTTTCAACCCAGAAATGAACATGGGCGTTATTGTAGGGATTGTTGCGGCAAGATTGCAGGCAAAAATAGTACGGAAATTAATGCGGTAATAATCTTCATCAATGAAATAAGCGGTAATAGAGGGAAGCAAGGCCAATATAAGAAAAATAAATCCCAGTTGCAGGAGGCCGATAAGCAATATGCACACAATTATCATAAGAGGCACAATAAGCTTTTGTCCTATGCGTATCAGAAACATGCTCAGTATCCCCCGCGAATGGCAATTATAAAGCTGGTTACAAGCGCCACTATAGCAATGTAATGCGACATTCTTGCGCCCAATTGCTTGCTGTGAATTTCTATCATTTCCTTCTTGTTAAAATAAATTATATCCTTGGCATTTTGCTTAAAGCTGCGCACAGCCTGCTGGTAAGCCCTTGATTCAGCCTGGGCGTATCCTGATTCTATCACCACATCTGCCATTTTCTGGGTGCTGCCGCTACGGGCGGCATTGGCTATCATCGAGATAAGTTTTTTCTTTAGGGTCCTGCTTCTTATATCGTCTAATAAAGGTAATATCCGTAGCGCCAGCCAGTTGGTTATGCCGGGCAAATATGGTATGCCGGATTTTTGCTGTGCAGACGCAAGCAACTTAAGCGCTATCATGATTGGTTGGTTGGCCAGCTCCGGATGTGAGCTTAGGGAATTTATATAAATTTCGTGCTGGATATTAAGATGGCTGGCAATAAATGCTGCTATATGGGTGTCAATTGGGTCGGTTGTCTGCGCAAGGCTGGGAGCAAGCTTGTCCAGCTCTCTAAGCATAGAGGCAAGGGATGACACATGAATACCGTTAAGAAGAGGGCTTATGCATTTCATGCCGGGGTTTAAATCGTATAATACTCTTTCCGGACCGAAACCAAGCCCGGTATTCCTGGTTATGCTGCGCAACCGGTCAAGGCGCACGAAAATAGCGCTGAGGTTGTTACCAACCGTTTCTGCAATTTTGTCAGGTTCCTTTGTTTTCTGGTTGGTTATAAAATGGAACATGCTTAGCTCAATGAACTGAACCAGATTATGTATATCATCCATTTCCTGGGAAAAAAATTTATAAGCAAAAAGTGCGTTTATCCCTTCCAGGTGGAACGAAAGGCTGCCTATGCGTACAGGGCCTGCAGGGTCAAAAATTGATATTGCGCGCATGATCTGTTCATTAATGTACGAGTCATTTTTCCTCCCGGCGCTGCCAATTACTTTTGCGGTTCTAAGCAGGTATTCATTAAGTTCTTTATTGCGCAGCGATATGGCAACCCATGTTGAAAGCTGGCCGTCTGCAAAAATATCAGGCACTGATTGCCAGTTATGGAAAAATATATCCGCAACTTCGCGGCGGTTATATGCAATCTCGCCATTGAATTCAAATGGCCTTATCGCTTCCTGTGGCGGAGGAGTAGGCATAACGTTATAGCGCTTACCATCAAGCCATGCCTTAAGATAACGGTAATTCCAGCGATCCTGGGAGTTCGGGCTTAGCAGTCCGCGGAAAAAATCATAAAAAACTTCCGGCATATCCTTATGGCGAGTTAGCGCATTGAAGGCGCCTTCTTTGAGTATTTTACGCACCAGTTCATTTTCGGTCATTCCAACAAAATGGTTCATGCCGTATATTATATGCAGTATGACCACGGCCAGTGCATAAAAATCCTGGCTGGAATCGCCTTCACCTTTTCCTGCTGGCAGGGCCTGGATACGTTCTACAGGCTCATAATAAAAAGGCTGTGAATAGCCGCTGGGGTGTCGCGTACATGGGCCTATTATTGCACCAACTGTTCCGCGCGGATCAAAAAATATATTATCGCAGTTTACATTGCCATGCGGTATTCCGATATCGTTCATATGCTGTATGGCAAGGGCGAGGGGGGCTATTATGTTATGGCATATAAAATCAAAGCTGGGGCTTGTTTTTGAGGCCTGGATAAGTTTAGACAGCCTTTCGCCTTTTGGCCGTTCATAAATCAATACAAAACGCTCTTCCCTCGGTTGTGACAGGGAGGCTACCCCGGAGGTAACAAGCGACATCAGGTTTGGATGCGGCGAGCTTAGAAGCGGACCTATAAGATGCAGGCGCTGTATTGAATTAGCTTCACATACGAGCGCCACATATGGTCTTTCTCCACCTTCAGTATCTACTGCTTCATATGCAATAGCCGTGTTTGCGGTAAACTCAGGGATTGTGGCGTTTAGATTAATACGAAAACGGCCACTGACTATATCGGTTTCTTTTTCATATTCATTATGCGGCTTATAACCACTCAGGAAATTAGTAATGGTTTTGCTGAATTCTATTTCAGTTTCCGCTTTTGCCGCAATTTTTGGCACAAGATCGGTTTTCTTTGTCGCTGTTTCCTGTGCCATATGTTGAACCTAACTGGTTTCTCCAATATTGCCGCAAATTTAAAATTACATTTTCCCTGGGATATCCTTGTTCTGCTCGGCTGCCGGTGCCACGCTGTCCGAATCCTTGATAGTTCCCAGGATATTTGCTGTAGGTTTTGCTGGCTTGCTGTTTGCATCCCTGGCCATACCGTCAATCACATCGCTCACGGTTGATTTATTATTGGGTTTATTATCGGATTGCGGCTGTACATTTTCCTGTTTTATATCCCGCAGGACATCTACAGGCTTAACTTCGCTCTTGGTTGCAACCGGTTCTTGAATTATAGTTACTTTGCCAGTTTCCTTGGCTGGGGCTTTGCCTTTCTTGCCTTTTTTATTCTTATCTTTAGGCTCTTCCTTTGCTTTTTCCTTGCTTGCATCATTAGTGATTGTTTTATCGCTCGCCTTATCACTGGTTTCGCTGTTTATAGCCTCTAAATTATCCCATGCCTTTCCGTAATAGGTTTTGCTCTCTGTAAGCGCCATATTCAGGTATGATTTGGCAAGCCCGTCATCTTTTGCCAGATGTGCATATAGCCCAAGGTTATTATTAAGGGATGGACCGCTTAAATAAGATTCCGCGATTTTACGGGCTTCCGACAATTTTCCTGCGCTTGCATAAACCAGTGCAAGATTCAGCTCTATACGTTTCCTGGAGGTGGAGTTGACAGCGCTCTGGGAAGATGCTTTTGACAGAGTGTCTATCGCAGTTTCATATTGCTTGTTCAATGCCTGCGACAGGCCAAGGTTATTCATTACCGAGATATTGCCCTGGCTCTGCTTTAAAGCTTCTTCAAAATATTTCATGCCGTCTTGATAAAGTCCGCGCGTTACAAACAATATCCCTATTCCATTTAATGATTTCCAGCGCGTTCCATCTGCTTTTACTACTTCGTCAAATAGCGCTGTCGGGGTTTCAAAATCGCCTTTTGCCATCAGCGCAAGGCCTTTTCCTTCTTTGGCCGCAAGGTTGCCTGGGTCTTTGGACAGTATACTATCATAAATTCCGACTGCTTTTTCATATTCACCATTACGGCGCAAGGAGTCTGCGTAATATTGCGCTACTTCCTTATTATTCTGGTCTTTTTCCAGTATCTGCTGGTATATTTGCGATGCCCCGGCGAAATCGTCATTTTTTTCTGCTGCCTTGGCCGCTTCTATCTGGTTGTCCTGCATTGTCGGTATCTTGGGGCCATCGAAGCTTGAAAGCAGTTTCTGCCCATCAATAGGCAATATGCCCCCGTTCTGGTCACAGGCAGTAAGGGCTAAAAGCAGTAAAGCTGTATATGAAAAGCGCATCGGATTCCTCGCAAAAAGTTATTTTGTAAAATTAGCCGTAAATCGCAGAATTGCAAGCTATATCAATTAAATGGGTAAAATATCCAAAATTATTATTTTTTTACATTTGCCATAACGATAATTGCTAATTATGCTGGCAGTATGGCAAGTGATAAAAAATTATCTACAATTCCTTTTAAGCATAAACATTTGTTAGGCATTGATGGTCTTTCCCGCGAGGATGTTTACGCGGTCATGGTAATGGCCGAAACCTATATCAAAAAAAACCGCGAGCCGGATAAAAAGCACGCCATCTTAAAAGGCCGCACTTTAATTAATTTGTTTTTTGAAAATTCTACCCGCACCCGTACCTCGTTTGAGCTTGCCGGAAAGCGTCTGGGCGCAGATGTTATAAACATGTCAGTTTCCAGTTCTTCCACCAAAAAAGGGGAAACACTTATAGACACGGCAATGACACTGAACGCCATGCATCCGGATTTTATCGCGGTTCGTCATCCTGAAAGCGGAGCCCCGCATCTGCTGGCGGCAAAAGTGAATTGTTCGGTAATAAACAGCGGGGATGGCTGCCATGAGCACCCGACGCAAGCCCTGCTCGATGCGCTCACCATATACCGGCGCAAGGGCAAGATCGAAGGCTTAACTGTTGCTATCTGCGGTGACATACTACACAGCCGCGTTGCGCGTTCTAATATGAAGCTTCTGACATTGCTTGGTGCTAAAGTCCGGATTGTCGCCCCGCCAACTCTTATGCCGCCATATCCTGAGTCATTTGGTGTAAAAATATTTTACGATATGAAAGAAGGGCTTAAGGATTGCGATATTATCATGATGCTCAGGTTGCAGATGGAGCGTATGACCGGTAATTTTATACCCAGCATCCGTGAATTCTTCCATTTTTATGGCCTGGACGAAGAAAAGCTTTCATACGCAAAGCCTGATGCGCTTATAATGCATCCCGGCCCAATAAATCGCGGCGTTGAAATTGATACGCGCCTTGCCGATGACTTAAACCGCAGCGTTATACTCGACCAGGTGGAAATGGGTGTTGCCGTGCGGCAGGCGGTGCTTGAACTGCTTAGTAGCAATACATTGTGAAGGATTTGTCATGAAAAATTTTGGTATTTTACTTTGTATCCTTATATTGCTTGGCAGTATACCGTCTTATGCAGAGCAGCAAAGCGCAAAAGATACACAGCAAGTACTTATAAGGATGTTCCTGCTAGGGTGCCTGCCTAATGCAATAGGAGTATTACCGTTTACCGCTAAAAATTCTGATGCATATAAGGAAGCGGATTTAATAGAAGGAAAAAATGTTCCTGCTCATTTGGTTAAATCTCTTGCTTTAGACAATGATACTAATGTGGTGGTTAGCAAATCATTGCCGGACAATTTTATAATTGTGGCATCTCCTTCTGTCAATGTTTGCAGGATAGCAGTGGTTAATATGCCAGCGGCGGATCTGCGTGCCGCCATAATTGCTGAGCTGGAAAATAAAAAGGCGCCTTGGAAAAAGGAAAAAACAGAAAATGATGGCAGAATTTTGTCTGAGTCTTATAAATGGCATAGAAGAAACAGGCCTACGGTTTTGGTCAATGTAAGCGGTCCGCCACACACTTCAATTAATTGGTCGGGGCCACAGCTTATTATAGATGTCGGATTAGTTAAGGATTAATATGAAACAACATTTCTCAATGCCCAGCCACAAGAATGATGCAAACAAAAAAGTGGCATACACCAATGCGCGCCTGTTTGATGCCGAATCTGGGCTGGATGCAAAAGGCAGCCTGCTTACCATAGGCGATTCGATCGCTGATTTCGGCGAGCGCCTGTTCAATGATGGCGTGCCGGAAGGAATAGAAATTGTGGATTGCGGCGGCAATATACTGTCGCCCGGCCTGCTCGATATACAGGTGCATTTCCGTGAGCCGGGGCAGGAATATAAAGAAACCATCGCTACCGGCAGTAAATCAGCGGCATCAGGCGGGGTTACGACAGTTGCGTGTATGCCTAATACCAAGCCGGTGATTGACGATATATCGGTTGTTGCCTTCATCCATAAACGTGCGCGTGAAACCGCCTATGTGAATGTGCGAACCTATGCGGCGATAAGCAAGCATATGAAAGGCGAGGAAATAACCGAAATGGGCCTGTTGGTAGAAGCTGGCGCAGTTGGTTTCACCGATGACGGGCTTCCGGTTATGAATGCTGGCGTTATGCGTAAGGCCCTGGCTTATTCGCGTGAGCTTGGTGTCCCTGTTGCCCAGCATGCTGAAGACCTGAATCTTTCCTGCGGCGGTTGCATGAATGAAGGGAAGATATCGGCGCAACTCGGAGTTGCCGGAATCCCTAATGCTGCCGAAGCGGTAATGGTTGAGCGCGACATAATCCTCGCCGAGCTTACCGGCGGGCAATACCATGTGCTGCATATCTCCACTGCTGAAGCGATAGACGCGGTGCGCCGCGCCAAGGCGAAGGGACTGCGTGTTACCTGTGAAGCGGCGCCCCATCATTTTACGCTTACCGATGAAGCCGTTTTGGAATATCGCACTTTCAGCAAAATGAATCCACCGCTTCGCGCTGAAAAAGACCGCATGGCAGTGATTGAAGGCTTAAAAGACGGAACGATAGACGCAATAGCCACCGACCATGCCCCGCATGATCAGGAAAGTAAGCGTGTGCCTCTATCCTCGGCGGCGTTTGGCATAGTTGGGCTGGAAACCATGCTGCCGCTTTCGCTGTCGCTTTATCACCAGAAGATTATGCCGCTGCGTGATGTGATGGCGGCCATGACCTATAAACCAGCCGATATAATCCATGTAAATTCCGGGCGTTTGAAAAAAGGCGCACGCGCTGATTTGACAATTATTGATTTGGATATGCAATGGAGCATCGACCCCAAGCAGTTCATGAGCAAATCGCTTAATTCACCGTTTGATGACTGGCCGGTTAGGGGCAGGGCGATCCGCACCATTGTCGGCGGCGATACTGTATTTAAGCTGGAGTAATCCTGCTAAGAGTGTTCGCGCCCACCCCTGTTAGGTTTCTTTCCCTCTTCAACTATTTGTTTTATACTTTTGGGAGCAGATTTAAGGCCATTTAATATCGCACTTGTAGCACCCTCTGCCTCTTCTTTGCTTATAGTTCCTTGATGAAGCGCAGTTCCCACTTCCTGTAGTTGCCGGTCACCCCTGGTAATAATTTCTATCTTTTCTGGTAGTTTGTTTAGCTCGGGTCCAAGCGCCCGGCTCACAATTCCGCTATTAATAAATATTTCTACTGCTTCAGGTTTAATTGCTTTGAGTTTTTTTAGGGCAGGCTCAAGTGTATTTTCTATTTCCACCTTTGCTGCTGGGGAGAATTTATCCTTTTCCCCGGAAGCAAGGATTAAAAATTTTACAATCAGGCTGGCATCTTCAAAGCCACCTTCCATTTGCTTTAATTCTTCCGCGCTTATGCCATACTTCCTGCCTAAATTATGCTCCTTGATAATAGGAACAACATCCTGGCCTGCGATTTGATATTTCATAATTTCCACCACTTATTAACTGTATTTGTTATATTATAAAATACGCTTTATGATTATTACGTTTTGGTGAAATCTATCCTTGACCAAATAAATAAATATATTAATTTAGCTAAATTGTTGAATTTTAAGCTGTAAAATTATTCCAAATAGGTTGAAATGGCTAGCTCTGATAACCCCATAATTTGCGCGATTGATACAACTGACGTGGCCAAAGCCAAAAAGCTGGTGCAGGCGGTTGGCGGCTCGGTG
The DNA here is from genome assembly GCA_039808985.1 of Alphaproteobacteria bacterium. Lineage (GTDB taxonomy): Bacteria > Pseudomonadota > Alphaproteobacteria > Rickettsiales > SXRF01 > SXRF01. The sequence continues at coordinate 43,591 of JBDHUC010000002.1, read as the reverse complement.
GGCTTAATAAAGCTGGGGCTGGAATTTTTTACCGCTAATGGCGCAGGCGGTGTTAAAGAAGTAGCAGGCGATATGCCGCTATTCCTTGATCTTAAATTCCACGATATTCCCAACACTGTCGCTGGAGCCATCCGTGCAACTGCATCTATGAAAACTTCCATTATCACTATTCATGCTTCCGGCGGTAAGGCGATGATGCAGGCAGCGGTAAAAGCAGCGCAGGATTTGCCGTCACGCCCGATAATAGTTGCCGTCACAGCGCTGACCAGCCTTGATGATAGCGATTTGCAATCCATAGGTTATGTAAATAATATTCAAAATCAAGTGAGTAAGTTGTCTGACTTAGCGCAGGAATCAGGCCTGGATGGCGTGGTTTGCTCCCCGCATGAAATTGAAATATTGCGCAGGCAATCTGGCAAAGGCTTTAAGCTGGTAGTTCCTGGTATACGTCCAACAGGTAGCGCCAGCGGCGATCAGAAACGGGTAATGACCCCAAAAGAAGCCTTGGAAAAAGGCGCGAATTACCTGGTGATTGGCAGGCCGATAACTGAAGCGCCAGACCCGGCGCAGGCTGCGAAAGATATTCTAGCCAGCCTGTAATGACTTAATCCGCATTCTTTCCATAAGCATATTCAGTGCTTCTTCTATGCGCCTGCATACAACTTCCTGCGCGTATTTGGTGCGTACCTTGGCGAAGGCATTTGCTGCCATCCTGTCGCATGCTGCCTGATCTTTTATCAGGTTTTCCAGTGCGTTTGCCAGTTGAGTTGCGTTGCCTTTTGGCACTATCAGGGCGTCATAATTTGGTGTTATTATATCATGCGGGCCTTCCGAATCGGTAGATATTACCGGCGCGCCGTAAGCGAATGCCTCAAGCAGCACAATACCAAACGGTTCATGCAGGGAAGGAAGGCAGAAAATATCAATTCCGGTGTAAAATTCCTTTTTGTTCAAAACCCATCCGGTAAAGCTAAGCTGCCCATCCAGCCCCGCATCCCTTGCACGGGATTTAAGGGCATTTTCCTCCACTCCGTTTCCGCCTAGAACAGCTTTGAAATCAACGCCGCGATCTTTAAGTATTTTTAGCGCGTCAATGTAAACATCAAAACCTTTTTTTGCTACAAACCGACCCATAGTGCCGATGATAGGAGGTGAATTGCGTTCGCTTCGGTGCGGCAATTCCCCACATTTAATCATATTAGGGATATGGAACAGCTTTTCCCTTTCTATTCCTTGTCTGGCAAGCGTTTCGATTAAATCATAAGTGGTGGTAAAAACTATATCGGCGGCATTATAACGGCTGGTATTATAATTCTGCACAACGCCTACCAGGGGGATTTTGCCTTTTATTGCCTTGCGCGAAAGCCCGAATGCGCGGTTTGCATGGGCTATAACCACGTCAATTTTAAGCTCAAGCAGCAATTTACGCAGGCGCTGCACAGCAAAAAAATCCCACTCTCCCATATTATTTATAGAGTGTGTTTCAATTTTAAGCCCCGAAAGCTCGCTGTTTACCATTGCGCCTGTTGCAGTAATAGCTACTGATTGGTATCCGAGATCGCGCAGCCCCTCGCAATAATCTACGAATGCCTTTTCGATTCCACCGCCGCCTTTGCTGAACATTATATTGGCTATGCGCATATTTTTTTCCTTTAGATTATTAGATGATTGGATTATTAGATGATTAAGGAATTTTTATCAAGTCATCTAATCATCTGGCAATCCAGTATCTTCTATGAAACTCCCAATATCCGTTTTCATAATCGCCCATAACGAGGCAGACCGCATCGCCACCACCATAAACAGCGTACGCGACTGGGTAGATGAGGTAATTGTCATAGACAGCGGTAGTGTCGATGACACCGTATCGGTTGCAACCTTCCTTGGTGCTCGGGTTGTTTATAATAAATGGCCAGGATATGGGATGCAAAAGCGTTTCGGCGAAGAGGAATGCAGCAATGACTGGCTTATAAACCTTGATGCCGACGAGGAAGTAACCCCGCAGCTTGCAAGGGAAATACAGGCGTTATTTGCAAATGGTAAGCCGCAGATGGGTGGATATATTATTAAGGTTCGCGACTTGCTGCCTGGCGAGAAAAAACTTGCGCTTCTAGCCCACACCAACCATTGCCTGAGGCTTTATAACCGGGATAGGGGCCGTTTTTCTGAAAGCCCGGTGCATGATTCTGTGATAATGGACGCAAGCGCAGTTGGGAATCTGCAGGAAATAATTTTGCATCGCTCATTCCGCAGTATTTCCCATGCGCTTGCAAAAATGAATAGCTATACCACAGCGCAAGCCGAAAATTTAAATTCAGGGAAGGGGCTTTCTTTCCCGCGCCTCAGGCTGGTTATTGAATTTCCTGTTTCCTTTTTTAAGGCCTATATTCTCAGGCTATATATACTGCGTGGCATACGCGGTTTTGTTTATGCAAATATCTATGCTTTTGGCCGCGTCATGCGCGTGGCAAAATATCTGGAAAAGAAGGAATAGTCGTCATCCTGTGAGGCGCGCAGCGACTGCACAGGATCTCCATCAATAATTCTGAGATCCTGCGCAATTCGCAGTATGACACTAACACTCACACTAGTACCCAACCGCCCTGTCATCCCCGCGCACGCGGGGATCTTAGGCCTCAACCCATGACAGAGCTTGTAACTCTGGATTCCAGCTCAAGGCGGGAATGACAAGAGAATCCCTAATCTCTAATCCCAAGCCCCTATCTTATGCCGCTTCCGCTTCCTCAAATTCCGGCAGCATCCCCAGTGCGCGCATATAGGTATCGAGTACAGTTTCTTCTTCCTCGCGTTCCTGGGCATCCATTTTGCGCAGCTTGATGATCTGGCGGATAGCTTTTACGTCAAAACCGTTGCCTTTTGCTTCGGCGAACACGTCTTTTATGTCATCAGCGATTGCGCGTTTTTCTTCTTCAAGTTTTTCCACGCGGCCAATGATGCTCTTTAACTGGTCAACTGCAACGCCGCCCACCCTTGCTGATTTAGCCATTTTTCTCTCCTTAAATATGATGATTTTATAACCGGGCTATTAGATTATTAGATGACAGGATGATTACGCAAGTTCTTATTTGCTTTTTTAATTATCCAATAATCTAATTATCAAATTATCTACCTTTCTGCTTCTTTATCGTTTCCGCTATCAAAAAAGCAAGCTCTAACGATTGCGATGCGTTGAGGCGCGGGTCGCAATGCGTGTGGTAGCGGTCGGATAAATTAAGTTCGGAGATTGCCTGCGCTCCGCCAAGGCATTCGGTTACATCCTGTCCGGTCATTTCAAAATGCACGCCACCTGCAACCGTTCCTTCGGCTTTATGCACCTCGAAAAAGTTACGCACTTCGGCAAGTATGTCGGTAAATTTGCGTGTTTTATATCCATTTGGCGATTTTATGGTATTGCCGTGCATCGGGTCGCACGCCCATACCACAGTTTTGCCAGCGTCTTTTACAGCGCGCACCAGCGGCGGCAACAAATCACCAACCTTTCCCGCGCCCATGCGGCTTATAAGAGTAAGTCTTCCGGGTTCATTTTCCGGGTTCAGCGTATCAATAACTTTTAGCAGTCCGTCAACGGTTGAGCTTGGCCCTACCTTGCAGCCGATGGGGTTGGCCACCCCGCGCAGGAATTCAACATGTGCTTCATCGGGCGACCTGGTGCGATCGCCGATCCACAACATATGCGCCGCGCAGGCATAATATTTTTCATCGAACGGGTCGAAGCGGGTAAGCGCCGATTCATAACCAAGCAGCAACGCTTCATGCGAAGTGAAAAAGCTGGCCTCGGCGAATTCTTCAACATCATCCAGCGGCAGGCGGCAGGCCTGGATAAAATCCAGGCATTCATTGATGCGCGCAACCAGCTCTTCGAAGCGTTTTCCCTGGCTTGATGAATTTATGAATTCCATATTCCAGCGGTTTATCTGCTTAAGCGAAGCATAGCCACCGCGTGCAAGTGTACGCAGGAAATTGAGTGTTGCCGAGCCTTGGTAATAAGCACGCAGCAGCCTGTCGGGGTCGGCCTGCCGTCCTTGCTCTTCAAACTCCATCGAATTTACCATGTCGCCTCGGTAGCTCGGTAGCTCAGTGTCGCCGATTTTTTCCATATTATCCGAGCGCGGTTTGGAGAATTGCCCGGCGATGCGTCCGACTTTCACCACTGGCCGCCCGGCGCCATACATAAGCGCCATGGTCATTTGCAGCATCACGCGGAAAAAATCGCGCAGGTTTTTTTCGTTGAATTCAGCAAAACTCTCAGCGCAATCCCCGCCTTGCAGGAGGAATGCCTTGCCGAAAGCAGCATCAGCAAGCTCACCCTTAAGCGCACGTATCTCCGAGGCTGAAGCAAGGGGAGGGAATGAAGCCAGCTTGCCCTCTACGCTTTTCAGGTGCTCAATGTCTTTATATACCGGCTGCTGTTTAATAGGGAATCCGCGCCAGCTATCAGTGGTCCAGTTTTTTGTCGTCATGTAGATTTTCTTTAAAAAAGTATAATATAGTCAATGAAACAAGCTAAAAAAATATACTTTTTTATGCAAGTCGTCCACTTACAAATTTATGTAACACACTAGCCACAAGAGTTTGGTATGGCATACCTTCTTCGGCGGCCCTCAATTTTAGTCCCTGTAAATCCGCTTCCGATATGCGGATATTTATCCGGGCATCTTTTTTTAAATAGCTACCGGCAGCGTTTTCCAGGATTTTTTTCAATTGTTTTGAGTCAGGTGAATCGACAAATTCGCCTGCTTCATAAGCCTCTATAATTTTGCGTTCTTCACCATCAATAAAAGATTTTTTAGGCATCTTTTTCCCCTTTTTTGTATATCTTGTGTGCCTTATGTCAACAGAGTGAAAGCCTTGTTATGCGTTGCAATCTATTCTATTCATGGTAATTATTATGCCTGTAAAACTAAGGAATTAATAGCATTATGTCCAGCACTACTACGACTGCCGATCCGGAAAATACAATAGCTTTCATGGGCGTGGAAGGCGCGAATGCCGATCTGGCCTGCCGTCAGGCCTGCCCTTACATGCAGACCGCAGCCTATCCATCTTTCGAGGATGTGTTCGAAGCTGTTGCTGCCGGTAAAGCGGCCCTGGGTATGATTCCCATTGAAAATTCACAGGCTGGAAGGGTTGCGGAAATTCATAACCTGCTGCCTAAAACCAAGCTGCATATCGTTGGCGAATTTTTCCAGAATATCGAGCATGTGCTGGTTTCGGTAAAAGGCGCAACGCTTGAGGGCGTGAAAGATGTTTATTCGCACCCGCAGGCGCTTATGCAGTGCCGCGAAAATCTGCGTGAAATGAAAGTGCAGACACATGCCTATTCCAACACAGCGCAGGCCGCCGCTGATGTGGCTAAATGGAACGACCCGTCCAAGGCTGCGATTTCTTCGCCGCTGGCCGCCGAGCTTTATGGGCTCAAAGTTCTGCGCGAGCATTTGCAGGATGCGGAAAATAACGTAACTGTGTTTATTATGATTGCGCGTGAGCCTGTGGAAATCCAGCCCAAAGATGGAAATATCCTCACCACCCTGCTTTTTACTGTTCGTAACATGCCTGCGGCCCTCTATAAATCGCTTGGCGGTTTCGCCACGCAGGGCGTTAATATCGTGAAGCTGGAGAGCTATATCCCCGGGGGGGCGCGCCGCGATGCGGCTCAGTTTTTCCTGACCTTTGAAGGCCACCCGCATGAAAAAAATGTCCAGGGAGCGCTGGAGGAGCTAAGTTTTTACTGCAAAAAAGTCACCGTGCTGGGCGTTTACAAGGCCGATAAAGCGCGGTTTGTTTAGGTGTGGTCATACTGCGAAATGAGTGAGCATTTGCGCAGTATCTTATAAATCTTGAATAGATCCTGCGCTGACATTTCATGTCCCGCAGGATGACATTGCCGAGCCGCCATCCAAAAACGTGACATGCCCCATCTTGCGGCCGGGCTTGGTTTCTTTTTTTCCGTATAGATGCAGCTTGGCGTTTTTCTGGCCGCTGAATTTTTCCCACCCGTCTATATCATCGCCGATCAGGTTCAGCATTCTGGCGTTGCACAGCCTGTCAGCATTTCCTAGTTTTAGCCCGCATACAGCGCGCACTGTTTGTTCGAACTGGCTGGTTACAGCCGCGTCAATTGTCCAATGCCCGGAATTATGTGGGCGCGGCGCCATTTCATTTACCAGTATTCCATTCTTCGTCACGAACATTTCAATAGCCAGCAGCCCGACAAGATTTAAGCCTTCTGCGATTTTCTTTGCAATATTTTCTGCATCATCTGCCAGTTTTTCACTGATCGGGGCAGGGGCGATGGTTTCGGATAATATATGGTTTTTATGGATATTCTGCACCGGGCAATAGCATTTTATATTGCCCATTATATCACGGGCGACAATTACCGAAATCTCCATGGAAAAATCAACGAACCCTTCCAGTATCAGCTCATCTCCGCCAATTTTTTCCCATGCTTTTTCAATATCACTTTCGGTTTTAAGCATGAACTGCCCCTTACCGTCATAGCCCATGCGCGCGGTTTTAAGCACGGAAGGAATCCCGATTTCCTGCGCTGCTTCATGCAATCCGCCGAGTGATGCAACCGGTATAAACGGGGCGGTAGCAATTCCCATATCATTTATTGCTTTTTTTTCCAAAACCCGGTGTTGCGAGATGGCGAGTATCTGGGGCGATGGGAAAACATTTACATGCCTGGAGATTTCCGCAACCGGCACGGCGGGTATATTTTCAAACTCATATGTCACCACATCAACGCTTTTAGCGAATTTGATAAGCGCGTCAGTATCGTCATATTTTCCGGTGGTGGTTAGTTTTGAAACTTCGCTGGCCGGGCAGTTTTCCTCCGGGCAGTAAATATGCACATGATAGCCCATCTGCGCGGCGGCCACCGCCATCATCCGGCCAAGCTGCCCACCTCCTAATATTCCGATAGTTGAAAGCGGCGGTAACGGCTTTAAAACAGAATCAGACATTGGGCGCTATGGCAACTGAATTGGTCAATTCCTCGCGCCACTTTGCGAGCCTTCCGGCAATTGCTTCATTGCTAAGCGCGAGTATGGAGGCGGCGAGTATCGCGGCGTTTATTGCCCCGGCTTTGCCGATAGCCAGTGTTCCAACCGGGACGCCGCCAGGCATCTGCACAATAGAAAGAAGGCTGTCCATGCCTTTAAGAGAACAGCTTTCAACCGGAACGCCAAGTACGGGCAGGTTGGTCATTGATGATGCCATTCCCGGCAAATGCGCAGCGCCACCAGCCCCGGCGATAATTACCTTCACCCCGTTTTTCTGCGCGTTGGCCGCAAAATCGTAAAGCCTTTGTGGGGTGCGGTGCGCGGAGATAACTTTGTCTTCATGGGCGATGCCAAGCGCGTCAAGAGTGCTTGCGGCGTGCTGCATTGTTTCCCAATCGGAGGTGCTGCCCATGATAATTGCGACTTCTGCTGTATTTGCCATGAATATCCCAAAAAAATCAAAAAATTAAGCTGTGCAAATTACAGTACATCATAAAAAAGTCAAATTTTCTATGCAGGCTGGTTTGCAGCAAGATAAGGCTGCAGAACATCGCGTAAACCAAGCAGTTCCTGGCGGATAGCTGAAACCTGCTTTTTCTGTTTATCAGTTAAAATCAGTTCTTTATTTATGGCAGCGATGTTTTCAATACTGGTTTTTTGTGTTTCTTTCATATCAAAGGCCTTTTTTGCGCCTTTTATGGTATAGCCCTGCTTATAGAGCAGGTTCTGTATCCTGCTCAAAATATCAATATCCTCAGGCCGGTAATAACGGCGCCCACCGCCCATTTTAAGGGGCTTTATCTGTGAAAAGCGGCTCTCCCAGAAACGCAGGACATGTTGCGGTACATTAAGAAGAGCTGAAGCTTCGCTGATTGTTTTAAAGGCAGTTGGGGATTTTTTTGGCGCTTCAACAACAGAGTCTTTGCTTTCGACTTTACCTTCTTCAGGCTTTTTCGTTGCTCTCTTAACCTGCTTTTCTTCTGTTTTTTCGTCTTTTTCCGGAGGCATTGCCAAGGGAAGGCCACCAAAAAGATCCGGGGATGAATTGCCTGCCATTTTTCCTTTTGGAGCGATGGTTTTTTTAGATTCTTTCAGTTCGGCTAACAGGTCTTCCTGAAGAAAATTAAGCTGCACATCCCCTCCCATGTTTAACCATTACTACCTGCTGTAACCCAGTTAAACTAAGGAACAACCGGCTTTAAGCTAGTTCTACGTTTTTACCGACAAGGTTGCTGTTGACCTTGGCTTTCATCAGGTTAGAAGCATTAAAAGACAATACAGTGCGCGATGTTATAGGCACTTCAACCCCGGTTTTAGGGTTGCGGCCCATGCGCTGTTTTTTATTGCGCAGGTTGAATGTCCCAAACGATGAAATCTTAACTGAATTACCCTGTTCCAGAGCAACGGAAACTTCTTCGATAACGCTATCAACCAGCGCGTTGCATTCCTGCAATGAAAGGCCGATCTGTTCGTAAACGGAGTTGCTGAGGTCGGCACGGGTGAGTGTTTTAGGCATAGGATTTTTCTTCCTCGAAAAGTTATAATCGAAATGATTGTAACCTATTTCAGGAATATAATCAAGGGGTTTGCTTGAATTATATAGGAATTATATAGGAAAATGGCAGAAAACCGGGTTTGCAGCCTGGTATGGCAGGATTCCTACCATCTTAGAAGCGCGCATCCCCAGGTAAGCCCGGCTCCCAGCGCCGGACAGGCTATCAGTTGCCCGGTTTTTATCCTCCCGTCTTTCGAGGCCTGGTGCAGGGCAAGGGGGATAGAGGCGGCTGAGGTATTGGCGTGCATCGGTGCTGTGGCTATAACCTTGTCTTCACCTATATTCAGCTTCTGGGCAACGCTGGCTAAAATCCGCATATTTGCCTGATGTGGAACCAGCCAGTCAATATCGTCTTTGGTAAGTCCTGTTCCAGCAAGGCATTCTTCTACCGAAGCTGGCATTTTGCTGGCCGCATGACGGAAAATCTCCCTGCCAACCATGGTCAGGTGCCCGGCTGTCATGGTCGAAGAAACCCCCCCGGTGGTTTTTAGTAATTCGGTATATTGCCCATCGGAGTGTATTTTGGAAAATAATATTCCGCGGTCGGAATTTTCGCCTTTTGCTTCCTGCGCTTCCAGTATTACAGCCGCTGCGCCATCGCCAAATAAAATGCATGTGCCCCGGTCTTCCCAGTTCATTATGCGCGAATAGGTTTCGGCCCCGATAACCATAACGCGCTTTGCCTGCCCGGATATGATAAAACTGTTGGCAATGCTCATGGCATAAACAAATCCGCTGCAGGCTGCGTTCACATCGAAGGCAGCGCCGTTTTTTATTCCCAGGCGGTGCTGTACTTTAGTGGCGGTGGATGGCATCGTGTCGTCAGGCGTGGTGGTAGCCAGCACCACAAGATCTATAGTTTCAGGCGCAATAGCAGCATCTTTAAGGGCATTCTGCCCGGCAATAGCCGCCAGGTCTGAGGTGTTCTCTCCTGGCGCGGCAATATGGCGCTGGATGATCCCGGTGCGCTCAACTATCCATTCGTGGCTGGTTTCAAGTGTCTGCGCGAAATCATGATTGGTCATTATTTTTTCTGGCAGGTATTCGCCGGTACCTATGACCACCGCACGCAGCATTCTATATTCCTTCTTCAGTAGTCTCAGGTTTGATCGAGGTTTTTGCAGCCGGGATATGCCCTATTTCATCCATGATCCTTGTGTTTATATGGTGTGCAACCAGCTCAACTGCAACACTGACCGCATTGCAGAAACTATAGGCATCAGCGCCACCATGGCTTTTTACTGCTATACCGGCAAGGCCAAGGAACATAGCCCCGTTACGCTTGCGATCATCCAGCTTATCTTTTACATTTTTCAGTGCGCCCATGGCCAGTGCGCCGCCGACCTTGGCAACAGGTGAGCTGTTAAAGGCGTCACGAAGGTAGGTGCGGATAAGCCTTGCGGCCCCTTCTGCGGTTTTAAGCGCGATATTGCCGCTGAATCCGTCAGTCACGACCACATCAACAGTCCCGGCGGCTATGTCGTTGCCCTCGATGAAACCATGAAAATTAAGGTTGAGCCTTGAATCCTTAAGCAAGGCAGCCGCTTCCTTTACTTCCGTGCGTCCTTTTAATTCTTCCGAGCCAACATTAAGCAGGCCGATGCGTGGGCGGGAAAGCCCCAGTACGGCGCGCGCAAAAGCATCTCCCATTATAGCGAAACGGTATAGATCCTGTGCATCGGATTCAACATTCGCGCCAAGGTCGAGCATGACGCATTCACCGCGCAGGGTTGGGAATAATGCCGCGATAGCCGGGCGGGAAACACCGGGCAGTGTGCGAAGAACGAGTTTGGATATAGCCATAAGCGCCCCGGTATTCCCTGCCGAAACCACAGCGCAGGCGCGGCCTTCCTTTACGGATTCTATAGCCAGCCACATGCTGGATGAGCGCCCGCGGCGCACCGCGATAGATGGCTTATCCTCGCTTCCTATGATGTGTGATGTATGCACAATATCACAGGCGGCCTTCAATGCCGGGCGTGACTTAAGAAGAGGGGCGATTTCCGGCTCATTGCCAAATATCAGGAATTTTATCCCCGGATGGCGAATAAGCGCCATTTCGGCGCCACGGATAACTGAATCAGGCGCGTTATCACCGCCCATGGCATCAAGTGCGATAGGAGTCTGTATTTTGCCAGGTGCCATAACGGCGGCCTAACGGTGGACTTTATCTGTAGTTACCTGACGGCCATTATAATAGCCATCTGCCGACACATGGTGCGGACGTTTAAGTTCGCCGGTTGTTTTATCTTCAACCGGATTGGTTTTTTTAAGCGCATCATGTGACCGGCGCATATCGCGCTTGGATTTGCTCGTTTTTCTTTTAGGTACAGCCATCGTCTTAATCCTTCCAGATTATTGGAAATAGTATTTATTTAGCCCCGGCTTTTGCTTGCCACGCAAGGAGTAAAGCAGAGCGAAGGGGGTTTGTATATCAAAACTAGCTGCTGGGGAAAGCATTTTTTTTATAATTTTGATAATTTATAGTAATTATGTATGAAAAGGACACAAAAAAGCACGCCAAAACCTATGTTTTTAGGCATCTTGGCGTGCTTTTTGTAAAAGCCTTTAAGCGGCAATTACCAAAGGGTAATTACTTAGCTTCGGAAGGAGAAGATGCAGGAGCTGATTCGCCAGCAGCCGGAGAAGCTTCCATTGCTTCGCCTTTTTCAGAGTTGCTTGCAGCTTTTTCTGCGTGTTTAGCATGTTTTTTAGCGTGTTTAGCATGCTTATGGGCAGCTTTAGCAGGAGCTTCAGCAGAAGCTTCAGCAGCAGGAGCAGCTTTGTGTTCAGCAGCAGAAGCGAAAGAAACAGGAGCAGCAAGGGCAAGTACCAGAGCCAGGGCAGAAAGTTTGTTCATAAAATTATCCTTGTTATATGTGAAAATAGATAACCCCGACATCGGGAATATATCCATAATAACTACTACTCCCTTTTTTATAATAAATACATGTCTAAAACATTACATAAAGTTAATGTGACTTAAAAAAAATTATATATTTTATATGTTTGTAGATGGCCGGGTCAGTGAATATCAAAGCCACTTCCATCTTCATCATCAGGAATGTCATCGTCTTCGCTGACAGCTATGGAATAATCCCCGCGGAACCAGCGTGCAAGGTCGACATCCTTACAGCGCCTGGAGCAAAAAGGCATATCTTCTGGGCTTGCTGGCCTTCCGCAGTTTGGGCATTTCCTCACATTGTTCATCAGTGATTCATTTGCGCAGTTTTTCGATATTCGCTGCGTAGTCGCGGGGATTGGTGAATACCGCCGAACCGGCAACCAACACATTCGCTCCGGCTTCAACAACCTGCTTTGCAGTCTGTGCATTGATTCCGCCATCAACTTCAAGGTCAATCTCACTTCCGGCTTTGTTTATCATCGTTCTGATGGTGCGGATTTTTTCTATCTGCGAAGGAATAAATGATTGCCCGCCAAACCCTGGGTTTACGCTCATTACCAGAATCAGGTCAACTTCATCCATTATATGTTCCAGCGCAGATGCAGGCGTGGTTGGCACCAGCGAAACCCCGCATTTTTTGCCGAATGATTTTATAAGCTGCAAAGTGCGGTGCAGGTGCTTGGTTGCTTCCGCATGTACGGTTATAATATCCGCCCCAGCCTTGGAATATGCTTCTATAAAAGGATCAACCGGCTCGATCATCAGGTGAACGTCAAAGGGAAGCTGGCTATACTGGCGGATGGATTTAATAACCACCGGGCCGATGGTAAGGTTAGGTACGAAATGTCCGTCCATCACATCGACATGGATATAATCAGCCCCGGCTTTAGTAACCGATGTAATTTCTTCGCCAAGCCGGGCAAAATCGGCAGAAAGAATTGACGGCGCTATTTTTATCTTTTGCGCATGATCTTGCATTTTATTTTCCCTTCTTTAATAGGACAGCAGCGAAAAACCCGTCCATCCCGCCTTGTCCGGATAGATGAAAGGGCAGGGTGCGGACTTCGCCGCGCCTGGTTATACACTCCTTCATACCGCCAATTCCAGCCGGGTCAACAGGAACTAAGCTTATATCGCCGCGCTGGGTTAAAATATTGCTTATCTGGTCTTCGCCTTCCTCGCTTTGCAGCGAACATACCGCATATACCAGCCTGCCGCCCGGATTAAGCATATCCAGAGCATGGTTAAGCAATTTGTTCTGGGTTTCGGCAAGCCGCGCAATTTCTTCCGGTTTCCGGTGCCACGCTACATCAGGGTGACGGCGCAAAGTCCCGGTTGCCGAGCAGGGCGCATCAAGCAATATTGCGTCGGGCGTAAAGTCCGGCTTCCATTTAAGCGCGTCGCTTGCCACATAATCAGCCTGCAATTTCAGGCGGTGGAGATTGGTTTTAAGCAGCGATATCCGCTCCTTTGATTTTTCAACTGCAGTAACTTTAGCGCCGCTGGCGGCGAGCTGTGCAGTTTTACCGCCAGGTGCCGCGCAGAAATCAATTATTTGCAGGCCTTTTACATCACCCAATAATTTTGCAGGGATTGATGCCGCCATATCCTGCACCCACCAGCTACCTTCAGCAAAGCCCTTAAGATGGGTTATATTTTTTGCATCATGCAGGCGTACCGAGCCATTGGGCAGCAAAACGCCGCCCAGTTCCTGCGCCCATAAAGCCGGATTTTCTTTAACTGTAATATCAAGCGGTGGCTCTTTCATGTGCATATCGGCTATTTTATGCGCTTCGCCTTTTCCATATGCTTTTACCCATTTATCCCATAGCCAGCCCGGAGTATTCAGTTTTGCTGCGTCCTGCTTTGCGATAATATCCGCAGCATCCTTAATAACGCGTTTTAAAACTGCGTTTACCAGCCCGCCGAATTTTTCCATTTTTATCTGTTTGGTCATTTCCACCGAGGAATGGACGGCGGCGTGGTGTGGTGTTTCCAGCCATATAAGCTGCGCAATACCAAGCCGCAATATATGGCTGATACGCGATGCCTTGCTGCCCATGGGATGCTCAAGGAATTTTTCAATAATTGCGTCAATCTGGCCGAGGCGGCGCAGTACGGTTTTTACCAGAAGCTGTGAAAATGCTTTATCAGACGGGCTCATCGAGGCGAAGTGCCTGTCTGAAGTCCATGCGCTATCTAAGGCTTTGCCCTTGTCAATGGTATGCACTAGCGCCATCATGGCGCTAAGCCTTGCATTGGAGGGCAGGGAGCTTTCAGAAATATTTAGTTTTGCTACTGTCATTTTTTTATTATGGTGTGATATTATGTTCATAACAATAACAAATAATGCCGGTAATATTAATGGAAGATAAAAATAAAAAAACTGCGCCAGAAACGGTTAAGGAAACCATGAATCCGGCCACCGGAAAAAAACCTGTTCCTGAAACAGGAGGCCACGGTGGGCTTGATCCTTCCCGTTTTGGTGATTGGGAAATAGCCGGGAAGTGCGTTGATTTTTAATTATGCCACTTTTAATTATAAGGAAGCGCTTGGCTGATGTTCTGAACCAGAGGAACTTCTGTTAACCATAGTTCTAAAGCGGTGGCTTTTTTGAATTTCTTTATGCTCTTCCCTGAGCTGATTAAGGCGGCTTTCCAGACCTTTTTCAGTGGTTTCGACATAAATTCCATGTTTGCGCGAGCAATCAAGCTTTTCCTGTGAATCTTCCTTGCTGGTGATAAGATTATAATCTTTTTCGCCAAGAACCGCTTTTAAGGCAACATTCCATACCTGCACTTTTTCAATATTTAATTCAGGGTTGAAAAATACCACAGGCTTTCTTTGTTCCGGTGGGCGAGCATGGTTGAGTATAAGAGCTGCTGCCCATTCCTGCACAGTTCCAGCGCCTCCGGGAGCTGCAATTATCGCATTTGAATTATCCAGCATATTCGCCATGCGTTGATAAATATTATCATTGCGTTTTGAATAATTAAGCGCTTCAGAAAATTTGCCTTCGGTGGTTTCCGCATTCAGTATTTCTTTGGTGCTGTAACCGGCGATATAAGTTTTAGCTTTTGCCTGCTCTGCGCTTAGCCCATCATCCGCCATTAATTTATTGCGGTATGATTTTACGCCATCAAGCACCGCGCCCATGGTGTAACGGTCACCACCGCCATAAATAATGCCAAAATTATTTGCCGATAAATTATGGCTTATGGCTTTAACGGAGTTGTTGAGATACATATTCTCATTACTGGCCGAGCAGAAAAGCGCAACCTTGAAACCATCGAATTTATCAGGGCTGTTGCCTTTTTCTTCCAGTTTAAATGATGCTGCTGCGCGTGGCGAATAGCCTTTGCTCTTTTCCTTGAGCAATTCGACAGCGGCGTTTACTGTTTCATCGTAGCTATAATGCTTTCCGTCTTTGGGGGTTCCTATCACATCATAATAGCTGTTGGACTGGATACCGACATTATACTTATTATTAAACTTAGAAGGCAGGCTTATAGAATATTCTTTGGTTAAAGCCATATTTGCAAGATTGTTATGAATCGCAATAGCGTCATTCCAACTGCCATCATGGTTAAGTATTATAATAGGTTTTTCAGCATCGCGTGGATTGAGCTGCTTGCCAACTTCCAGTGAAAACAGCACAAATAATTTTTCGAGTGTGTCTAATTGTCTGGCTTTATTGCTTCCATCATGCTGTCCATTACTATGGCCATTACCATTGCTATGGCCATTTGCTTTTTTACTGCCTAGCGTGTCGGGAAATAATATAATCGAATCACTATTCGACATTATATTTTCAACGTTGCTCAGTATCTGGTAGCTGCTTTTTTCTGTAACCCTTCTTTTGTCCGATGCAATGTTATTGATTGGCGTGATAGTTGGGCCATCACCTGCCTGTTGCCCCTTAAATATACTGCCCATTGCTGCGGATATAACGTCCTGACCGGCAGAACCAAAATACCCGACTTTATATTCATGTCCCCTGCCATTAGCTTTGCCATTGGAATGAACTGCGGAGCTTGGCTGTGCCGCGCCATATCCCGGCCCTTCTTTGAATAAACCTTTTGCTTTAAAATCATTGTAAAACTGATCCACCACAACAGCGCGGACACTATGCTCGGTTATAGCTTTTTCGCCTAGTTCCATAAGGCTTTGTTTGGAATGCTTGCTGCTCCTTGTATAATCCGCATTGCTGATTTTTTTCTTATCGCTGCTTAGCATTGGGTCCTCAGCGGGATAATGCAGCATATGAATTTTGCTTGCTTTGAAGGTATGCGTCTTATCTTCGGAGCCGGGGCTTATAGGCGTTACTACAAGAGTTGCCCTTTGTTTTATCCCGACATCTTTTTTGCCAAGCTGGTCGGCGGCTTCGTGAACGCGTTTCATAAAGTTGTTTTCGCCAAGAAGCGAGCTTATGACAGGTGCGGTTTCTACCCCAGGACCTGTGTGTTTTCCTCTATTAACCAACCGGTCCAGAACTTTGTCAGGAATTCCGTCTTTGTTTACCTTGTCCCATACCTTTTTTTCTATGCCAAGGCCGCCATCTTCAGTGGCAAGGTAAGTCTGTGTAGAAAGGGATATTTTGCGGCTGTTCAGATAGTTTCTTATTCTGTTATCATATTCCCCAGCCCTGAAAGCCTCAATTTTTTTAGTGTCCAGCTTCTGGAAAGCGTTTTTTTCATAATCCCTTCCTGTTTCGTCGGCGTTATGTACCGAGCCAAGTATCTGGTGTATATCTTCAAAAATGATGGGATAATTCTTGGCTTGGGCGATAAGCTGGAAATCGCGGATCTTCTCAGGTGTTGAGGTGGATATGAAAACAACTATCGGGGTATCGGATTGTTGGTTTATTCTATCAGTATGTTTTACTTCGGACATTTTTATGAGTTTAACCTTAAGATATTGCTATATATATAAACTTTCTTTATTATCATTTTAACAAGATTTATGAAATTTTATATTAAGATTATGTTACGATTGCTTTCTGTTGTATAACATAATGTATTATATTAATAATGCTTATATCTGGTGCCTGAACCATGTCATCTGCCGCTTGGCGTAGTTGCGTGTTGCTACCTGGCATTTCTCAATAGCCTGCGTAAGAGAGCAGTCGCCGCGCAGGTAAGCAGCCAGTTCCCGAACGCCGATAGTTTTCATTATAGGTAAATTATCCGGAAGATTTTGCTCCATTAATTGCTTAACTTCAGCAATTGCACCATCATCAACCATTTTAAGGAAACGTTCATTGCAGCGCCTGTAAATTTCCTCGCGGGGCAATTCAATTTTAGTAATTTCAATTTCATCAGGATGGTAGGGCGGATTAAGCTCCTGCGCCTGCCACCATGACAGGCTCTTGCCGCTTCCAAGCCACACCTCGTAAGCCCGCACCAGCCTTTGCTTGTCATATACTTTAAGCCTCTCGAAAAATGCCGGGTCGATTGCGCGTAATCTTTTGCAAAAAGCTTCTTTGCCCATTTCTTCATAATCGCTTGTTGCCTGCGCCCTTATTGATTCAGGAATGTCAGGAATATCAGCAATTCCACTTACCAGCGCCTTAATATAAAGCCCTGTTCCGCCTACAACTATGGGGGTAATCCCGTTCGCGCGCGCCCAGTCGATTTCCATTTTTGCGTGGGTCTGCCACCAGCCTGCCGAGCAGTTTTCACTGGCTGCCAGCGCCCCATATAACTTATGGGGAGCAGTAGCTTCTTCGGCAGGGGTTGGCCGCGCGGTTAAAATGCGCAGGTCGCTATAAACCTGCTGGCTGTCCGCATTTATGATGACGCTTTTATTTTTTTGCGCTAAGGAAAGTGCGAATGACGATTTGCCGCTGGCGGTCGCGCCTACAATAACCTTGATAGTTGGATTTATGGATTTTGTTATCACTTTACTTGCCGATTCTAAAAAAATGCCGCTTACCGGGGCTTTTGTGCAGTCTATGGTTCTGTCGCTCGCTTCGCAAGATGTTGTTGTGAAAAAAACCGCATGGCTTGCTGAAAACACTGCCTGCGACCTCTATACCGAACATCCAGCGCTCTCAACACTCAACTCAATAACCCGGCAAATCCTTGCCGACCAGCCTTATGACGGAATTGTCCAGGAAGTGGCAAAACGCGGGAAGAAACTCCTGATAAGTGATATGGATTCCACCATGATAACCGTTGAGTGTATCGACGAGCTGGCCGATTTCGTGGGCAAAAAAGCTGAAGTTTCGCAAATCACCGAACGCGCCATGAACGGCGAGCTTAATTTTGAACAGGCGCTGACCGAGCGCGTAGCCTTGCTTGCCGGGCTTCCAGAGCAGGCGCTTCAGGAATGTTATGACGAACGCGTGAAGATGATGCCGGGCGCGAAAATTCTGCTGGATTCCTTCAAGAAAAAGGGCGGCCATGCAGTTCTGGTTTCTGGTGGGTTCACGTTTTTCACCTCACGTGTCCGCGAAAACCTGGGATTCGACGCTGACTATGCCAATATCCTTGAAGTAGCAGGCGGTAAGCTGACTGGAAAGGTTGTTCTCCCAATTCTTGGTAAAGAGGCGAAACTCAAAACTTTGCAGGAATACTGCAAAAAGCTGGATATTTCACCGGATGAAGTAATGGCCATCGGCGATGGCGCGAACGACCTGCCTATGCTTCTGGCAGCGGGTCTTGGAGTTGCCTACCATGCAAAGCCGGTGGTGCGGGCGCAGGCTAATGCCCAGCTAAACCATTGCGATTTATCAGTTTTGCAGTGGTTGTCACAATAAAATCCCTTTCCGTCACAATATATTAACAAAATTAAGGTTCATATTATCATTTTGGCACTATATTATGCTCTAATATAATTAAAGCATATTAAATGGATGGTGCTATGAGTGATGATGACAAGCAGAAATATAAAGGCCCAAGCAGGGCTGCGGCAAGTGTAGGGCAGGGCGATGTTGATGGCGCTGTAGGGCTGGTTGCAGGTGCGGCTGCGGGAGCTGCGATTGGTGCCTATATGCATAATGAAGAAGCCTATAAGGCTGCTAATGTGCTAAAACAGGTTGAAAAAACCGATTTTCTAAAAACTGCATGGAACTCTCTGAGCCGTTCCGGCAAGGCATGGGCTGGTGCTATCGGTGTTGGCATCGTTGCCAGTTCTATAAGTCAGTTGATCGGGTATTTCCGGGGTGCAAAAAAGGCTGATGCCGCGCTTGAGCAATTCAATGAGATAACTGGTGAAAATAAATTGCTTAAACAGAAGCTAGAAGCCTCCGAGCAAAGGATAGCCGATATTAAAGAAGCTGTGGTCGCTCCGCAGGAAAGAAACGAAAATGGATTTGCCTCCAGGCTGGATAAAGAACGTGAACGGGCAGCCCAGGAGAGAAGCGAACGCTCACATTAGAGCGTTTTGTGCCTATTTATTTATATAAAAACTAAACGGTATTACCATATTTTTCCCGTTTATTTTTATATTGGCGAATAATTTTACAAAACCCTGATTCATTGGTTCTATCTTGAACTGGAAATCCGGCCCTGAAGATGCCGGTTGCATGTAGCCGGGAAAAAGGAATTCCTGCCCTGGCATGTTTCGGATGGCGTTGATGTTGTCCTGGGCTGCGGAAAACTCATCTGCATGTATTATATGCTGTGAATCATCATAAAAACCAATAATATTATTAACATCCCTTGAGTATTCCGCAGCCATATATAATCCAGGCTGTGTCTGTGATTGGAAAGGTTTGCCATCCTGGTCGGTAACGTTGATGTTTATGATGCATGAGCTGCCAACGCTTGGCTCCCTGTCTGATGAGAGCGTAAAGATATATCCATTCATAGCGGTTTTATATGATGGTTTACGATCAACAAAAGAAGGGTCTTCTTTGCCGATCCAGCCGCTTAATATCTCTTCTTTCCCGGTTGCATTCGGGGTTATGATAACCCATAGCTTATAGCTGGTGCTCAGCTTAGGTACGAAGCTGAAATTAAAGGCATATGGAGTTTCGGAGCGCTCTATCTTTGGATTCTGGTAGTCGGTAAGGGATGGGTCAACCACGAAAAAATTTATATTACTGCCGTTTATGTTCCTCAGGTCATTACTGGTCAATATATTGCCGCTAGAAATATTTTTAAGCCTTGCGGTTGCTGATATTTTGCGCCCGGCTTCGAATTGCCCATCCCATATTATCTCAAGTGCTGTGGTGGCAGGCTTGCTATATTCGGATTTTATGGGCGCATCAGCCCCTATAATATATTCATTTGTGTCGGCAAGCAGGCTTGCAGGCAGCAAGGCAACGGATAAAATCAGGAATTTTAGGAAAAACTTATACATGCCAATTTATTAGCGGCTATTGCTGGATGATAGTGTGCTGGAAACTTTACTGAATGAGCTTTTTACCTGGTCCCCTGCCATTCCGGTTGCAATTATTGCCGCCACAGAGATTATTGCTACTATAAGGCCATATTCTATTGCTGTTGCCCCTTTTTGGTCTTTTAAAAGCAGTATAAATACTTTCATAGTTGCTAAACTGGCCTGTTTAAATGTTAATTTTCAAATGTTAATATTATAACTGTAATTTTAGCATTATTAACTTTAATATTATAAAACATTAAGCGTAATAATCAAGTATTATCATGTATTTTCAGTAATTTTCCGGGTTAAAGTGTAAAATAACTTGACTTTCTCAATAAAATATATAAGTTCCAGCGAGTTTAGTATTTTACTCTTCGCATTACTTCACCATCTGGCATGATGGCTGCACCACAGGTGTAGGATTGATATTCCTTTAAGGCGTTCTTTCATGACGTGTAGCCTAGAGTTTCCAACCTGATTATGGTTGATTACGAAGCTATTTCTACATGTAGCGCTGTTGCTATGTGACAAACGCCATACTAACGAGGAGACTTTCATGGCTACAGGTGTTGTTAAATGGTTTAATCCAACTAAAGGTTACGGTTTCATCCAGCCTGACCAGGGTGGTTCTGATGTGTTTGTGCATATCAGCGCTCTTGAGCGTGCTGGTCTTTCTACCCTGAATGAAGGGCAGAAAGTATCTTATGAGCTGGCTACCAACAAGGGTAAAACCTCGGCTGCCAACTTAAAGCTGGTTTCTTAATTTTCCGAATTAAAGAAATGTGGAAATGAAGAATTGAAGAAAGTTATTCTTCATTTCTCCAGTTCCTCGCTTCTCCGATTTTCGGTTTTCAATTACGCGGTGTGGTGGTTACGTTGATTTTTGCGTAGTATGTCGTACCGCTAAAAATGCCAGGTGTCTGGTGTTTTTTAGTACGTCTTGAATACGCCCTGAAGCCCAGTTTTCAGGTGCTGCGTTGATTGTTCAATGGCAGGCGTAACTTCTCCGGGGGCAATATTCAGCCCGGGAATATATAATTTTAAGGATAATAAAATAATGAGTGATTTTTCTCAGTTTGGGCTTCCTGCCCAGCTCAATGCTGCGCTTGAGCGCATGAAATATAATACCCCAACCCCGATCCAGCAGCAGGCGATTCCGCTTGCACTTAAAGGCCATGATATACTTGGCTCAGCACAGACAGGAACCGGAAAAACCGCAGCTTTCGGCATTCCGCTGGTTGCAAAAATACTTGGCAACCCGCGTGGTAACGCAATTGTGCTTACCCCAACCCGCGAACTGGCTTCTCAGGTTATGGAAGTTATAACCCAGTTGCTTGGCCAGAGAAGCTTTGTTCAGGCTGTCCTGCTTATCGGCGGTGACTCTATGCATAAACAAACCGCCCAGCTTCGTATGCGTCCGCGTATAATTGTAGGAACTCCGGGGCGTATCAATGACCATCTTGAGCGCGGCAACCTGATTCTGCATGATACGAATTTCCTGGTTCTCGATGAAACCGACCGCATGCTGGACATGGGCTTTGGCATCCAGATCGACCGTATAGTTAAATTCCTGCCGCAAACCCGCCAGACACTTATGTTCTCGGCAACCCTGCCGCCGGAAATCGTCAAAATGTCGGCTAAATACTTAAAAAACCCTGAGCGCATCGCTGTTGGTGCTGTTAACACGCCTATTACCAAGATCCAGCAGGAAATAATCCATGTAAACGATAGTGGCAAATATGATGAGCTTAACAGGCAGATAGCTGCGCGTAACGGTTCAATCATAGTGTTCGTGAAAACCAAGCGTGGGGCCGACAGGCTTTGCGAACGCTTAAACAAACAGGGCAATAAGACGGATACTATTCACGGCGATCTTCATCAGCGCAAGCGTGAAAAAGTTATTCAGGGCTTCCGTGATATGAAATTCCGTATCCTGGTGGCAACCGACATTGCAGCGCGTGGCCTGGACATACCGCATATCGAGCATGTGATAAATTATGACCTGCCGCAATGCCCTGAAGATTATATACACCGCATTGGCCGCACAGCACGCAACGGCTCGGAAGGCTCAGCAGTATGTTTTATTTCTCCCGACGATGGCCTGAAATGGCGTGCGATACACCGTCTGCTGCATCCAGATGAAGCCCCTCCGCACATGCCGCGTGGCGCATCGCCGGAAGGCAAGCAGCGCAATTACGGTGCAAAAAAACCGTTCGCTGGTAAAGGCAAAAAGCAAGGCGGAAATAATGCAGGCAGTAAGACAGGTGGTGGTGGAAATAAGCGTTTTGGCCGCTTCCCAAAACGTGGCCCGGCTCCCAAGGCGGCTTAGTCACTTATCCCATCTGTGCTGCCATCCTGTGCAGGCGCTACGCGCCTCACATGACGACAACACTGGCTTACGCCATTGCAATGATGGCATTTTGCAACAAAAAAATCCCCCATCCGGTTATGAATGGGGGATTTTTATTTTAATAGATGAGAAAAGCCATCAATTATTTTTTAGCTTTGCTGTCTTTGTTTGCATCATCTTTTTTTGCATCTTTAGCTTTGTGGTGCTTTTTATGGTGCATGCGTTTTTCTTTGTGCATGTCATGGCTGTTCTGGGCATCATTGTTAGCGGTTGCTTCGCTCACAGCAGGGTGAGATTGGGTTTGCTGCATTCCGATGCCATCGTTTGAAAGCCTCTGGCGTTCAGCAGGGGTTGCAGCAAAAGCAGCAGAAGACATAACAAGCATAGATACCAATAATAGCGGAAGTTTTTTCATAAAATATATCCTTAGTAAGATTAAAAAATTTGGTTGCATGAATATGTTTATTTTCAACATATTAGGCGGCGACACTACACGAAGACAATATATTTTTCAATAAATATCCTTGAGTAAATCCATTTTAACGTGATTCTGTTTGCGGCTGTTGCTCATCGTCCTCAGGTGGGGCATTATCTTCGGGTATATTTTCTTCAGCAGGTTCGGCTTGTCCTGCTGCCTGGCGCGGAGCAGGAGGGGCTGGTTTCTGGGTTGCGGGGTCGATTCCCGCATCCATCTGCTGTATACGCAGCAGCACATCCCGCGCAACAGGAGCTGCCGCTGAGGCACCGCCGCCGCCATGTTCAATTGCAACGCAGCAGGCATATTTGGGTTTATCAACCGGGGCAAAGCCCACAAATAATGCATGGTGACGGTATTCCCATGGTAATAAATCCTGGTTCTGTCCGCGCTGCAATATTCTTCGTACCTGTGAAGTCCCTGTTTTGCCCCCCATCGCGAAACGAGGGTCGGTTATGCGTTTGCTATAAGCCGTTCCATGCTGGCTGTTTGCAACTGCCGACATGGCCTCCAGATTTAGCTGTAATAATTCCTGTGATATCCCAAGGCTCGGAAATTCTGGTTTTTCTTCGCCTTCAGGCGCATATATGCGTGGCATTACTTTAATTCCGCTGGCCATTCGCCCAACCATTGTAACCAGTTGCAGCGGCGTTGCCAGCACAAAACCCTGGCCGATTGCGTAATTGATTGTATCGCCACCACTCCATTTCTGTTTAAAGCGCTTCATTTTCCATTCCGGCGTTGGTATGTTCCCCGCTTTTTCACCGGTAAGGCCTATATCTTCCATCTCACCAAGCCCGAAGCGGTGCGCCATGTCTATGATTCTCTCGGTTCCGAGCTTCTGCGCGGTGGTATAGAAAAATGTATCACAGGATTGCTCGATTGCTTCATGGAAATGAACGGTTCCATGTCCGCCTTCTTTCCAGCAGTTAAAGCGGTGCTCGCCAAGAAAAAAATATCCTGGACAGAATACTGTAGTGGCAGGAGAGATAACTTTTGCCTCAATTGCCGCCATTCCAACTATCATTTTAAAAGTTGAACCTGGCGGGTATTGCCCGGTTATTGCTTTGTTAAGCAAAGGCGATTTTTTATCGCTGGACAATTCCTTCCAATAATCGCTGCTGATGCCGGTGCTGAACACGTTAGGGTCGAATGCTGGCAATGATACCATGGTAAGTAAATTACCGGTTTCTATTTCCATAACCAGTACGCTGGCGCTTTGGTCCTTAACTAAGCTTGAGGCGTAATGCTGTAATTCCTTATCTATGGTAAGGCGCACATTTTCGCCAGGCTTGCTATCGGTTTTGCCTATTTCGCGCACCGGCATACCATGCACGTTCACTTCAAGCTGCCGGATTCCCGCTGTTCCCCGCAGTCTTTCTTCCAGCATTTTTTCCACGCCGTTCTTACCGATCTTGAAATCAGGAAGCCGCATAAGCGGCGGGTCATCCGGCGATAATTCATCCTCGGTTACCGCGCCTAAATATCCAAGTAAATGTGCCGCTTCATCCTGCAGCGGGTAATAGCGTATCTGTCCTATGTCAACTGTTACCCCCGCAAGGTCCATCATATGCAGCTCGATAAGGGATACTTCATCCCAGGTCAGATGCTCCTTTATCATATCCGGCATAGCGGCAGTTGATACTTTCACGCTTTCGAGTGATTTTATTTTTTTTTCCGGGATAACCAGTAGTTTTTTTAAATTCTCCAGAGTGGTTTTAAGCGTTTGCTGCGTGATTGTGCTATAATCTATAAACAGGCGGTAATTTATATTACTCGTAGCCAGTGGCGCTCCTTTGCGGTCGAGTATATTGCCACGGGCAGGCGCAACCAGTTGCAGCTTGATGCGGTTATTTTCTGAAAGCGCGGTGTATTTTTCCGCATTTATGAATTGCAGGTAATATAATCTTCCTGCCAGGGCCGAAAAAGCGGCAATCTGCAACCCGCCAAATATTAGCGAACGCCGGGTAAAAATAAACTGTTTTTCATTTTCCTTAGGCATGGCTGAGTATCCAGCGTCTTTGCTTGATATAATCTGAAATATAGTCGAATAGCTTATGGAAAACAGGATAGCAGCAGGTGGTTGCAAGCCACTGCATTACTGCCGCAGTTATGGCATGTGACTGGTTTCCGGAGAAGGACATCAGCACCCATTCTATTATAGAGATTATGGCAAGCAGCAATATAAAATACCCCCAGATAATAACAAACCCCTCATTGTTCATATATTTTGCCTGCTTATGCAATATCAGCAGGAATAAAATATATAATAGCGCCGACATCCCCAGCGGCAGCCCGCTTACTACATCAGTAAGCAGCCCAATTATAAAAACGAACCAGTAGCTAATCTCGGCTGTCTGGGTGCGTCCCCAGTAAAAAACAGGTATCAGAGGCAATACAGGCATAATATAATTAATTCCCCAGATATATTTGGGAATGGCGCATAAGATGAACATTATAAATGTTATAATAGCAGGCGTAACCAGCCATAACAATAATTCTAGGCGTTTAATACTTATGTTCATGGATATTAGATTGGCTGGTAGTTACGAGTTCTGTAGATTTTGTAATCTATATTATCGGCAACTTGCAACTGGTAACTATTAAAGTTAAAGCGAGTAATCAACCACGCTTATATATTCAAGCCGCGCAGCATCAACAAACGGCTGGATACGGATAGTCCCGTTTTCAATTTTACTTACGATGCCAACAGCTATTCCGCGTGGGAAAACCCCACCATCTCCTGAGGTTATAATACGTTCACCAACCTTTATCGCGCTATCAGCAGCAACATATGAGAGTGATGGAAGCTCATTATTATTGCCAACCAGTATAGTTTTTTCCCGGCTTGATTCACTCATAACCGGAATACGCGAATTAATATCATTAAGCAGCAACACCCGCGATGTTGCATTCCCGGTTTCAACAACCCTGCCCACCAAGCCCTGTTCGCTTATTACCGCCTGGTCTTTTTTTATACCTTGCTGGCTGCCGCCGCCGATTAATGCCGAGCGTACATAAGGGCCGCCCATATCAGTAACTATACGCGCCGTGATATAATTATTTTTAGGTATAGAAACCGCATTCATAAGCGAACGCAGGCTGTTATTTTCAGCTTCCATGCTTTTTGCCAGTGCTTGCCATTGCAAAAGCTGTATATTCGTATTTTTCAGCGCTATATTTTCAGCACGTAATTGCGCCATTTCACCAACCCACGCGCCAGCAGAAGCGATTGCATCCAGCGGTTTGCTGGCAACCTCAATAACCGGGGTGATAATATCAAGCAAGGTTGTGCGGATTTTAGTGACTGAGCTGTTGCCTGTCTGGCTCATAACCATTAAGCAAACAGACATAACTATAAGTAGCCCTAGTGAAGCGCGATTCGTCCACCCTCTGGGTGTTATGGCTATCAAATGTGCAGAACGGTTTTTTTTAATTGGCATTCCTGATTCTTACATTATTTAGGCGTATTTATTTAGGCGAATTATTCAAAATTCATATTACTGGATGCAGAGTATTTTGCCGACATATAATCATATCCGCAACTAAAAAATATTTTTTTTCTGCAATATTTTTCAGTGTAGCATTTCAGGATTAATTATCGGTTAATACCCGGCGTCCATAACACATCTTTTTGTCCGTTGTCATTTGCAGCGCGCGCCAGCACAAACAGGAAATCGGAAAGTCGGTTTAAATATTTTATTGATTCCGGGTTTATTGCTTCTTTTGCAGCAAGCTCGCAGGCAAGGCGCTCGGCCCGGCGCGCTATTGTGCGTGCCAGATGCAGATATGCCGCCGCTGGGCTTCCGCCGGGAAGCACAAAAGAATTAAGGGGGGCGATATTTTCATTTAAAGCATCAATTTCCTGCTCAAGCCTTGTAGTCTGCATTGCTGTAATGCGTAGCGCCTTATCAACAGTCATCAATGTTGAGAAATCCGCGCCGAGGTCAAACAGATCATGTTGTATTCGCTCAAGCATCCGGTCATGTTCACCGCTTGTATGCAGCCGCGCAAGCCCGATTGCTGAATTGGTTTCGTCAACTGTGCCGTAAGTTTCTACCCGCAGGTCATATTTAGGCCTGCGGCTGCCACCGGTCAGTCCTGTATCGCCTTTATCACCGGTTTTTGTATAGATCTTATTTAGTTTTACCATTATTTATGCCCCAGATACATAAGTAAAATTATAAGCAATATCAAACCCTGCAAGGTTACACGCGCAACCATAAGCTTATTCGAATATTTGGAATTGGCTTTGCCGCCTTTGCCCATTAGAAATACGCCAGACAGCATTACTGCCACCAGCGCAATTATCAATATGACAAGTATATAATATATCATAGTAAACCCATCTGCTTAATATTGCGCATTATGTACAAGGCTAATATTAATTGCAATGCGCGTTATTGTTTAATTGTTTATTAGCTATTTACGAGTAGTTATAAATGCGTTAAGAAAAGACGTTATTTCCATTATTAATAAGGAGTTCTGATTATGAGTTTTGCGCGTATGGTAAAATATACTGGGGTTGCACTGGCAACCGCGTTTCTGTCACTGGCTTCAGCCGCACAGGCAGTTGAAGACAAAAAAGATTATGTAACCGGCTATATCGGTTATTTCGATGTTATCCGCAATGATTATAATGCTGTTCAGTTCGGTGCTGAATATCGCGCCCGTCCGTTGCAATATGCTATCCGCCCTATGTTTGGCGTGAACGTTACCACCGATGGTTCTATTTATGGCTATGCCGGGCTTAACTGGGATGCCGAGCTTATCAAAGACCAGCTTTATTTAATTCCAAACTTCGCCGCCGGGCTTTATCATAAGGGCGATGGCAAGAATCTTGGCGGTGCAATCGAGTTTCGCTCAGGGATCGAGCTTGCATACCAGCTTCCAAATGCCCAGCGCATCGGTATTGCCTTCAACCATATCTCTAACGCCAGCATTTATGGGCATAACCCAGGCTCAGAAACAGCGCTGGTCACTTACTCCATCCCGCTTGATAATTTCAGGTAAAGGCTTAATTCCCTCTCCCGCCGGGAGAGGGAAGTGGTGAGGGCATGTGATAAACTCTACCACCCGGCGCTCATCGCGTGGGCTGGCGGATTGCTTTTTGCTTATCTTCCACGCTGCACAATTTTCCCGTCAACTACAGGATGGGCAGTATGTTCTGCGACATCAGAGCCGCCAGAAACTCCGTTTAAGCCACCCGAAGCTTTGCTTTTTGCTATATCTAACTGGTATTTATCTACAAGTTCATTAATAGATTCTTTTGATCCGAGTGCCCGGCTTTCGCGTCCATTATCTACCCATGCTTCGAGATATAGATCTGGGAGTGGGTTTTTTACAGAACGTTCAAGTTGCAGATGCTTTTGAACATCATGGTTAATAGCCGCCTTTTCCAAACTGGATAATCCATCATATGTTGGGGTTGCGCTTTTTTCTGCCATAAATTTATCATTATCTACTGTGAATACTGCTAGCTTCTTGCTGCGAGTCTAAGCTTCTTGGATTATTTCTCTTATAATCCTGGTATCTTTTTACGATATGATCAATAATTTCTTGCGGTGATTTTGCCAGATCTTCCCTTGCATTTGCTATCATTTTATCGGAATTAATTGGTTGGTGCTTATCTCCTGTTTCATATATCCGATTTTGTTTTATCGTATGATCAATAGCCATCCTTTCCAGTTGGCTTAACTCATTATATTTAGGGGTATTTACAGACGGTTGACCAGACATAATTCCTCACATATATTAATTACGATAATAACCATTAGTAATATTAGCATGATTAATTTAATAATATTGTTACATTATGGTTAAGATTGCGCCATGGCTATTATAAATCAATGTATTGATTTATAATATATATTTGTGATCGGCGTTGGTTTATCCAGCTTATTATGCCTGTAAAAGCCCAGACCCCGCAACAAGTGCGGGGCGACAGCTCTTTGTCATCCTGTGAGGAGCGTAGCGAGAGCACAGGATCTGTATCAATAGGTTCGAGATCCTGCGCAAATTCTTGCGAATTTCGCAGGATGACGGCAATAACTAACTTATCTGCTCATATCCAGGCAGGGTCAGGAATTCTGTAAATTCCTTCGATGATACAAGGTCTGCCACCATCTTTGCGGCTTTATCATAAGGCAGGCCGGTTTTTGGCAATTTTTCCATTTCTTCCGCCAGCAACTGTTCAAACAGGGAAACGGTAACGGCGCGGCCATCGGAAAGAGTGCCTTTGTCATGGTGTATCCACTGCCATATCTGCGAACGGGCAATTTCAGCAGTTGCGGCATCTTCCATCAGGTTGAAAATCGGCACGCAGCCATTGCCAGCCAGCCATGAGGCGAGGTATTGCACAGATACGCTTATGTTATTGCGCAGGCCTGCTTCGGTGATCGCGCCCTCCGGCACGGTAAGAAGGTCAGAAGCTGAAACATTCACATCAGGACGTTGGCGCGAAACCTGGTTTGGCGTTGGCATCAGGCGGTTGAAAACCTCCATGGCAACCGGAACCAGCCCGGGATGCGCCACCCATGTGCCATCATGCCCATCACCTGCCTCGCGTTCTTTGTCGGCGCGGACCATGGCGAAGGCTTTTTCATTGGCGGCTTCATCATTCTTAACTGGTATGAACGCGCTCATCCCGCCCATTGCAAATGCCCCGCGCTTGTGGGTGGTCTGGATAAGCAGCAGGGAATAGGTGCGCAGGAAATGCGTGGTCATGGTAACTGCTGCGCGGTCAGGCAGCACAAAATCACCGCGCTTATTGAATTTTTTGATGAAGCTGAAAATATAATCCCAGCGTCCACAATTAAGGCCAACGCAATAATCTTTCAGAGCGTATAAAATTTCATCCATCTCGAAAGCCGCAACGATGGTTTCAATAAGCACAGTGGCTTTTATCGTTCCGGTTGGCAGCCCCAGCTCTTTTTCGGAAAACGCAAAAATATCCGCCCACAAAGCTGCTTCTTCGTGGCTTTCAAGCTTCGGCAGGTAGAAATATGGCCCCAGCCCGCGTGCCAGAAGTTTTTTTGCATTCAGGTAAAAATAAATACCGAAATCCATGAATGCCCCGGCTATCGGCTTGCCATCAAGCAGCACATGTTTTTCGACAAGATGCCAGCCGCGCGGACGCACGATCAGGGTGGCGATTGTGTCATTGAGCGTATATATTTTACCTTCGGGGCTTGTGTAGGATATTGTTCCATCCACATAATCGCGCAGGTTTATCTGGCCTTCCATTACCGAATCCCATGCTGGGGTAAGAGAATCCTCAAAATCGGCCATGAAAACCTTTGCGCCTGAATTCAGCGCGTTTATTATCATCTTGCGTTCAACCGGCCCGGTGATTTCCACGCGGCGGTCAAGCAGCGGGGGAGGGATGGGGGCAACCTTCCAGTCGCCAGCGCGTATATTTGCAGTTTCCGGCAGGAAGTCAGGTAGTTCTCCTTCATCAATGCGTTTCTGTCTTGCAACTCGCTTTGCCAGCAATTCATCCTTGCGCGCAGTAAATTTCCCGGCAAGGCGGGATACGAAATCCTGTACTTCCGGTGTAAGGATAAGCTGGTATTCTGGGGGAAGGGAGGCTGCGATAGAAAGTGTCATTTTAATCTCGATAGAATGGATGTTCAAAATAAGCGAATGCTTATTCGTTTATCCACCAAAAGATATAAATTGTCTATCTTGTTCTGCCGCCTGGTTCCTCAAGACCACCCATGGCAATTACTTCCTGGATTTTTTTCTGGATAATTTCCTTATCGCAGGTTTTCTCAAGGAAAAATTTGGCGCCTGCTGATATAGCCTCATTTTTTACACTGGAATTTGAATGCATAATTACAGGAATATTATGGGTTTTTGCTTTTTTGATTACGTCGATTCCTGTATTTTTACTATTCGTATCATAATCAGTTATAATAAGGTCTGGCTTGTTTTCTTGAAGGTATGCCAGTGCATCGTCAGCACTTTTCTTTAAAGTGCAATCATATCCCCATTTATTAAGACGCGCTTCCATTATCATGCTCTGGTCTTCATTA
This sequence comes from Alphaproteobacteria bacterium, assembly GCA_039808985.1. GTDB lineage: Bacteria > Pseudomonadota > Alphaproteobacteria > Rickettsiales > SXRF01 > SXRF01. Next base: position 12,914 of record JBDHUC010000002.1, on the reverse strand, counting down.
TCCTCAACAAGCAAAATATGTTTTCTTGCATTTGACATAATCACTTTCCGCCGATTGCCTGGTTCACCATTATCATCAGCGCGCGGTAATCCCCGGTTTTAGGGACGTAGCCATAAGCACCGCTGGATTGTACCTTGGTTGATATATCGTTTACCGCCTGGATGATAACCGGGACTTTTTTATATACCGCGCTCTGGATAACATCCATTCCGGTCATGCTGCTTTTGGTGTCATTATCGGTTATGATAAGGGCAGGCAGGCCTTCGCCACGGGATAATGCTTTCACAGCATCTTCTGCTGTTGTAAATGTGGCAGCATTAAAATCATTCGATTCGAGGCGCTCTTTTACTGCGGCCAGTATCGACTGCTCATCATCAACCACCCATACAAGTTTCTTTGCGCTTAGCATATAATTCCTTTTTCAATTGGTTTATAAGTTTATCTTAACAATATTTATAGAGTCAGAATCATCAGCAATCCAGATTGGTTTCTTAACCTTCTTCCATGAGGCTACCTTGCCCTTCCTTGTGCACTGCCAGCATAAATTCCAGACGACAATTTTTCCTCAACTTTTGCCTGCAGATCTTTCATGTCCATCCCTGATGCATTGATAACCGGAATATTGCTCATTTTCTCCAGTATATTTGAGCTGGAGATTATAAGGCCGGGCTTTTCTATGCCTTCCCTCAATTTGCTTACAGCTTCATTGTCAGAATATAATTCAGTAAAGCGAAATTGGCCGCTGGCGGCCAGAGCATTTTTCTGCTCAAGCCTGGCACCAGCAACCGGATTTACCAGCCAGATAAGTTTTTTATCTTCTGCCATAAATATCCCTGCTTAAGCCTTGGCTTTTTTTGCCTTGGCTATGGGGGTTACTTTCGATTTCTTTTCCTCGATAGCTTCCATTGCTGTAATAGCGCAAAGATTCAGGATTTCTGAAAGCGTTGCGTTCATCTGCATTATCTGCACAGGGCGCTCAAGTCCCATAAGAACAGGGCCGATTGTCACGCCGTCACTGAGTTCCTGCAGCATGTGCGATGCAATATGCGCAGAATGCAGCGCAGGCATGATAAGCACGTTAGCAGGTCCAGACAGGCGGCAGAACGGGTACAGGCTCATCATTTCCTTATTGAGCGCAACGCTTGCTGACATTTCTCCATCATATTCAAAATCGACATTCATTCCATCAAGAACTTTTACAGCATCGCGGATACGCAAAGACTTTTCGCGGATAGGATTGCCGAAAGTAGAGAAGGAGAGCAGCGCAACACGCGGCTGGTGCCCCATTTTTCTGGCTTTTTCAGCGGTTTTTATAGCAATATGCGCAAGCTGTTCAGGGCTTGGCAACTCCTGCACCGTTGTATCGGAGAAGAATATAGTTTTTCCTTTAGCGACAACCAGGGATACGCCAAACAGGAATTCATCCTTCTTGGTATTTATTACACGCGATACATTATCGAGCGAAACGGTATAATTGCGGGTGAGGCCTGTTATCAGCGCATCCCCATGACCCATTGCCAACATGCAGGATGCAAAAATATCGCGGTCATTCTTTACCATACGGGCTACATCGCGGTAAAGATAGCCAGCGCGTTGCAGGCGTGGGTATAAATAATCTATATACTCCTCAACATTCGGGCTGACTGCGGCATTGGCAATTTCAATATTCTTATAATCCGCGATGCTCATTTTTTTCATCAACTCGTGGATTCGTTCAACGCGGCCAACCAGTATCGGCGCGCCATAGCCGTTATCGCGCCATTGCACGGCAGCACGGATGATTTTTTCTTCCTCACCTTCGGCAAAGATCATACGCTGTGGATTTTCGCGCACCTTGTCGAATATATGCTGCATTGAGTTTGCTGTTGGGTCGCGGCGGGCTGCCAACTCCTGCTTGTATGCATTGAAGTCAGCTATTGGCTTGCGCGCAACGCCGGTTTTCATAGCGGCCTTGGCAACGGCTACCGGAACAGTGGTCATAAGCCTTGGGTCGAACGGAGCCGGGATGATATAATCAGGGCCAAATTCCATCTTGCGGCCGCGATATGCCGCTGAAACTTCCTCAGGCACATCCTCACGGGCAAGTGCAGCCAGGGCTTCAGCCGCTGCAACTTTCATATCTTCGTTGATCTGGGAAGCGCGCACATCAAGCGCGCCACGGAAGATATACGGGAAGCCCATAACATTATTTACCTGGTTGGCATAATCCGAGCGTCCGGTTGCTATGATAGCATCAGAGCGTACGCTGCGCACATCTTCGGGCGTAATTTCAGGGTCAGGGTTAGCCATTGCGAATATGATCGGGTTTTTCGCCATAGTGGCAACCATTTCCTTGGAAACGGCATTTTTACCGGCAAGCCCCATGAACATATCAGCGCCTTTCATAGCATCAGCAAGGGTGCGCTTATCAGTTTTTACGGCATGTGCGGATTTCCACTGGTTCATTCCCTCCGTGCGGCCTTCGTATATCACCCCGGTTTTATCAACCAGATAGGCGTTTTCATGTTTAACACCCATGCGCTTGATAAGCTCAAGGCAGGCGATACCAGCCGAGCCAGCACCCAGCACTACAACTTTTATATCCTTAAGCTCGCGTCCGGTAAGATGCGCGGCATTGATAAGCCCCGCGGCCACGATTATCGCTGTTCCATGCTGATCGTCATGGAATACGGGTATATCCATTAATTCGCGCAGGCGCTGCTCGATGATAAAACATTCCGGCGCGGCAATATCCTCAAGGTTGATTCCACCCCACGATGGGCCAAGCAATTTCACGCAGTTTACGAACTCATCAACATTGGTGGTATCAACCTCAATATCTATACAGTCAATATCAGCAAAACGCTTAAACAGGATGGCCTTTCCTTCCATAACCGGCTTGGAAGCAAGTGCCCCGAGGTTGCCAAGGCCAAGCACTGCAGTCCCGTTCGATATAACGGCTACGAAATTTCCGCGTGATGTGTAATCATAAGCCTTGTTCGGTTCTTTCTGAATTTCCAGGCAGGGAATGGCAACGCCAGGTGAATAGCCAAGGGAAAGATCGCGCTGGGTCATTAACGGTTTGGTAGGCAAAATTGAAATTTTGCCCGGTTGACCTTCAGAGTGATAGGCGAGTGCTTCTGCGTCAGTAATCGGTTCTTTCTCGTAACTCATGTTTTTTTCGTCCTGCTAGTTTTAATTCGTGTTGTTTAGCTGTTAAGCCTTAAATATATTTTGCTGCAACGCAGCATAAGATAATGATATTAATGGTAAAATCTGCCTAATCTTTTAATTTGCATATAGATTGGCATATTGCAAGGGCAAATTGGAGTATAAAGCAAAAATCTTGGGAAGGATACTCTTAAGCTGCCTGGGACAGAACATGCCCATGGCTAATATCTGCCATCTTGAAACCCTATTGCTTTTCCCTATTTTTCTGTGTTTTTGATAAAGTTTATGTCTTTAGCATATTTTTACTGGAATTAAAAAAAGACATTTGCTATAAGACACGCCTCTTTGGTAATTTATCAAGGATTTAAGGCATTCCGCGATAGCTCAGCGGTAGAGCAATCGACTGTTAATCGATCGGTCCCTGGTTCGAATCCAGGTCGCGGAGCCACTTTCCTGATCGCCCATGTCACGCACTATTTTGGTGTAATCGCCTAATCGATTGTTTCATAATTATATTAAATTCATTGCCAGCATCGTGCATTCGTTTTTGACCGTGTACAACCCCAAGTTTTAGGGGCATAATTCGGGGCATATATTTTTTACTTCCTCTACACAATGAAGTGGCTATAAAGCAAAAAAATATCACCTGTAGCAATGAAATTTAAGGGTATCTCTATGTTGACGATTGTTGCCGTGCGTAATGCCAAGCCGCAAAATAAATCCTACAGGATGTTTGATGAGAAGGGGCTGTATTTGGAGGTGATGCCCAACGGCTCAAAATATTGGCGTTTAAAATATCGTTTTAATGGTAAAGAAAAGCGTCTGGCATTGGGTGTTTTTCCAGAAGTCTCGCTGGCAGATGCGCGCACTAAACGAGATGAAGCTCGTAAACAGGTTACCGCAGGAAATGACCCAGGCTTCGTGAAAAAGGAGCAAAAACGGCAACGAGTGCTCCGTTCTGTCCATACATTTGAGGCAGTAGCAAGGGCTTGGCATAAAGACCATGAAGTTCGATGGTCTACTTATTATAGCTTTAATATACTGCATAGGCTCGAGCTCGATATATTTCCCCATCTTGGAAATAGGCCAATTGCCGAAATAACGCCTTTGGAATTATTAGAGGTTATCAAAAAAATTGAAAAACGTGGTGCCCATGAAATGGCTCGTCGCTGCTTGGGCACTTGCAATAAAATATACAAATACGCAATTCCCAACGGTATTGCCGAACGTAATCCTGCTGCAGATTTAAGTGGGGCTCTTGTTCCATATAAGAAAACCCATTTTGCTGCTTTTGATATAAAGGAATTGCCTGGATTCCTTCACGCACTCGAAAATAATGACGCACGTATCTATCAGCAGACCCGTCATGCTGTCAGGCTTTTAATGCTTACTTTTACCAGAACATCCGAATTAATTAACGCGACATGGGATGAGTTCAATCTCGATCAGGGTATATGGGAAATCCCAGCGGAGAGAATGAAAATGCGCAAACCTCATATTGTGCCGCTTTCTAAGCAAGCCATTGAGATATTGAAAGCACAAAAAGAACTCGCTGGAAAATGGAAGTGGGTATTTCCAAATCAGATACGCCCCATAACGCCTATGAGCAATAATACCGTTCTATTTGCTATTGGCAGATTGGGTTACAAAGGCAAAATGACCGGGCATGGTTTTCGTGCTCTTGCCATGAGCGCTATTAAAGAAAATCTTGGTTATCGCCATGAGGTAGTGGATAGGCAATTGGCTCACGCGCACAGAAATAATGTGGATGCGGCTTATGATCGCGCCCAATTTTTGGAGGAACGGAAGAAAATGATGCAGGAGTGGAGTGATTATATTGATATTTTAGCAAGCGGCGGGAAGGTGGTTTATGGGAACTTTAAAAAGCACACAGCATAATGAAAGTAAGGCAGCAATGAAAATGGGGTTTCCTGCACATGTTATAGAAGTAAAGAAATATCTATTGGAATCAAATGACCCAAGTGCGGATATAATGTGCAAGCTAGCTCCTGATGATTCAGCATACATACAGGATTACTATTCTATGTGGAATAGTGTGATGAGGCATAGCAATACAGAAGATGACTTGTGGGTATTTCCCATTGATATGATTACTAACATCAATAAGGGGAACAATTAGATAAAATAATATTGTTTATAATTTTTTTTAAATTTTTCTATCTATCAAAATATTTTTATAAAAATGATCCCTTGGATATAACGTATTAAATTTAATAAATTTTTTCGGAATGAGTTTTGTTATCAATACCCATTCATCATGAATCCAAAGAGGGCTAGGCGACATCCTACCCCTGCATACAATCAACCCGAAATGAAGTATTATGAATTATTATAATTAAAAAATGCGTCTAATTACATTATTTAAATGATTGAAACTTTTTATATAAAAGCATGGTCAATCATGTGGTTTATCGGATAGCTTGCTTTTCCCAGCCTTTGCCAAGCATACACCCATCATAAATTCGTTCTCTTAAAGATTCCGCTTTTGATTCTTGGTCTCCTAAGCAAAGGTTTCGAGCAATGTTGCTATTCAATGCGATGCAGTCAGATAATGCTGAATCTGGGGCAGCCCGGTAAGTCTCTGCTATGCAAATGCTATCAGCAGTGGCGTGATCTTTTTCCTGGCTTTTATTGCTTGATTTAACCCATCTATATTCAGGCTTTTGAGAGGTGCAACCAGCTAAAATAAGAGCTATGGTGCATATAGGTAATATATAAGGTTTCATTTTTGGTTTTCCTGTGAAGATCGTATCACCGTGGCTATATATGCCCTTGTATGGGCTGTATCTATAGCTATCTCGGCTAGAAGTTCATTCGTTGCCATTTGACGCACGGAAATCACATGGGCGATGATAAAAAAACAAGTAGCTTGGACTACAGTTACTTCAGTAAAAAATGTTGCTATCAATGCGGCAAAACCCAAGAAAATAAAGAAAGCATGCATAGAGTCAAAAAACTTCTTAAAACTACTATATCCTGGGTCTAAACTCTCCCTTTGTTTCTTTTCTTGGAATATAGCGGTGCATTCTTCCGTAAAAATATCTTCTTTGGTCATTCTATAACTCCCAACGAACTCTTGAACGGAGAAAGGTAGATTCGTGTATTCCTCCGGCTGGCATCATTTAACTGTCGGGAAAATCAGAAGTATATGAAATATTCTTAGGCTGCTCTAAATGTGTGGGGGCATAAACGGGGGCATAGTTAGAATATGCAATAAGTAATTTCTTTCAAATACAGTGATATATGTTGATAACAATAATCCAGGTCGCGAGCCATTTTCCTGATCGCCCATCGAGTCGCAAAAAGGAAATAGGGTATAGGCCTTATTTCCTTTTTGTGTTTCTGGGGATTGCCCGTAGGAGTCGACCGGCAACAAGCTATCAGCAGATCGTGATGATTCAGTTTGCCCCCGCAGCATGTGAAATCGTATTTTCTCTCGCTGCTATCTTTACCTTATCAAGCATTGCCCGGAGCGAACCTGATGGGAGTGATATATCTCCCATATTTGTTGATTTTGCTGCGAACTTATCAAACCTGTTTTCTGCGCTTTCCCGCCTGCTCGCAAGCATTCCGCGCATTGCTTCAACGCGGGCGGAGATTGATTCACTTGCGGCTAAATATTCCAAAGTTATTCCTTAACTAATCAGGCAGCGTAAGGCTAAACTATAACAAATTAAAAAAACAAGCACAATGATTTCATAAGAAAGCCCAAGATTTTTTTATGCGGCGACTTAATCTAAAATCCTTGCAACATACTGCAAAAATAGTGTAATCATTCTGGCAGTTTACAACTTCTAAATTTATGACGATTTTTCCATGAATGACGTTTCCGCCTTATTATATTTAGTCGCTTCTGTATTATTCATACTGGCGCTTAAAGGCCTTTCATCACCGGCCAGCGCTCGCCGTGGCAACATCCTTGGCATAGCGGGTATGGCGATTGCTATTGTAACAACGCTTTGTATGCCTGCTATTGAAAATTATGCCATGATATTATTTGGCATAATGATCGGTGGAATATTCGGCACAGTGATTGCCAGAAAAATAGCTATGACAGCTATGCCGCAACTGGTTGCCGCCTTTCACTCACTGGTTGGCCTGGCGGCGGTTCTTATTGCTTCGGCTGCATTATGGGCGCCGGAAAGCTACGGTATAGGCAATAGTGGCAGCATCCATGCCGGAAGCTTGTTGGAAATGAGCCTGGGGGCTGTTATTGGCGCTATAACATTTACCGGCTCAATAATAGCTTTTGCAAAATTACAGGGTATATTATCCGGCAAGCCCTTGCGTTTCGCTGGGCAGAATATGGTGAACGCCCTGCTTGGCCTGTCGCTTATCCTGTTGCTGCTGCTGTTTTGTTTCAGCGAATCGAAATTCCTGTTTGTCTTAATGGTGCTGCTTTCCTTTGCTCTTGGTGTGTTGCTTATCGTGCCGATTGGCGGGGCGGATATGCCGGTTGTGGTTTCCATGCTTAATTCATATTCCGGCTGGGCGGCATCTGGCATTGGCTTCACTCTTGGTAATCCTCTGCTTATAATTACTGGCGCGCTGGTTGGCGCCAGCGGCGCTATACTGTCATATATTATGTGCAAGGCCATGAATCGCTCCATTATAAATGTGATATTTGGCGGGTTCGGGCAACCTTCCGAAGCCATGGCGCAGGGAGAGGCGAAAGAGCAGCGTCCGGTAAAAGCAGGCAGCGCTGAAGATGCGGCATTCCTGCTTAAAAATGCCGGTTCTGTTATAATAGTCCCTGGTTATGGTATGGCTGTTGCCCAGGCTCAGCATGCCGTGCGCGAAATGGCGGAGGAACTGGAAAAAGAAGGCATAAAAGTGCGCTATGCGATCCACCCGGTTGCCGGGCGGATGCCGGGACATATGAATGTGCTGCTTGCCGAGGCCAATGTGCCGTATGACAGCGTTGCTGAGCTGGAAGAGATAAATAATGATTTTGCGACTACTGATGTTGCGTATGTTATTGGCGCAAATGACGTGACCAACCCTGCCGCCAAAAATAATCCGAGCAGCCCGATCTTTGGTATGCCGGTTCTTGATGTCGGCGCGGCAAAAACCGTTATCTTTGTAAAGCGCGGCATGGCGGCTGGCTATGCTGGCATTGAAAATGAATTATTCTACCAGGATAATACCATGATGTTGTTTGGTGATGCAAAGAAAGTGACTGAGGCTTTAGTTAAAGCCCTAAAATCCTGATTTGATTTCCTGTTGCAACAATTGCCTATTTTAGATACACTCCCGCCCTATGACAAAACCATCATCACCAGAAAATCAAGCCGAAATTCCTTTTGAAGCAGCGCTTAAAGAGCTGGAAGCTATCGTTCGTAAGCTTGAAGGCGGAACCGGGGATCTTGAATCATCCATCGCCGATTATGTTCGTGGCACTGAGCTTAAGGAATTCTGCCAGAAAAAACTGGAAAGCGCACGCCTTAAAGTGGAAACTATCCTCCAGGCCAAAGATGGCAGCGTAACAACCCAACCTTTCGATAACGTATAGAGTGGACCCCAATGGTTATAAAACTCCCTGATAATCTACAGGATGCAATAGGCTTTGTCGCAAAATCCTTAACCGTGCGTATGGATGAATTGCTCCGCGTTCCTGAAACTGACAATACAACTGTGGTTGCAATAAATTCTCAGGCGGCTACCTCGCCTGATTCACGCGTAGTAAAGGAAGATACCATAGTTGAGGCTATGCGTTACAGCGCGCTGGGCGGCGGAAAGCGTCTTCGCCCGTTCCTTACGGTCAGTGCCAGCGGCTTGTTTGGTGTGAGCATGGATTCGGCGCTGGAAACTGCGGCGGCAATTGAGTTTATACATACCTATTCGCTTATGCATGATGATTTGCCAGCCATGGATAATGACGACCTGCGCCGTGGCAAGCCTACATCACACAAGGTTTTTGGTGAAGCAGCGGCGATATTGGCCGGTGATGGTTTGCTTACCTATGCATTCCAGATTCTTGCCAGCCAGAAAACCCATGCTGACCCGGCGGTGCGTTGCGAATTAATAGCAGCGCTGGCACAGGCTTCCGGCAGTTGGGGAATGGTTGGTGGCCAGATGATGGACCTGCAATCAGAAAATAAGCAACTATCGGTAGATGAAATTATCAGGCTGCAACGTTTGAAAACCGGGGAATTGTTCGCTGTTTCCTGCGAAGCCGGGGCAATACTTGGCAAAGCGCCTGGTATGATGCGTAAGCTCATGCGTGCCTATGCGCATGATATGGGGCTTGCTTTCCAGATTACCGATGACCTGCTTGATGTCGAAGGAACCCGCACCCAGACAGGCAAGGGCGTGCGCAAAGATAAAATAGCTGGCAAGGCAACGCTGGTTTCGAGCATGGGGGTTGAACGTGCGCGCGAACATGCACAGATACTGGTCCGGCAGGCTATTTCATATCTTGATGTGTTTGACAAAAAGGCCGATAACCTCCGCGACCTTGCTGAGTTTGTTATTTCGCGCAAGTCCTAGGGGCAGTCTTTCTAAAAAGGGGTGTTTATGAATTACTATCTTGATGTCCTTATAGAATCTGCCTATGTTTCCAGCATTATACCTTTCGGACATGAACCTACCTTCTTCGCGATGCTGGGATTCGGTAATTATGATATGCGGCTTGCGGTATTGCTTGCCGTTATAGGCTCGGCGATTGGCGCGACTTTTTGCTTTGTTCTTGGCCTGATTATAAAAAATCTTTATTTTAAAAGTGGGCATAAGCATCTAAGCCTTGAGAAATACAATAAGGCATCCCGCATATTTTCGCGCTTTTTTATGATGCTTTTGCCATTCACATGGATAGTGCTTTTGAACTTCCTGCCGCTTATCGCGGCGTTCCTGGGCAAACGCGCAAAGATAGTCCTGCCGCTGGTGATACTGGGAAAGCTCGGCTATTACAGCTACTGCGTTAAGATTGGCAAATCTATTTAAGCTTTACCATTAGACTTTTGATTATCCCCGTGAAGAAACGGCTTTTCCTGTATTCGGAGAATCTACGCCAATCTCTTGAGCAATTGCTGTTAAAACACGCTTTTTGAATTCAGCTTGCCTATCTTCTGGGAGAGCCGAAACGCCTTCTTCAATATCAAGTGTAGCACGCTTAATAATAGCATTTTCCATTGCTTTAAATGTTTTTTGTATTCCTGTGACATTAGCTGGTATAATAACTTCTATATGATCAGGATAATCTTTAGAACTTGAAGGCCCATAATTAAGACCAGAGCCACGAAGTCCATTAGCAGCTTTAGATGAATTATTTATATACAAAGATATCGAACCATCTTGGCTATATTCGACTGGTTGATATACATTGGAATCAACTATAATACTTAGCATCTTCCTTATTTGAGAAGCCAATTCTTCTTTTTCATTATTAACTGTATTTTTATTTTCAGCCATAAATCCTCCAATTTTTTAAATCACTGCTAATAAGCTATTAAAGAACAATTCCTAAGTAAAGTTACGGTTTAATGACAATTAACAATTAATAAATTGCTATGTATATCAGTTCTTTAATTTAACCAGCATGTGCTTTTTCTTGCCCGATGAAAGCTTAAGCGAACCCTCATTTTTGAAATAGGCCGGGGTTATCGACATATTCTCATCCTCGATCTTCTGGTCATTCACCTTTGCCCCACCGCCGCGTATCAGGCGTTTGGCTTCGCCCCCGGAAGATGCCAGGCCGGAAAGCCGTATAAGCTCATAAGCCGCGATTCCTTTTCCCAGGTCCTGGGAGCTTAATGAATAAACCGGGATGTCAGTGCCTATCTTACCCTGTTCAAAGGTTTTCTTTGCTGTATCTGCGGCTTGCTTTGCAGCGCGTTCGCCATGGCAGATCTTTGTTGCTTCATTAGCGAGGATTTTTTTTGCTTCGTTAATATCAGCGCCTTTAAGGGCTTCCAGCTTCTCTATTTCCTTTAGCGGCAGCTCGGTGAACAGGCGCAGGAAACGGCCAACATCGGCATCTTCAACATTGCGCCAGTATTGCCAGTAATCATATGGGCTAAGCATATCCTTGTTAAGCCATACCGCGCCGGATGCCGATTTACCCATCTTCGCGCCGGAACTGGTCGAAAGAAGCGGGGTTGTAAGCCCATATAAATTTTTATTATCGCCATCATTCATGAAATTCATGAAGGCCGCCTGAGTATAATCCTCAGGGTCGGTGCGGGTGGATTTTATCATTGGCTGAACTTCCAGGACCTTTAGAATCTTCTTGTCATTCTGCTCGATGGTAAGCGGTTGGAAACGGGTTGCCGAATCAATGCGCCGCGACAGGTCGATACCCATTATGATATTTCCCCACTGGTCCGAACCTCCGATCTGCAATGTGCAGCCGTAACGGTTGTTAAGCTCAACGAAATCATAGGCCTGCAATATCATATAGTTGAATTCGAGGAAGCTTAAATTCTGCTCGCGCTCAAGGCGCAGCTTCACGCTTTCCTGGGTGAGCATCCGGTTTACCGAAAAAAACTTGCCGTATTCACGCAGGAAATCAATGTAATTAAGCTTTTCCAGCCATAGGGCATTATTCACCAGAATTGCATCGTTAGTATCGGAACCAAAAGTTATGAACTGCTCAAGAAGTTTCTGGATGGATTCAGTGTTTTTTGTAATATCGGCGTCCGATAGCATTTTGCGCGCTTCGTCCTTGCCCGATGGATCGCCAACCCGGCTGGTGCCACCGCCCAGCAGAACTATCGGCTTATGCCCGGTTTTTTGTAGCCAGCGCAGTATCATTATCTGCACCAGGCTTCCTACATGCAGGCTGGGCGCAGTTGCGTCAAACCCGATATAGGCCATTACCTTATTATTTTTCATGCTTTTATCAAGATTTGCCGCATCCGTACATTGGTGGATGAAGCCCCTTGATTGCATTACCTGCATGAATTCTGAATTAAACTTAGCGGTTTCTGTTTTGGCCATGGCGATATTATCAATTTGTTAATTACATTCGAATTATAATATTAACCATAATAACTGGAGAAAACTAATGAATTCAAGTCCTAAATGGTCGCTTGGGTTAATGAGTGGCACCTCGCTTGATGGCATAGATGCAGCGCTAATCCGCACTGACGGCGAGCATATCCTTGAATTCGGCGCATCAATTACCGTGCATTACAGCGAAAACGAAAAGATAGCCCTGCGTGAGGCGGTGCATGGCCGTGGCGATATGCTGCTTGCCGAGCATAATAATACGCTCAAACATGCCGAGGTGGTAAAAAAACTCCTCGAACAGGCAAACCTGAGCTTTAAGGATATTGAAGTTATCGGTTTTCATGGGCAGACAGTTTCGCACCGCCCTGATGAACATCTGACATGGCAGATAGGTGACGGGGCGTTACTTGCCGAAAAAACCCGCATTGATGTGGTGTGCGATTTCCGCCGCCGCGACATAGCAGCAGGAGGGCAGGGTGCGCCGCTGGTTCCGCTGTATCATGCGGCGCTTGCCAGGCATATGGACCTTCCGGTTGCGATATTGAATCTGGGCGGTATCGCCAATGTCACATGGATAGGGCGTTCGGAAGAAACCGCCAGCGAACTTATGGCGCTGGATATACTGGCATTCGATACCGGGACGGGGAATGTGCTGCTCAATGAATGGGCGTATAAAAATACCGGTAGGGACTGTGATTTCGGCGGCGCGCTGGCACTTGCAGGAAAGGCGGATACTGCTTTGGTTGAGTCTATGCTTAAGGATTGGTTCTTCGCCAAGCACCCGCCAAAATCGC
>JBDHUC010000001.1:0-160756 GCA_039808985.1 Alphaproteobacteria bacterium | reverse complement strand
CACATCTGGCAGTTGTTCCTGCTACAAAATGCTCCATTAATCGTTGTTGTTTCTCTTTACTTATTCTGCTCTTTCTCATACCATCCATAGATAACATTAACTAGTTATCTGGGACAGCCCCCTATTTTTTAGATTTTTTATCCTTATCCAGGAATATAACCACCTCATCGCTGCCTGTGCGGCCCAGTATGTTGCGGGATTGCTCGTCCAGTAGATCAAGGTCTAAGCTGCTGCTGCTAAGTTTCTGCACTTTTTTTTCTATTGACTGGCGCTCGGTCTTTATTTCCGCGATTTCAGCATTTATGGCATCGAGCTTGCTGCTTTCACGCAGCAACGCAAAAATACCACGCTCACCGCTGATTGTGTGGAATCCAAGATAAAATAATATAAGCACGCAAAAAAGCGAACCTATGGCGCGCCTCTGCATAGGTTGGCGAAAATCTGAATTGCTTGCGTACCTGCTCATATACGCCGGGTAATATAAAGATTTTTTCCTATTTTGGAAAGAGGAATAATGAGATATTTAGCGTATTTTTTGCCTTACATCAAAATAGCACTTCCAGCGTAATGGGCGCTGTGGCCTAGCTGTTCCTCAATGCGGATAAGCTCATTATATTTTGCAAGCCTGTCGGAGCGTGAAAGCGAGCCGGTTTTGATCTGCCCGCAATTGGTGGCAACTGCCAGATGTGCGATGGTCGTATCCTCGGTTTCACCTGAACGATGCGAAAGTATTGCGCGGTAGCCGGAACGCTGGGCAAGCTGTACAGCCTGTAATGTTTCAGTCAGGGTGCCTATCTGGTTTACCTTTACCAGCAGGGCATTGGCCAGCCCCTGCTCCACCCCCTGAGCCAAAATAGCGGGGTTGGTTACGAACAGGTCATCGCCGACAAGCTGGATTTTTTTGCCAAGCAGGTTGGTTATTTCCTTCCAGCCCAGATGATCGTTCTCGGCCATCGGGTCTTCGATGGAAACGATAGGATAGCGATTTACCAGCGTTTCATAATATTTAAGCAACTTGCCAAAATCCAGGGTTTTACCCTCGCCTTCCAGCACATATTTTCCGTCATGGAAAAATTCCGATGCGGCAACGTCAAGCGCAAGCACAACATCGCTCCCGGCTTTATAACCAGCACCTTCGATAGCTTTCATGATAAATGAAAGCGCTTCATCGGCCTTACCGAAATTAGGCGCGAACCCACCCTCGTCACCAACTGAGGTATTTAATCCTTCTTCGCTTAAACGGTGTTTAAGTTCATGAAAAATCTCAGCGCCTATTCGGATAGCATCCGCCATATTTGCCGCCTTGACCGGCATTATCATGAATTCCTGTATGTCGAGCTTATTATTGGCATGCTGGCCGCCATTGATGATGTTCATCATTGGCACCGGAAGTATATGCGCCCCTGCCCCGCCTACATAACGGTATAGAGGCAGATTGGAGGATATTGCGGCAGCCTTGGCGACTGCAAGCGAAACACCCAGTATGGAATTAGCGCCGAGCTTCGATTTATTCTCAGTCCCGTCGAGATCAAGCAGTATCTGGTCGATCTTTACCTGGTTGGTAGCATCCATGCCCAACAGCGCATCATTTATGTCGTTATTTACATTGGCAACCGCTTTTTTAACTCCCTTGCCCTTGTAACGCTTTTTATCGTTATCACGAAGCTCCAGGGCTTCAAGCGAACCTGTAGACGCGCCAGATGGAACAGCAGCACGGCCAAACGAGCCGTCTTCCAGCTCTATATCAACCTCAACTGTTGGATTCCCACGGCTATCAACGATTTCACGGGCATGAATATAAGTAATTGCAGTCACAGTTTCTTCTCCTGATTGGTTTTTTTATGCTGCATAGCATATTTTGCGCCATATTCCACAAGATTTTATTTTATCTTGTCTTGTTTTATAATTTCTAGCATTGCGGCGGGTACTGTAGTATAATACTGGTTGACTGGCTGAAATACCTTAATGATGGAGGTTTTTTATGGATGGTGTAAAAACCAGGAAAAAACAGGAACCAGTGGATAGTGATGCTGCCCTTCTTGAAAGTTCACTGCTGGCACTTGAGGATGTTTGTGCTCGGCTTCTGGCCACAAGATTCGCTGACCGTGATGATTCCGAAAGAATGTATTGGCAGCAGCGCTTTAAAAACATAGTAACCCCTGTTTCCCTTGCTCTTGCGGAATTACGTGGGCCACGGGTTTTTCACCAGCATTACCGCCATGATGAAAATGATAGTAGTATTATGCGCCCGGTTCTTGAGGACCCTTATGAAATGCTCGCCCATACCTGTGAAACTGCACTTAAGGAATCAGGTCGGAAACTTACCGGCGTTCATGACGATGATTTAATTGCAGCGCAACGCAGGCTGGAAAAGTCACTCAATAATTTTTTGCATAGTTATTATAATTTATAATATTATTTTTTCTGCTGGCTGCTTTGGCTGGCAAAGTTTTTCTTGGCGCTTATCACTGCCGGGGCCATTATTATTATAAAAACTGTAGGCAGGATGAATAATATCATCGGCAGGGTCATCATTGCCGGAAGCCTTGCGGCCTTATTTTCTGCGCGCAGCATCCTTGCGTGCCGGAATTCAGACGATAATACACGCAAAGCCTGCGCTATAGGTGTCCCGTATTTTTCAGTCTGTATAAGTACAGTTACTATACCGCGAACCTCTTTCAGGTCGCAGCGGTCAGCGAGGTTGTATAATGCTTTGTTGCGATCCGGGTAGAAGCTTATTTCTATAGATGTAAGCGCCAGTTCCTCGGCGATTTCCGGATAGGCTGTGCCAAGCTCGCGTGACACACGGTCCATGGCAGCAGGAACACTAAGTCCAGCTTCGGCGCAAACAGTCATTAGATCAAGCGTATCTGAAAGGCCGCGCTGTATTGCTATGTAGCGCTTTTTGCGGACACGTTTAAGCACCATCCATGGAAGTTTCAGCCCCATATACAGCCCCAGCACCGGCCATATGTAATTTATCATTTTAGCATTAAATGTAGCCGGATGGGATAATTGCATTACTGCCAGGCCTATACCGCCTAAAATAAAAGGCAAAATCAGGGTAAGGAATGCGAATATTGAAAGAGCGTCTTTTGACCTGAAACCCGCCTGCACCAACATGGCTTCGCTTTGCTCAAGCTCCAGCTTTTTCACCAGGTGGAACTTCATAGAAACCATGCGCATGAAATTTATGCTGCCTTCAGGTTTTTTACGTTTTTTTGCAGCAAGTAAGCCGCTATAAAGCTCTTTGCGTCTTTCGTGGATGGCTTTTATTCGATGCGACATTTTGTTGTTTTTCTTGCCCATCATATTGCGAAATACAATAATGCACACCACAACCATCACACAGCTTATGCCAACATAAAACATGTTGACGCTTATAAAATGCGGCAGGTTATGCTTCAGGAAAGTAGTTATCGGGTCTGCTTTTTGAATGTCCGCCATGGCTATATTTCAAACCTCGCCATACGCCGCATTGACCAGATACCGAACGAAAGCATGCCAACCGCCACAGCCAGCGCCTGGTTGCCGCCCTCCTCGTCTATCAATGGCAGCAGGTATTTAGGGCTTAAAGCCATAACTGCTAATGCAACTATAAAAGGAAGCGAGCCTATAATAACAGCCGAAGCGCGGGCTTCTGATGTCAATGCGTGTATTTTCATTTTCATCATAAAACGTGAGCGCAATACTTCCGAAAGATTGTTAAGTATTTCTGATAAATTACCACCAGTTTCACGTTGCAATATTATGCTGGTGGTAAAAAAATAGAATTCACGCAGTTCAAGCCTTCTTGCTGTTTCCATAAGGGCTTTTTCCAGTGGCACACCAAGCTTCATGGTGTTGGAAATATTTGTGAACACGCTTTTTATAGGTTCTGGCAACTCTGTTGATACCTGGACTACTGATTCGGAAACAGGAAGCCCGGAGCGTAGCCCACGCACAATAAGGTCGATAGCCTCAGGAAAACTGCGCAGGAAATCCTGGGCCTGTTTATTTATTTTACGTTTTAGCCATTTAAATGGAACCCATACCCCTAATATTATAGCGGTAGGTATTGCCAGGAATATGGATTTCTTAAGAAGCAATGTTATAATAGCAATAATTATTGCCACAGCTATCGCCAGGCGCATAATATATTGCTTTGGAGTCATCTTTATACCGGCATTTTCAAGCAATATTGCTATTTTCCTGGAATCAGGCAGAGGCTTTAAAAGCATTGATGAAAGACCGGTGTTTTCGGTTTTTTTCCGGCGTAATGACATTTCCTGGATAGTCTTAGGGGCGTTGGAATTTTTACGCTGCCTGATGCGGTCTATGCGCCTCTTGAAATCACGGGCATCTTTTATCCTCTGCGATGAAGCCAGCAATACTAAAATCATGATACCGATGAAAATCATTACTTTTGTAAGCATTGATTTACTCCGGCTCTGCGGTCATCGCTTCGATAAGCTGCTTTTCCAATCCAAAATATGCGGCCTGCTGGGTAAAATTCGGCCTTATACCGGTTGACCGGAATTGCCCTACCAGGCGCCCATTCTCATCCTCGCCTTCAAACTCAAAAGTATACAGGTCCTGCGTGACAATTACATCGCCTTCCATACCGATAATTTCTGTGACGTGGGTAACGCGCCTGCCGCCATCGCGCATTCGGCTTATCTGGACGATAAGGTTCACAGCCCCTGCAATCTGTGTGCGTACTGCCTTGCTGGTAAGGTTGGCTCCAGCCATACCTATCAGGTTTTCCATACGCGTAAGTGCTTCGCGTGGGGTGTTGGCATGGAGCGTCCCCATTGAGCCGTCATGGCCGGTATTCATCGCCTGTAATAAATCGAATGCCTCTCCACCACGCACCTCGCCAAGAATGATACGGTCAGGGCGCATACGCAGGGCGTTTTTAACCAGGTCACGCATGGTTATTTCGCCATCGCCCTCCAGATTTGCAATTCGTGTTTCCAGAGGCACAACATGTGGCTGCTGTAATTGCAACTCTGCCGCATCCTCGATGGTAACTATACGTTCACCGTTGCTTATCATGCGCGAAAGCGCGTTAAGCATCGTGGTTTTTCCAGAGCCGGTACCGCCGGAAATAATGATGTTAAGGCGTATCGCGCCGCAAATCTTAAGAAGCTTGCAAAGATTTGGCGATATACTCTTTGTATCAATCATTTTATCAAGAGTGATTTTTTTCTGTGAGAATTTACGTATCGAGATAGAAGTGCCGCGTATTGCCAGAGGTTGCGCTATGACGTTTACGCGGCTGCCATCAGGCAAACGCGCATCACATATCGGGCTGGATTCGTCCACGCGCCTGCCCACCCCTGTTACAATGCGGGTTGCAATCGACATTACATGCGCATTATCGCGGAATTTAACATCGGTAAGTTCCAGCTTTCCTTTGCGCTCAACATAAATCTGGTAAGGGCCGTTTACCATGATGTCGGTTACAAGCTCATCACGCAGCAGTGGCTCAAGAGGGCCAAAGCCAAGCATATCATCAACTATCTGGCTGGCGAGGAGTTGCTGTTCGGCATAGTTTACGGGCAGTTTCTGCTCCATTACTATTTCGCCGATAAGCTCTATTATCTGACGTTTTAATTCTTCTCGTGGTAGCCGCGATGACGTGGTTATATCTATCTGCTCTATAAGCAGGTTGTATATTTTATCTTTGGTTGCTGCTAAATCATCTTCAATCTTGCTGGGAGCAGTGGGGGCAGCAAGGCTGCTTTCGCTGGAACCTGCAAGGAGATCGTTACTTTCAGTTTTTTTGGCTGCTGGAGGAGTTGTTGGCTGTTGGCTTATTACCGGGGTTTGCGCAGGGCTGGATACAGTTTCGCTACCCCCGGATATAACTGGTGGAGGCGGCAATGGGCTGGATTCATTACTACCGCGCCTTCCAAACATTTTATGTGCCTTTTTTCTTTTTACTCATGAAACCAAGAAGTTTTTTATCTTTAGGCTCTTCATCCAGTGGTAAACTAGGAAGTAATTGCTTAGCCAATGAATAAAGCGGTTTTACAACAGCATTTTTTAGATGGGTTATAGCCGGTATTTCGGCGCCTATATGCATAAATACATCTGGTGAATAGGAGATTTTCTCTACCACCTTGGCGGTAATGCCTTTTTCAAAATCTGCTATGCTCATTTCATTTTTAGGCGCCATTCCTGCGCGGTTTACAACCACTATCGGGGCTGCCATCTTGTAAGTGTCAACAACCAGGTCGCTAAGGCGCAATGTATCCCGCAACGATGCCAGGTTTAGCTCCGCTACTACTATAATATGGTTTGCTTTTTTCAGGCATTCCCTGCCGAACTGCCCCATATGCAAAGGTATATCCAGTATGACAACCTCATATTTATTTGATAATTCTTTTAATAAGGCTTCTGCGGTGTATTCGCTTATATTTATTGTTTCTTTAAGAGGCTCTTCCGCACTTAATACCCATAAATTTTTATGTGGGTTACTCATAACCCGGTCAATAAATAACTGATCTATACGCTCAGGTTTCTCCAATGCATCCCGAAGCCCTCGCGATGGTTCCAGGTCAATACTCAGCGATAATGTACCAAGATAAGGGTCTATATCAACAAGGGCGATTTTTTTACCTGAATGTTGTGCGAAAATGCCAGCGAGGTTTAATGCTATTGTTGAAGTGCCTACCCCGCCGCGAGCACCTGCTACTGCTATTATTTTTGTTGGCTCGGCAGTAACCGCAGGCGCCGATTGGGCTTCATTTATTGATTTCTGGTAAGCCGCTTCCAGCGCCTCTCTGGTGAGTGGGCGCAACAGATAGCTGAATACTCCTATATCCATCAACCAACAGTAAAAACTATATTCATTTACTGTGCCTATGATGATTACTTTGGTAAGCGGGTCGCAGACATTGGCGAGGTTATCTAATAAGGCAGGTGCGGTTTCCGCTGATGGTATTTCTACAAGAAGCAATGCCGGTGATGGGTGATCTTTAAAATATTGCGTCGCAGTGTCAATATCACCCTGCATAATGCAATTATCACTCCAGCCTTGCGCCGAAGTGAATTCCCTGATTTTATCCCTGTCGCCAGAATCCTGTGCGAAGGCAAAAAACTTAGGTTTGTTTGATATATCGTTTTTCTGTTCCATAACTGATAAATCTCATGCCCATTACTGGCCGGTAATTGATGTTGTCGAACCAGCAGGAGCTGTGTTGGCGCGATAATCAAGTATAGCTTTTGCCGCACGTTCAGTCGGAGCCGCATTCGATCCTTTGCCATGTTCTAAATCGCGAGGGTCATCAATCATCATTCCAAAATTTGTTTTTGTTGCGCAACCGAAATTAGCCGGAAGGGAATTGCTGTAGGTTGTTACCGGTGACATTTTCCAATCCGGGCAATCAGGCGGTATTACTGCGTTATAAACTATGTCAACAACTACCTTGTCACGCGCGATATTAGCTTTAGTAAAAAATTCTGCTTTTGTGGTAAATCCTGCTTTAATCAATAAATTATGTACGTATTTCATACGCTCCTGCTTGTAAGCCATAGTGTTTGCCGAGCTAATATAAATAGCAGTTACAGCATGAGGGTTAATATCGGCAAGGTCATTATGCAAAGCAGAGATTACATGCGCTGGTAAGGATTTACCCGTATTTTTAAACTGTAAGCCAGCGTGAAAATCTTTTGATTCAATCTTGTTCTCAATAGGGTGAGCCGCATAATATTCCTGTGGATTACGCCCCTGCATATCATCGGTTGGGGAGCAGGAAGCAATCATCGGTAAAGCGATGGCGCATAATAATGATTTTATCCTAAACATGGCCATAAAATTACTCCAGTATAAATCCGTTTTTACCGTTTAGTTTAGGCCTTTTATCCATGCCTGCGCTTGGCGCCAGAACATCCAGCTTTTTTTCCTCAGGCATTGGTTGCTGCTGATAAAGGCTGCCAAGTAAATTGCGCTGCATATCCGTTGGTGGTTTATATCCATCAAGAGGGGTCTGCACTTTCTTTGCCTGTGAAATAGGATGTACGATATAAGGAGTAACCAATATAACTAATTCAGTCTGGTTGCTCTGAAAACGCTGCGAACGGAAAAGCGTTCCAAGGATAGGAAGGTCGCCGATACCTGGAAGCTTGGTTATATTATTGCTGGTATCATTACGAAGAAGCCCGGCAAGCACGAAAGTCTGGCCGCTTCCAAGCTCAACAGTTGCCTGTGCTTTTCTTGTATCGAGTATCGGATATGTAAACCCCGAAACCTGTATTGGATTGGAAAAATTAAGTGTGCTTACTTCCGGATTTACAAGAATACTCATACGGTCATTAGACATAACAACAGGGGTAAAATTAAGGCTTACGCCGAACGGCTCATACTGTACGGTAACAGTCCCGTTCTGCCCGGAAACCGGTATTGGGTATTGTCCACCAGCAAGGAAACTTGCCGCCTTACCTGTTGAAGTGGTAAGGCTTGGTTCGGCCAGGACAGTTGCAAGTCCCTGGGTTTCAAGCGCATCAATAAGGGCGCTTATGCTATTTTGTCCACTTGCGATTTTAGTTAATATATTGGTATCTGAGCTTACAGCGCGGCTAACCAGGCTGGTTGGGTCAAGGGTGCCGTTTATAACCTGTGATACTATTCCACCGCCGGTTATTGAGGTCTGAAGGTTCACGCCAAGATTTTTTAAATCGGTGCGTGCCATTTCAACAATTTTCACCTGCAATGTAACCTGGTCGCCGCCGCCAGTTGTCATCATATTTACAACTTTATCTTTTTCACCAACGAAAGCTGCCGCAACATTACGTATATTCTCGGATTCCTGTATGGAAGCTGCTGAACCATCAATTACCAGGCCGCCATCGACAGTTTTAAAGGTAACATTTGAGTCAGGCGCAACCCGTTCAACGGTGCGCTTAAGGCTGCTTAAATTATGGGTTACATCAACAACACCCTGAAAAATTGTATTGTCATTTTCGCCAACCGCAGTGATTGATGTTTCGCCTATTTTTTTTCCATAAACAAAAACCATTTTCGGGGAAACCACCTGTACGTCAGCCGTGGTAGGATCAGCGATTACAACCGAGGTAGCGGGGGCATCAAACTTTATCATTTTACCTTTGTTGATTTCAACTTTTACCAACGAATCGCCAAAGGCAGAGGGAGCAATCAAAAGCAACCCAGCTATTACCGTGCATATGAGCGTATAGTTTTTCATTGTCTATCCTGATAAAATTCAAGAGTTTCGATTTTGTCACCGCGTATTATCTTCACTTTGCTTACAGAGCTTTCCTTATGCTCAATAAGTTTGCTTACATCAGCATCCATAGTATAATTTTTTTCTGCTGGTTTTTGCGCCTGCCTTGAATCAGCTTCTTTTTCCGGGGAATAATTAAGTACAACAGGCTGCGTTTCCGCTTCAGTCGCAGGAATCCCTGTGCTTACAAGCGCAACGGAAATTTTACCCATTTCAGAAGCTACCGATATTTGCTCAGCCTGAACCGGAGTAACTTCAACGGTGATGGTTTTGGCAAGTATTGCCTTGTTTTCCGGGTTATCAAGCGACTGGTCAACAGCCAGGACGCGAACATTCCTTGCAAATGTTTCTGTGCCTATTGAATCTGCTGCTGGCGCCGTATCAGCATTATTTGTATTTTTTACGCGGTAGGTTATTAGCAAATCAACGCGGTCGCCCGGTGATACAAAACCTGCATTCCCAGAAATCGGGTTTACGGAAATTGAAACGGCGCGTTTGCCTGGCTCAAGAACTGCAGACATAAAACCACCCTCGCCTGGTTTCATCAACATGGAAGGGACTATAGGTTCCCCGGCATGTATTGTACGGCGTACTACAGCGCCGTTGAATTCCTCAATTTTTACTTTGCCTTCATACTGGTAATTGGTAGGTGATGCTTCTGTTACGGCTTCCTGCCCTTCTTTACCGGCTTCTGTTTTAGAAACTTCTGCAGGCTTGTTTTCAGGAACTGGGGGCTGTTGCCATTCCAGGTCTTCGGCAGATTGTATAAAAGCTCCGCTTGCAAGATTGCGTTTGGCGATCAATATGCGCGGGGCCTCAGTTTCTTTAACTGCCTCTACCACAGGTTCACGCGTGAAATAATCGCGCACTGACATAAGAGTGAACCCGATAATTACTACGGCGATGAGTATTACTATTGCGCGGCTTGACATTTCGCGTACCCAAATTCAGAGTTTAAATAAAAGGCCAAAAGCCCTGTTTACTTCCGGTGAGTTTTTCAGAAATAGCTTAAAAAACCATTAAACTATGTGGCAAAAAGGCATCAGTTGCGTAAATTAGTTGGGTGTAAAGCTAATAATACAGCCAAATTCCTAGTGTCATGCGCAAAGCCGCTTCTTGTAAATATCATCGGCATTCTGTAGAATATTGTTATGATTAGACAATATGAACTGGTCGAAAAGGTTAAGTCCTACGACCCTGATGTGGATGAAGATATAATAAACCGCGCTTATGTGTTTGCCATGAAGGCGCATGGCACGCAAAAACGTGCTTCCGGCGAGGCTTATTTTTCCCATCCGGTTGAAGTTGCTTATAAACTTACCCAATACAGGCTTGACGCTGCATCTATTGTTACCGCGCTGCTCCATGATACGGTTGAGGACACTGATGTAACTTTGGATTCAATTGAGGCCAGCTTCGGAAAGGAAATACGAGGGCTGGTGGATGGCGTTACCAAGCTTTCACGCCTCGAAGGAAAATCTGAAAATTTAAAACAGGCGGAGAATTTCCGTAAATTATTAATAGCAATGAGCGAAGATCTGCGTGTGCTGCTGGTTAAGCTTGCTGATCGCCTGCATAACATGGAAACGCTTTCCCATATAAAAAACCCGGAAAAGCGCCAGCGTATAGCACGCGAAACCCTTGAAATATATGCAGCCCTTGCCGAACGTATCGGTATGCGGAATATCAAGGAAGAACTGCAGGATCTGGCGTTTGCCGAGCTTTATCCGGAAGCGCGTGAATCTATTATCACGCGTATGCAGTTCCTGCGCGAGCAAGGCGCTGCCGAAGTTGAAAAAACCAAGGAGGTCCTGCGGGAGAAGCTAAGCGCCGCAGGCCTGGGTAATGCCACCATTCAGGGGCGCGAAAAAAAGCCATATTCCATCTGGAAAAAGATGGAAACCAAGAAAATAAGCTTTGAGCAGCTTTCCGACATCGTGGCTTTCCGCATCTCGGTGGATACGATCGCTGAATGCTATCAGGCTCTGGGTGTTATTCATGCCGAGTGGCATACAATCCCAGGCCGTTTCAAGGATTATATCTCAACGCCAAAATCTAATGGCTACCAGTCTATACACACATCCGTCCTTGGTCCTGCGCAGCAACGCGTGGAAATACAGATACGTTCGCATGACATGGACGAGGTGGCAGATTATGGGCTGGCCGCGCACTGGTCATATAAGCAAGGGGCTAATGCAGGCAAAGATGGCAAAAAAATGCGCTGGATACGCGAGCTTTTGGAAATTCTTGAACAGTCGGATAACCCAGAGGAATTCCTGGAAAATACCAAGCTTGAAATGTATCAGGACCAGGTTTTCTGCTTTACTCCTAAAGGCGATATACTTGCTTTCCCTCGTGGCGCAACCCCGGTTGACTTTGCTTATGGTGTCCATTCCGGCGTTGGCGATACTTGCGTTGGCGCAAAAATAAATGGCCGCATTGTGCCGCTGCGCACACTGCTTAAAAATGGCGATCAGGTGGAAATTATTACCAGTAAAACCCAGACCCCTTCCCCAAGCTGGGAAAGGTTCGTTGTAACAGGTAAGGCGCGCAGTGAGATCCGCAAGCATATCCGTGTTTCCCAACGCACGGAGTATATTACCCTTGGCCGCGCCATATTAAGCAAGACCTTCAAGCAGGAGGGCGAAGAATTTATTGAAAAAATGATCGAGCCGCACCTGCCGCATTTCAATAAGAAAACAGTTGAGGATGTAATTGCCGAAGTTGGCGAAGGGGTTATAAGCCGCCAGCAGGTTCTTGAGGTTGTGATTGGCCAGAAAAAGCCTTTGCAGCCAAGCGGTAAAACTTCGATGCTTTCCAGCCTGCCAAATCCGTTCCGCCGGAAAAAAGCCGATTCCAGCGCACCGATGCCGATAAAAGGCCTGATACCGGGAATGGCAATACATTACGCTGGCTGCTGCCACCCTATTCCCGGCGACCGTATTGTAGGTATAGTTACCACCGGAAAAGGCGTAACAATCCATACTATGGACTGTGAAACGCTGGAAAATTACTCGGATTCTCCTGAGCGCTGGATAGATGTGGCGTGGGAACGCGACCAGAATGATGCAACCAGTGTTGGACGCCTGAAAGTTAATGTAAGCAACGAAACCGCCTCACTTGCAACTGTTACTAATGTAATAGCGCGGGAAAATGGCAATATCAGCAATTTCAAGATCATCAACCGTTCCATGGATTTCTTTGAAATTCTGATAGATATAGAGGTACGGGATGTGCGCCACCTTGGTAATATTATTGCCAACCTGCGCAGCAAGGCAGTGGTGCAAAGCGTGGAACGCTGGCAGACGTAAAACGTAATCGGATAACCTGCAAACCCATTATGATATGGAACTTGCTAAAGATTCTTTAAAGGATAAACTCAGGAATATGCCCCAATATAGGTCGAATGCAGGATTGCGCGGGCTTACGAATTTTTAGGGATTATCGTGACAATTCCATTGATTCGATGTAAAAATGTCTTATGCAAACCAAAACCATTCAATCTGACGGTAACATCCATTCCCTGATGCAGGATATGGGCAGGCGCGCGCGCACGGCCAGCAGCCAGCTTGCCGAGGCGAAAAATGAGCAGAAGGATATGGCCCTGGCGCAAGCGGCACTTTGCCTGCGGGAGCGTACCCAGCAATTGATAGAAAAAAACGAAAAAGACCTGGAGTATGGCAGGCAGAAGGGCCTGGAGCCAGCCATGCTTGACCGCTTGCGCCTTGATGCCAGGCGAATTGAAGCAATTGCTGTTGGGCTGGAAACTATCTGCACCATTCCGGATCCGGTAAATAAAATCCTTGAAGAGTGGGAGCGCCCTAATGGCCTGATATTGCAGCGCGTAAGTGTTCCTATCGGTGTTATAGGAATGATTTATGAATCACGCCCTAACGTCACAGCGGATGCGGCGGCACTATGTATAAAATCCGGAAATGCGGTTATACTGCGCGCAGGCTCTGAATGCCTGAATTCAGCTCTGGCAATTGCCGATTGCCTGCATCACGGACTTAAGCTTGCCGGCCTACCTGCTGACGCTGTTCAGCTTGTGCCTATGCGTGATCGTGCGGCAGTTGGAGAAATGCTTGCCATGACTGGGATGATAGATGTTATTATTCCCCGCGGCGGAAAATCACTGACCAAGCGCATACAGGATGAAAGCCGCGTTCCTACTATCCTGCATCTGGATGGCAACTGCCACACCTATATACATAAAGCGGCTGATTTTAACATGGCGCGTGATGTTTTGCTGAACGCTAAAATGCGCCGGGTTGGTATTTGCGGGGCTACTGAATCCTTGCTGGTTGATGCTGAAATAGCTCCGGAAATATTGCCAGGCCTTGTTGAGGCCCTTGTTAAATCCGGTTGTGTGGTGCGTGGTGACGCTGCTTCCCAGAAAATTGATTCACGCATAGAAAAAGCTGATGATGACGACTGGTACGCTGAATATCTTGCGGCACTAATCTCTATAAAAATAGTTGCCAATGAACAGGAAGCTATAAATCATATCAACCATTACGGCTCTCATCATACCGATGCGATAATAACTGGCGACACCAGCGTTGCGCGCAAATTCCTGCGCGAGGTGGATAGTTCTATCGTTATGCATAACACTTCCACCCAGTTTGCAGATGGTGGTGAATTTGGTTTTGGCGCGGAAATAGGGATTTCTACAGGAAGGCTGCATGCGCGCGGTCCTGTTGGGGCACAGCAACTTACAACTTACAAATATGTTGTGCATGGCAATGGGCAACTCCGTCCATAGAGAAGAGCCAGAAAATTGAAACCAATCTATACCAGAAACCGTATTGTTGGCTTGCTTGGCGGGTCATTCAATCCCGCACATGCCGGGCATATCCATATCAGCGAATATGCGCTCAGAAAACTTGGCATAGACGAAGTCTGGTGGCTGGTAAGCCCACAAAACCCACTAAAGCCGGTTGATGGTATGGGTGACTACATGGAGCGCTATGAATTCGCAAAAAATATAACCAGAAAAAACCGCCATATTTATGTATCTAATATTGAAAAGCTAATAAACACGCAATACACCTACCAGTCGCTTTCTGAGCTTAAAAAGCGTTATCCGGGAACTGATTTCATATGGCTGATGGGAGCCGATAATCTTGCCGGGTTCCATTTATGGCAGCATTGGCAGTCAATCCTTAAAATGATGCCTGTAGTGGTTTTTGACCGTTCCCCTTATTCTTTTACCAGCATTTCTTCTAAAACATATCAGCGTATGCGGCGCTTTCTGCTCAATAATAAGAATTTGGCATTTAACAGGAAAATCCCGTCACTCCGCTTTATCCATATGCAGCGCGACCCTAATTCTTCAACCGATATAAGAAAAAAGCTTGGAAAAAAGGCATTTTTAGTCCATAATAAATAAGATATTAACTGGTAAATTGCCACACGGGAGAAATCTTATAACTAAAAAAACAGCTCTGCCAAAACTTTCGCCGACACAAATTGAGAAACTCGTCCTTAAAACACTGGACACTAACAAGGCGGAAAAAATAGTTTCTATCGACCTTTCAGGAAAATCCGATATTGCTGACCGTATGGTGATTGCAAGCGGCATGTCATCAAAACATGTAGGCTCGCTGGCTGATTATGTTGTCACTGCTCTGAAACATGCGGGGTATGATTCCGTGCCCACCGAGGGGCGCGAAAGCGGTGACTGGGTTCTGGTGGATGCCGGTGATGTAATAGTTCATATTTTTAAACCTGACACCCGCGAACATTATAACCTTGAGAAAATGTGGTCGGCAAATATCCCTGCTGCTGAAATAGCACTATAAACCACATGAAAATCCTGATAGCAGCTATTGGAAAAGCAAAGGCTTCGCCGCAACTGCAATTATACGATGATTATGTGAAGCGTATCCCATGGAAAGTGCAATGCAAGGAATTCGATACAAAGATTTCCGATTCCAGGCAGCGCAAGGCCAGAGAAGCTGAATTGCTGCTTGGCGCCTGCGCCGGGCATGAACATATAATTGCCCTTGATGAAAGTGGCGACCTTCTTTCCAGCCGCGAATTTTCCGGACATATTCTAAAATGCCAGCAGCAGGGAATATCATCGTTTGCCTTCATAATTGGTGGTGCAGACGGGCTTGATGGCAGCATACTAAAAAAAGCTAATCTGCTCTGGTCCTTTGGCCGGGTAACATGGCCGCATATGCTGGTGCGCGGTATGCTTGCCGAACAATTATACCGCGCTAATTCAGTAATATCCGGACATCCATATCATCGAGATTGAAAAGCACCTGTCATCTAATAACAAATACTAAAAAAAATATAAAAAATCCTACACAGTTACTACTACATATAGTAGTATAGCTGTGAATATACACTTACAGGGCAATAAATTATGACTATAGGCCACCATACGTTGCGCTCATATGACAAACAGTTGCAGCGCTTGCTTTCTCTTATCCTTGATATGGGCAAGGAGGTTCAGGACCTGGTGATTGCTGCAAAAAAATCTTTCAGGCAGCGTGATGAAGGTAAGGTCGCGGACGCAAAACTTGCTGATAAGCATATAAATGAGCTTGACCTTATGATTGAGGAAGAAGCCACAGTGGTTCTTGCCCTGCAAAATCCTATGGCTATAGATCTGCGCTTTGTTATCGCTATTATAAAAATAACCGGGATGCTGGAACACGCAGGCGATCTTGCCAAGAATACAGTTAAACGCAGCGTGCGCATGGGGGATTTTGCCCTGGAAGAAGCAATAGTAAAACTCGAAAAAATGGCGGATATTATTGTTGAAATGTTAGATGGCGC
Organism: Alphaproteobacteria bacterium; assembly: GCA_039808985.1. GTDB lineage: Bacteria > Pseudomonadota > Alphaproteobacteria > Rickettsiales > SXRF01 > SXRF01. The sequence continues at coordinate 144,734 of JBDHUC010000001.1, read as the reverse complement.
GCTTACGGCTTTTGCTGAAAAAAATACCCAGAAAGCAGCAATAATATGGCGGCGCGACAAGGAAATTGATGCGTTGTACCGCGAGTTGGTTGAGATGATGCAGAAGGAAATGGCAAACGCATCGGATAATATAATACCATGCACACAAGTGGTGTTTTCGGCAAAGAACCTTGAGCGCCTTGGGGATTATACAACCAACCTGGCAAAAATTGTTTATTATGTAACGGCTGGAAAGCGCCCGGATAAGGCAACGCTTAAAGGCCTTATAGAAGATGCCAACGCAGCGACGGCGAATTAATCAGCCATGTCCAGCAAACGACCAAAGCCTGTAGTTCTTGCTGTTCTGGATGGCTGGGGCCATGCCCATGCCGGAAATGATAATGCAATAGCTCTGGCAAATACCCCAAATATTGACAATGCAACCGCGAATTTCCCTAATGGAATGATAAATGCTTCTGAGCTCCATGTCGGGCTGCCTTCCGGACAAATGGGAAATTCTGAGGTTGGGCATATGAATATCGGCAGTGGCCGCGTCCTCATGCAGGATCTTCCGCGTATTGATGCCGCACTGGAAGATGGCTCGCTTGAGCAGAAAAAGCCGCTGCAGGATTTTATTGCAGCAATTAAGGCAAAAACCGGGGTCGTGCATATACTGGGCCTTTGTTCAGACGGCGGAGTGCATTCTCATATAACGCATATAAGAAAAATAGCCGGGATATTTGCAAAAAATGGCCTGCACGTAAAGCTTCACCTGTTCCTTGATGGCCGTGACACCCCGCCGCAAAGCGCAATTTCTTTTGTAAAATCCATAGAGTCAGAAACCGGGCCTGAAATAACCATAGCAAGCATAAGCGGCAGATATTACGCAATGGACCGAGATAACCGCTGGGAACGCGTGCAGAAGGCGTATGATGTACTGACTGGCGAAACTATTTCCCAGGCTGATGCTATATCCGCCATAGAGCAAAGCTATACGAATAACGTAAATGATGAATTTGTACTTCCAGTATCCATCGCTCCCTATAAGGGAATGAATGACGGTGATGGGTTGTTCATGTGTAATTTCCGGGCTGACCGCGTGCGCGAAATTTTAACTGCCCTCCTCGACCAGCAGTTCAGTGGCTTTGCGCGTAACAAAATAATCAAATTTTCAGCCTCCCTTGGTATGGCGGAATATTCTTCAAGCCTCGCAAAATTGATGCCTGCCCTGTTTCCGCCGGAGCCTCTTACCAATATTCTTGGTGAAATAATTTCACGCGAAGGGCTTGCCCAGCTTCGTATCGCTGAAACTGAGAAATACGCACATGTTACCTTCTTTTTTAATGGTGGCCGTGAGAAGGAGTTTCCAGGCGAAGAGCGTATTTTGGTGCCCTCCCCTAAAGTTGCGACTTATGACGAAAAGCCGGAAATGTCGGCTTATGAAGTAACAGAAAAATTAGTTGCTGCTATTGAGGCAGAAAAATTTGATTTCATAGTAGTGAATTACGCCAACACCGACATGGTTGGCCATACCGGCGATATTAAAGCAGCCATAAAAGCTGTGGAAGCAGTTGATGATTGCCTTGGAAAAGTAATAAAAGCAACCCTTGCCAGGGGCGGCGCTATGATTGTTACCGCTGATCATGGAAATGCTGAGCAGATGTTTGACGAAGAAACCAACCAGCCGCACACCGCGCACACATTGAACGTAGTGCCGATTATAATAATATCAGAAAAACTTCGCGGGAATAAAATTAAAATATCTGACGGAAAGCTTGGCGACATAGCTCCCACCATACTTAAAATAATGGGTATAACACAACCTGGTGAAATGACAGGCATATCCCTTCTTGGAAGCTATGCCTAAAATTTTCACGGCATATAATTTGGCAATTATGCTGATTTTGCTATGCCCACCGCAATATGCCTTTGCCGCCTCCCCCAATGAAGAACTGCAAAAAACACAAAAAGAGCTGGAAGCGCAAAAGGAACGCGGCAAAAAACTAGCCGAAGAAAACAGGATGCTTGCGGCTAAATATAAGAAACTTAACGAACAGATGGTGAAAACAGCCGCTGACCTGCAATCAAGCGAAGCCAAACTATCGGCAATCGAAGATAAGCTACGCTCCATGACTTTGCAGATAAACGAAAAAACAGAAGCTTTGAATATCCGCAAAAAAGACCTTGCGACAATGGTCCAGGCCTCTTTAAAATTAAGCCAGACACCACCTGAAGCTATTATTTTGATGCCCGGTGATATGATGGATAATATGAAAGCATCGCGTGCGCTTAAAATGACTGTGGATAGTATAAAATTTCAATCCGGGGTTATACGAAAGCAAATGGCAGAACTTGAGGCCATGAAGCAGTCGCTTACTAAAAACCAGGAAGATGCCAACAGCGAGCGTGCCAGGCTTTCCGAGCAGCGTGAATTACTAAAAACCCAGATTGCAGAACATAGCATAATTCAGAAAAAACTTAATGCCCAGCAGCAGGAAGTAAGGGCAAAAACACAGTCGCTGGCTAGAAAAGCCAAAGATTTAAAGGATCTTATAATATCGCTGGAACGTGAAAAAGAACTGGAACGGAAAAAACAGGAAGATGAAATAGAAAGCGATACCAGTCAGCCAGAGGGTGAAAAAGGGCAGTTGCGTTCATTTGCTGATGCCAAAGGTCATATACGTGTTCCTGCGGCTGGCAAGCTTTCACAAAGATTCGGCGAGAGCAAGCTAAATGAAACCACAAAGGGCATAATTATAACCACCCGTCCCGGCGCACAGGTTACATCCCCTTACGATGCCGAGGTGTTATTTACCGGGCCGTTCATGGAGTATGGCAGCATGATTATACTGCGGCATAGTGATGGTTTTCACACACTGCTTGCTGGTATGTCAAAAATTGATGCATCTGTTGGCGACTTTCTGTTGGAAGGAGAGCCAATTGGTGCTATGGGAGATGATGAAAATAATAACCGCCTATACATGGAGCTAAGGTCAAATAACCAGCCGATTGACCCTGCGCCATGGGTTCGTGGCCTAAATAAGTGATATATCAATAAGTGATATATCATTTAAATAAATATGTATTATTATATATGGTTTTTTATTAGGGTATAAAATCTGAAAATTTTTAATCGCTTTAGGAGAATATAAATTATGCGCCGTATTACTAAACTCTGCCTCTTTGGTGGATTTGCCGTTGTTTCTCCTTTCCTGCTGCCCCCTGTTGTATCATATGCTGAAAAAAATGAAACGCTCCAGCTTCTTGGCCTGTTTGGAGATGTTTTCGACCGAATACGCACCGATTATGTAGAAGAAGTAAAAGATAGTGATCTGGTTGAAGCTGCTATAAATGGAATGCTTACGTCGCTTGATCCTCATTCTGGCTATATGAATGAAAAATCCTTCAAGGAAATGCAGGTGCAGACTAAAGGTGAATTTGGTGGTCTTGGCATCGAAGTCACCATGGAAAACGGCCTGGTGCGTGTTATAACCCCTATTGATGATACACCTGCATTCAAAGCTGGTGTCAAAGCTGGAGATTATATCAGCTATATAAATGATAATGCGGTTATGGGTATGACCCTGTCTGAGGCTGTTGATAAAATGCGTGGGCCGGTTGATTCAAAAGTGAAGCTTACAATCCTGCGCGAGGATATGACCGAACCGCTGGAACTTACTGTCACCAGGGCTGTCATCAAGATAAAATCCGCCAAGGCCCGTGCGGAAGGCGATGATATAGCCTATATCCGTCTTACCCAGTTTACTGAGCAGACAACCGAGCTCATGCGTGAAGAATTTGCGCGAATTAAAAAAGATCTGCCTAACCTGCGCGGTGTAGTGCTTGACCTGCGCAATAATCCGGGCGGGTTGCTTGAGCAGTCGGTTTCCGTTGCCGATGCGTTTTTAAAACAAGGTGAAGTTGTTTCTACCCGCGAGCGCAACCCGGAAAAAACCAAGCGTTATAGCGCAAAAGAAGGCAATGAGCTGGTTGCTGATAACATCCCTGTTGTGGTGCTTATTAATAACGGCTCGGCTTCGGCTTCCGAAATTGTGTCCGGTGCTCTTCAGGACCATAAGCGCGCTATAATAATGGGAACAAAAAGCTTTGGTAAAGGCTCGGTACAGACCGTTATACCTATCCCTGACCATGGGGCTATAAAGCTTACCACCGCCCGTTATTATACTCCGTCTGGGCATTCTATCCAGAATAAGGGCATTATTCCTGATATTGAAGTTCAGCCAGCCAAGATCGAGCTGCTAAAAGGCAATGATAAAATGCGCAGCGAGGCACAGCTCCGTAAACGTCTTGAGAATCTGCAGGATAAGAAAGAAAAAGAAAAACGCGAGGCAGAGGAAAAGGCGGGTAAAAAACCTGATTCCAAGCCTGATTCGAAGGATAACCCTGCAAATGGAAAAGATAAGGACAATGATGCGTCGATTAATAAAAATATTGATGCTGATGCTGCTGAGGACTTCCAGTTACAAAGGGCTATTGACCTTCTACGCGGTATTAATGTCTATAATAAAACTACGGCAGATAAATAATATAAAATGCAACCCTTCCATTTTTGATGGAAGGGTTGTATCCTGCCTGGTATTTTATTGAAAGCTGGTTATGGCAAAAGGCAAGTCAATATACAAATCAACCCCGTTCTTCTGGAGGCAGTTGCTCTGGAAAGTGACGCTGATTGTAATGCTTTTATTCTTGTTTGCACAGGTTGCCCTTATCTGGCTAATGAGTGAGCAGGAAACTGCCGATGCCTTCTCATCAGGGCGCAGATTGCTTGTTACTCTGGAGACTTCCGATATATACGGAAATATTATTTCTTCCAAAAATCCTGAAGGAGCAGACGCAACATCAGATAAGCAGAAGCAGGAAACAGTTGATAAGAATCCACCGGCACCTGAGCCTGCCGCTAAAGAAACCAAGGAAAGCGAGCCTGTAAAAGAACCTGAGCCACAGCCAGCCAAAGAGCCGGAACCGACTGTCGAGCATCCTAAAGAATCACCGGCGGAAACCGTGCCGACACCGCAGGTTAAGCAGGACAGCCAGATTCAGGAACAGGCAAAAGAACAGGTTGAAGAAGCCATAACCCCGGCGCCAGAGCCATCAGAAGATGCACAAATGCCAACGATTATACCGTCAACCACCCCACCTGCAGATATATCTAAAAATTTAATTGATAAGACAGAATTCGGAGCTTTGCCAAAAATCGGGAACGATGGCACGAAGCCATGGAAATATTATTCCAAGCCGCTTGTGCTTAAAGATAAAAGGCCGATGATAGCTATAATCGTAAGCGGGGTTGGCACCAATAGAAGCACAAGTGAACAGGCCTTGCGCCTGCCGGAAGCTGTTGATTTAAGCCTGTCAGTATATTCCAGGGATCTGCATAGCTGGATGACGGCGGCGCGTATAAGCGGCCATGAAACAATGCTGGATCTGCCGATGGAAGCCTCTAATTATCCGGTTTCAGACCCAGGTCCGCTTGGTCTTCTTGTGTCCAATGACCAGCCGGAAAATGAAACAAAAATCAAAAAACTTATGGCGCGTGATTCTGGCTATGTAGGGTTCCTTACGCCGCAGGATGAGGCATTCCTTGGTAATAATGAGCTGTTTAAATCGCTTCTGCAGGTTCTTTCAGGGCGTGGCCTTCTGCTGGTTATAGGCAAACAACCGGCAAAGAATGAAACAAAGGATATAGTCGAGCAGGGAAATACGGCAAGTATTATAGCTGATACGCTGATTGATGAGGAACTATCACCAACAGGAATTGACGCAAGACTTTCGCTTCTTGAGCAAATTGCAAAACAGAACGGTTATGCGGTTGGTATTGCCCGAAGCTACCCGCTTACCATTAAGCAATTAAATACATGGGCGGCAAAGTCTGAAGAAAATGGCTTTAACCTTGTCCCTGTGTCCATGATAATCTCCAAGCGTTATTGATATGTACGAGCATTTACCTTATCGCCCATGTGTCGGCATAATGCTGCTTAACCCAGAAGGCAAAGTATTTGTTGGCAAACGCATTGACAGTACTTCTGAAGCATGGCAGATGCCGCAAGGTGGTATTGACGAAGGGGAAGAGCCATTTGCCTCGGCAATGCGCGAAATGATGGAGGAAGTGGGAACCAATAAGGCCGAATTGATAGCCCAGAGCAAAGGCTGGCATGATTATGACCTGCCGGATCATCTGGTTCCTAAGCTTTGGGGCGGAAAATTTCGTGGCCAGAGGCAAAAATGGTTCTGCCTGCGCTTTACCGGAAATGATAGTGACATTAACATAGCAACAGCACACCCGGAATTTTCCCATTGGCAATGGGTTGATATTAAAAAACTGCCGGAAATGATAGTTCCATTCAAGCGCAAGCTATATCAGGAAATAGTGGCTGAATTCTCATCCGCTATAAACCAGGCGTAATTAATATAATTAACGTCCGAAACCAGATAATTTAATATTCAGACTTTCTGCTGATTTTTCCAGTTTTTCAGTGAGATCCTGCTGTGTTAAATCTACATGCAGTACATTTATTTTATTGCGCTCATCTTTAACAATGCTGCTTGATATGCCAGCTTCATTCAGTACATCTTGAACGGGCGTTAAATGCGCTTTGCTGTTTTCATAGCTATCACTTCCCTTATCAGCAACTGGAGCTGATGAAGGCTTTAATACTAAATTTGTGCCGCTTACTAAACCCTGATTTGCAGGATGCGCATGCAGATTTGATTTAAGGTGATGCTTACCCATTATCTGTTCAATAATTTTATATGCTTCTCCCGCCTTCTTGCCTAACTTCCTGCGCTCTAGTCTTTCAGTCTTGTCTGTAATAAATTCTTCTTCTAAGTCAGTTCCGATGCGCATGGTAAACCCATTATATTGGTTAATATAACTTAGTATTTTACCATAAATAGACTTTGCAACAAGAACAAACTAAAAAAATAGTTTATTGATTTGTAATACTAAAACGGGATTTCGTCATCCATAAGCTCAGCCGGAGCTTTCTGGCCTTGCGTTGATGGTTGTGAATAAGACTGGTTGTAATTCCCGCCGCCAGCGCTTTCGCTACTGCCGCCTTTGCCATCCAGCATATGCAATGTGCTGTTAAAACCCTGTAGCACAACTTCGGTGGAATATTTTTCCTGGTTATCTTTATCTGTCCATTTACGGGTCTGGAGTTGGCCTTCAATATATACTTTCGCGCCTTTTTTCAGGTAATTCTTTACCACGCTTACCAGTCCATCATTGAATATGGCAACGCGGTGCCATTCAGTCTTTTCCTTACGCTCCCCGGTATTTTTATCTTTCCAGCTTTCAGATGTTGCGATAGCGAGATTTGCTATCTCGCGCCCATCCTGGGTAGTACGTATTTCAGGGTCGCGGCCCAGATTACCAACCAGTATAACTTTATTAACGCTGCCAGCCATATTACTTCTCCTAGGTATTGGTTTATTAACTGTAACAATTTACATAACTCATTATTTTCTACAAGCATAACTTTTATTGTCATCCCAAGTAAAAACATCGTATCATCGGAATATGGAACAATATAATTTTATATATCATACCCATGATGTTCTGGTTCTTGGGGCTGGGGGAGCCGGGCTTCGCGCAGCAGTTGCGGCCAGCGAAAGCGGCTTATCGGTTGCCTGCGTTTCCAAAGTGCCGCCTACCCGCAGCCATACTGTCGCGGCCCAGGGCGGAATAAACGCTGCGCTTGGCAACCGCAGCGAGGATAGCTGGCAATGGCACATGTATGATACTATCCGCGGCTCTGACTGGCTTGGTGATCAGGATGCGATTGCGCTGATGTGTGAGCGTGCGCCCGAAGCGATTGTTGAGCTTGAGCATATGGGTATGCCCTTCACCCGTGATGAATCAGGACAGATTTATCAGCGTGCTTACGGAGGGCAGAAAACAGATTTTGGTAAAGGAGGGTTAGCTTACCGTGCCTGCGCTGTGGCTGACCGTACCGGGCATTCCCTGCTGCATACGCTTTATGCCCAGGCTTTGCGCCATAATGTTGAATTTTTTATCGAATATACAGCGCTGGATCTGGTTTTCGATGAACAGGGAAACTGCCTTGGCGTAATTGCATGGCAAATGGAAACCGGGGATTTGCATATATTCCAGGCGCATGTAACGATCCTTGCTACTGGTGGGTTTGGGCAGGTTTACGCTGCGACAACTGCTTCTACCATATGCACAGGTGATGGAAACGCTATGGCACTTCGCGCCGGTATTGCGCTTCAGGATATGGAGTTCATCCAGTTCCATCCAACCAGCCTTTATGATACCGGGGTGCTTATAACCGAGGGTGCCCGCGGCGAGGGCGCATATCTTACCAACGCAACAGGCGAGCGCTTTATGCAGCGTTACGCTCCAGGTTCAATGGAGCTTGCTTCACGTGATGTAGTATCACGTGCAATGGCGCAGGAAATATTAGAAGGACGCGGTTGTGGCGAGAAAAAAGACCATCTGCACCTGCGGCTAGAGCATTTGCCAGAGAAGCTTATCGACAGCAAATTGCCTTCCATAAAGGAAATTACCCGTACTTTCGCAAGGATTGATATACATAAGCAGTCAATTCCAATACTTCCTGCTGTGCATTATACAATGGGCGGAATACCAACAAATTCAAAAAGCCAGGTGGTAATCGGCGAAAATATTGTGGGTGGCCTGCTGGCTATTGGCGAGGCAGCCTGCGCCTCAGTTCATGGGGCAAACCGGCTTGGCTGCAATGCCTTGCTGGAGCTGGTGGTGTTTGGCAAGGCAGCAGGAGAGCTGGCTGCTGAAACAATAAACCGCCAGACTTCACATAAAATAATTAGCAATTCCATGCTTGCTGCTCCCCTCGCCCGTTTTGAAAAATTCAGGCAGGCAGCAGGTAGCACAGCACCCAATAAAATACGCAGGGAATTGCAAAAAATAATGCAGCATCATGGTAGTATTTTCCGCACAAATGATATTTTAAAAGAAGGCGTTGATAAGCTTGCAAAGTTATGGGATTTAGCGGCTTTCGATATGAAGGTAACTGACAAATCCCTGGTCTGGAATAATGACCTGCTTGATGCCATGGAAACCGATAATCTCCTGCGCCTTGCGCTGGTTACACTGACCTCAGCATTAAACCGCACGGAAAGCCGCGGCGCGCATTTTCGTGCAGATTTCCCCAGGCGGGATGACGAAAACTGGCTGGCGCATAGCCTGGTTCTGCTTGATGAAAATGGAAAAACCCAGCACTCTACCCGACCCGTACGCCTTGAAAATTCTGAAAAGACCCTGTCCTTCCCGCCAGAGGAACGTGGGTATTGAATCAGTAACTTGTGGTTAGCGATTAGTGGATAGTGAGTAGTGGACATATCAGTAATTTTCATTATAAATAACGGCTCACTAATCACCAATAACAATTCACCATCCACAAAATACAACTATGCCCATAATCACCCTTCCTGATGGTTTAAAATGGCATTCTATCCTATTGCTTATAATCCTTCTTTTGCCAAATATTGTTTTTGCTGAAGAAAGCAAAAGACCATCGTTAATTACGGAAGAATTTTTTTCTGATAAACCAGGTTTGTTTTACCAGCGCAGGGATAGTTACGATTATGATTCTGGCCAGCAAAAGGTAAAAATATGGAATAAACTGCTTATTGGGATGGATATTAAAGCCGTAGCTCCGCCATCAGCAAACTGGAGTATAGGAAATTGCCAATATGACAGTGCTATTAAAGTCCTTGAGCAGATACGAGCTGAATTAGGCAAGGAAACCCCATACCAGAAAATATGGGCTGAAAACCAGGATAGGGTTTTTTCTGCGTGCGATTTCCGCCAGAATAATCCTGTTGATTTAGTGGAACCAAAAGGCGAATTGCCTAAGCGTGCTGAAAGCGATTTTCTGTACCAGAAAGCCTCCCAGCATTTTTATCGCGGTGATTTTATAGATGCCATGCAGATATATAAAAAAATTGTGCATATGTATGATGCGCCTATACGTCCCATGGCAGCATATATGTCACTTAGGACGATGGTTAAACTAGGCGGTGAAGCTGAGGCTTATAACCTTATAGATGTTGTACTCGCTGATGATAGCCTGAAATCCGTCCATGATATTACCGCTAACTATAAATTCATCATGGGCTGGTATGGCGCTCCTGATCCAGAAAAGCATTTAAACTGGTTGCTGAAAACTATAAAAGTAACACCAGAAAAGGCGGTAAATCTTAAGCAGAGCTTTAATGATTATTCGGATGCGATGGAGCAATTAAATACTTATTTCCCGGTTTATGACGGCGAATCAAAAACAGTGGACTGGTGGCTGAGAGATATTCCTGTTTCTTCAGGCAGGATGAAAGCTGTAGAAGCGCTTGCACCAAAGAATGAACTGGTGGACTGGATGCAGGCAAAGTGGGCTTATAATATTTTCGATACTGACTGGCTATTTGCTCTGCATATTGCAAGCAACCCTTATTGGGAGCAAAATCGTAACATAGTTACCCACGCATGGCAGCGCTGGAAAAATGGAGATGGGCTTGAGTGGCTGCAAATTGCAGCCCGCCGCGCGCATCCTGAAGATGAACTAGCAGGCAATATATTGAAAGAATCAGAGCCATATTTCAACCGTGCCTGGAAAAACGAAACACAGGAATACCGTTATTGGCTGCTCGATATGTGGGAGCAGGCAATACGAATCCACCTAGGGCGGGAGGAATATAAGGAAGCTTTGAATCTTGTTGAACAGCATGTTGATTACAGCGGCTTGGAATTGGAAATGGACTCTCCATATTCAAGCAGGAATGATATGGGTATAGCCATACTGCAAAAATCCCTGCGCTGGCTCGTGTATACTGGCAAGGTGGATGAAGCAAGGGCGCAACTTGCGGCAATACTAAAAATCTATCCAGATAAATTCCAGCATTGGAGGACATTGCTTGCAACAAGTTGGGATGAAGTGGTAAAAATAAACCGAAATCATAACCCTAATTCTTGGGAAAATACAAATTCTCCGGAATTATGGAAGAAGATGGTTGATGCAGTTTCCACGCAAGAGCTTTATAATCTGGCAAATAGCGAAGAAACTTTGCCACTGGAACGACCTTTATTTGCAAGGGCTGCTGTAACCCGTGCTTTTCTGCTTGGATTTGATAAAGATAAATTTGATACGTACGCAAAGCTTGCTGCTAAACTTAACCCACCGGTACGGCAGGAATTGCTGACGGCTGCGGCCAGCAACGACAGGTATAAATTTATCGAGTTTTTAGTGCGCTCGCCAAGATTCCGGCCAAATCCATATCTGGAATATGTGGTGACTAATAATTCCGGTAACGGCGTTGTTGAAGATATGTCAAAAATAGACACCTATAACCACAATGATAATAACTGGTGGTGTAAGGTGGATGAAAAAAACATTGAGGACGGTATTTTTGAAGCGGCGCGCATAAGGCCGCCGGATATAAGCTGGGGGCTAAGAAAAACTTTAATAGATGGTGTTGATATTCACAAGGAAATCGAGCCATATATTGAAAAGCAAAAGGTGCTCATGGAACAGCATCCATATCGTAGCGTAATGAACAAAAATGAACTTGAGCAGCTTGAAGAACTTAAATCCGGGCCGGAATATCTAAGCCGCTCTATAATAGCACGTGCTAATATAGAGCGTTGGAAATTCTGGAATTCGGAAAATGACAACAACCAGATAGCTTCTGATTTATCCAATGCAATAAGGACCACCCGTTATGGTTGTGCCAGCAATGGTTCACATGCTGATTATTCCCATAAAGCATACAAAATACTACATAAACGGTATGGCTATACAACATGGGCAAAAGCCACGCCATTCTGGTTTGGCTGTATTGATAGTTCAAGGTATCCCTGCAAAGGTAAAAATAATACTGAACACTAGACACCGCCTAAATTTTCCTTATAACTAACCACTAATTACTAACCACAAATAACCAAAGACTATGCCCATAATCACCCTTCCTGATGGTTCAAAACGAGAATTTGCAAATGCCGTAACCGGTGAAGAGCTTGCCGCGTCCATTGGCGCAGGGCTTGCCAAAGCTGCTTTATGTGTGCGGGTGGATGGTGAGTTAAAAGACATTTACCTGCCGATTGAGCATGATGCCAAGGTGCAGATAATCACCGCCAAAGATGCAGATGGGCTGGAGCTTATCCGTCATGATACAGCGCATATACTGGCAGAGGCAGTAAAAGAATTATTCCCGGAAACGCAAGTTACCATTGGCCCTGCCATCGATAACGGCTTTTATTATGATTTTTCCCGCCCTACCCCGTTTTCCAGCAATGATTTAGAGGCGATTGAAAAGCGTATGCGTGAGATTGTGGCGCGTGGTGAGCCAATCCGCCGTGAGGAATGGGACAGGGATGAAGCAGTAAAATTCTTCAAATCAATCGGTGAGGATTACAAAGCAGAAATCATCGGCGCAATTCCTGCCGAACAGAAAATATCCTTATACAGACAAGGCAATTTTATTGACCTCTGCCGTGGGCCTCACGCGGAAAGCACTGCCAAGATCGGCACAGGTTTCAAGCTGCTTAAAGTAGCAGGCGCATACTGGCGCGGCAATTCCAACAATGAAATGTTACAGCGGGTTTACGGCACAGCCTGGGCTTCCGAGAAAGACCTGAAAAATTACCTGACCATGCTCGAAGAAGCGGAAAAGCGCGACCACCGCAAACTCGGTAAAGAGCTTGAACTTTTCCACATTGAAGAACACACACCGGGCATGGTATTCTGGCATGACAAAGGCTGGACGATTTTCCGCATCATTGAAAATTATATCCGCACTAAAATCAGGAAAAACGGCTATATCGAAGTAAAAACCCCGATACTGGTTGACCGCAGCCTGTGGGAAGCCAGCGGGCATTGGGAAAAATTCCACGAAAACATGTTCGTAAGCAACTCTGATGAAGAGCGCACAATGGCGGTAAAGCCGATGAACTGCCCTTGCCATGTGCAGATTTTCCGTCAGGGACTAAAGAGCTACCGTGACCTGCCGCTGCGTATGGCGGAATTCGGCACTTGCCACCGCAATGAACCATCCGGCAGTTTGCATGGGATAATGCGTATTCGTGGCTTTGTGCAGGATGACGCGCATATATTCTGCACCGAAGACCAGATCACCTCAGAAACAGTTGCTTTCTGCGACCTGCTTAAAGACGTATATAAAACCTTTGGCTTCACCCAGGTAAATGTGAAATTCTCCGACCGCCCCGCCAAGCGCGCCGGAACTGATGAAACATGGGACAAAGCCGAAAACGCCCTGAAAGAAGCAGTAAACGCTGCCGGGCTGGAATGGACGTTGAACTCTGGCGAGGGCGCGTTTTATGGCCCTAAGCTGGAATTTGTGCTGCGTGACGCCATCGGGCGCGATTGGCAATGCGGCACCCTGCAAGTGGATTTTGTGCTGCCTGAACGCCTTGACGCTAATTATGTAGCGCCGGACGGAAGCAAAAAACGCCCGGTGATGCTGCACCGCGCTATACTCGGCTCGCTGGAACGCTTCATCGGCATTTTGATTGAGGAGCATTCAGGCAAATTCCCGCTGTGGCTTGCACCTGTGCAGGTGGTGGTGGCAACTATCACCGAAGCAGCAGACGAATACGCCCAGAAACTCTGCGATGAATTGAAACAATCAGGAGTCCGCGCCCAGCTTGATATTTCCAACAACAAAATAAATTACAAAGTGCGTGAGCATAGTTTGCAGAAAGTACCTGTAATGTTTGTGGTCGGCGCAAAAGAGCAGGAAAGCGCCAGCGTTTCCATCCGTAGGCTCGGCTCAGAAAAACAGGAAAATATGAGCTTTGCCGAAGCTAAAAAACTACTGCTCGCTGAGGCAGAAGTTCCGGCTTAAAACCCCATCTTGAAAAACACGCTGCAATTTATGGCCGCGTAGCTGATGTCATATTTTGCAGTGATAACAGAGTTGGTTGTAAGGCAATTAGGGAGAATAGTGTTCCTGTAACTCATTATATTTCCATATCCAGGCATCCCATCGTCATATTTTGTATCAATAGAAAGTGCCTCTGATGGAGTAACTGATGGGGTTATAACGGTGCTGTTACCCCAGAATTCCAGTATATGTTTATAATTTGCGGCAAAAAAATTGCTGCCTCCTGCATAATTATCGAGATTGTATAAACGCATAACTCCATTAGGAAAAAGTTTGTTAATAGGCGCATTTACACCGGCGTTTGGTCTGAATTTAAAAGCTGCACTGGTGTAAACTCCTGTATATTTACCTGGTATAAGGTCGGCGTAACCGGAACCTAGCTGTTGCCACAGGCGGTAAACTTCCTGCCCGTTGTCGGTGTAGCTAATATCAGAAATCTTTTCATTGCCATCGCCATTGCAGGTCCCGGTGCCACCGCCAGCGGGGCATCCGTTTGAATCGGTGCCGAATAGATTTGTTGCATAGGTACAATCGCCAGGAAGGCAATTATATTTAACCTTGAATGTGTTTATGGCAGTTTTTATCTGCTCGACCTGGCTGATTGAAGCACGGATTTCTGCCGCCCTTATCAACTCCTTACCAATCATGATTCCGCCTACAACCAAGCCGATAATAACCATGACTATAGCTAGCTCTATTAGTGTGAAGCCAGTTTTGCAGGTGGGGGTGCTAATATTGGGCATTAGTTGGCCTGGAGGATGGAGATATATAGCACTGATATAACATGAAAGTAGACTGTTAAGCCATCAAAAATACGGGCCATAGATGCGATATTGCCATTTATGCCTTGATTTTCTGCGGATTTGAGCTATCTACAGATATTCGCAATGGATTTTTAATATCTTTGCGCTATAGTTTTGTTTGCCCATATATATGGTATTGTTAATTTTTATAGGAGGACTGTTTGATTAAACTGTTAGTAGGCTTAGCATGAGCCGCCCCGAAGAACCACGCGTAAATCGCGAAATCACCTCACAATCAATCCGCTTAGTAGATCAAAATGGCAATATGGTTGGCGTTGTTACAGTCAACGAAGGTATAGCGCTTGCCGAAAAAGCGGGCTTGGATCTGGTAGAAATATCTCCAACTGCTTCCCCTCCGGTATGCAAAATTCTTGATTACGGTAAATACCGTTACGAAATTCAAAAGAAAGCTCACGAAGCGCGCAAAAAGCAGAAAGTAGTGGTGGTGAAGGAAATCAAGCTCCGCCCTATGATCGACAAGCATGACCTCGACATTAAGATGCGTAATACACTGGCCTTCCTTGAAGAAGGTGATAAGGTACGTATTACCCTGCGCTTCCGTGGGCGCGAAATGGATCATTCCGAGATCGGGATGAAGGTTATAAACCAGGTCCAGGCAGCTCTTGCTGAGCACGCTAAAATAGAGCAGTCGCCGCGCATAGAAGGCAAGCAAATCTCAATGCTGGTTGGCCCGAAATAAATTGGATGACGGATAACGGATTACGGATGACAGCTTGTCATCTGCCGTCTGTCATCCGTCATCTGATACTAAGAGGCTTTCTTCTTGTTTCCTGAAAAATCGCCCAGATCCTGAATGATGCGAAGCTTTATAGCATTGCGATCGGTTGATGGTATGCCATAACGTATAGCCAGAAGCGAATAATCTTCATCGGCCAGGTTGATAGGAATATGTACTGCTTCCTGATGGGCAACCGGAAGCTCTATAATGCGGCGCACGACATCTGATAAGCGCATTTCATTGCGGATTGCTTCATCAATTAACTGGTTGGCAACACGCAGGTCGCACTCTACGGATTCATTATCCATACCATTTGTTATTTTATTCACGGCTTTAATCTCCTGTTTATTATTATAGTCCTTATTATAATTTCCGAAATTCTTTGCAGACGGGTCGGCAGGGGCCGTGCCATTAGTTCCCGCTGGCTTTATATCATTTCCCATTGTTGTGGCCGTACTCATGATTTTTTTCTCCTCATTGTTTTTAATTGGTTCTGGCTCAGTTATTGTAGGTTTTTTAGTTTCAGGCTCTTGTGCTTTAACTTCTTCCTTCCTGGAAATTTCTTCTTTGGCAGGTTCAGCCTTGACCGGCTCAACTTTTACAGCTTCAGGCTCCTGCTTTATTTCTTCAGCTTTTGGTTTTTCAAGCTCCGGCGCAAGCGGTGTTGCTACCATCTGCGGCAGCGCAACGGATTCAAGCTTTACAGGTTCTGAAGCGGAAGATGCTAGCTTGGGCGGTTCCGGCTTATCTGATTTTAGAGTGATTTCCGAACCATTATCAAGCTTTGGCGTATTTTTCTCTGGTTTTGCGGCCTCTACTGGTTTTTCAGTGGTATCAGGTATATTAATTACCGGCTGCTGTGCAGATTTAGCTGGTTCAGGAGCCTTAACGGGCAACTCCTCATTTTTGCTTACCAGCTTAACATCTGACTTTTGTGTTTTGTCATCATTATTGGTTACATCGGTTATATCGCTGGTACGGCGGTAAATTGTTGCATAAATATCCATATGCCCGTCTTTGTAGGATTCTATCTCGATGGCATGTTCGTTACTGTTGCTGCCAAGCAAAGTATAGCTGAATTCAGCACCTGAATGCGAGCCAGTATTTCCATTGCGAAAATCAGCCTTATGCAGGAAGCCGCGCATGCCCTGGATTTCACGTTTGTAATTGGAAACCAGCCAGCCCTTAAGCTCCGGTATGTTATCTTTGCATTTGAATGTTGAAACTTCGTTGTTAGAAGTTACTTCTTTTATGGAATCCTCATCAAATAGCCGGGAACGCTCGCTTTCAGAGATGCGGCGGGAAATAGCAAGATATTGCTCGCCCTGCGCTTCCGCAATTATCACCGAGATCATGCCGTCTTTTTCATTATTTAAAACAAAGGAAGTAAGTACATCCTGGCCGAACTGATAGCTGTTTATAGAGCTTACTGTGAGTTTTTTGCCGCTTAACGCTGCCTGAGGAACATAACCAAAAGTTACAATGCTGCCGATCTGCATGTCAGTCAGCTTGAGTTTAGCTGCCTGTGCTGTTTTCTTTACCGGCTTCCAGAAATCTGTAATTGCTTCCAACATAATTTTTTACCCATTTACCCGTTTTTGTTTCGCATGATTCTGGCCTTGTCACGCTGCCAGTCACGCTGTTTTATAGTGTCACGTTTTTCATACTGTTTTTTACCCATTGCCAGTGCCAGTTTTACTTTTGCCAGACCGCGGCTATTAAAGTAGAGCGACATAGGCACCAGCGTCACTCCTTTAACTTTCAGTCTTCCAAGCAATTTGCGTATCTGTTTTTTATGCAGCAGCAACTTGCGTGGGCGGTGGGTTTCGTGGTTAAAACGATTCCCACCAGTATACTCAGCGATATAGGCGTTAAACAGCCATATTTCGCCTTCCTTTTCTCCCGCATATGCATCGGTTATCTGAACCTTGTTCGCACGCAGCGACTTAACCTCAGTTCCCGTTAGCATTATGCCTGCTTCGAATTCTTCCTCTACAGAATATTCAAAGCGTGCCTTGCGGTTTAGTGCAACACTGCTGCTACCAGTTTTTTTTGCACTGTTAGTTTTACCAGCAGTATTATTTTTTACAGACATGGAATCATTCCAATCGGATTGCTAATAAAGATGAAAAAATGTTTTATAGCAAGTCTAAATTGCTTAATATATTTTTAATTTCTTTTTTCGCGCTATCAGAAACATCAACCAAGGGCAGGCGCAGGTTGGGTAAACATTTGCCCATTAATGATGCTGCATATTTGACAGGACCAGGACTCGTTTCACAAAATAAAATAGAGTTTAACGCAACCAATCTGTCCTGCAAAGTCAGCGCACTGACATAATCTTTTTTCAGGCATGCTTCCTGAATTTGCGCGCATGCTTTTGGCATTATGTTAGAGGCGACGGAAATACATCCCTGCCCACCGGAAGCATTGAAGGCAACTGCCGTCATATCCTCTCCGGATAAGAGCTGGAATTCACTTTTTAGCTTATT
Source organism: Alphaproteobacteria bacterium (assembly GCA_039808985.1). Taxonomy (GTDB): domain Bacteria; phylum Pseudomonadota; class Alphaproteobacteria; order Rickettsiales; family SXRF01; genus SXRF01. The sequence goes on along the minus strand of JBDHUC010000001.1, from coordinate 126,804 downwards.
GCGCAGTGTATATGGGCGTGCCAGGTCGCCTGTTGCATCTTTAAGCCCGACAATGTTAGGTAATTCAGCAAGACGGGCTATCGTATCATCTTTCAGGTCAACAATGCTGCGGCCAGGAACATTGTATAAAATAATTGGTATATCCACCGCGTCATTGATGGCTTTAAAATGCTGGTATAGGCCTTCCTGGGTAGGTTTGTTGTAATAAGGAGTAACTATAAGAGCGCAGTCAGCCCCTGCTTCCCTGGCATAACGCGTAGTCATTATTGCCTCTTCCGTGGAATTAGAGCCGGTGCCTGCCATTACCGGAACCCTGCCTGCCGCAGCTTCAACACAGAGCTTTATAACCCGGTTATGCTCCTCATGGGTTAAAGTTGGGGATTCCCCGGTGGTCCCGCATGGTACAAGACCATGCACGCCCTCCCCTATCTGCCATTCGACAAATTCCTGAAAAGCTTTCTCGTCTACGGCGCCGGAAGCGGTAAATGGTGTAATTAATGCGGTATATATGCCTTTATACATAATTTTCTAGTTGACAGTTTGAAGTTGGAGGTTAAGAAGGTGACTCGGATTTTAGATGATTAGATTATTTGATGATTAGATAGCTAAGATATTTAGTACTTTTTAATCACCTTGTCATCTAATAATCTAATCATCTATGTCGGGGAGTAGCGCAGTCTGCCACCTGAACGTTAGTGAAGGATTTTTTTAATATGCGCTACCAGACCAGTTGGTAGCGTCTATGTCGGGGAGTAGCGCAGTCTGCCACCTGAACGTTAGTGAAGGGTTTTTTTTAATATGCGCTACCAGACCAGTTGGTAGCGTCTATGTCGGGGAGTAGCGCAGTCTGGTAGCGCATCTGGTTTGGGACCAGAGGGTCGTAGGTTCGAATCCTATCTCCCCGACCATCACTAAACGGTACATTCTTGTCATCTCGCACTACATACACTGCTAACCACTAAACCTGCGAATCGCATAGCAATTGCGCAGAATCTTGCGCTAACAAAAGAAACAACCTAGAGCGTTTTCGCTTTAATTGTGCGCTAGGAATCCGAGGCGAAGTGTACACAGCAAATCCACATGTGGGATTTGCTTTTTATAAATTACAAAATCCCGCATGCGGATTTTGTTAGTACATGAGGCGAAGGATAACAACGCGCACGATTAAATGGAAAATGCTAGGGGCAATGAAGCTGCACCATCTTTGCAAACGTGCTGAAACGCATTTTGAAGATGTTGAGCATAAAAAGCTGGAAAGGCTGGCGGCAATAAAGGAGGAAACTGCAAATGTAGAGAATTTTTTTAATACAAAAATATCAAAAACTTCTAATTGATGATTTGTATATAAGATGCTAGCTTCCCTATAAAATTACAGGCTAGGACAGGAGTTAATATATGGCAAAATTTAAAGTAGCAATTATAGTAGGTAGCCTGCGCAGGGATTCAATAAATCTTAAGCTTGGCAAGGCTATTGCAAAGCTAGGTCAGGATAAATTTGAAACAAAATTCCTGTCAATCGACCTGCCTCTCTTTAATCAGGATATGGAAGCTAATTTTCCTGAAGCGGTTACAATTATGAAGAATGGTATTTCGGAGGCAGATGCCGTTTTAGTGGTTACGCCTGAATATAACCGTTCTGTACCCGGGCCGCTGAAAAATGCAATAGATTGGTGTAGCCGCCCTTATGGCAATAATTCATTTGCTAAAAAACCAGTGGCTGTTTGTGGGGCATCCCTTGGTGCTATAGGGACGGCCTGCTCACAGGCCATACTAAAATCCACCCTTAGTCATCTGGATACGGTTCTAATGGGGCAGCCGGAGCTATACCTGCATTTCACCGATTCGCTTATTGACAGCGATGGCAATATCGCCAACGAAAACACACAGAAATTCCTGCAGAAATTTGTTGATGGCTTTAGTGCATGGGTAGCGCAACATACCGCTAATACTGCGGCCAGGGCAGCTTAGAAGCAGGCGCGTCAATGACCGGCAGGATGCCTGTTATTTTTTTCGGCCATGGCAACCCAATGAATGCCTTGAGTAGCAATGTATACACGAAAAGCTGGCAAAAAATTGGGTATGATGTGCCAAAGCCGGTTGCCATACTTGCCATCTCCGCGCATTGGTATATCGCTGAAACCAATGTTACCTCATCACCTGCCCCGCGTACCATTCATGATTTTGGCGGCTTCCCGCCAGAACTATACCAGGTTCAATACGGCGCTCCCGGCTCCCCTGCCCTTGCCAGCCGTGTACAGGAACTTCTGAAGCCTTTTGCAGTAAAGCCTGATGATAGCTGGGGACTGGATCATGGCACATGGTCTGTTTTGACACATGTTTATCCTGATGCTGATGTTCCAGTGGTCCAGCTTAGCATCAATAAATCGGAGCCCCCATTATTTCATTATGAATTAGGGCAGAAACTTGCGCCGTTAAGAGATGAGAAAATACTGATTATAGGAAGCGGAAACCTGGTGCATAACCTGCATGCCTACTCATGGGGAAAATATATGGCTGAGCCTTATGAATGGGCAGCCAGATTTGAGCAGGCAGCGAGGAAGATGCTGCTGGCAGGTGAGCATGATTCCCTGATAAATTATGAACAAATGGGAAAGGACGCCATGCTGTCAATCCCAACACCTGAGCATTACCTGCCGTTGCTTTACGTATTGGGAGCCGCACAGGGAGATAAAAAAATCCAATTCCCGGTTGAAGGTGTTGATGGAGGATCTATTTCGATGCTTGCTGTGCAGGCCGGGTAACTTAAGGCCTTATACTTCCTTTATATCTTGCCGCGTACTCTCCTGCGGCAATTTTACAACCCATTGTTTAAATTAAAATAGTTAAATATGTTGCCTTGGAACATGGGCAATAAAGTAATGATTTTAAGAATAATAATTTTAGGAGAATCTATATGTTAGAACTTAAAAGCACATTAGTGGCAATAGCATCAGTATCAATGCTTGTCGCATGTGGCCAGCAGCCTGGTGAGCGCGCACTAAGCGGTGCCGGAATTGGCGCTGGTGCAGGGGCTGTGGCTGGCGCCATAGGTGGCGATCCGGTAAGCGGGGCAGTAATTGGCGGAGCAGTTGGCGCCGCAGCCGGAGGCTTAACAAAGTCTAGTGATATTAACTTAGGTAAACCAGCTTGGAAATAATGGAGGTTTTTATGGTTTTGTTTAAAAATAAATTTGCTGTGCTATCCATTGCATTGTCCACAATGCTTTATTCCCCATTAGTGCAGGCTGGAAATTACCTCCCTGATGTGCATATCCTGGGTGATATTTCTTATATTACAGGCGGGATTGGCGTTGAAGAAACCAAAGCTATGGAGTCTGAGCGTAGCGATTACAACCTGCAGATCATGAATTCTGATAGCACTGGGCATTTCGATGGGACGCGCAACATATTAATCAGCGATGAAAATGGCAATGAATTGCTCGATGTCAATGGCGGTCCACTATTCTATGCAAGCCTGCCAAAAGGCCGTTATCTGGTTCAGGGCTCAAGTAAGGACCAGGTAAAAAAACAGAAGATCAATGTATCGGGAAACAAGCCTGCAATTATTCACTTCGTCTGGAAATAACCTAACTTAAACAGGAGGTCTTATGCTAAATTATATCATAACATTTTTCTTCCTTGCGGTGCTTGCTGCACTGCTCGGTTTTGGTGGCCTTGCTGCTGATTTTGCCGGTATCGCAAAGTTCCTGGCTGGTATTTTTGTCATATTATTCGTTGCTACCCTGATTTACAGTGTGATAACAGGGCGCAGGACAAATCCGCCGCTATAAACCAAACAAACTACAATATTGAAGGGGGCTTAAAGCCCCCTTCTTTTTTCTTTAGTTTTTAAAATCTATTTCTCCATGAAACCAGCGATAAATGAATCAAACATTGAAGCAATGGGTGAAGATTTTCCAGTTGATTTTGAAAACCTGCGGAATTTTTTTAGGCACATGTTTATGCATATTATTAAGGATAAAATAAATATCAAGGCCAGCAGGAATGTAAGTATGATTGAAGCCTGAGGGTCCAGGCCATATACCAATGCGCTATGATAGAATACAAACAGTGCGGCTATAAGGACAGCGCTTATTAATATCGCAATAATTATTGTCAGGCCTAATATAATGGCAACACCAGACAGCAGTCGATACAGCATCCATCTGCTGGGGAGAATGGTCTTAATCACATTCCTGAATTCAAATATGATATTCTGGTGATTTCTGGTTTGGAAGAGCAGTCCTTTAAATATGTGCCGGAGAGATAGGCATGACATACATTAATGCATAGCAGGTTTGGGATGCCCTAAATAGTGCTCCTGATGTTGAGGTGATGTAGATTTTTTGTGCTATTACAGATACATAAGGTAATTAAGTTAAATGGTTAACTATTTATTGACGACTTAGATGTTTTATCTATTATCAACTGATTATTAAGGTAATTTTAAGGAATAATAAAAACATGGCATTTGTAGTAAGAAATCTAACTGAAGCAGAATACGAAGAGTTTCGTATAGGAGAATTTCTAGGTTCAGGACGCTGCGCTGTAGATGAAGAGCGCGATGCTATATTAGTGAATAGAGGGGGGGGTGGGCGCAATGAAAGTCCTGATTATCGCTGTGAATTCCGTTGGAAAGGATACATGGTTACATTTAGATCTCCGATATCTGGAGGAAAAAACCATGAAGGGATAAACAGAGTATACTGGTCGATTAAACACCTTAATATCCCGCCTGAATTGCGCGGGCAGGAGCAGGAATTAAAGCAATTAATGAAAGAAGCGATTATAGCCTATGGGCAGAATGGTCTTACCCATTTGCCAGTTTTTAAATATGATGTTCTGGTGATTTCTGGTTTGGACGAACAGCCCTTTAAATATGTGCCGAGGAGATAGGAATGGTATACGTCAACGCACAGCAAGTATATACTCCTTGCCCAATATTTAATAATAAAAGTAATTTTTTCATAGATTATATTTCTTATTCGTAGCATCATTCTTGATAAAAAAATAACCGTGGATAAAAGCGATATTTTATCCACGGTTATTGATTATTTAGCGGCGTATAAGCATCCCGATAAGTATTCCTGCTCCCAGGGCAAATGCGCTTGAACGTACTGGGTTGCTGCGTATTTCGCTGGTTACAGTATCGCTTACATGGCCGATTTCATCGGCAGCGCTGTTATACAGGCTACGCATCTTGCGCCCTGCCTGATTCGCTGCTTTATTCAGGTCGCAGCCTAAATCCCGACTGGCTGATTTTAAATTAGCAACTGTATCTTCTTTAGTAGCGGTAAACATAAACATACTCCTTCATAGTTGGTTAAAATAGCATCTTTAGTCAATAGATTGTAATTAATTAATGTCATATGCCATGCAAAGATACGATGCGGCCTAGAACCCAGCAAAATAAGGAAGTTATAAGTATCGTTGCTGGTTATAATAAAAATGCGCCGGATTTTTGCCCGGCGCATCTAAATTACCTGTCAATTTCTAATAATTTATTTGCCTGGTTTATTCGCCGTTGGTGACTTTTCTTACTTTTGCGCCGATATTATCTACAGCATCACCAAGTTTTTCTGCTGTAGAACGGTCTTTCAACTGGTCTGCAGCCTTATCAACACCGTTTGGTAATTCCTTTACTGCATCTCCAAGCCTCTCAGCCGCGTTCCTTTTGTCAGGAGCATTAAGCACGGTATAGGCAACGAAGCCTGCAATAATAATTATAAGCGCCGATATTACGTATTTGCTTGATGACTGGCTTGCCATAGTTGTTCTTTCCAGAGTTTATTATTGATTCGTTGAACGTATATATGAATGGTCGATTTCATATGGATCAGTATACCGCATATTAATATCATTATTTGCGCCTGAAGCAAGCCAAAAGCTGCTAAATCCTATATCAAATAAAAAAACGCCCGGCGAGGGGATAACGCCGGGCGGTGAATATAAAAACTGCAAGATTACATAGTCACAGGTTATCTGCCTCCTTAGTGGGTTAAAAGCTCTATCATTTCATCATCGTCACCATCATAAGACAGGAAATCTTCAAGGTTTCTGAAATGTTCAACGTCCTCGCCTATTATATGCTCGACAGAAACCGGCAGTTTCTTAATTGCCATTGCCGATGCCCTGACCAGCTTTAAATGAGGATATTCTGCAGAATTAATATTATGCTTATAAAAAGGCGCCGCCTTTGGGGATGACTTCGCCTCGTTATGATGTTTTTCTGCTTTCATAAAAGACCCCGTAATGTGGTTACGGGCCGTAATATAGCTATTTTACACCAAAAAACATTGACTGCGGTCAAATTATTGCAATTTCACATAATTGTAATAATTATATTCTTTAATATGCTGTATAAAAGGATAATTAAGATTAATTACTGAAGGGTAATGTTATGTCTGAGTTTAATAAAAATATGGGTTCTCCAAAAACCTCTCGATTAGAAATTAAAATCCCTGAAGGCTCCCTATCAATAGAACCCAAGCATTATGCACAAAGAGCAGGGATTAATGAAGAAGGGCGTAATAAAATTATAATTTCAAGCAAACAATCCAGTGCTGATATACAGCAAATAAGAAAACTTGAAAAAACTAGAGAGTCTATTGATAACATTAGCAAAGTAATATCTGTTCTATCCAGCGGTTTTAAAGCCTCTATATCAGGCAGATTAATTTTTTTTGAAGGTAGTAATGGTGAAAAACCTGTTATAGAGTTTGCTGTAGAAAATAGTAAGAAACCTGAAGCTATAGTTGAAAATATTAAAAGTTTTTTTAAACATGATTCATTATCGGAGGGATATATTAATCCAATTGTTGAATTGCCGCAAAGCACTACTAATAATCACAGCTTCAAAATAGATGCTAATAAGTTTCCTGAGCTTAAACCATCTCAATTGATAACTATGCTAAAACGTGTTGAAGAACACCAGTCATATAGATTTAAACAGCATGTGTTAGGTCCTTCTGGGGAGCAAGAGGTAAGAGCAGCGAGAAAGGAAATAATGGGTATGCTGACAAATGGTGATAACTTTCCAATAAAACTAGGAGATGGTAATAAATGCAGATAATGTTAATCCGTTGTTAATAAAGTATTCCCGGGTTTTCTTTATAGAACCCTGCATAAACTAAATAAAAAATTAATATATCTGTATTATAGTCGGCAATGTGAAGTAAAATAACTAAATATTGGAAGATTATGATAATTGAGACGCCGCCTGCATTGCGCGATTACAGTAAGTTCGGGGTTATTGCCCCTCTCCTCGCCGACCATACGATAAACGATATTCTTATCAATGGTTACAACGATATATATATAGAGCGCGAAGGTGTGCTTAAAAAAACCGACGTGGTTTTTGAGAGCGAAAAAGAAGTTCTTGAGCTTGCACATTACATTGTAAAGCTTGTAGGCAGGACGCTTGAGGAATCGCGGCCAATGGTTGATGCGCGCCTTGCTGATGGCAGCCGTGTTAATATAATAGCCCCGCCCCTTGCCGTTGATGGTACTACCATCTCAATACGTAAATTCGCCCCGAAAAAACGCTCGCTGAATGATATGGTGAATCAGGGCTGTATGTCGGAAGCAATGTGCGAGTTTTTGAAACTTGCTGCTATCTGCCGTATGAATATTTTGATTTCCGGCGGTACTGGTTCGGGTAAAACCACATTGCTCAACGCTATTTCTAATCATATCAATGAATGGGAACGTGTGGTTACAATCGAGGATGCGGCAGAATTGCAATTACAAAAAGCGCATGTGGTTCGCCTTGAATCACAACCTGCGATACTTGGTGAAAACCCAAAAGAAGAAGTGACTATCCGCGACCTGGTTAAAAACGCCCTGCGTATGCGCCCTGATCGTATCATCCTTGGCGAGGTGCGCGGCGCAGAAGCTTTCGACATGTTACAGGCGATGAATACCGGCCATGAAGGTTCGTTGGCCACCATCCACGCCAACCACCCCCGCGATGCGCTTATGCGCCTTGATAATATCGTTAGTATGGCCAACGTGAATGCATCGCTGCGCTCGGTACGGACACAGGTTGCATCAGCTATCCACCTTATCATCCAGGTAAGCCGTCAGGGCAATGGTAGCCGCCGTATTTCCTTCATTTCCGAAATCGCCGGTATGGAAGGCGATATGATAACCATGAACGAACTTTTCAACTGTTCCAAAGAAGGAAATAATGTTGGTGTTGCGTTATCAACAGACGGTATTTTTAAATGGACTGGCGTGATGCCGCGCTGCCTGCGCCGTGTCGCATATTACGGAGAACTGGACAGGCTTTCCAAAGCCCTTGGCGTAAGAATACCTAAAGTCCAGACAAGTATGTAGCTTATATTAATCCCGCTGTGACGCTTGGTAATTTAGGCTTTTTATGCCTTTTTTACGATAAATATATTCTTAATTCTATTGCATTGCGGCATTTTGTGCTATAATTAGCCTTATAGTATATTCTACAATATTATTTATCCATAAAAAGAGAATCTATATGCAAATTTCTGTATCCGGTAAAGGCGTGGATGTTGGCGCAACATTGCAAGGACATATTGAAAACCAAATTGAAGAACATGTAAAAAAATATATAGACCGCGTGACCAGTGTCAGCGTTGTAATATCCCGTGAAGCGCATTTATTCCGTGTCGATATTACTGGTAATATGGGGACCCATTCCGGGCTTGTTGTGCGCGGTCGCGGCGCTTCCGAGGATGTTTATGCGGCGTTTGATGAAGCATTGGAAAAAATAAGCAAGCAACTCCGCCGTTATAAGCGCAAAATCACCAACCATCATAAAAATACCCATGAACAGCAGGCTATGGCAAGCGCCAATAATGGAACAAAATATATAATTTCCCCGGAATCTGGTGAACAGGAAGACGACAAGCAGACGGGAATAATAATTGCTGAAAAACCAACTGACATTGTAAGGATGACGGTAAGTGAAGCGGTTATGAAAATGGATCTTGAGGATCTTCCGGCTGTGATGTTTTTTAACTCCGCGCATGGACGCCTCAATGTTGTTTACAGGCGAGTAGATGGCAATATTTCATGGGTTGATCCTTCCGGGAAAGCAGCATAACTTTAATTAGTTATATGAATATTGCCCAGTATTTACCTGTTGAAGCCATTATACCATCTTTGAGGGCGCGTGATAAAAAACAAGTATTCAGGATAATGTCATCCCATGCGGCCCCGATATGTAAACTGTCGGAAAAAGAGATATTCTCGGTTCTTTCCGAGCGCGAGCATTTAAGCTGCACAGGGATGGGCAATGGCGTATGCATACCGCATGGGCGTTTTGACTCCCTGCAAACTATATATATTTTTTTCGCAAGGCTTGAAAAGGCAATTGAATTTGGCGCAGCGGATGGGAAAAAAGTTGATCTGGTTTTTCTTCTCTTAAGCCCAACATCCGCTGATACTGAGCATTTGAAAGCCCTGGCAACAATTTCTAAATTGCTGCGCGATAAGAACCTTTGTAAAAAATTGCGTGCAACAGAAAATGCAATGGAAATACATTCATTACTTACAGCCGATTACTCTAACTCGCAGCCTGATAAAAGGATTATGTAATGTTTATACGCTATTTGTTTTTATCGTCTATAATTATACAACTGTCTGGCTGCATTGCCACGCCGCGCTTTGTAAGCAACCGCGTAAGTGATTATGAGCCGCCGTCGGCAGAGCAGCGCGAGCAACGGGAAAAAGAGCAAAAGGCCAAAGAAGAACAGCTAAAACAGCAAGAAGGTCAGCAGCAAAAAACAATAGTTGCAAAGCCACCTAAATCAGAAGATAGCATATAATGCTGCTTAAAATTTTAAGCTGGAATATAAATTCAGTACGCATCCGCATATCACTACTGAAGATTCTGGTTGAACAGGTCAATCCTGATATAATCTGCCTTCAGGAAACCAAAGCATCAGATGACGTGTTCCCGTGTGAGGATTTGAAAGCCCTGGGTTTTCCGTACATAGTTTTTTCTGGCCAGAAAAGCTATAACGGCGTGGCGATATTATCAAAATATAAGCTGGATAATCAAGCCTGCATGTCGATAGCAAAATCCGATGACAAGCGCCATATTTCGGTTGAGCTACCTGGCGGGGTCAGCCTGCATAATTTTTATGTTCCTGCCGGTGGCGATATTCCTGACCCGGCTCTTAACCCGGCCTATGATTTCAAGCTGCGTTTTGTAGAGCATATGACTGACTGGTCGCATACGCTTAAAAAAGAAAAACGGCAGGCGATTATACTTGGTGATTTTAATATTGCCCCGCAGGAGCATGACGTATGGTCGCACAAACAGCTTATGAATGTGGTTAGTCATACGGAGCCTGAAATTACCCGGCTGGATGCGCTTAAGGACTCTTACGGCTGGTGTGATGTAGCGCGTCACTATGTTGATAGCGGACAAAAGCTATATAGCTGGTGGAGTTACCGTAACCGCGACTGGCGTAAATCCGACCGTGGGCGCAGGCTAGACCATATCTGGGTAACACCTGCGCTAACCCCTGCCCTCAGGAGTTTTTCCATCCTCAAAGATGCCCGCGACTGGCAATCACCTTCCGACCATGTTCCGGTATTGATGGAAATTGATTTATAGCATATATTGCATAGATGGAACACGACATTACAGAAATACTGAAACAGGTAAAATTCACTGAGAACGGGCTGGTTCCAGCTATTGCGCAGGACTTCCAGACCGGTGAAGTTCTTATGATGGCCTGGATGAATGTCGAGGCTATTGAAAAAACTCTGGCAACTGGCCAGGTGCATTACTGGTCGCGCTCCAGGAGTGCAATATGGCGCAAGGGCGAAACCTCCGGCCATACCCAAACTCTTAAAGAGTTCCTGATTGATTGTGATGGTGACACAATACTTGTTATAATTGAGCAGGTTGGCCCAGCCTGCCACACCGGGGAGCATAGCTGCTTTTTCACCAAAATAATGTGATGTCACACAATCTTCATATTATTATTAAAAATAAGCTGCTAAACTGGCTGGTATAAATACAAAAAGGATGTTTTATGGCTATTGAAACTTTAGAAGCAAAATTTGAAGGTATAAAGCCTAATCCACAAACATTGGGGCTTAAAACTAATAATAATGCTCCTAAGGATGTGGGTAATATTATTCCGGCAGCAATACCAAATGATAACAATGGTAGTGCGGCAGCCGCAAGCGCACAAGTCAGGACTTTGCCAGATAAAACAAAAGTAACTGAAATGTCTGGTAAAGACACACAGGAAAAGCAGCCGCTAATAGCTTTTATAGAAGCTGTACTCAATTTTATTAAAGGACTAACTCAGGAAGAAAAACAGCATGTTAAAGCTGATGCTAGTATTCAAAACGGTGCAACAGCACAGGTGGTTGAAGCTTCAGCTACAAGGGTTGCCCCTGAAAAAATGATTAGTGACATGCCTAAAGGTGAGCTTGCAAAAGTAGCGGAGCTAAAAAAGGATTTATCTAATAGCGGCATCGAAATGCAAAAAGAGCAGACTACCCATCTTGCATATAATGGTGGAAAAGCGCCGCAGCAGCAACCGGCTACTTCACATACGGTTTAGCCATTAAATAATGGTCGGCGAGCACGCAGGCAAGCATTGCCTCGCCCACCGGAACAGCTCGAATACCAACGCATGGGTCATGGCGGCCTTTGGTTTGAATGGTGGTGTTATTGCCGTTTATATCCACGGTATTTACTTCATTTAAAATTGAACTGGTAGGCTTTACCGCAAAGCGTACAACTATGGGTTGGCCAGTCGAAATTCCACCCAGGATTCCGCCAGCATGGTTTGATTCAAAAATTGTACCGTTTTTGCCAGCGCGCATTGTATCGCCATTTTCCTCGCCGCTTAAGCCAGCGCTAGCGAATCCATCACCTATTTCTACGCCTTTTACTGCGTTAATGCTCATTATCGCGGTTGCTATATCGGCATCGAGCTTTTTATAGATTGGCGCACCAAATCCGGCGGGAACCCCTTTGGCAACAACTTCGATAACTGCGCCGATTGATGAGCCGTTCTTGCGGATTTCATCAAGCTTTTCTGCCCAACGTGCTGCGGCCTTGGCATCAGCGCACCAGAACGGGTTGTTCCCGGTTTCTTTTATATCTGCCAGGCTGCTGTCTATCTTATCATTTCCCATTTGCACCATAGAACCGCTAATAGTGATCGAATCGCCAAGTATCTTGCGCGCAATAGCACCAGCAGCAACTCGCATCGCGGTTTCACGTGCCGATGAGCGCCCGCCACCGCGATAGTCACGGATACCGTATTTCTGCATATAGGTATAGTCGGCATGGCCGGGGCGGAACTTATCTTTTATATCAGCATAATCTTTCGATTTCTGGTCTTCATTATGTATTATAAGCGATATAGGCGCACCAGTAGTTTTGCCATCGAATACACCGGATAAGATTTTTACCGTATCGCTTTCCTTGCGCTGGGTAGTATAACGCGATTGGGCTGGTTTACGCTTGTCCAGCCACACCTGTATGTCAGCTTCGCACAGGTCGATAAGGGATGGCACCCCATCCACCACGCAGCCTATGGCCTCACCGTGGCTTTCTCCCCATGTTGTAAAACGAAATAGATGTCCGAATGTGTTGAATGTCATTATTCTTTGTCTTTCAATAATTGGCGTTGTTATACTTCGGACTCGTAGTACTCATGTACCAAGCGTACACTCCGTGCTACTCGCCTCGGCTGCCTAGCCAATTATTGAAATACTTTGAATACAAAAAAACTTCAAGGCAAACGAATAAATCGTCCACCTTGAAGTTATATAATTACGCAGCTTCTTTCAAAGCTTCCGCCGCTGCCGCAGCTACTTTAGCGCGCAGAAGCTTCATAAGCTTATCAGTTGCTGTTTTATAATCAGTGCCTTCGCAGGCAGCAAGTTCGCCAACCAGGCGGGCAAGAGCTGATTCATAGATCATGCGTTCGCTGTAAGAGCGCTCTGATTGATCAACATTCTGGTGAAGATCACGAACAACCTCAGCAATGAAATGAATATTGCCGGAATTTATCTTGGTTTCATATTCCTGGGCACGGCGGCTCCACATCCCACGGCTGGTGCGTGCGCGGCTCTTAAGTGTGACGAATACCCGCTTCATCTGCTCAGCCGAGCTTACCGGGCGAAGACCTGCTGCAGAAGCCCGCGAAAGCGGTACACGCAGGGTCATTTTGTCCTTTTCGAAGGAAATAACCAGCATCCGCAATTCAATATCGCCAATCATCTGGGTTTCTTCCGCCATTATCTTGCCCACACCATGTGTTGGGTACACAACATAATTCCCAACCTTATATAGCATTTTCAGGGAAGCTACCTTGGCGGCAGGTTTTTTATCTGCCTGCCTGGCAACAGGGGTTGCAGCAATTGTTGGCTTTGCTGGCATTGAAACTTTTGCCGGGGCTACCTTAGCAGCAGGCTTTTTGGATGAAGCAACAGCAGCTATCACTTTGCTGGTGTGCTTAACGGAAGTGCTCTTTGAAGCGCCTTTTACCGTTTTTTTGGTTGCTGCCTGCTTGGCTTGAATTTTAGTGGCTTGCGTTGTTTTTGGTTTGGTATTAACAATTTTCTTTTTTAGGTTTTTCTGTGGCATAGATGTTCCTAACGCAATGTTAATGCAGGTAGCTGCATGGTTTGACTATATATAGTATATTTAAAGCATCTAAACCGCTATAAAATGATTCGGAGCCAAAATAACGTGTATTAATATATCATGAAATTAAGGGAAAAGAAACAATTTATTATAAATTTTCCATAAACGCTAAATTATAGAATAAATACAGTTATTTTCCACCCTTGGGAGGGTTGGGGCTGAAAAACTGCTCAAATTTACCGGCTACGCCTTTAAAACTATCGGCATCTGCTGGTGGAGTTTTCTTAGATGTAAGGTTTGGCCACTTGGCAGCATACTCCCTATTCATTTCCACCCACTTAAGAAGTTCATCTGATTCAGGGAGGATTGCTTCTGCCGGGCATTCAGGTTCGCATACACCACAATCAATGCACTCGTCAGGGTTTATTACCAGCATGTTTTCGCCCTCATAGAAGCAATCTACCGGGCACACTTCCACGCAATCGGTATACTTGCATTTTATACAGGCATCGGTAACAACGAAGGTCATAACAACTCCAGATTTATGCTAAATATTGGAAAGTGGAATTACTAGTCACTGATTATAGATTTGTCTAGTGTTTTTCTCAACTTCTGCGTGACTTAGTTACCCTATGATTTCACGTTGATTTCACGTTAAATTGCAGGCGGCGGAGTTTTTGCTGTAAAACCATAGTTTTAACGCGCAGAATAAGAAGGGTGATATAAATCAGGGCAAAGGCCGCAAGCATTGAAAAAAGCGGTATCTGCATTGCATTGTCAATAGCGATTCCGCCGCTGCGTATTATGCTTGCTGGCTGGTGCAGCGTATTCCACCATTCAACGGAAAAATGAATGATCGGAATATTGACAAACCCGACAAGCGCCATGACCGCGCATATTTTCTTTCCGCGCTCCTGGAAAGCATAGCTATCGGCGAGTGCTATGTACCCTATATACATGAAAAATAATATAAGCTCTGAGGTAAGCCTTGCATCCCATACCCACCATGTTCCCCACATCGGCTTTCCCCATAGCGAGCCTGTTATAAGGGTTATTAATGTAAATCCGGCCCCGATTGGTGCGCTTGCCTGCGCTGCAATATCAGCAAGTGGATGCCGCCATACCAGGAAGCTTGCTGATGCAGCGGCCATCGCGCTGTAAATAGCCATTGAAAGCATGGCAGCGGGAACATGCACATACATAATTCGCACGCTGTCACCCTGCTGATAATCCGGCGGAGAAACAAATAATGCTTCAAGCAGGCCCACGCATATTGCAAAGCAGGTAATTCCTGCAAGCCACGGCAGGCATTTATCGGCAAGACGGATAAACTGGGCAGGATTAGCAAAGCGATGCATAATTTAGCTACTGGTTACTAGTTACTAGTTGCCAGTTTTTTAGTTTATATTATATTTACTCGCAACTAGTAACTGGTATTCCGTAGCTAATCCAATGCTCAAACATAAAACCATATTCATTACAGGCGCAACCGCTGGTTTTGGCCTGGCCTGCGTAAAATTATTTGCCCATAACGGTGCAAAAATAATCGCCTGTGGCAGAAGACAGGAACGCCTGGACGAATTGAAAAGTGAAATTCCTGACAGTGTTTTTGGGATAAGGCTCGATGTTGGGGACAATGCCGCAGTAAAAAAGGCTATTGCCGGGCTTCCTGAGGAATTTTCGAAAGTTGATATACTGGTGAATAATGCTGGCCTGGCGCTTGGCCTGTCGCCATTTGACAGACAGGAAGAAACTGATTTAGAGCGCATGGTGCAAACCAATATCACGGGGGTTATAAATTGCACTCATGCCCTGCTGCCTGGCATGATAGAGCGCGATAACGGTCATATAATCAACTTAAGTTCGATTGCAGGGACATACCCATATCCCGGCGGCAACGTTTACGGTGCCACAAAAGCTTTTGTAACTCAATTCTCGCTTAACTTACGCGCAGATCTTATAGGCAAAAATATCAGGGTAACGAATATCGAGCCAGGCATGGCCGAAACCGAATTTTCAATTGTCCGTTTCTCAGGCGATAAAAGCAAGGCAGCAGGCGTATATTCCGGGATGCAACCCCTGACCGCAAATGACATAGCTGAAACTATATTATGGACTATAAGCAGGCCAGCGCATGTAAATATAAACCGTGTGGAAATAATGCCAACGCAGCAGGCTTTTTCAGCATTTGCGGTTGCGCGCAAGGCTTAGAGCTGGTTGCCCCACATATCAAGCTGCTGGTTGCCCCACATATCGCTTTGCGTCCTGCCCCAGATGTCAGTTTTTGGCCTGCCCCAGACGTCCGTATCTTTTGGCCTTCCCCAGGCGTCAACCGGGGTACGGCTCCATACGTCAAGTGAAACAGATTCCAGTAATTTTTCTTTTAGTTCTTTTGCTTTAAGTAACGCGGTACGCTGACCGATATAGTAAGGGCTTACTTTGTCAATTTGAGCTTCAATCTTATTAACAACACCCTGGTTTTTAGAAATGTAAACACCGAAATACTGACCATTTATATCCGTCATCGCCCCGTTTTTCAGGTTAACTTTCGCAACCACGTTTCCGGTTATATCCTTGATTCGGCCCTTCTCGTCTATCTTGCCGTTTATGAAGCGCCTTGGAACAATTACAACTTCCTTATTGGCCTTTTTAACAGCCCTTTCCTCGCGCAGCCTGTTCACCTTCTCGATCGTTTCTTCAGCTTTTTTAGAACGCCTTTTATTCCCGCCTATCGAGCCGAACATAGAAGCGTTATATCCCTTTTTGCCCATGTTGGCACGAGCCTCGTCCAGCTTGCCACGGACTATTTTACGGAACGTGTCTTCATTTATCCTGCCGCCTTTTCTAAGGGTATTGCGGATAACTCTAAGCGTGATATTAGAACTGCCTGCTGAGCGCTGCCCGATAAAATTACGGCTCATAATTTAATCCCTTTATATACTCTTATTCTTGTATTATATCTAATTTTCAGCATAATATCCACACTATTAAGTCAAATTTCATAAAACTGTAACAAACCTGTAAAAACCATGAGAAAAAAATATATTTATTTGGCAATAATGGCGGTTTTCTTAGGGTTTTATGCCTCTTCCATTATTGCAGATGAAGATGTCAGGTTTAGCGTTGAGAAGGTTGTTATTCGCACCGCACAAGGCAACCTGCCTTTTGATACAGAGCTTGCATTAGAGCCTAGGCAGCAGGAGCATGGTCTTATGTTCCGCAAGGAAATTAGCGAAAATAAAGCAATGTTATTTGTATTTGACAACCAGCAAATCATTAATATGTGGATGAAAAACACATTGATTCCACTAGATATGCTGTTTATCGACAGCAAGGGAAAGGTTGTTTATATAGAGCATGATGCAAAACCAGAGTCGCTTGATAATATAGATGCGGGAGGCATGTCAGTAAAAGCGGTAATGGAAATACAAGGCGGACTGGCCAAAAAGAAGAATATTTTAGTGGGCAGCGAAATTATTTATAAGGCATTTAAACAATGAAATATGTTTTTATTATAATTCTTACTACCGTTCTTGGCTTAATATTCAGCACAGATTCTTTTGCTGCAAAAAAAGCTAATAATAAAAGCGGCATATTATATGGTGATAGTAATAGCCCGATAGATTATACGCGAACCAATATACTTATAGTGCGGAAATCGCTGCAAAGGCCTGTGCCTAAACCAACCCCTCTTCCTGACAAGGATAATATACAACCGGTAAAAGAACCGGAGCCGGAACCAGCTCCTGTAGTGGATACTGGAATAGTAATTGATGTTGAAGTGCGTGATGCCATGTCCCTTTACAGGCAAAACGGATGGTTTAACTTAAGCAGCTATTCGGAAAAATCAGGTATCATGATGGCATTTGGAAAGCCGGATATAAAGCCTATAATACGCTCCAACCAATATGCGCCTGTTGACATATTATTCATAGATAAACAGGGAAAAATAATACAGATAGTACCAAATATCCTGCTTTCAGAGCTTGAAGAAGATATATATCCAAGCTCACCTGTGCTTGCATTCCTGTTTCTAAAGGGTGGCGCTTGTGCTGGACTGTCAATAAACGCTGGCGATGAAGTGCAATATTCATTGTTTAAAAAACCGCCTGTAATATTAAACGCGCCATCTGACCAGCATGCGCAACAACCTATGGAACCGGCTATAAAGGATACGCCGGAAAAAAAGGCGCCAACACAGCAGATTTCAGCCCCAGTACAACCAGTAATACTCAAATAATCGGATAAAAAGATGACAATTCACAAAGACACAATGCTTTCGGTTGTAGCGCCATGTTATAATGAAGAAGAAGCCATAGGCGAATTCATAACTCGTACCGTTGAGGTATTGGAAGAGAATTTCCATAACTATGAATTATTGCTGGTAGATGATGGCTCTAAAGATTCGACAGTTGAAAGAATTGCGGAATACCAGCGTAAAAACTCTAATATCCGCCTCATCCGTTTTTCCCGTAATTTCGGCAAAGAGGCTGCGGTAACAGCGGGTCTTGAGCATTCCAACGGCGAAGTTGTAGTAATGCTGGATTCTGATTTGCAGGATCCGCCATCACTTATACCTTCACTGGTAAAAAAACTTGATGATGGTTTTGATATAGTGTCTGCGCAACACACCATGCGCCGTAAAGAAACCTGGATAAAAAAATCGACATCCAAATTATTTTACAGGATTGCAACGCATATGACCGGGCTTAGCATACCAGATACGGTTGGTGATTACCGTGTCATGCGCCGCAAGGTAGTGGATGCGGTTACAAGCGTTAAAGATAATGTGCGCTACATGAAAATGATATATGCCTATGTCGGGTTCCGCAATGCAACGGTATTGTACGAGCGCGAGCCGCGTTTTGCCGGTTATACAAAGTATAATTACCCGCGCCTGATACAGGCTGCGCTTGACGCGATAATATCATTTTCCGATAAGCCGCTACGTTATATATCGCTTATGAGCCTTGCTGTTTCCGCGTTTGCTTTATTACTTACCGCTTATGTTATCGGTTATAAGATAATAATGGGCAACACAACAGCAATTGCCAATGGCTGGACATCGCTGGTAGTACTTATAAATATGCTGTTCTGCCTGCTGTTTGCTTTTCTTGCCGTTATCTCGGAATATATAAGCCGTATACTTCGTGAAAGCAAAAATCGCCCCCTTTATTTTGCCGAAGAAATCCGTGGTGGGCGCACTGAATACCCTTCTATTCTTACCCAGAAATAGAATTTTAAATGATGGAGAGAAAAATGTATAAAATATTTGCCAGGGAAAAAGCCTTCTTTATAACTTTAATATTTTTTGCAGTTGCGGCCTGCTCTTCCCCTACTCCTCCTATAAACCAGCAGCCAATCAACTTCAGCCAATACGCCCCAATTAATGTTGATGTTGCAAGAATAGATTTGATAGAGGAATATAAATCACCTTTTGCTGCTCCTAATGTGGAGCATTTAATGCCATATTCACCGGCTGATGCCATGGCTCTCTGGGTAAAAGATCGTTTGCATGCAACCGGCCATGACAAAATACTGCAGGTTACAATTAAAGACGCTGCAGTAAAATCAACAGACCTGCCAAAAACGAAAGGCCTTACTGGCCTGTTCACCAATGATCAGGATAAAAGATATGATGGCCGCCTGGAAGTGGAAATGCGGATATATGGCGACCAGCCTATGTCGCTTGCTGATACCTCAGTAGTTATAACCAGGAGCATTACCATACCGGAAAATGCAAGCGTGAACTACCGCAAATCAGCCTATTTACAGATGGTCCAGGATATGATGAAAATGCTAAATGATAAGCTGGAATCGAATATGCGCAGCTATATGGGAAATTTTATCAGCAGGTAAAATAAATAATGAATATCTACCTGCCTATTGCCGAAATATCGGTAAATATTTTCCTGATACTTGGTCTTGGGGGGCTTACCGGTGTCCTGTCAGGATTATTTGGTGTCGGCGGTGGATTCCTTATGACACCGCTGCTTATTTTTATAGGTGTTCCGCCAAGTATTTCGGTGTCTACCGTTGCCAACCAGATAATCGCTTCCTCTCTTTCGGGCGTAATAGCCCATTGGCGCAGGAAAAATGTTGACCTGAAAATGGGTGGATATTTGCTGGCGGGAGGCATGGTTGGCTCAACTCTTGGGGTTATGATGTTCCGCTGGTTAAAGCAGCTTGGGCATATAGACCTGATAATATCAGTTGCATACGTAACTTTTCTTGGAACCATAGGCGCTATGATGGCGGCAGAAAGCATACGCTCGGTTATGAAACTGCCTAAAAAAATAGTCGCCAACCCTAAACAGCCGTTGGCGCAAAGGCTGCCACTTCGTAGAGAGTTCCCGCGCTCAAAGCTTAATATAAGCATCATAATGCCGGTAGTAATAGGATTCTTTGTAGGTATAATGGTGTCGCTCATGGGGGTTGGCGGAGGGTTTTTCCTTGTCCCGGCCATGATATACCTGCTTGGTATGCCAACCAACATTGTTATTGGCACATCGCTGCTGCAGATTATTTTTATCACCGCAAATGTAACCCTGCTGCAATCTATAACTACACAGACTGTCGATCTCCTGCTCGCCCTCCTGCTTATTACCGGCTCAGTTTTTGGCGTGCAGATAGGAATAAGGGTTGGCGATAAACTACCCGCTGACTGGCTGCGCGCCCTGCTTGCGGTAATTGTTCTGGCTGTTGCCATAAAACTGGCATTCGCATTATTTACCCCGCCTGATGACATTTATAGCGTGAGCATTATAAATGACTAAATTTTTCAGCTTATTGATGCTTGTTTTTTTATTGCTTGCGCCACATGCAAATGCAGCACCGTTAGTTGCGGATCTCTCCAACTATAGCATAGCGATGGATGCCGGGTTCAACGGCACTCGCATGTTTTTATTCGGTGTGCGTAATGATAGCGGGGATATAGTGGTTGTGGTGCGTGGCCCTAAAAAAAACTACATGATACGTAAAAAAGAAAAATTCGCAGGTATATGGATAAACCATGACCGCATGAAATTTTATGATGTTCCGGATTACTATGCAGTAGCAAGCAGCAAGCCTTTATCCGAAATAAATAAATCAGCTCTTTTCAAAAGGCTTGGCATTGGTGAGGAAAACCTGTTTACCAACGCGTCATCCGAAATGGAAACTGATAAATTCAGTGAATTCCAGACCGCTTTCCTAGATCACCAGCATGTGAACAAGCTTTATGCAACAAACCCTGAAAATATAGGGTTTATGAGCGAAACACTCTTTAAAACGGTTATAGAATTTTCTGATAGTATACCACCTGGTGATTATACCGCTGAAATATATCTTATAAGCGATGGAGAAGTGGTAGGAATGCAATCAATGCCTATAAATGTTGTAAAAAGCGGATTGGATGCATTTATTTATAATTATGCCCATAATTCTCCTGTATTATACGGCATATCGGCAATTATACTGGCATTATCCGCAGGATGGTTGAGTGGGCGACTATTTGAGGTTAGAACTTAAAGATAAAACGCTCAGGGAGGAATTATGGAAGAACAGGAAAATAAGGAAATTGTTATTCCGGCATCAAGTAACCGTCGCTACCTTGTTTGCGTTGACGGACGTAAGGAATGCAGGGTAGCCCTGCGTCTTGCCTGCATGAAAGTAAAGGCTCGCTCTGGCCATATAACCTTATTGCATGTGGCGCCGCCAGTTGATTTTCAGACCCTGGGTTCAATAGCGGACCGAATGCGCATCGAACGCCTGAATGAAGGAGAAGCCCTGCTTGCATCATTAAGCGCAGAAGCCCAGGAAAATTTCGGAATTACTCCTACATTGCTGCTTCTTGAAGGTTCGCCAGGGGAAAAAATCATAGAAACAGCTATGAACGACCCTAATATAATAATATTGGTTCTAGGCGTAACCCAGCAACAACATGCTGGGATAAGCAAGCTTTCCGCATGGCTTGCAGGCCAGCTTAACAGCACTTTGTTAACACCGATACTAATGGTTCCCGGCAATTTGACCGACCAGCAGCTTTCAACATTGGTTTAGCACGAATATGACAACGCAGGACGCAATCAGGGTTTTACAGCGTATAGCAACCGCGCTGGAAGAAATGCTGCCAAAGGCGAAACCACCCGCCGATATTAAAAACGCCGATGCTTATGTGTGGAACGCGGAGGAAAGAAGCCTGATACCGGTTGAATATCCGGACGCAATGGATATTAACCTGCTTCAGGGTATAGACGAAGCAAGGGATGCATTGCTTGCCAATACCATGCAGTTTGCAAAATCCCTGCCAGCAAATAATGTATTGCTCTGGGGCGCCAGGGGCATGGGCAAAAGCTCCCTGGTTAAGTCTGTTTACTCACATGTAAACCAACTTAACCCAAGGTCTTTGGTGCTGGTTGAAATACACCGCGAAGATATAGCAACCCTGCCGCAGCTTATCCAAACCTTGCGTGGCTGGGTTATCCGCCGCTTTATAATTTTTTGCGATGATTTGTCATTCGATAGTAATGACAGCAGTTATAAATCCCTTAAATCCATACTTGATGGTGGGATTGAAGGCCGCCCGTCGCATATATTGTTTTACGCAACATCCAACCGCCGCCATTTGATGGCGCGGGAAATGATTGAAAATGAAAGCAATGCGGCAATTCATGGCGGCGAACCTATGGAAGAAAAAGTATCTCTCTCAGACCGCTTCGGCCTTTGGATCGGCTTTTATTCCTGCTCGCAGGATACCTATCTCAATATAGTTGAGGGCTATGTAAAACGCTACAAGCTGGACATAGCGCCTGATGATTTAAAGAAAAAGGCCCTTGAATGGCAGATAACCCGCGGGGCGCGCAGTGGCCGGGTGGCATGGCAGTTCATACAGGACCTCGCCGGAAAAATGGGCAAAAGGCTTTTGTAAATAATATATGTAAAACAATGCATTAATCTTGTAATAAAACTGTCACTGTTAAAATTACTATAAGTTGTTACACTTCTGCTTACTTAACAACAACAGATGCATAGGAGAGTTTATGGCAGCGTATCAACCAAATGAACAAGAAGTAAGGGCTATACATTGGTACGTTGACCGGGAGTTGACTGGTCAGAAAAATCCAGGTGCAGCTACTATTATAAAGCATTCATTACTTAATAACCCAGATGCAAAAAATCTGGTTGCTAGAATTATGGTTGATTATAAAAACGCTAATCCACAGTCGGAAATTGCCGGAAGAGGAATATAGCATACAGCCCAGACCCAGCACCAGTTGCGGGGTCTGGGCCTTAGGCTTAATACCGGATACCGCCATACGGCGGCATGACAAGCTGAAAAAATATCCTGAGATCCTGCGCAATTGCTATTGCAATTCGCAAGATGACGACACATCCAGCAAATGGATTGCCGCAGGCTTACGCCCTCGCAATGACGGCATTTGAGCAATGATTCATCATTTTACTCGGAATTATAAAAGCCAAATGCAATGCCATGCCCTCAAAGCCCAGCTATTTCGCTGCTCATATATTTTTGAGGATTGACGGCTTCCTTGCCCTTATGCAGGGAGAAAAAGAGCTGAGGGGTTTTTACATTTCCGGTTTTGCCTATATAACCTATAACATCACCGCGCTTTACCTTTTCATTTAAAGCAACTTTGGTCCGGCTTAAATGCGCATAACTCGTGGTTTTCCCACCGGGATGCTTTATGAACACCATATTGCCAAACCCTTTAAGCCGGTTGCTGGCATAAACAACCTGCCCATCGGCTGCTGCCCATACCGGGTCGCCTTCTGCACCAGCTATATTAATGCCATCATTGGCCTTACCCCTGCCTTTGGAGCCAAAATTGGAAATAACCTTCCGCCCGGCAACCGGCCATTTTAAATCAGTTGTATCTTTTTGCGGGATACTGGCCTTGGCAAGCTTAACCTCATGCTTACGAGTTTGCTTAGTATCATTCGAGCTGCGCGGCTTGTTGGTCCATGGATTCACCGTGGTTTTTACTGCTGGCTTTGAGCTTCTGCCTTGTGGCTTAGGAGCTGGCGGGCGTTCGGTAATTATTTGTGAATCGCTATATGAATCCTGGTTTGGCGAAGTGACAAGCGCGGCAGGTGCTGAATTTTTATCCGGCGCTGATAAATCGCTTACTCCGATGGAGCCTACAGAGGCATCCTGTACTGTTTCCTGGGGGACAGGCGCAGTATAGGCCGGGTTTGTTCCCCCATTATAGCTGTTATAGGAGGAAGAACGTGAAGAATTATAAGACTGGCTGCCGCGCGTATAGCTTTGCGCGCCTTTATAATCAACCGGCGCAGAAGATTGCTGGGTACAGCCACAAATTACAAAGGCTAAAAGAATGCTGGCCGTATAATAATTTTTTAACATAAACTTATCCTATCTTTCCTCGACCAGCGGCACAAAACGCACATCCATCAAGGATTCTATAAATGTTTTCCCATCTTCGCCTTTAGTAAGGCGCATAAGCTTCTGGTTCGCTACATTTTCGCCAACCGGAATAACCATAATCCCGCCTGCTGCCAGTTGTTCAACCAGAGCCGCAGGAATTTCCTTAGCTGCCGCTGTCACTATGATTCGCTCAAACGGTGCCGCCTCTTTCCAACCTTTGGCGCCATCACCGCGCTTAGTGACGATATTAGTAAGCCGTAATTGCAAAAAACGCTGCTCAGCAATAGCCAGCAGGTTCTTATGGCGCTCCACACTATATACCCTTCTTGCCAGTTTGGCCAGCACTGCCGCCTGGTATCCTGATCCTGTGCCAATTTCCAGAACCCTCATTCTTGGTTTAACCTCTAATGCCACAGTCATCATAGCAACTATAGTAGGCTGGCTGATAGTCTGTCCCAGGGCTATTGGCAGCGCGGTATCGTCATAAGCATGTTCACGAAAAACATCCTCGACAAATAATTCCCTTGGAATCGACTCCATAGCCGAGAGCACTGCAGCATCGCGTATGCCGCTGCTGCGTAGCTTCATCAATAATCTTATACGTTGCGAAGCCTCATCCTCAGCCACCGGCAAGGTCGGCGAGGAATGATAAACTGTTCGCGATTTTACTATATGGTTCACACTCACATGCGTAGCAAAAAAAACTTAATTTTTAATTAAAAATAGAGCGTATTTTTTCAAGTGATTTATAGTCTGTAAGATCCATGCAGATGGGGGTGATGGTGATGAATCCTTTTTGTAAATAATCAATATCAACATCAGGTTTTTCCGGCGTATTATCGCGCTCCCCACCAAGCCAGAAATATGGGCGCCCTTTAGGATCAGTACGTTCGCTAAGGTTTATATTCATAATCCTTTTTCCCTGCTGGCAAACCTGCACGCCTTTTAGCTTTCCTGGTGGACAATTAGGAAAATTCATATTGATTAGCACGTTATCTTCCCAGCCTACTTTGAGTAGATTCTTAATTAGATCAGGAGCGTGTTTCTGCGCGGTTTTCCAGTTAATCCCATTTGAATCACCATTAGACATGCTGAGCGCAATAGAAGGAACATGTAGTATCGTACCCTCCATGGCAGCGGCGATAGTTCCTGAATAGGTGACATCATCGCCAACATTGGAGCCATGATTGACGCCTGATAATATCAGGGAAACATTCTTTTGCTTTACCGGAATTATCTCTTTGACCGCAAGCAGCACACAATCAGTTGGTGTGCCACCAACAGCAAAGCGCTTTGCCGAAATTTTACGTACCCGCACAGGCAAATGCAGGGTCAGTGAATGGGCAACGCCGCTTTGCTCGGTTTCAGGAGCCACCACCCACACATCATCGGAAATGGCAAGCGCAATTTCTTCGAGTATTTTAAGGCCTTCCGCGTTTATCCCATCGTCGTTAGTCACTAAGATACGGGGCGTTTTCTGACGGCTAGTAGTTAGTGATTTGTGTTTAGGCATAGTCTTGTTTTCTTTCCCCACTATTCGCCATCCACTAACCACTAATCACTTTCAATCCACCCATATAAGGCCTGAGGGCTTCCGGAACTAATATGCTTCCGTCAGCCTGCTGGTAATTTTCAAGGATTGCAACCATAGTGCGGCCAATAGCAAGCCCGGAGCCGTTCAGCGTATGCACAAATTCGGTTTCCTTAGCGCCTTTTGCCTTGCTGCGCGCTTTCATCCTGCGTGCCTGGAATGCACCGCAATTGGAACAGCTTGATATTTCACGAAAAGCATTCTGTCCAGGCATCCATACTTCCAGGTCATAGGTTTTTTGTGAACCAAACCCCATATCCCCTGTGCAAAGCAGCATAACCCGGTAATGCAGCCCGAGGCGTTTTAATATTTCTTCGGCACAACCTGTCATGCGCTCATGCTCTTCTTCAGACTTATCGGCAGAGGTAATGCTAACCAGCTCCACCTTAGAGAACTGGTGCTGGCGTATCATTCCGCGAGTATCCTTGCCAGCAGCCCCGGCTTCTGAACGGAAACAAGGAGTGTATGCGGTCATGCGTATAGGCAGGCTATCAGCGTCAATAATTGAATCGGCTACCAGATTGGTAAGCGGAACTTCAGCAGTTGGTATCAGCCAGAAGCCATTTTCTGTTTTGAACAGATCTTCAGAGAATTTAGGTAGCTGCCCTGTTCCATAAACAGCGTTATCACGCACCAGAAACGGCGGCACATGCTCCGTATAACCACCTAAATTTGGATTATTGGCGTTGGTGTGAATATCGAGCATAAAACTGGCAAGGGCACGCTCCATTTTTGCAAGCGCACCTTTTAGAACAACGAACCTTGCACCTGATAATTTCGCTGCTGCGTCAAAATCCATTAGTTTCAAGGCAACTCCAAGTTCGTCATGCAGCTTTGGAGCAAAATCCATTTTTGGCTTCTCGCCAACTATCCGTACTTGTTTGTTACCATGCTCGTCCGCGCCGTCTGGCACATCGGCAGCCGGAAGGTTTGGGATGGTTTCAAGCATCTCCTCTAATTTCCCCCGGCCTGAAAGCGCGCTTTCCAACCCGGCTATTTTATCATTAACCAGCCTGGATTCTTCCATTATCTGCGTAGTGTCAGCACCGCTGCGTTTTGCTTCGCCTATTTTTTTAGCAAAGCTGTTACGCTTGGAAAGCAGTTCCTGCAATTCTGTCTGCACAGCCCTCTTTTCCTCATCCAGCCTTAAAATTTCAGCGGAAAGCGGAGCAAGGCCACGGCGTGCAAGGCCTGCGTCAAATTCCTGGGGATTGTTTCTTATATATTTTATATCGTGCATATTCTTCTCCTTTACCACCCCGCACTTGCTGCGGGGCCTGGTCTATAATTCTGTTTCTTCTGGTTCCTGCTTAACATTCCGGCATAATAAAATTGATATTTCATAGAGCATATAAAGCGGAACGGAAAGCGCAATCTGGCTGAAAATATCAGGTGGGGTTATAAAAGCGGCAACAGTGACTATAAGGACTATGGCATAACGCCGGCCACGCTTTAAAGTTGCAAGCTGCACCATTCCTGAACGCACCAGAAGAACAAGCACTACCGGGAGTTGGAACGAAAGCCCGAAAGCCAGCATAAGATGCATTACAAGATTCAGGTAATCACTTACCTTTGCCTCAAGCTGTATGGGCAGGCCACCATGTAAACCATTTGACTCAAATCCAAGAAAAAATTTCCATGCCGCCGGGAAGATCATATAATAAACAAAGGCTGCCCCGGCGATAAAAAGGCTGGGAGCTGCTATGAGATATGGAATCAGAGCCTGGCGCTCTTTTTTGTATAACCCTGGGGCAAGGAACAGGTAAAACTGGGTTGCGATAACCGGAAATGAAAGGAAAACCCCGGCAAAAACCGCAAGTTTTAAATATGTAAGGAATGCTTCGGTAAGGCTTGTATATATCAGGCGGCGGTTGGCCATGTCGGGAAATGAATCAGCCAGCGGTTGCACCAGGAAAGCATAAATCTGCGGCGCGAAATAATAGCATACCCCGGTTGCAGCAAAAAATGCGATCAGGCTATAGATGATTCTCCTTTTAAGCTCGTAAATATGCTCAATCAGAGGCTGTGTATGCAACTCAGCTTCCTTGTTTGTCATTTTTGGCCGCAGGCTTATCTAATATATTTTTAATATCGTAGGATTCGTACATTTTCCCGTCATCGCCCTGTATCATGCGAAGTTCTGCATCAAGAGTCTGTTTGGCATCATGCAATCCGGTTTCACGGGCTACGTCGTCAAATGCCTGCTTAACCTCATTGCTTAAGCTGCGTATGCTGCTCATGGCCTTTGAAATCGCCCTGATTATCACAGGCAGGTCGCCTGGCTTAATGAATATCACAGCCACAATAACTATCAGCAATAGCTCAGCGAAGGAAAAATCAAGCATAACCTACGGGTTTTTATCTTTATCTTCAATTTTTGTCTGTTCGTCGCCTTTAAGGCCTTCGCGCATGGCACGTATACCTTTGCCTATATCCCCCATAACCCTTGGTATACGCCCTGCCCCAAATAAAAGCAGCACAATCACCAGAATGAGTAGTAAATGTGGTAAACTAAGCATATCGACCCCCTGTATAATTTTATAGTTGCATAATAGCGGAAATTTAGCTCTTGTCACTTAAGCAATGGCATTATTATTGCCAGTAAGCCATAAAATCAGCTCGATAAGCCATAATATAGGCCTTTGCAGGCTGGCGCTTACGATATTATAGCCAAAAAACCCCGGAAGGAATAAAATGGCAAATAATATCATCATCCCGGCCCTGTCATAGCGTGCGAACCATATTTGTGGGTTTCTGGTTAATATTGCTGCTACTACCCTTCCACCATCCAGCGGCGGCAGGGGAATTAAATTAAACAGCATAAGAACGCAATTAATAAGCAACATATTGGTTATATTATCAAACAGCCATGGATATTGCTCCTGCGGCATTAAATTATCAATATGGAGTAAAATCCCGGCGCATATCGCAAGTATAAAATTGGTAAATGGTCCGGCAAGCGCAACACATATTGTCCCAAGCCGCAGCGGCTTCAAGTTGGAAAAATCAACCGGGACTGGCTTGGCATACCCAAACACAACAGGTGATTTAACCAGAACAAGTATAGCCGGTATTATAATAGTGCCGGTTCGGTCGATATGCCTTATAGGGTTTAAACTAAGCCGTCCTGCCTGTTTGGCGGTGTTGTCACCGAAATAAAGGGCAGCCAGGCCATGCGCTATTTCATGCAGGATTATAGCCAGCATAACAGGTATTACCCACACCGAAATATTATATAGTATTTCCATACAAAATTTTAGCTGTTAAGCAGTTCATTTACATTTTTGCGGGAAAAAGCAATATCAAATTCCCTTACCTTGCCTGCCCCAACCATGGCTTTTTGCGCTCGTTCAAGCGATTTTCCCGTAAGTGGCTTAAGCCCTTTTTCAACTGCCAGCATCTCCCCCATTTCACCGTTGCAATGCAGAGCCACATCGCATCCGGCAGAAAGGGTATCCTTGGCACGTTGCGTAAAATCACCCTGCATCGCCTTCATTGATAAATCGTCAGACATAAGCAGGCCGCCAAAACCTATTTCATCGCGGATTATTTTAATGGCAGACGATGAAACCGTTGCCATATTTTTCGGGTCTATAGAAGTATATAATACATGCGCAGTCATTGCCATAGGAAGATGCGCCAATGCTTTAAACGGGATAAAATCTGTCTGGCGCAATGTTTCAAGCGGTGTGTCTACTACCGGAAGCTCCATATGGCTATCGGCAAATGCCCGTCCATGCCCGGGTATATGCTTAAGAACCGAAACCACTCCGCCATCTGCAAGTCCCCTGGCAAACGCATCCGCTAAATCACAAACCTGATGGGCTTTTTTACCAAATGCCCTGTCGCCTATTATATCATGCGCTCCATCGACAGGTATATCAGCCAGTGGGCCGCAATTTACCGTAATCCCAAGCTCATGCAGCTCATACGCTATTAGCCTTGCATTATGGTATACGGCGTTCTTTGCCGCTTCCATATCCTTCATTCCCAGGTTGGCAAAAGCTCCTGCAGGCGGAAATACAGGGAAGTGTGGTGGTTTAAGCCGAGCTACCCTGCCCCCTTCCTGATCTATGAGGATTGGTAGTATCTCACGCCCGGAAACTTCCTTAAGTTCACCAACCAGTTTTTTTATCTGCTGCGGCGAATCGCAGTTACGAGCAAATAATATATAACCATATGGTTTAACCCGTTTGAAAAACTCTATTTCCTGCGCTGTAAGGCTTGTGCCTTGCATTCCGAAAATTGCTGCCGTCAGTTCTACAGATGACCCCATCTTTATTATTCAGCCGCCAAAATGCAGGCCTGGCCTTTATCTGATAAAGTTTTGCAGAATGACTTGGCGGCATCCTTACTGGAAAAACCACCAACACGCAGGCGATAGAAAATTCCCTTGGCCTTCAGATCCGCCCGGACTATAAGAGGGGATTTATCAGCAAGCTGTGAATATTTCTTTTGCAATTTACCCCACACATCCTGCGCTTCCGATTCTGAGCCATACGCACCAAGCTGGACTTTAACGCCACTGGCTGCTTTGGCGGATGACTGTTTTTCCACTGGTTTCTCAGGAGTTTTTACAGGGGCAGGCTTTTCTTCCGCTTTTATTTCCGGTTTTTTCTCTTCTTTTTTGTCATCAACACCAACTACCTCAGCCACACTAACATCTGTTGGCCCGGTAGTGTCTTCCTGTATTATAGTTTCTCTCCTGTCACTATCAGCAGCAGACATTTTATCCGCATTTTTGCCGACAATAGCTTCAATGGCTTCAGTGCGGGTTATAGGTTCTTCAGGTGGCGGCAGGACGCGCTCAACCTGTGGTGGCGCCTGTTTCTTGGAGAATGTTTCAAAGATGGTTTTATCCTGGTTGGGGAATTTCATTCCGCCAGGATCAGTAGGCTTTTCCTTCATCGGTGTTTTTTCCGCTTCAACCACCAGCAGGTCATCCTCCTTAACTGATTGCCTTCCGGAATTATATGCGAAATATGACAGCACAAGAAATCCTGTGATTACACTCACCAGCATTATGGTAGGCACCCATTTAGTTATTCCGCCAGCATTAGCGTAATCTTCCTCTTCTTCTCTGCTCATTATCGCATCTCCTCAACTGGTTCAACTCCAAGGACCATAAGCCCGGAAGCTATCACAAATGATAGCGCATGGGCAAGCGCAACCCGCGCTGCTGTCAAATTCACATCATCCTTTAAAATAAAACGCAAGCCAGCATCGCCATTCCCCTGGTTCCATAAACCATGGAAAGCTGCTGCCAGATCCTGCAGGTAAAAAGCTATGCGGTGTGGCTCAAGCGAAATAGCCGATGATTCCACTATGCGCGGCCAGTTACACATGAGGCGAATAAGCGCAAGCTCCTGCGGGTGCGAAAGAAGCGAAAGCAATTCTGCATTTGCCGTCTTTGCCATTGCCATCGCAGTTGGCATCTCAATAGATGCATTGCGACGGATTGACCTTGCTCGCGCATGTGCATACTGCACATAAAAAACCGGATTATCTTTGGATTGTTCGGTTACTTTTGCAAAATCAAAATCCAGCGGCGCATCATTTTTCCGGGTAAGCATTATAAAACGGAAAACATCACGCCCTACCTCTTCAACAACTTCGCGGACGGTTACAAACGTGCCTGCGCGTTTTGACATTTTGGCTGGCTCCCCATCCCTCAGGAATTTAACAAGCTGGCAGAGTTTAATGTCAATCTTTACTTTATTGTCAGAAAGGGCGGCAACAGCGGCTTTAATGCGCTTTACATAGCCACCATGGTCAGCGCCGAATATATTTATTATCCATTCAAATCCGCGCTTACATTTATCATAATGATATGCGATGTCTGGAGCAAAATATGTCCAGCTTCCATCGGATTTTTTTACCGGACGGTCGCAATCATCGCCAAACTGGGTGGATTTGAATAAAGTCTGTGGGCGCGGCTCCCAGTCATCCGGTGTTTTTCCCTTTGGTGGTTCAAGTACACCTTCATAAATAAGGCCTTTATCATCAAGCGCGCGCATGGCGGCTTCAACTTCCCCGGCATTTGTTATAGCCCGTTCTGAGCTGAATACATCATGCGTTATGCCAATTAGGGCTAGATCTTCCTTAATTATTTCCATTACCGCGCCGAGCGTGTAATCACGCACTATAGGCAACCATTCGGCACGGTTCTTTGTAAGCAGCGTTTTGCCATATATCGAATATAATGCCTCAGCTATAGGTATAAGATACTCGCCAGGATACATTCCTTCGGGAATGCCTGTAAATTCATTGCCGCAAACAACCCCATAACGCAGGAAAACAGAGTCTGCAAGCTTATCAACCTGTGCTCCGGCATCGTTAATATAATACTCGCGGGTAACGTCATACCCGGCTTTTATCAACAGGGTTGAAAGCGCATCGCCAAACACTGCGCCACGCCCATGCCCAACATGCATAGGTCCTGTTGGGTTAGCGGAAACATACTCAACATTTACACGTTTTCCATCACCAATATTAGAATTGCCATATCCCCTGCCCTCGGTAATTATATCAAGAACAGCCGACTGCCATACACCCGGGGAAAGCGTCATGTTAACAAACCCAGCCCCGGCTATCTCAACTTTTTCTATGCCAGGATGCGCTTTTAATTTAGCAACAAGCAACGCAGCAATTTCTTTTGGGTTTTTACCAGTTGGCGCTGCCAGCACCATAGCTGCATTAGTCGCTACATCACCATGCGATTGGTCGCGGGTTGGTGTTGCTTCCACCTTATCGGAAGAAGCTTCCGGCAATAATGATTCTGCCTGTAGCTGCGCAATTGCCGCTTTGACTTCATTTTCAATTTTTTTGTATATATTCATTTGATTTCAGCTTACCTATATTAAATTGCACGGTAACTTATAGGAATTCCTGCTCAATAAAACCAATTTTTTCTAAAAACCGCGCAATAAAATGCGCAAGCGCCACATAAAAATAGCCAACCGGAATAGAAAGCAGACTAAAAACCAGCAAAATCAATATGCTATCAATGCTGGGCAGACTTATGCTTGAATACATATGGGCAAGCAGGAATCCTGTTGCATAAAAAGGCACGAAAGCTATAGGGGCTTTAAAACTGAATTCATACAGGTCACGTGTCGAAGCATTCCTGAATTTAAACAAATTCCACAATGCAAATGGCACATATTGCAAAGTGCCAAATACTACAGCATAAAAAAGTGGTGATAAGGTGGAAAATTGGGGCCTTGCCAGGGAGTATACAAAAACAAATGGCGGCAAAAAAACCGGCATCCAGAATGCTATATAATAATACTGCAACAGGCTGATAGTTACACGATCTTTGTCACGCTGCTTGTATTTTTTTATGAATTTCACCGTCCCAGCCAGCTCCTTGCCTGTACGTCAAAAACCCTCCTATATTCATCAAGCGCAAAACGATCGGTCATCCCCGCTATAAAATCGGCAACTACTACTGCAGTCAGTTTGCTTTGCGGACCATCAGCCATTACCCGCCACGCATCAGGCAGGCATTCGGGCTCTGCCAGGAAAAAATTGAACAGGTCTTTTATAACACGCCCGGCTTTGCTGGCCATACGGTTTACTTTGTAATGCCGGTACATGTTTTTCATCAAAAAAGCCTGTAGCTCCCGGTTTATATCCTGCATCTGCGGTGAAAAAAACACCAGTGGCTTTCCAAGGCTTCGTATATCATCAACCGACTTTATATTATATTCTTTTATATTGCTGCGTGTTTGCCTTACAAGGTCAGTAACCATCCGGTTTATCAGGCGGCGTATGGCTTCATGTGTCAGGCGCGGAGCGCTGATGTCAGGGTATTTTTTACGCACCTCATGGAAAATTTCTGCAACCGGCCTTACCTCATAAATCTGCTCAAAAGTAATAAGTCCGGCACGCATTCCATCATCAATGTCGTGGTTATTATAGGCTATGTCGTCAGCCAGCGATGCGACCTGCGCTTCGCCGCTGGCATAGCTGGAAAGTATCAGGTCATGACGGTCATTATATTCAGAAAGTTCACGCGGCGGGTTTTTAAGTGGGCCGTTATGCTTGGCAATGCCTTCAAGTGTTTCCCAGGTAAGGTTAAGCCCATCAAACTCAGCATATCTGTGTTCAAGTCTGGTGAGTATTTTTATGGTATGCGCATTATGGTCAAACCCGCCATATGGCTCCATAACCTCTGACAACGCATCCTCCCCTGCATGGCCAAATGGGGTATGGCCAAGGTCATGCGCCAATGCCAGCGCTTCGCCAAGGTCTTCATTTAATCCCAGCGAACGGCACATTGAACGCGCAAGCTGCGAAACTTCCAGGCTATGGGTAAGCCTTGTGCGGTAATGATCGCCTTCATGGTTCACGAATACCTGTGTTTTATATTCCAGGCGGCGAAAGGCTGTGGAATGTATTATGCGGTCGCGGTCACGCTGGTAAGGCGAGCGTGCATTGCTTTCTTCCTCAGGATAAAGCCTGCCTCGGCTAGCTTCCGGGTTGCAGGCATATATTGCTAGGTTGTCTTCGTATCTTCTCATAGGTATTTG
The DNA here is from genome assembly GCA_039808985.1 of Alphaproteobacteria bacterium. Classification (GTDB taxonomy): domain Bacteria; phylum Pseudomonadota; class Alphaproteobacteria; order Rickettsiales; family SXRF01; genus SXRF01. The sequence goes on along the minus strand of JBDHUC010000001.1, from coordinate 92,687 downwards.
AAAATAAAAGATTTCGTGCAATATGGCAAGGAGCAATCCACTAATTTATTTCAATCATCTTGCAACATGATGGTTTTTAGCACATATTATTACCATGGAAACAACACAGAACACCGGGCAATTTTCCCTGACGCCAAGCGCGGCAGAACGCATAAACCTTCTTAAAGCGCAGGATAAAAATCCTGACCTGCGCTTTCGCGTAAGCGTAAAAGGTGGCGGTTGTTCAGGCTTCCAGTATGAATTCACTCTGGACGACAAAGAGCCGGAAGCAACCGACATAATAGTTTCAGCATCCGGCGCAGAAGCTGTAATTGACGATATTTCTCTTGGCTTGCTATCAGGTGCTATTCTTGATTATACAGAGGATTTATCACAGGCAGGTTTTTCCATTAAGAATCCCAACGCTACTGCAAAATGCGGTTGCGGCAACAGTTTTTCTGTCAATTTATGAACGGCAAAATCCACATGTGGGATTTTGCGAATCCTATTTTATGAGCCTTACTGTAGCGAGCTGGAATGTAAATTCCATACGCTCCCGGCTTTCGCATCTCCTGGGCTGGCTAAGAGATGACAAGCCAGACATAATATTGCTTCAGGAGCTTAAATGCACTGAAGATTCATTCCCATATATGGAAATTGAAGAGCTGGGCTATAACATCGCTATCCATGGCGAAAAATCCTATAACGGCGTTGCCATACTTTCAAAATTTCCTCTTGATGATATTTGCCGTGGCCTTATGGATAATGAAGCCGACAGCCAGTCGCGCTATATCGAAGCTGTGGTGAATCTGCCCAAAGGAGCGATACGCGTAGCCTCAGTTTATGTTCCAAACGGGCAGGAAACTTCATCGGAAAAATTCATATATAAGCTGCGTTTCCTGGATAAGTTTTATAACCATATAAAAAAAATCCTGGCATATGAGGAAGTGCTCATAATAGGCGGAGATTACAATATTGCTCCGCATGATAGCGATGTACATGACCCGAAATTATGGGAAGGAAGCGTACTTACGCATGATGAGGCGCGAAAAGCCCTGCGCCGCGTATTTAATCTTGGAGTTTATGATGCATGCCGGGTTTTAAAGCCTGACGGTGAAAGCGATTATAGCTGGTGGGATTACCGCGCTAATTCATTTGCATCGGATAATGGCTTGCGTATCGACCATCTCCTGCTTTCGCCACAGGCCGCTGACAGGATAAGTGGTTATTATGTAAAAAAGGAACTGCGAGCTCTGGATAAAGCTTCCGACCATGCGCCGGTAGTCGGGGTTTTCAGTTAGGCTCTGCTGACATTCAAAACCTATAATGCCAGAGCAAGATCAATTCTTTCAAGCCAAACTTTTGGTTGTTTTGTTGTTAGGGATGGCGGTTCTCTCGTCAAAATGCTTTGATAGATATTTTCTAGAGCGTTTTCGCTTTAGTTGTGCGTTAGGCATCCGAGGCGAAGTGTACACAGCAAATCCACATGTGGGATTTGCTTTTTGTAAATTACAAAATCCCGCATGCGGATTTTGTTAGTACATGAGACAAAGGATAACAACACGCACGATTAAATGGAAAATGCTCTAAAATCTGTAAACACTCTACTTACTAGGAGCTTTTCTACACACCATCACATGAATCCTGTAATAATAGCCAAATACAGAAAAGTTGATTGGGTATTTGCGGTCTATGAAGGAATTGAACTTAAAGAGATATATAAACTTACGCCACAAGATATAGAACCTTACTATTCAAGATGGGAAAAAAAATGGCATAAAAGCGGAGGCAAAGACATCAACAACCCAAAAATCCCTCTAAAGTACGTTAGGGAATCAGGCAGATTGATTTATCACTGTGATGATGGCGTTTGCGAGGTGATTGCACCCGAACCTCCTCTTGCCTCGTAATCAGACAACATGGCACGGTGCCTTACCAGCCGGTAGGAACCGGCGGTTTAGCGGCCTTCACCTGGTTACGGCCACTATTCTTTGCTTCATATAGTGCTTCGTCAGCACGTTTAATAAGGTTTTCCGCGCTATCCCCGGTGTGTATAATATTTGCTATACCAATACTTATTGTAAGATTTATGGTCTTGCCATTACCGACAGGAAATGGGGTGCGCTCCACCATTTCACGCATACGGTTAGCAGCCCAGAGTGATGCTTCTTCATTTGTTTCCGGCATCAGCACTACGAATTCTTCTCCTCCAAAACGGGCCGCAAGGTCAGTTGCGCGCGCAGAGCTGGTTATTAATGATGCAAGTTGCTTTAACACCATATCGCCAGCGTCATGCCCGTAAGTATCATTTACATTTTTAAAATGGTCCATATCCATAATCATAAGCGCAAATTTGCGCTCATTTTTAAGCGATTGTTTTACCATATTACCTAAATGCGCATTTAAATAATGGCGGTTGTAAAGCCCGGTAAGCGCATCGGTCAGGGCCATGGAAACGCTTTTCTGATATTGCGATTTAAGTGCGTCCTGATAACGTTTGCGGCGAAGCTGCGTACGGACACGAACAGCCATTTCGTTTTTATCGACAGGCGCGGCAAGATAATCATTTATACCCATTTCCAGCGCCTTGAGCATTACATGATGTTCATCCTCATCGACGAAAACCAGTATCGGCACGTTGCGGGTTTCCTCCTGCGTTTTCAAATGCGAAGCAAGACGCAAGCCATCCATATCCGAAAGGAATGTGCTAATTATTATTATGTCGAAAGCCCCCTCTTTGGCAACCTGCAGCGCTTTTTCAGGGTCTTCTACCAGATATGTTTCATATGTTTCATTCAGTTTTGAAAGTATCTGTTTCGACTGCACGGAGTCATCGTCAACCAGCATAACCCTGGCCCCGGCCACATCTGCTACAAAACTGTTATTTTCATTAGTATCAACCCCCATCTGCATTCCGGTGGTATCGCGCAGGCGCAATTCATCAAGCAGGGTTTTTATTCTTATCAATGATTTTACACGGGCAAACATTGCTGCGTCGTTTATTGGCTTGGTGATAAAATCATCAGCCCCGGCTTCAAGGCCTTTAAGGCGGTCGGTTTTTTCCGAAAGAGCTGTTACCATAACTACAGGGATATGCGAAATCTCAGGGTCAGCTTTAATGCGCTGGCAGGTTTCAAACCCGTCCATCCCTGGCATCATGACATCAAGCAATATCAAATCCGGTTTATGGGCTTTTGCCTGATCCAGCGCCTCAAATCCATCAGACGCAGTAATAACCTCATAATAATCACTGATAAGCTTTGCTTCTAATAGCTTAACGTTAGCTGCAACATCATCAACTACTAAAATTTGCGCTGTCATAAACCGCTATAACACTTCCTCTTCGCCGAGGAACCTGCGTATCGTATTAAGAAAAGGCATAATGGAAATAGGCTTTGATATGTATGCCTCACAACCAGCCGAGAGTATCTTTTCTTCATCATCTTTCATTGCAAAAGCGGTCACTGCGATAATTGGTATATTTGCAATGCTTTCATCAGCTTTTAAACGACGGGTAACATCAAGACCGGAAATTTCAGGAAGCTGAATATCCATGAGTATAAGATCAGGATGTTCCTGGCGGGTAAGCGTTATAGCTTCAAGCCCGTCCTTTGTTTCCAAGGTTTCGTAGCCATGCGCGCTTAACAGGTCGCGGAACAATTTCAGGTTCAGGTCGTTATCTTCGACAATCAGTATTCTTTTTTTCATAGCGCATTATTTAGTGAAATGACTTTCAATAGATAATTTTTACACTGAAAGCCTTAATAAACCCCTAATATACGCGAAACCCAGGGCAATAATCGTAAAATTATTATTTGAAATAACTACAAATTATAAATGCTAATGATTTGTTAATAAATTAACAAAGAAAATAGCGCACCTGATTTGCTCAGATGCGCTATATTAATTATATAATTGTTTAACCTTAAAATTCCAGAAGCTTAGCCTGCTTTACACTAGGAAGTTTATCAATTTCTGACAACAATTCCGGCGATATGGCCTGGTCAACCTCAACTAAAGCAATGGCCTCGCTGCCAGCCTGGTTACGGCCCAGGTGGAAATATGCTATATTTACGCCATGTTTTCCAAGGAGCGTTCCAAGGCTGCCTATGAACCCAGGTTTGTCATCATTATTGACATACAGTGTTTTTGCGCCAAGACCTGCCTCCAGTTTTATGCCATTCACCTCAACAATACGTGGTTTGTCAGCGAATAAAGTCCCTGAAACTGTGCGTGTACGTTTTTCAGTAACAACGGTAATACGTATCAGCGTCTGGTAATCACCAACTTTATCATGGCTGGTAGAGCTTACGTCAATTCCTCGCTCAGCCGCAATTACCGGGGCATTAACCATGTTAACACCCTCGATAAGCGGCGAGAGTATGCCTTTAAGCGCAACTGCGGTAAGCGGTTTGGTGTTTAATTTTCCAGCTTTGCCTTCATAGTCGATTTTAACCTGCTTCAATCCGTGCTCAGTTAGTTGCCCGGCAAAACTTCCAAGCTGGTCAACCAACTGCAAATAAGGCTTTAGTTTCGCGGCATCTTCCGCCGACATGGAAGGAATATTAAGCGCATTAGTAACCGCGCCTGTTGTAAGGTAATCTGACATCTGCTCGGCAACCTGGACAGCTACATTTTCCTGTGCCTCATTGGTTGATGCACCCAGATGCGGTGTGCAGATAACCTGCGGCATACCGAATAAAATATTGGTTTTTGCTGGCTCTTCTTCAAATACGTCAAAAGCAGCACCAGCGACCTGCCCGCTTTCGATAGCGGCTTTTATGTCAGCCTCATTAACCAGCCCACCACGTGCGCAATTTATAATTCGTACGCCTTTTTTGCATTTAGCCAGCGAGTCTTTGTTGAGTATATTTTTTGTTCCTTCAGTAAGCGGCGTATGCAGGGTGATGAAATCAGCGCGTTTTAAAAGTTCATCAAGTTCAACTTTTTCAATATTTAAAGCTTCTGCCCGTTCCTTGGAAAGGAATGGATCATAAGCAACCACCTTCATTTTAAGCCCCTGCGCCCGGTCAGCAACTATTGAGCCGATATTTCCAGCACCGATTAAACCAAGGGTTTTTCCTGCCAGTTCCACACCCATAAACCCATTCTTTTCCCACTTACCTGCATGGGTAGATGCGTTAGCCTGCGGAATCTGCCGCGCAAGCGACATCATGAGTGAAATGGTATGTTCCGCAGTGGTCACGGAATTGCCAAACGGGGTATTCATTACTACCACGCCATTTGCAGTTGCAGCAGGTATATCAACATTATCCACCCCGATCCCGGCCCGGCCAATTACTTTAAGTTTTTTGCCAGCCTTGATGAGGGCCGCAGTCGCCTTGGTTGCCGAACGCACCGCGAGCCCATCATAATCGCCTATTATTTTCAGTATTTCCTCCGGCGCAAGACCAGTTTTAACATCGGCTTCAACGCCGCGCTGCTTAAAAACATCAATGGCTTGGGTGGATAATTTATCGGCAATCAGAACTTTAGGCATTGTAATTCTCCTTACTTTTTCTTGGGGAAAACGGGTTGATAAAATTGGTTTATAGTTTAAACTTTTGCACTAGCTTGTTAAGGGCTTCTTCCATTTGTTCATGGTAAATTTTTATTCTGTCGTGAATTTCCTTTGCTAGTTTTTCGTCATAAATATGGGAGGTGGCATTTCGATCATTAAGCATGTCTATCCACAATTTCTCATTATCTATCCACTCCAGAGAATATGCTTTTTGCATAACCTTTTTAGGAGATGGCTCCACATCAAATTTTTCTTCGCGTAAGGCTCGCAAAAATAATTTCCACATCTGGTCAGTACAAATTTCAAATCGCTGAATTGTGCCATCAATAAGCAATGAACCGCTATCTTTTCCTGATGATTCTAATAAGCCTTCTTTAAGGCGCAATATGGCTTTTCCCATATTGTCTAAACTGTCCCTTAACAACTCACTGTGGATTTCGTTCATAAAGAAGCTTTCCCTGAGTTAATATACGACCCTTTAGTTTTTCATCAGCATTATTCAAATCCACACAATCAATTTCCAATAGAGTATCAGCATTTTCGATTATTTCCATAATACTATTCCAGTTATAAGCATTCTCCTCAGAAACCTTGATAGCCAAATCAATATCTGAACGTGGACGATTATCACCGCGGGCGCGCGAACCAAAAAGATAAACACTATCAACGAATGGTAGGGATTTTATCTTTTCAATGAATTGATAATTTAACTGCATCATAATATTAAGCAGCTTTCGCCTCACTGTTTTTCACTTCCGCATATGCCCAGTCGAGCCATGGCAGCAGTTTTTCAATATCTGAAGTTTCAACAGTAGCCCCGCCCCAGATACGAAGCCCGGCAGGAGCATCGCGGTATGCTCCGATGTCATAAGCCACACCTTCTTTTTCCAGGGTAGAAGCTATTTTTTTGGCAGCTTCCGCCTGCGCTTCAGCGCTTAAACCGGTAAACCACGGGTCGGTTATTTTCAGGCATATTGAAGTGCAGGAAATGGTTTTTGTATCTTCAGCAAGGAAAGCCGCCCAGTTGGATTTGGAAACCCACGCAGCAATTGCGGCAAGATTGGCTTCCGAACGTTTGATAAGCCCTGAAATACCACCAACAGATTCGCTCCATTTAAGCCCATCCAACGCGTCTTCAACGCAAAGCATGGAAGGGGTATTGATGGTTTCTCCTTTAAATATGCCTTCAATCAGCTTGCCACCTTTGGTCATCTGGAAGATTTTTGGCAGAGGCCATGAAGGAGTATAGCTTTGCAGGCGTTCTACCGCACGCGGTGACAGGGCAATCATTCCGTGCGCCGCTTCACCGCCCAATACCTTTTGCCACGACCATGTGACCACATCCAGCTTGTCCCATGGCATATCCATGGCAAATACCGCTGAAGTCGCATCACATATTGCAAGCCCTTCGCGGTTCGCAGGAATCCAGTCGCCACCAGCCACGCGCACCCCTGATGTTGTCCCGTTCCATGTGAATACCACATCACGCTTCCAGTCTACCTTGCTTAGATCGGCAATTTTACCGTAGTCAGCTTTGTAAATATTGAGGTCGGTGAGTTTTAACTGGTTTTTGCAATCTGCGCCCCAACCGGAGCCAAAGCTTTCCCACGCTAAAACATCAACCCCACGCGCCCCCAGCAAAGACCAAAGCGCCATTTCGATAGCCCCGGTGTCGGACGCAGGAACAATACCCAGCAGGTAATTATCCGGTATACCAAGAATTTTCTTGCTGCGGTCAATTACTTCTGCAAGCTTGTTTTTACCAAGCTTTGCGCGGTGTGAACGGCCAAGGGCAGCGTCTTTCAACGCATCCAGCGACCATCCCGGACGCTTTGCGCATGGGCCAGAGGAAAAACAAGGATTTTGGGGCTTTGCAGAAGGTTTCATAGGATATTTCCCTGAGAAGTTTTTGATGCGCTATTTCTAACGATTTTTTCAGGTCTTGCAAAGGGTTTTTACAGCCTCACACAGCATATTTAGCTGGCTGGGTTCGGACAATCTGTGGTTGCCGCCCTTAATAAGGGTAAGCATTGCATTTTTAGAGGTTATTTTTTCCATAATCTGCGCTGAAACCTGCCATGGGACATCCTCATCATCCGTTCCATGGAGCAGGCGCACCGGAACATCTATTTCTATCTCTTTATCCAGAAGCAGGTGGTTTCGTGCCGATTTTATCAGCGTCATCATTATCGGGTATGGCTCTTCGCCATAACATGACGGAGCATAATACACACCGTTTTTATGTAGCTCTGCCTTCTGCGCGTCATTTAATTTTTCCCATATTAGTTTTTCTGTGAAATCCGGCGCACTGGCCACGCCAACCAGCCCATGTATTTTTTTTGGCCTTTCCAAGGCGCAGAGCATTGCTATCCACGCCCCCATGCTGGAGCCAACGAATATATTTTTATCTGCCCCCAGATTATCTATTATTGCCAGCGCATCGTTTTTCCATGTCCCAATTGTTCCTTCCTTAAACAGGCCGGATGACTGCCCGTGCCCACTATAATCAAAACGTATGAAGCCCTGCCCCTGCTCTTTGCAATATTTTTCCAGGGCAACTGCCTTGGTGCCGGTCATATCCGATTTGAAGCCGCCGAAGAAAATAACGAATGGCGCTTTTCCATCGTTTAAAATATAAGCAATGCGATTATTATTGTCTGATTCAAGAAAAGAATGTTGCATAAATTATTATTTCTATGTTGTATGCCAATATTGTATGCGATTGAACAGTTATTAAAATTCTAATGAACAAAGTTATGAATTACAAGCCACCGGTTATATTGCAGATTTTACCAGAGTTGCGCAGCGGGGGTGTTGAGCGCGGAACGATAGAAATAGCGCGTGCCATCGTGCAGGCCGGTGGAAAATCACTGGTCGCTTCCAGCGGTGGGCCGATGGTAAACCAGCTTCAAAAAATAGGCGCCGAGCATATCACCTTACCACTTGCCACAAAGAACCCCGTTACAATCTGGATAAATTCCCTGCGCCTTGCGCGTGTCATACGAAAATATGAAGTTGACATAATTCACGCCCGTTCACGCGCCCCCGCATGGAGTTCATGGCTTGCAGCGCAAAAAACCGGATGCCATTTCATAACGACTTTTCATGGCACATATGGCCTGCAAAATAAATATAAAAGGGAATATAACAGCATAATGACACGCGGCGAAAGGGTTATCGCCATTTCGCATTTTATTGCCAACCATATCCTTGAAAATTATGAGATAGACCCGCAGAAGCTACGCATAATTCATCGCGGGGTTGACCTAAGCTTGTTCAGCCCACAACGTCATTCCACCCAGCATATGATAGAGCTGTCAAAGGAATGGAGGCTTCCTGAAGAATTCCCGCTTATACTTTTTCCTGGCAGGTTCGCCCGCTGGAAGGGACAGGAAGTGTTTATAAAAGCTTTAGCGCAGCTTCCGCACCGAAACTTCTTCGCAGTTTTGCTGGGCGATGATAAGGGGCACGAAGCCTACCGCCAGGAAATAGAAAAACTGATAGTGGATCTTGGGCTTTCCGGTCATGTACGCATTGCCAAACACACGCATTACATAACCGAGGCTTATATGCTTTCTAAGCTGGTAGTGGCAACATCTGTGCAGCCTGAAGCTTTCGGGCGCGTAGTTCTGGAAGCACAGGCAATGGGCAAGCCTGTAATAACCACTAACCATGGCGGCCCTCAGGAAACTGTAATTGATAAGGAAACCGGACTGCTTATAGAGCCTAATGATGTTGATGCCCTTTCTACAGCCATTAACGAGGTTCTTTCCATGCCATTAGACTTGCAGCAGCAGGTAGAGCGCGATTCAATAGCTAATGCCCAGCTATTTTCGCTAGAAAAAATGTGCGAGCAAACCATAAGGGTGTATCTGGAACTGCTTCAAACCTAGAATATAAACCTGGAACATGATTGTATAATGGAAAAGCATGAAGATTACTAGATTAAGTGTCATCCTTATATTTCTTCCAACAGCCAGCTACGCTGAAGATACCGTTATAGGAAATTTCACCAAAAGCATTTCTAACGTATATAGCACCTCAAAATCCTGCGAAAATACTATAGGGCAAGGGCCAAAGGAGTATATGGAGTCTATAAATGATTACTATAGCAGCCTTTATCCAAACGGAACCTCATACTGGATAGTCCCTCAATCGGAACATATTATAAATAACCGTGAAGCCTGCATCGTTATGATGCGTAACAGCCTGTATAACTACAAAAATGCAAGCAAGCAATATATTGAGTATTATCCAAATCGTAAGCGCCCGCCCCGGTTCATACTTTACCCATGGGATAAAATGTATATAGAGCAGGAGCCAGTTCCACAGGTTCGCCCCGCAGTTCCTTCGGGTAAATCAAATACCCGTCAAAAATTCTGAGCCATGTGGCCTGATGTTCTACTATTTAGTCGGCTTGCTCATTTCCAGCATCCGCACAAGCGGTTTTTTGGCGCGCTCTATAAGATCAGGCGATAATTCCAATGACGGCGAACGATTGATCATGCAGTTATATATTTTCTCCAGGCTGTTCAGCTTCATATAAGGGCATTCATTGCAGGAAACACAAGCTCCTGCCGATTCGTTGCTTACGCTTGGCACATCATAAAAAATGCTGCCTGGCGAGAGCTTTTTCATCTGGTGCAATATACCCATTTCAGTAAGTACAATAAAACTTTGCCCGGCATGCTCCTGGGTGTAACGCAGAAGCGATGAGGTGGAGCCAACATGCTCAGCATAGCGCAACAATGTTTCCGGGCATTCGGGATGGGCTATAACATGCGCTTGGGGATGGAGAGTTTTTAATTTTATAAGCTCCTGCTCGGAAAAACGCTCATGCACCATGCATGTCCCATTCCATAGCAACATATCCCGACCGGTTTTTTTATTAAGATAAGCGCCAAGATATTTATCCGGGGCAAATATTATTTTCTGATCTTTGGGAAGCTGGTTTATTATCATTTCCGCGTTGCTTGACGTTACTATAATATCAGACAATGCCTTAATTTCTGCTGAGCAGTTGATATAAGTAATTACCATATGGTCAGGATGCTGGGCTTTGAATGCCGAAAATTCTTTTGGCGGACATGAATCTTCAAGTGAACATCCGGCTTTCATGTCAGGTATCAGCACCAGCTTATCAGGATTTAATATTTTTGCTCCTTCAGCCATAAAACGCACACCGCAGAAAACTATAACATCAGCATTGGTAGCTGCGGCCTTGCGTGCAAGCTCCAGCGAATCTCCTACGAAATCTGCAATATCCTGGATTTCATCTTCCTGGTAATAATGCGCAAGCATAACCGCATTCATCTCGCGTTTCAGGCGATTAATTTCAGCTTCAAAATCTATATGTTTAGCGGCTAAATTATTCATGGGCATATTATAGGATAAATTTCATGTATTTTAAATAGTTTCGCTTACAAACGGGCGTTCTAAAAGGGTTTCTATAACCTTATCAACCGGTACGTTGTCATGGATTATATGTGAAACCGCCTCACATATAGGCATGGATACATTAAATTTCCTTGCCAGCTTTGATACGGATTCCGATGAAATAACGCCCTCAAGCGCTGTCCTGCCGCGGCTGGTAAGCAATTCATCCTTGGCTTTTCCCTGTCCTATTGCCATGCCAAACGACATGTTGCGCGATTTAGGGCTGCCGCAGGTAAGTATAAGATCGCCAAGGCCGGAAAGCCCCATTAATGTTTCATATTTTCCACCATTGGCCAGGGTGAATCTGCTCATTTCAGCAAAACCACGGGTTACAAGCGCAGCCCTGGCATTCTCTCCGAGATTCTTTCCCATGGCTATACCACATGCTATGGCAATTACATTTTTTACGACACCACCAATCTGTGTTCCTATTATATCCTGAGTCATGTATGGGCGGAATAAGCGACCACCTATTGCATACATCAATGTATCCCACAAATCTGTATCGTCACATGCTATTGTAGTAGCTGTAGGCTGACCTTTTGCTGCCTCATCGGCAAAATTAGGTCCGGAAATTATTGCAACTGGATTATGTGGTAATATTGATTTCACCACCTCGCTCATGAACATAAGGCTGCCGCGCTCTATCCCTTTGCTTGCTACCAGTATTATAACTTCAGGTGGCAACATGTCAGATATGGAAATACACATTGTGCGCAGGCAGTAAGATGGCATGGCCAGCACAACCACATCGCTGCGGCATACGTCTTTAAACTGGTCAGTAACAAGTATATTGGGGTCAATAAATATGTTTGGCAGGTATATATCGTTAGCGCGCTTATTGCTGATTGACGCAATTACATTACTATTACGTGTGCCAAGCGTTACCTGGCTTCCGGCGCGGTTAGCGATGATGCTTAAGGCCGTACCCCATGCACCACCGCCGATTACGCCTACACGATAGTTGTTTTGCATTAGTATTCACTGACTGTTGGCATTAATTTTTATTTTTAGTTTCAGCCAATCTCTTTTCATTAAATACGCAGACCACATCACCGCCATGGCGAAGTGTGAATCTTACGGCTACCCTTTCCACAACGATATAATCGCCTCGGGTCCGGTAGTTGATAACATTCTCATTATTATCACTATCAACCCAGAAGAACGCAGGCACATCAGCATTCTTATTCGGGAACTGGAAGTATGTGAACTCGCCATCATCAAATATGCGCAGCGGAGCAACAGCATCACTACCAGAAATAGTGTAGTTATAGTTGAATTTCGCTTTATCAGCTTCACTGTCAGGATCAGGAACACCATCAAGATCAGTGCGTCCAAGAGCATCTGCTTTGTCGTTATAAATAAAACGCATGATAAATACCATGTTGGAATCATTTATATCTGATGCTTCATGGCCATGTAATTCAAATAAATATACCCTTTTATTGGTAAGAACCGTCATATTTGTCGTGGCATCCTGCTCAATAGGCTTTAAAAACAAGCGGTTGCCCGATGGGTTAATCATCCACGCGCTGGAATCACCCATTGAGATTGTGCGTATTTCTTCATCTTTTTCAAATTCGATAGCCGACTGGTAGCGGTAATGCCCATCCATCCTGTATACCTGATCTGGCTGGTAAGAGATAACATGTACACGGTGATCAACCGGCAGGGAGCGTGAATCACTGGCAGCCAGAGCTTCATTTCGAGATAGGAACGAAAGCGCAAGTACCAGGGAAACGGCCAGGATTTTAACATCTATATTCAAAAATTTCATATAAAATACGCCCTATAAACTCTTAATGTGGTAGGATGTTACAATAAAACCGTACGGCTCTATCTTGTTTGTAATTGTGTCTAACTTAATATCTTTATACATAAAAGCAATATCTACTTGATAGCGGCCATGCGGATTTTCCTGCTCACCGCTTATTAGCCTGTCCTCAAATGTAATTAGCATACGATATTCCTTGATGCCATTTACTTTTTTCTTGGTTTCATCCTCAACAGGCTGCGAGTTCAAAATATTGATTTGCCGCACAGTATGGCGCTGGTACAAGGTAATAGGACTTTCAGGATTAAGGGGAGAAACGTCTTTTTCATATTCCTGCGCTACATCTTTTGTGCTTAAGCTTAAAACTGCGTTATGGCTGCGATCAAACAATGAAGCGTCATATTCCTCGCGAATCCTTACATAATTGCGTGCCAGATAGCGTTGCAGGGCAGTGTTAGGATTTTCCCCACGGTAATTAAGCAGCGACCTGACCCTTGGGTAATCATCAATGATATTATTAGTGGCAAAAATAAAAGGAACCCGGTTATTAAGCGGGAAAAAACCCAGCCATGCCACTATCGCAACTACGGTAATAACCAAAGCAATTAATGTAATGAATAAATACCAGTAACGGTCTGACATTGGGGCATGAACATCAATATCATACATTGCCCTTGCATCGCGGAAATATTCTCCACTACGGATTTTATCGGCTATCTCGATGTAATCTTCTGCGGTCTGTTCGTTATTTTCCATTGTATCTCTATACTTAACGATATAATTCATCTTTAATATAATCAAAAATCATTAACAATTACCACAAGAAAAACCAACAAAACAAAAACATTGGCATATATGCATTAAAATGATGGAAATTATATATATTTTGTTTATACCAAGGCAAGATGGCAGAATACTATAAGACTGGTATAGAAATTATTAATAATAAATATTTCCTTTGGTTTTTCAGAAAAAATGGCTTAAATATAAAAAAAATGGCTTAAATATTAAGAATATGAAAAAAAACGCTACCATTACAGCCACTAAGCCAGCTTCATTAGATTCAATGAATGCGCTTATAGGTGATGATTTGAAATTGGTTAATAATGTTATTTTAGAGCGTGTTAAGAATGAAATCCCACTTATAAGTGATATTATAACTCATATAGTTTCTTCAGGCGGCAAGAGGATTCGCCCTGCCCTGACGCTTATCTGCTCCCAATTATGCAATTATAGCGGAAACCGCCATATTCCACTGGCCGCTGCTGTTGAGTTTATCCACACAGCAACATTACTGCATGATGACGTAGTTGACGAAAGCAAGCTAAGGCGCGGCCTGCCTACTGCAAATGAGCTTTTTGGCAACAAGGCCAGTGTTCTTGTTGGAGATTTTTTATTAAGCCAGGCTTTCCAGTTTATGGTTTCCGATGGCTCGCTTAAAGTTTTAAAAATACTCTCAGACGCCTCGGCAATCATTGCAAAAGGCGAGGTTATGCAGCTTATGACGGAAGGTGAACCGCAAACCACAATTCAAAGCTACCTTGATGTGGTATCTGCAAAAACTGCGGTGCTGTTTGCTTCGGCCTGCCAATTGGGGGCGGTAGTTTCTGAAAAACCGGAATATGAGGATAAGCTTCGTAATTTCGGTATGGGAATAGGAAATGCCTTCCAGCTAATTGATGATGCCCTTGATTATGTGGCTGATGAAAAAAGCCTGGGCAAAGCAATCGGGGATGATTTCCGTGAAGGCAAAGTAACTTTGCCGGTGATACTTGCCTATGAAGCAGGCAGCAAGGAAGAAAAAAGCTTCTGGACACGCACCCTTAGTGATTTGAACCAGTGCAATGAGGATCTTACGCAAGCTATATCGCTTCTGGAAAAACATGATGCCATTGAAAAAACAATCAAAATGGCAGGTGAATATTGTGAAAAAGCACGTCAGGAGCTAATGTCGTTCCCTCCTTCGCTTTCGCGTACTGCATTATTTGACCTTGTGGATTTCTGTGCAAATCGCGCATATTAAATATATCAGCTAGCTGCCGCCGATACTTCTACAGACTTGCTCACATATTCTTCCTGGTCTGGCTCAATAACATTTTTACTGGCTTTGTTAGCTACTATTACAGCAGTTCCAGCAATCAAATCATGCCAGCCCTGACGGCGCTTGTTAAACCCAATCCATAAGATACCTAAAAAGAAAAATCCGCATGCCGGTATATAGCCAAGCAACCTTAAAATTATCTGCCTGTCACTTATTGGTTTGTCTGTCTTAACATCGACAATCCTTATTCCTAACAGCAATTTTCCGGGCGTTGCCGACCATAATTTCCAGCATATGGCGTTTGCCAGGAGATATAATAATATTTCTATACTGAACTCTTGAATTTTACCGGATTCCACAAGAAGTTTGAATAGCTCAGAAAATGCGGTATTATCATTTTCCAATGCCTTGGCAATAGTTGACGGGGCAATATCCTGCATATGATAAAATTTCCGCATAAACCACACGGTAAATGGCTCTAATGTAAAGGAAGCAATAACCGAATCAATGGAAGCAGCTATTATCCTGCGATTGAGGCTTGCATATTTTTTGTATCTTTCATCAATTTTTTTTGGACGAAGTCCAAGCAGCTTTAAGGGGTCAAAAGGAAGCATATCCTTTATCTTCTTTATTTCTTTTTCTTCTGTTTTTGATGATTTTTCTTTATTCATGAGCATATCTTACTTATATCCGGCATATTTTCCCAGAGCTTATTGTTGCCATTCATTTTTGCCAGTCGTTCCAAAGTAACAACCAATGTTTTTTCAGGGATAAAATTCATAATGGTTCCCTGGGTTTGGGCAATACCGACATTATTATTTTCCGACTCGTTTATTATGAGCGCATGCACAGCAATTCCACGTGCCGACAATGCGTTTAAAGCTGTAAGCGTATGGCTTATTGAACCTAAATAGCTTCCGGCAACTAATATTATCTTAAAATCAATCTCAGCCATCAGATCGAGCATGGTGCTCTTTTCATTAAGGGGTACGCAAACCCCTCCTGCTCCTTCTGCTATCAATATATCTGCATCCTGTTTTTCACAGTTTTTAAAAAATGCAACAACTTCGCCAAGATCTATTTTTTTACCCTCAATGGCAGCGGCCATATCTGGCGAAAGTGGCCTGGAAAATCGCCACGGGGAGATTTTTTCAACATTTTCTGCTGTTACTTCGGCTCCCAGGCTCGCAAGTATGAGCGCTGTATCGCTGGCCGTATCACTGGCATCATAGCCGCTTATAACCGGCTTTATTGCAGCCACCTGCCTCCCATTTTTTTGCAATTGGTAGCAAAGAGTGGTCGTGACTAATGTTTTCCCTATTCCTGTTCCTGTAGATGTTATAAAAAATTTCTGCATTTATAACTTTCCAATAACAACAGTAATAACATTCCAGCCAAGCTGATATTTGCCTTTTTCTTTTTTATACGAATTTTCGATCTTCTTGAATTGCGCAGGCGTCATCATCCCTTTACGTCTGGAAGACAGCTTGTTAGCAGCGCCAATATTCTTTATAGAGTTCATAAGTGAGCGCATATCGTCAAATGACTCAACATATCTTTTTTCAGAAACCTTAAGTGTGAACCCGCCTATATGGGCTATTTTAAATAATAGCTGGTTAGACTCAATGAATTGACTTATATGCTGGTTGGAATCAACGCTGGCAAACGCCGCGCTTAATTCTTCCAGGCTGCCATGGACAAATGTTGTTATTATGGCTGTACCGGACATTTTAAGTACACGGAGTATTTCAGCTATCACCAACTCTGGTTTTTCTGTCCATTGCAAAAGCAATGATGAAAAAACACAATCCACGCTTTCATCCGCAAGCGGTAATTGCTCGGCAGAAGCATTTATAACAAGCCGGTTGTTTTTACTGGCTTCCCTGCACATCCCATAAGAAATATCAGCCCCTATCACTTTCCAGTCATTGCCGCCTTCATTTATTGTATACGGCCCACAACCCAGATCAAGCACCACAGCTTTTTTAGGAAAGTAACTTTTAGTAAGCGATAATGCGGATTTTCGAATTTTATGCTGTAGTTTGGCATTATCCTCATATGATGATGCGGCTTTGCTGAAAGCATCTTTAATGGCATTTCTATCAAACATTTAAAAATTTCCTGATATAGTTCTGTACTGATTTTTCATCGTGGAAATGCGGCGCATGTCCGGCACCCTGTATAGCAATATGCCGAGCCTGAGGAATTGCTTTAGTGAATTCATGCGACTGCTCAAAATCAACTACCGCATCTTGCGTTCCGTGTATCAGGAGTGTCGGTGGCATCAAGCCCATATCAATATTTTCAAAGCTGAATCCGTCAAGCATATCAAGCCAGCGAAGCCAGTCTTTTGCAAGCATGTCCTGCTGGCTATTCTTCGCCATACATATACGCACAATATCAGCATTGGTATCGTTTATTGCTATTAGCTCCCACGCCTTAGCCAACGTGCGCGCAGGGTTGTGTTTATAATTATCCCTGAACTTATCAAATTTATCACGCGGCATTCCTGTTTTGCTGTTACTGGTTTGCACAAATTGGAATGGAACGGCTATTAAAACAAGTTTTGCTGTTTTCATCAGGCCATTCGCAATCGCGCGCGCAGCGAGCTGGCCGCCAAGCGACCAGCCAGCAATCGCATCATACCCTTGAGCTTTTCCTGCAATTTCTTTTAATGCATCGTCAATAGTTGGGTAGCCAGTATAATCAAAATGTACTGCGTCAGGTAAAATACCAGATAACGCATCATGCGGCTGCCCCCAGCCACTAAGGGTTAAAATTTTCATATTAACCCCTGTTTTTTAATTAAGGCACAAAGCTTTTCAATATGAAATTCATTATGCAAAGCTGAAAAACTAAAACGCAGCCGCGCAGTATTTTCAGGTACTGTCGGAGGGCGTATTGCCGCAACAAAAAAACCGTTTTCAGCAAGCATCGCTGAAGCGGCAACGGCTTTTTCATTCTCACCTGTTATTAATGGCACAATAGCACTTTGCGCCGCAGGAAGGTTAAGATTGCTGGTAAAAAGCTGTGCATTTGCCATGGTTTTTTTATAAAGCTCCGGCTCAGCAGTCATTATTTTTAACGCTTCAATCGAGGCCGATAAAGTTGCAGGCGGCAGCGCAGTAGAAAATATCAGGCTCCGCGCTGCGGTTTTCAAATATTCGATCAGTGTTTTAGAACCGCATACATATCCGCCGTAACTGCCAGCAGCCTTGGACAATGTTCCCATTTTAATATCTGCTTTATTTTGCTTTATAATGCCAAAATCATGAGCGCTGTCAGTCATAAACCATGCGTCATATTCCTTTGCCAGCTCCGATAATTCAATAAGTGGCGCAATATCGCCATCCATGCTGAAAATAGATTCGGTAACTATCAGGCAACTTTGGTATTCCTCCCGGTTCGCTTCCAGCAATATGCGGCAATGTTCAATATTATTATGGGCAAAACGCAAAAGCGTGGCACCGGAAACCTTAGCAGCATCAATTATACAGGCATGAGAAAATTTATCAGCTATAATAAGGTCATTCTTGCCAACTATTGCATTGATTGTTCCTATATTGGCAAGATAGCCGCTGCCAAACACGCATGCAGCTTCAGTTTTATGATGAATTGCAAGCAACTCCTCAAGTTCGGCATAAAGTGGGGATTCTCCGCTTACAAGCCGCGAAGCCCCTGCTCCGCTTCCATATTTATGCAAGGCCTGAGAGGCAGCGGCAACAACACGTTTATCCTGCGACAGGCCAAGATAATCATTGCATGAGAACGACACCATCTCCTTCCCCGCCCTGGATATATATATACCATTATGGCGCACTGACTCTATAGGGACACGTTTTTGTCCCTTCTTTTCCAGTATCTGCAATTTTTGCAATAGTATTTCGTCTAAAGCTGACATTTATGTTATATTAAAATAATAATTAATAATTGCTACCAGGTTCTGTCGACATTAGAGCATAGTTAAAAGTTATAAAAGATGAAAAATAATGGGAACTCTACTATAATACACGCAAGTTGCGTAAGCATAGCAGGAAAATCGGTTCTGCTGATGGGTGAATCAGGCAGCGGTAAGTCTGACCTTGCTTTACGCCTCATAGATAATGGTGCAACACTGGTTTCTGACGATTATACGCAAATAATACTTGGCAATGGAAAGCTATTAGCAAACCCAGCACCCAATATCAGCGGTCTGCTGGAAGTACGTGGCGTTGGTCTTTTGACAATGGAGTTTATCTCAAATGCCCAGCTTGCGCTGGCAGTGCAACTTGTGCCGCGGAGCAGCACCGAGCGTTTGCCTGAAGCGCAGTTCTTTGGTTGCCTTGGGCTGGAACTACCATTATTATCACTTCACTCTTTTGACTCATCAACGTCTGCCAAAATACGCATAGCCCTAAGCCAGATAGAATAATATGAAACTAATATTAGTAACAGGAATGTCGGGGGCTGGTAAGTCGGTAGCCCTGAAAACACTGGAAGATTGCGGCTTTGAAGCCATAGACAATCTCCCGCTTTCTTTTCTCCCTTCGGTTGTTAATTCAGATGTCGCGTTACGCAACCTGGCAATCGGCAGCGACATACGGAGCCGGGATTTTACTATGGAGCAATTCATAGATACTATCTCTCAGTTCCGCAATAAAGAGGCAATAGACCTGAAAATTTTATTTTTAGATGCCGATGATGAAACATTACGCCGCCGTTTTACTGAAACCCGCCGCCGTCATCCATTAGCTTTGGATCGCACTGTTCTGGATGGCATACATCATGAGCGTGCCCTGATAGGCAAGCTTTGCGATGTTGCTGACCTGGTAATAGACACCAGCGAAACCGAGGCCGCTGACCTGCGCCAGATAATAATAAGCAATTTTGCCCAGCAGGAGCGTACTTTATCGGTTGTTCTTACCTCCTTTTCTTTCAAGCGCGGCATTCCACGCGAAGCCGATATGGTTTTTGATGTACGTTTCCTGCGCAACCCTCATTATGACCCCGGCCTGCGCCAGCTTACAGGGCTTGATAGCAGTGTGGGGAAATATATTGAATCGGATATTGGCTTTGCTGATTTTTTTACCAACCTCACAACTCTTATAACACCTCTGTTACCTCGCTACCTTGAAGAGGGAAAAAACTACCTGACTATAGCTATAGGCTGCACTGGTGGCCGTCACCGTTCGGTTTACATTGTACAAAAGCTGGGTGGATTTTTACAGCAGGCAGGCTATAATATGACCCTTCGCCACCGCGATCTGGAATAAACCCCGAAATAAATTTAAGCACACTGGAGTATAGTATGTTTGGCATTGTTATAGTTACGCATGGAAAACTGGCGGAAGATTTTATATCAGTCACCGAGCATGTTGTCGGCAAACAGGAACAGATTGCAGCAGTTGGCATTGAAGCTGATGACAACTCCGGCGATGCGCGGGAACGTATACTTAATGCCATAAAAAAAGTTGATAATGGCGGCGGAGTAGTAATCCTTACTGATATGTTCGGCGGCACACCATCGAATCTTGCTATATCGGTCATGGATGCAAAGAACATAGAAGTAATAGCCGGGGTGAATCTGCCTATGATAATAAAGCTTACCAGCGTACGCGCAAAGGCAACAATGCAGGAAGCGGTGGACCAGGCACAGGAAGCGGCAAGGAAATATATAAATGTTGCCGGAAACATGCTGACTATGAAATCCTAAATGGTTGCGGAAATCACAGTAGAGATAATAAACAAAAAGGGGCTTCATGCCCGTGCTGCTGCAAAATTTGTAAAAATAGTTGCTTCCTATTCCGTAGACGTAAAAGTTGCAAAAAAATCTGCAAGCAATGAAGCTGATTCCACCGAGGTCGATGGAAGCTCTATCCTTGGGCTGATGATGCTGGGCGCAGACCCCGGCTCAATCCTGTATATAAAGGCCGAAGGAGAACAGCAAGGCGATGTAATCGCAGCGCTGGCCGAATTAATAGCAAACCGCTTCGGAGAAGAAGAATAGGCTTATGCGTGGTCTGGGCTGTATACCAGATACCGCCCTGCGGCGGCATGACATGCGCTATATAATTCAGCAATGATTGCCAAATTATATTTGTACAGAAGCAGCAGTCTTTACAGCGCTGCCCACTGCATGTTGCGGGGCTTCATTAAGAGAATGCTCCGTAGACTTAAATGACATGCCCTCTGCTTTAGGCAGGCTTTTATTTATATTCTCAATCGTATTCCTTGCGGTATTGAGAACATCTTTAATTTTTGCATCTTCCATATCTATGTAAGATTTATTTTCCGCATCTTTTTTAAGTTCCAACCCCATTTTCATAGGCATAACAGATGCGGTCCTGATAGAATTATCCTGATTTAAGGTGAATTTCCCGTCGGGATTGGTAATGGCCAGCTCAATAATCTGTCCATCGCTATTAACCTTAACAAGCATAACGCCAGCGCCCGGCGCCCTGTCCGCAATTACTTTCTTGCCATCCTTATCAATCATGAAGCTGGTATCACCGGCAATATTCATATCCACTTTTTTATCAGGCGCAGGACCAGTTGCCTCAATTGCAGGCGCCCTTACGACCCTATTTTCTTTTGCAGGTTCTTTTGCATTTGCATCTTTTGCGCCACCAAACATTCCACTGAATATACCATCCTTATCAGAGAAAATACCAACTGCTAAAGCAGCAAGGCCAAATAATGTGGGCATAATCCCACTGCTGCCGCTATCCATACTGAAAAGCGCGGTAAGAGCTACAACAAGCCCGATTATAAAGCCTTTATTCTTGGGAAAGAAACCATCGGTGGCATTGTTCGCTTTGCCAGCCAGGTCTTGAGCCTTATTATAGGCGTCATCTCCAAAATTTTTAATATCTTCTTTGACAGACATAATCGCCTCTGTTTATTTAGAATTTAATGCTTGCGGTGTTTTATTAACTGCCGTAAACGCTTGTGATTTTAATTCACCAAGCTCACCTTCAGCCATATGGCTAGAGCTGGCCGGTTTCCTGTTACGCACTTCCTTATACAACAAATTATGCATTATTTCTGAAGGCTGAGGAGGGGACGAAGGAATTTTCTGCTCTTGTTCAGGTTGGGTTCCCCTGTCATTGCCTTTTTCCTTACCCTTTCCCCTCTCTGGTTCTACGCCAGGCGCTCTTTCTGCCAGAGTGTCAGCTTTATAATTATCAGCAAATTTATTGCCGTAATAAACGCCAATGCCGGTCATAACCAAAGCTATTATTGCCCCTAATGCTCCGCCTGCGCCGAATATGCTGCTGAGCACATAGCCAGCGATACCGCCAGCAATGCCGCCCCACTGGATACCACCTTTTTCTTTATCATAAAATGCTTTGCCTATATTACTGAAAAGCTCGCTGCTTCCGCTTGCCTGGTTTTCCAGACCTGCCGCAATCTTAGCTCTCTTTATCTGGTCGTCGAGAACTTCATGCTTTTCATTAGGACGGCTGGCATAGTATTTCTGTTTTACATCATCATCAACCTGCTTATTGAACTCATATGCAGCCTGGCAGGTAAGCGCACGGACTGTCATCTGGTCCGGGGCTACGCCTCTTTTATTATGGTTTTTTTCAACATCCGGGTCTTCATGAACTTTATGGGCAGCCGCCAGCTTTTCTGTAAATTCAGAAATATGGGCTTTTCTGGCTTCTATCAAATGGTCAAATACTTCCGATGGTATGTTTTGAAATTTTTCACGCGCAATCTTAAGATTGCGCTCAGTATTATTGAGCCATTCAGTTGTATTCTTTTCTATTACTTCTTTATTTATTTCATTCACCTTATCCACAGAATAAGGCCCCGCAAAGAATGAGCCTATCCCACTTCCCCAATATCTATCACGCTGGTATTCTATTGTTGTTGGTTTAAGCAGCTCTGGCATAATCCTGTAGAATCCTAAAAAAATTAGTTTTATCTAGTTTAAAGCTATAGAAATAAGCGATATTTCTCAAGTTAAGCTTTTGTTACAGCCGCGAGCATTAATTGTTACAGTTCATGCAACCATTGTAACATAGCAATATTTAAAGATAAATTAAATATTTTCTACAAAATCGGCGAGCAGTTTTTTCTGCCCCGCCTTGTCAAAGCTTATTTCCAGCGTATTGCCACTGATACCCAGGATAATACCATAACCGAATTTCTGGTGGAATATCCGCTGGCCTTTCTTAAATTTCCCCTCGGTTTCCGGCTGGGAAACACGCGAAGACAATATGCTGGCCACATCACTGGCCCAATTCATGGCATTTTTTGCCATATTTACTGCGCCGCCGCCCAGTTGCTCGATATTTTCGCCGGGAATCTCCCCGATAAAGCGCGAAGGGATGCTGCTTTGCCACTGGTTATATATCCTGCGGTTGGCAGCATGCGAAATATATAGTTTTTTACGGGCGCGGGTAATTCCGACATAAGCCAGCCTGCGCTCTTCCTCAAGGCCTTTCGCGCCTGATTCATCTATAGCGCGCTGATGCGGAAACACCCCCTCCTCCCAGCCCGGAAGGAATACAGTGTCAAATTCCAGCCCCTTGGCCGCATGTAAGGTCATAAGGCTTATCATATCGCTTGAATTATCAGCATTGGAAGCCTCGGTAACAAGGCTTACATGCTCAAGGAATGCAGCAATGCTTTCAAACTCGCCAATAGCGCGGGAAAGCTCTTTCAGGTTTTCAACCCTTCCGGCAGCTTCCGGAGTTTTTTCCTGCTTCCACATTTGCAGATAACCGCTTTCTTCCAAAACCAGCTCTGTTACCTCAGCAAGCGAAAGTGTTGCAAGCTGCGCGCGCCAGCGTTCGCATGATGTTATGAATTTATCCAGTGACTGGGCAAGCTTTCCTTTTATAACCCCGGTTTTTAGCAGGTGTATGGTTGCATTATAAAGTGAGCTGTTTAAGCTGCGCGCTGTCGTATGCAATTGCTGCATGGTTGCCTGGCCGATTCCGCGTTTTGGGGTATTTATAACACGCTCGAAAGCAAGGTCATCCTGTGGAACTGCAAGCAGGCGAAGATAGGCAACCGCGTCACGTATTTCCGCACGCTCATAAAACCGTAATCCGCCCACCACCCTGTAAGGCAGGCCAAGGGTCAAAAACCGTTCTTCGAAGGCCCTGGTCTGGAAACCTGCCCGAACCAGTATCGCCATATCTTTTAGGTTAAATTTTGCCCTCTGCAATATTTCAACTTCCTCGCCAACGAACCTTGCTTCCTCCCCTTCGTCCCATACTGATTTCAGGCGGATTTTTTCGCCATCTTTCACCGGGGTCCACAAAGTTTTGCCAAGCCTTCCCTGGTTGTTTGCTATAACCTTGCTGGCGGCAGCCAATATATGCGGGGTGGAACGGTAATTACATTCAAGGCGTATTACCCTTGCATCCGGGTAATCTTTTTCAAAGCGCAATATATTTCCGACTTCAGCACCACGCCAGCTATATATCGACTGGTCATCATCGCCAACGCAGCAAATATTCCTGTGATAGCTTGCAAGCAACCGCAGCCATAAATATTGCGCAACGTTGGTGTCCTGATATTCATCCACCAGTATATATTTAAAACGGCTGGCATATTCACGCAGCACTTCCGGAAAATTGCTAAACAGGGTTATCATATGCAATATAAGATCGCCAAAATCAGTGGCGTTAAGGCTTGCAAGGCGCTGCTGATATAGCTTGTATACCTTAAGCCCATGCCCACCAGCCGCCTGTGTATCCTGTGCGTTTGTTACCTGCGCTGGCGTAAGCCCCTGGTCTTTCCAGGATTGGATTATTGCCGAAAATAATTTGGGCGGCAGCGATTTATCATCAATTTTCTGCTCTGCCAGTATTGCCTTAATAAGGCGCAACTGATCATCGGTATCCAGTATGGTAAAACTGGAAGTAAGCCCAAGCTTCTCAGCATGACGGCGGATTATACGGGCACCTATGGAATGGAATGTCCCCTGCCACAGAGATTGCGCCGAGCCGGTAATTGAATTAACCCTTTCAGCCATCTCCCGCGCTGCCTTGTTGGTAAAAGTTACCGCCAGTATCTCGCCCGCATATGCCAGGCGGTTCATAAGTATATAGGCTATGCGCGTGGTAAGCACACGTGTCTTGCCAGTTCCTGCCCCCGCAAGCACCAGAACCGGGCCGTTGGTTGTTTCCACGGCTTCACGCTGCTCATTATTAAGCGCGGAAGTAATATTATGGGCAGGGTCAGGTTTTAAAGCAATGTCAGGAACGCAAGCCATGCATTATCCGCCTGTATGGAATGTATCAGTATAAAAAAAGGAAAAGGCAGGAAAAATATCGAAGCATCAAGAATGGTACGCCTGATAAATACCGGCTTCACCTCTACAACCTCAGGCTCTTGCCATAAATTAAAGTTAGGGACCCAGCGCGGCACTTCATTTTTATATTTCCGGTATTCTTCGCCGAATTTATTTTCAAGGAAAGCCTCCTCTTTGGCGACAACATTCGGGTAATAAAGCATAAAGGCAGAAATCAGCACAATCATTATTATAAGTATTCCAGACTGCATACCTATACCAACTGTTGCGATAAACGAAAAAACATACAATGGGTTGCGCACCACTGAGAAAGGCCCGGCTTTGACCACAAC
Organism: Alphaproteobacteria bacterium; assembly: GCA_039808985.1. Taxonomy (GTDB): domain Bacteria; phylum Pseudomonadota; class Alphaproteobacteria; order Rickettsiales; family SXRF01; genus SXRF01. Next base: position 67,352 of record JBDHUC010000001.1, on the reverse strand, counting down.
ATCATTTTTACGTCCACCGATAAAGGCCGAACAGAAAACCCTGCCGAAAGTCCCAACAATAATAAGGGCATAACCTCCCCACACCAGGAGCGCATGAGGAAAACTGCCAAAAGGTATAAGTGGTTTACTTACGATTAATAATAAAATCAGCACCAGAGCGAATATCCGGCTATGCTTCTGGCGATCTTTAAGTAATGCTGTATTAGTCATATCTTCCTTCAAATCATATATATTATCATAAATGCCGGTTCATATAACACCTTACTATTCCTTTTGAAAAGCAGAAATCTAATTAATTACCCACGGGCGCTGCCCACGGTATTGCCTGCTACTCTCAAGCCTGATAGAGCCATTATTGAATCTAAGCGCTGTAGCGCCTTCATTTTCAAGCCACGCCTTATCAAACAACAGCGGTATTGCGCTGCATTTTTTATTTTCATCGAGGTAATTCTGGGAAATTATAATATCCGGGCTTCCATCACATATAGAGTCGATTTCTTTTTTACCACGAGCCACCACTATTTTTTTACCATATGCCGTAACCGTGCATTTTGATTTTTCGCAGCTACCAATTTTTTCATCAAGATCATTACGCGTAAGCCCGCTATCCTGCCCATGAACCCTGAGCCATGCCTGCCCATCAAAACTACTGTCCTTGCCACGCAGGAACAGGAATTGCCCACTTTCAAGCCTGATTGCAACTTTGCTTGCATCAGAACTTATAAGCAGGTCATATGGCTTGTTTAGGAATATCGTCATCATTCCAATTATGATTGGCACAACACCCCATATCCTCCATTTTTGCTGCCAGATACAAAGCCACAGCCCTCCGAAAACAACTATAACAATACCAAAAAAGCTAGGCGGCGGCAGCGATATTGCGGCGTAAGGCAATCCCGAAAAAATCCTTGCGCCATTCATCATTAATCCAATTCCGTAATTCAAAATAACTAAAGGGTAATGCTCCATGCCAAATGGCATAAGCAATAATGCTATAACAGCAGCAGGCATTATCCACATGGAAACCAACGGCAGCAGCAACATGTTCGCTGCAATACCCCACAAGGTAAAACGGTTGAAATGGTAAATAACCAGAGGCGTTGTTGCGAGTGTCGCCACCAGCGATGTCATCATTATTCCCTGGAAATACAGCCATGTCTTATAGAAAAATCCACTTCCTGCCTTATATAATATGCCACCAAACCTCTCATATAACGCCAGTATCCCAAGAGTCGCAGCAAATGAAAGCTGGAAACTCGCACCAAGCAATGATTCTGGCTGCCACAGCAAGGTTATAACTGCCGCCCATGCAAGCGAATAAAGGCTTATTCCGATGCGGTCGAATAAAATTGCCACCATTACCGATGCTATCATAATGAAGGAACGAACAGCCGGAACCGGATACCCCGCCAGCATCAGATAAGCGTATGAGCTGCATAAAGCCACCACTGCAGCTATTTTTTTAACCGGTAAATATAATGCAAGCGGCGGAACAAGGCTTAGCAAAAACCGCACACTTACAAAAACCAGCATTGTCGCCAGCGACATATGCAGCCCTGAGATCGACAGAACATGGTATATACCAGATTCACGCATTACATCCGATGTTTCCTTAGGAACACCGGACATTTCCCCAACCATCATTGCCGCAGCAACCCACCCGTTCTCTTCATTCATTGGCGCTAATATACGGTCGGTTATAGATAACCTCAGCTTGTTAAGCTCTTTATCAAATTCATTGACCGATGCTTTTTTAATTATTTCCGGCGGCTTTGGGCTGTATCCTACAGCGCCAAGCTTTTCATAATAAAACATACGCGCAAAATCATACGCTTTTGGCATTACCGGGGTTGGCGGTGGAAAAAGCGTTGCCTGTAGTTTTACGCTATCCCCAACCTCAAGCCCATTTTCAACATTTTTCAGTGAAACGCTTATATATTCAGGGGTTTTGCTTGCCCCAACCCCATCAATTGATACGTTATCCAGAATAAGTTTTTCGCCTTTTTCCTTTATTTGAATATCTGATATACGTCCTTCAACCGGCCTGAAAAATATTTCTTCATGTAAAATGGGCGCAGCAACCATAAAGGTGCGTATTTCAGCCCTTAACATTCCGGCAGAAACTATAAGCATGACAAGAAAAAACAGCCTGCCGCCGATTTTATTCCAGAATATCCAGGCGCAAAGGCCAAATGCTGAAGCTGCTATAGCTGTTATTTTTATATCTGGTTCAAAAGGCATGAGGAAATACACGCCGATGCCAGCGCCAAGCAATACCGGAAGCCAGAGGATAAAGCGGTCATGCTCCTTCGCAAAAATATCACGCAAATTACCCATACTGTTCCCCATGATTTTTATTACACAAAATCAATAGCTAAGCATAGCATTATTTTAATACTCTATGATTAATCACTGTAATAAAAATTTAACTTTCATTTATTGTATATTATGCCAGAATCCTTGCAATTCTAACAAGCAATGGCAATAATTATGGAAAACCCGGAAATAAAATTTGATGTAGCGCGTACCATACCATCCGGTATAGAAGAAAAATATATCAGGGAGCATATAAACACTGCCTTGGTAGTTGCTAATAACAGCAACAAAACAATTAAACTTACACGTGAAAGCGATGAACGGCCAGACATTATCTTATACATAAAACCTGGCGATTCATTAGATAAAATTATGAAAAATTATTCAGAAGAAATAAAAAAACTGACGCCTGATGGAGTAGGAAAAGACGGGGGAAATATCTCAAGCCCAAAGCCAGGTATAAACCAGCAGGATATATAGGAACTTATATGACTGAAAACACAAAAATAGATATAATAGTTAAAGACATAAAAACCGCTGAAGAATGGATCAAAGGCGTAGTTAGTATTTCCAATGCCCTTAATAACCCTGTTGATTTGAAAATTACAGCCGCAAAAACATCTGTAGATATTAGGGTGACACCTGGGGATAATGCGAAAGAAATATTAGAAGGTTTTGTTGGCGAACTTAATTCAAGGGCTCCCGGTAGCTTTGCCTCTGGCCCAGCAGAAGTAACCAGCCACAGCAAGGAACTTAAACGTTAAACAGGTAATACATAAATAAATATGTCATTCGCTAAAAAAATAATGGGTTCTGGCGGCACCCCGATACACCTTATAACCTGCAAAGATCTTGAGGGAAATGATTGCTATTATTTCCTGCGCGCATCACATGAAAAAATAAAAATGCTGAAAAAAATTATGCATTCTCAGTTCAACCTAAATGATTATGGCCAAATCCTTGCTGCAGGCTATGGCCTTATCCCTTCTGAAGAAGTGAAAAAAAAATTGCTTGATGAGTATGGATTTGATGCAAATACACTGCTATAAGTTTGCTCCTGCTCAATAAAATCAATAGAAATACAATTAACCATGACCATAATAACCCGCTTCGCTCCCTCTCCCACCGGATTTTTGCATATAGGTGGTGCTCGCACCGCACTTTTTAACTGGCTTTACGCCAAACATAATGGTGGAAAATTCCTGCTGCGCATCGAGGATACTGATCGTGCCCGTTCGACCCAACCAGCGATTGATGCAATTATCGAGAGCATGAAATGGCTGGGCCTTGATTGGGATGGAGAAGTGGTTTTCCAGTTTGCTCGCAGCCCGCGCCATGCTGAAATAGCGCATGAGATGGTTAAAAATGGCAAAGCTTTTTACTGTTACACTACGCAGGCAGAGCTTGAAGAATTCCGCGCTAAAAATCCCAACGCCAAATTCCGCAGCCCCTACCGCGACAGCAGTGAAATCAAAGATGGGGCTCCATTTGTTGTGCGACTGAAAGCACCAATCGAAGGTGAAACCACAATTTATGACAAAGTTCAGGGAACTGTAAGTGTTAAAAACAGTGAACTTGATGATATGGTTCTTTTGCGCTCGGATGGCACGCCAACCTATATGCTCGCCGTGGTGGTGGATGACCATGATATGGGCATAACGCAGATTATCCGTGGCGATGACCATTTCACCAATAGCTTCCGCCAAAGCCTTATTTATCAGGCTATGGGCTGGGACATACCCACCTTTGCGCACATTCCGCTGATTCATGGCGCAGATGGCGCGAAGCTTTCCAAGCGCCATGGAGCCCTTGGTGTTGGCGAATATGAAAAAATGGGCTATCTGCCGGAAGCCCTCAGGAACTACCTGTTACGCCTTGGCTGGTCGCATGGTGATGATGAAATAATAAGCACAAAACAAGCGATTGAATGGTTTGGACTGGATTCAATCGGCAAATCGCCATCGCGTTTCGATTTTGCCAAGCTGGAAAATCTTAACGGGCATTATATGCGTGAGGCTGATGATGCAAGGCTTGTGGATTTGATAATTCCACTTATAGGTAATGTTAATAACCGCGATATACTTTTAAAAGCTATGAATGGCTTGAAGCAACGCGCCAAAACCATCAAAGAACTTGCTGAAAATTCAGAATTTTATGTGGCCAGCCGCCCAATCCAGCTTGATGAAAAAGCCAAAGCCATAATTGATAAGGGTGGGCGGGAAATTATAGCCGGGCTGCTTGGGCAGCTAACTGATTTACAGGATTGGAACCAGGTTGCGCTTGAGCAGCTTTGCCGTGAATATAGCGAAAAGACAGGGCAGAAACTTGGCAACATCGCCCAACCACTTCGGGCAGCCATAGCCGGAAAAACCACATCGCCCAGCATGTTCGAGGTTATGGAGATACTGGGAAGGGAAGAAACCATTGGACGGCTTAAGGATGTGTGTTAAAATTTACTTATTATAAACAACCGGATTAAATATATATATGACCATTCGCCAGATAATAATCGCGCCTGACCCGCGCCTTAAAACCAAATCCTTTGCTGTTGAAAAAATTGATGATTCCATAGCAGAGCTTGTACAGGATATGTTCGAAACCATGTATTACGAGCGCGGAATTGGCCTTGCTGCCGTGCAGATCGGCGTGCATAAGCGTGTTCTCGTCGCCGATGTAGAGTGGAGTGGGTCGCGCTATGCCGAAGGCGAAGAGGTTGAAGAAGTAACTCCAGGCAAGCAATATGTGCTGATAAACCCTGAAATAATTGAAAATTCAGGCGACGAGCATACTTACAAGGAAGGCTGCCTGTCATTTCCCGATCAGTTTGCCGATGTTGTTCGCCCATCCACAGTCCGTGTTAAATATACCGGGCTTGACGGCAAGGAGCACGAAGAAAATTTTGAGGGATTGCTTGCTACCTGTATACAGCATGAAATCGACCACATAAACGGCATAACCTTTGTTGACCATATTTCCAGCCTAAAACGCGACATGATAACCCGCAAATTAATAAAGCTGAAAAAAGCCGGAGCTTTTGACCATGATCACGAACACGAACACGTGCATGTCCATGGCGAGCATTGCAACCACGGTTGATAAATCATGAATATTGTATTCATGGGGACCCCGGAATTTGCGCTCCCGGCCCTTGAGGCATTGATAACAAGCAACCATAAAATAGTTGCTGTCTATAGCCAGCCCCCGCGCCCGTCAGGCCGTGGTCATAAGGAAACCAGATCACCGGTACATGAACTGGCAATAAAACATCATATCCCGGTCTATACGCCAACCAGTTTAAAAACCCCCGAGGCACAAGCGGAATTTTCTGGTCATAAAGCGGATATTGCTGTGGTTGTGGCATATGGGCTTTTGCTTCCAAAACCGATATTAGAAGCCTATCCGCATGGGTGTATCAATATCCATCCATCACTGCTTCCCCGCTGGCGTGGCGCAGCTCCTATACAGCGTACCATCATGGCAGGCGACAGGAAAACATCTATAATAATCATGCAGATGGATGAAGGTCTTGATACAGGCGACATATTACTGAAAGAAGATATGGCTATTGCGGAGGGCACCAATGCAGGCAAACTTCATGATGTGATTTCTAATAAGGCAGCACCACTCCTGCTTAAGGCACTGGATGAATTACATTCGATAATCCCAAGAAAACAATCAGAAACCGGGGTTGAGTATGCAAAGAAAATTACCAGGGAAGACTGCGCGATTAATTGGGAAAAGCCAGCACATGAAATTTACCAGCAGATATTGGGGCTTTCGCCATCACCAGGGGCATTTTTCAATTATAACAATGAGATGATAAAAGTTTTTGATGCGGCTGTTGAGGAAGCAAAGGCAAGCCAGCCCCCCGGAACAGTTTTGGATGATAATTTGACTATCGCCTGCGGACACAACTCTTTGCGATTACTTACATTACAACGCCCAAATAAAACACGGATGAAGGCAGATGAGTTACTGCGTGGCTTTCACATCACAAAATCTACGCAGTTAAAATAATTACCTGCGTACGAGCTTTCCTTCAGGCTTCCTAGGCAAATGTACACCGGATTGCTCATAATTTTTAATGCACTGGCTAAAAGCCATCTCAGTATCGGCCGGTATATGGTCAAGCATAACAACCGGCAGGTTCATAGCACCTTTAAGTTTTCCCATTATATTGCTCATAGACTGCTCAGAATTAAGCATTTCTTGCATATCATAATGAGCTAAGGGAATTTTCGATAAAGCTTGAATACCATTGTCAGGCGGACATTCTATGTTATTGCTTATCACAGTCTTACCAGCGAAAATATTTAATAAGCCATCAGGCTTGAATTCAGTACCACCAACAGCGGCCCATACAACTGGAGATCTTACTTCCTTACCCTGAGCCAGCGCTTTCCCATATTCAGCAACCTCTTGTTTATAGTACTCTGCAAAAAGAATATTTACTTTTTTCAGTGATTCTTCCAGTGATGACATATTATTTACCTTCTAGCTATTTTTTTAGGGTCTTTAGCTTCTAATGCATCGTAATTCTTTAAACATTGTTCCGCAGTCTCTTGAACATCTACCGCCACTAAATCAACTAATTCAGCAGGCAAATTAACATTTTTGAACATTTTTCCTATATGCTGACTTTTGGTAACAATCTTTGAGAAAGCCTCTAATGCCTCTTTGTTTTCGGATGAAGATAAATTTATCAGCACTTCTTTATCAGGGCATTGTACAGTATTAATCCTGATATTTAACTTTGTAGAACCTTGCTCTCTGGTTACAACACCACCGCTACTTGCCACCATAAGGTGCATATCAGGAAATTGCTCTACGGCATTATTATTAACAGCTTCCATAATTTGCTGCAAAACATCTTCTGCCATAAACAAATCCATTGTATAGTCTAACTATTCGCTTTATTTCCTTGCAGGTTACTATAATTCCATTAAAAACTCAAACAAAATTAACCATAATTAACAATCAAATCATGCCCCGCTATAAATTAACCCTGGAATATGATGGCCGCCCCTATGCAGGATGGCAACGTCAGGCCGACCAACCGTCTGTTCAGGAAGCATTAATTAATGCGGTTGAACTTTTTTGTGGACAAAAGGTGGATGTTGTAGGCGCAGGACGCACCGATGCCAATGTCCATGCCACCGCCCAGGTCGCTCATGTTGAAATTGATATGGATACCGAGGGTTTCAAGGTCATGCAGGGCATAAATTACTATCTTTTCAATCCGCCAGCCGATTCAGCTTATCCCGAAAACAAAATCGCAATTCTGGATGCAAAACGCGTAGGCGGTGATTTCCACGCAAGATTTTCAGCAAAAAGACGGCATTACCTGTACCGTATAATCAACCGCCGCCCAAGGCTGGGGCTCGAAGCTGGGCGCGCATGGCATGTAATCGAAGACCTTGATGAAAAAGCCATGCAGGAAGCCGCAGGAATATTGGTAGGCCATCATGATTTCAGCAGCTTCCGCGATACGCGCTGCCAGTCCAAATCACCGGAAAAAACCCTGGAAATTTTCGATGTAAAACGCCGTGGCAATGAGATCCATATACAGGCCTCTGCGCGTTCGTTCCTACATCATCAGGTACGCAATATGGTTGGCACATTAAGCCTGGTTGGAAAAGGCAAATGGAAAATTGCCGATGTTAAAGCCGCCCTCGACGCGCGGGATCGCCGTGCTGGCGGACCAACATGCCCTGCCGAAGGATTATATCTGACAGGTGTGGATTATTGATTGAATTAACCAATTTTTAACTATCGTGGCTTATAATAATTCCATAGTTAATGGAGAGATTTTTATCCTCAAATTTTATGGCTTACACAGCAATGATAGGTCAGGGTTCACGCTTATTGAACTCTCCATAGTCCTCGTTATTATCGGATTAATTGTCGGCGGCGTATTAGTAGGACGCGACCTTATAGAAGCCGCTAATATCCGTGCCCAGATAAAACAGGTCGAACAATATACGCTCGCATTCAACACCTTTAAAATTAAATATAACTGCATTCCCGGAGATTGCAGAAATGCCACTGAATTTTTCAGCGGAACAGCAAATGGCAATGGTAATGGCATAGTAGAAAACACAAATGATGCATCAGCAGACTGGTATATTGATGGCGAACAATCACATTTTTTTGAACAGCTTTCAATGGCTAGCCTGATACCAGGAAAATTCGATTCATCAGATGTAATAGGAGTAGGTTATCCCACAACAATTATATACCCCAAAAAGGGAATTACAGTTGGTAAGGGAAATTATGAAGCGTCCTATGCATTACTGCTGGGTTCACAAACAGAGCAACAGTCGCCCGATGCTTTTACGCCGCCAGCATGGCGAGTCGGATTGTTTTTCACCATAGGTGATTATGGCCATAGTGCACGAGGCCTGGATAATGATACTCACGGGGTATTCACACCGTCACAAATGCTTTCCATGGATACAAAACTTGATGATGGCAAACCCCATACCGGAGTCATGCGCGGCGCTATCGCACATTATAGCGTTGATGGCAACTGCTCAACAGGCATGGCCTTAACTGATACCTACTTGCTAACCAATGCCCTAACCGGCTGCCACATGGGCTGGAAACTTGATTAGAGCGAAAATGCTCTAGAATCATCCATAGCGGCCAGTTATATAATCCTGCGTCTGCTGGTTTTCCGGCGAGGTGAATATTTTTTTCGTGCTGCCGGATTCAATAATTTTTCCCATATGGAAGAAACAGGTTTTTTCTGAAACACGCGCAGCCTGCTGCATCGAGTGGGTTACGATTACAATCGTGAACTGTTCCTTCATTTCATCAATCAATTCTTCGATTCTTGCAGTAGCAATTGGGTCAAGCGCCGAACATGGCTCATCCATCAATATAATTTCCGGGTTCACCGCAATAGTACGCGCAATGCACAGCCTCTGTTGCTGGCCACCAGACAGGCTGGTTCCCGGGTCGCTTAGCCTGTCTTTTACTTCGTCAAAAAGGCCTGCGCGCTTAAGGCTGGTTTCTACCAGTTCATCAAGCTCGCTTTTGTTTTTTGTAATATTATGGATGCGCGGGCCATATGCCACATTGTCGTAAATAGATTTAGGAAAAGGGTTTGGTTTCTGGAAAACCATTCCTATCCATGCGCGTATATGCACCACATCCTGCTGTGGGGAATTTATATCCTGGCCATCAACCAGGATCTCACCTTTAACGCGGCAACTATCTATAGTGTCGTTCATGCGGTTTATACAACGCAGGAAGGTGGATTTTCCGCAGCCGCTGGGGCCGATAAGCGCAGTCACGCTGTTTTCCGGCATTGATATATTAATGTCGAACAGTGCCTGCTTGGCGCCGTAAAACACGTTTATATCTTTTGCGATTATTTTATCAGCCATTTCTACCACCGTACTTCGAATTTTTTACGCAATATTATCGCCAGCATATTCATGGCGATAAGTAACACGAGCAACACTAAAATGCCAGCGGCTGTTTTCTCGGCAAAACCTGCCTCCGGGCTGCTCGCCCATAAATAAATCTGCACTGGCATAACCGTTGCCGGAGAGGTGAACGAGCTTGGAATATCGGCAACAAATGCAACCATACCAATCATCAGCAACGGAGCAGTTTCCCCTATTGCCCTCGCCATACCAAGAATTGTCCCGGTCATGATGCCGGGCATTGAAAGCGGCAGCGTATGATGCCACACCACCTGAACCGGAGTTGCTCCCAGCGCCCTTGCCGCATCACGTATCGAACCTGGTATGGATTTAAGCGAGGTACGCGTTGTTATGATAATTACCGGAAGAATCATAAGCGCCAGGGTCATTCCGCCAACCAGAGGCGCGCTACGCGGCATCCCCATAGTATTTATATAAACAGCAAGCCCCAGCAAGCCAAAAACTATGGATGGCACAGCAGCAAGGTTATTTATATTAACTTCAATAAAATCCACCCAACGGCTTTTTTTTGCAAATTCCTCAAGGTATACAGCAGTCGCAACACCAAGCGGAAATACGACCAGCAGGCATATTACAAGTGTATATGCCGACCCCACCATTGCGCCAAGAAAACCAGCGCTTTCAGGGTTACGCGAATCACCATTTATAAAAAATCCATTATTGAAAACCCGGCGCAATTTGCCATTTCCTGAAAGATCTTTAAGCCACTTAGCCTGCTGATCCGTTATTTTATCCGCCATACCGTTTTTAATAAAAAGATCAGCATTACTGGAAAGTGGTATCCATATATCTGCGTCTTTACCCGCAAGGCTGTTATCAGCAACGATTGCGGCCTTAATCTGTGCACCGGCGTTGCTGCCAAACAGCGAATACAGATCACGCAATTCACGCGGATTAGTTACTTCAGGGAATTGTTTTTTAAGGGCTTCCCTAAGCAATGGCATAAATCTTGACGGCAATATATCAGCCATCACCTCACCATTTTCCTGGGCAATTACCTTGGCATCATAATTTATTTCGACTTGCGCCTGCGTCTGTATAAACCCGCCGATACCACGGGTAACAAGGCTTGATATTAACAGCAGCAGCATGAATACGGCTATTGCAAGCGCCATGCGGCCATAGAGGCGGAATCTTTTTTCCGCACGCATGCGCTTTTTATGCCATGATAATTGCGTGTGATTATTCATAACGCTCCCGGTATTTCCTTACGATTTTAAGAGCTAAAATATTTAAAAACAAAGTTGCGCAAAAAAGCGTAAGCCCAAGCGCAAAAGCAGCCATGGTTTTAGGGCTGTCAAATTCCTGATCGCCCACCAGCAGCGAAACTATCTGCACCGTAACAGTTGTTACAGCCTGAAGCGGATTAAAGGTAAGGTTAGCCGACATCCCCGCAGCCATAACCACAATCATGGTTTCCCCTATCGCCCGTGATATAGCCAACAAAACAGCCCCGGCAATACCAGGCAACGCAGCCGGGAGCAATATATTGCATATCGTTTCCGATTTGGTAGCCCCAAGGGCATAAGCGCCATCACGTAGGGATTTAGGAACGGACGTAATTATGTCGTCAGAAAGGGAGGAAATAAATGGTATTATCATCACCCCCATAACAAGTCCGGCGGCCAGGGCGCTCTCAGAAGCCACATCAACTCCAATATTCTCCCCTATGGCACGCAGCCAGGGAGAAATAAAAATAATTGCAAAATATCCATAAACCACAGTTGGTATCCCAGCAAGCACCTCAAGCGAAGGCTTTAATATATTGCGGGTATGCGGATAAGCATATTCCGACAGGTAAATAGCCGAAAGCAGTCCGACAGGAATCGCAACCAGCATGGCAACTAATGTTATAAGCAATGTTCCAAGGAATAATGGCACTGCGCCAAAAGCACCGCTGCTCCCCGCCTGGTCAGCCCGCAACGCCATCTGCGGACTCCATTGCAACCCGAACAGGAAGTCGGTAAGCGGCACTATTTTAAAAAAATGGATAGCTTCTACAAGTACCGAAAAAACTATTGCTATGGTAATTAATATCGAAGCTGCCGCAGCCAGCCACAGCAAAGCGCATACCAGGCGTTCGGCTGTTTTCGCTCCGTTATGAAGCGGACTGTCTTTCAAAGATTTCAAGGATGTTGCATTCATGTGCCAGCTTATACCATTTTAAGCAGCTATCACAATTCTTTTTTATCAAATTCCGGAATGGAAACATCCTCATATATAGGCAGGTAAACTGTAAAACTGCTGCCCACCCCTACTTCACTCTCAATAACCAGGGCGCCATGATGTCGGTTTAACACATGCTTGACTATGGCAAGCCCCAGGCCCGTACCCCCTACCTTACGCGTCCTGGCGGTATCAACCCGGTAAAATCGCTCTGTAAGGCGCGGTATATGCTCTTTAGGTATGCCCTCTCCCTGATCTTCAACCGAAAAGCATATTGCCCGTTTTAAATTACGGAAATTAGGGTCGTCAGGCATGATGGATGTAAGTTTGGCAGTCACAATTATCTTGCTGTCTGCATTAGTATATTTAATTGCATTGCCAAGGAGGTTACGAACTACTTGCGCAAGCTCATCGTCATCGCCCCTTGTCGGAGGCAGGTTATCATTAAGCCGCACCTGAAGAGTCACATTTTTCTGTTTGCAGGCCCATTCAAAATGCTGTTTTTCAGTGCGTATTATTTTCAGGAAATCCACTTTGGAAACCGGGGTGCTATGCGCATTCATTTCAATCTTGGAAAGTGACAGCAGGTCGTTTACCAGCTTGCTCATGCGCTCGGCCTGATCGCCCATTACCCGCAGGAATTCGTCACGGGCCTTGGGGTCATCTTTTGCCGGGCCGCGCAATGTTTCAATAAAACCTATAATGCTTGCAAGCGGGGTTCGTATCTCATGGCTGGCATTGGCCACGAAATCAGCGCGCATACGCTGGATACGTTTTTGCTGGGTTATATCGGTCATGGTGATGATAATGGTAATTCCTCCTTCGGATGGAATCGGGAAACGCTCGATAATCGCCTGAAAATCCCTTGGCAACGGCTCCGGCAGGTGAAACTCTATTTCCTGTCCGCGAAAATCCTCAACCACTGCCGTAATAGCATTAAGCAGCTTATCATTTGGTATAATATCGCGCAAAGGCCTGTGCGCCAGATTCTGGCCGAATATATTGCGTGCTGCGCGGTTGGTGCGCACGATTTCTTTATCATCATTGGTCATAATAAGAATATCAGGAAGCGTATCAACCAGTATCTCGCGCTCAGTTATTACCGTTTCCATCTCATGGCGCTTATCTTCCCATGAATTCTGCAGCCGCCCTAACGCACCGGATAACTGGCCAACATTGCTAAGGAAGCTCAAATCGGGGGCATGAACCCGCCTGTCCTGTGCGAGGTCGGTAACGTAATCAGTAAGTGCCGAGATGTTGGAAAGGAATGGGACAACAAACACAGCAGAAGCAATCATAACAGCAAGATAGCCATAAATAAAATAGCTGAAGTCAAGCGCGCCTGCAAGTACGTAAATGGACAGCAGAACCAGCGTTGGCCCCGATACCACCATTATCGTTTTAAGAATAGTGCTGAATGAAATAGAGTGTTTATGATTTTGAGGCATATTTGTTTTTACCATGCCGCGCAGCTACTGGCAAATTTCTATTTATGGGAACTGTCTACTCTGGCCGTTCCAGTCCTTGAAATTTTTTTTCCGTCTTTCTGAGCGGCTCATAGTATTTGGTTTTTTATCCACTGCAATGGTTTCCGCCACCTCTTTTTTATCGTTTTCTGCAAATATTTTTTTTGTATCGCTGTAAACCGCCTTTAGTCCCTCATTCATTATATAGCCAGGGGCATTTTCAAAAAATCTCTGCAAAATCTTTTGCATATCCTGTGATAAAACGCCCTCCTGGTTAATTATCCCTGCATTATAAGCTTTTTTATTTAAAGCTGTTCTAAGCTCACTGTCGATAATACCATCCGGGACCTTAGCTTTAACAGCAAGCGCTGCGATATATTTTGCCGCATCTACTGTTCTATCAACCCCCATATTATTTTCAGCATTGAAACTCTCTATAATTCCGGCAGCAGATTGTATCACCCTTGTTTCCAGGAGCACGTCCCTATAAATCGCATTGATTTTATTAAAATCCATTTCCCTGAATGAGTGGTTTCCATGCTCGCTTATAAATATATGCTGGAGTAAACCTTTGGTATCATGCGACACCCTTCCTTCTTTAGCCGACAATCCAAGCTCAATCATATCGGCATTAAATTTGCTGGTCTGGCTGTTTTTAGGTACAATCCACTCTGAAGTTTCACCTTTAATTGCAAGGCAAGCCAGATATTTAACAATGTCTTCCGTTTTTACGCTGTGCGGCTGCCTGCCAACAAAACTATCTATTTGGGAAGCATATATATCATTATATTCTTTTTCCATTTACGCACCATGAAATTAATATTTATTAATAAATATAATGACTTATAAATGAAAAGCAAATTATAATTTTAAGAACCCAACCAGATCTTTCACTTCATCCATTGTTTTTTCAGCGATTTCAGCAGCTTTTTGCACCCCGTCCTTTAAAATGCTATCAATATAATCAGGCGCTGCCAGCAATTCCCGCATCTTAGCTGTAATTGGCGAAAGATGGGCAACTGCAACCTCAGTAAGCCTGGCCTTGAATGCTGAGAAATTCAAATTCTGGCATTCTTCCAGAGCATTTTCCCTGGAAATCCCTTTAAGGGCAGCATAAATAGCCAGCAGATTAGCCGCTTCCGGACGGTTCTGGGAGTAGCTCATCCCCTCTTCCATATCCGATTTTGCCTTTTTGAACTTAAGGGCAATAGTATCGGCATCATCGGTAAGGTTTATCCGTGAATATTCTGATTCATCAGACTTGCTCATTTTCTTTGTGCCATCGCGCAGGCTCATGATACGTGCTGCCTCCGCCCCGATAACCGGTTCCGGCAGCGGGAAAAATTCCACCCCATATTCGCGGTTAAAAGCCCCCGCAATATCACGCGCCAGCTCGATATGCTGCTTCTGGTCCTCGCCTACTGGCACATGTGTGGTTTTATACAGAAGTATATCAGCCGCCATCAAAACCGGGTATGAATACAGCCCAAGCGGCGCTTTTTCCTTGTCTTTCCCGGCTTTTTCCTTGAATTGGGTCATGCGGTTGAGCCATCCCATCGGAGTTTTGCAGGAAAGTATCCATGCCAGCTCGCTATGCGCGGCTATAGCCGATTGCGGGAAAATAATACTTTTTTTAGGGTCAATGCCGCAGGCAATGTAAGCAGCAGTCGTTTCACGCACGGAAGAGCGCAGTTTCTCAGGCTCCTGAGCTACTGTTATAGCATGCAGGTCGGCAAGGAAAAACAGGCACTGGTAATCCTTCTGGATGTCTACCCAGCGGCGTATCGCCCCCAGATAATTGCCCAGATGCAGGTTCCCGGTTGGTTGCACACCGGATATAATACGCTTGTCTGTTGCCATAAAAACCCTATAATTCATTGTTTAATAGTTCTATATTATAGGCTGAAACTAAACTCCACCTTAAAAAACAAGAAAATTATGCAGCAATCATTCCCCAAAACCCGCCTCCGCCGCACCAGAATGCAGGGCTGGTCACGCGAAATGCTGAAAGAAAACCGCCTGTCCCCCTCCGACCTTATACTGCCGGTATTCATACAGGAAGGCGATAATATAGACACGCCAATTGAATCACTCCCTGGTGTTTCCCGCCTGACGCTGGATTTATTACTGGACAAAGCCAAGGAAGCCTACGATAGCGGCATTAAGGCAATAGCTCTTTTTCCGGTTATAGATGCATCACTTAAAAGCCCCCTTGGCGATGAGGCCCTGTTTGAGAGAAACCTCATCTGCCGCGCTATCAACGCCCTGAAAAAATCCGTGCCGGATATGGGAATTATTGCAGATGTCGCGCTCGATCCCTACACCACCCACGGGCAGGACGGTATCGTTGAAAATGGCGAAGTAATAAATGACGCAACAGTTGAAAGGCTATGCAAACAGGCGCTGGTAATGGCTAAAGCAGGCTGCGATGTAGTTGCCCCATCCGATATGATGGACGGACGCGTTGGCGCAATACGCGATACGCTGGAAAAGCATAAATTCACCGACACCATGATACTTGCCTACAGCGCAAAATATGCTTCCGGCATGTACGCCCCTTTCCGCGATGCAGTTGGCTCAAGTGCAAACCTTGGAAAATCCGGAAAACATAGTTACCAGATGGATTATGCAAACAGCGATGAAGCCATGCGCGAAATTGAAATGGATATAAACGAGGGCGCGGATATGGTGATGGTTAAACCCGGAATCGCCTATCTCGACATTATCCACCGCGCAAAAACCAGTTTTAATATCCCGGTTCTTGCCTATCAGGTAAGCGGTGAATATGCGATGATAAAAGCAGCAGCGCAAAATGGCTGGGTAGATGGTGACGCGGTAATGCTTGAGCAGTTAATAGCCATGAAACGCGCTGGCGCAAGGGCGATATTTACCTATGCTGCGCTTGATGTGGCAAAGAAGGTTTAGCTAGATTTTGCAACCCGCTTTGCAAATTACCAAGGATTGAGGTGGTGACTTCGCGTACCTGCATAATTTCATCTTCGTAACGTATCTTGGTTCCAGCTTCCTTAACAGCGCCCTTCACCAGGTCATGGATATGCTTCATATTCTCTGTTGAAACCGGAATAGAAACTTCATCCAGGCTGCTACTTAGCTTAATATCCAATGTTTTAAAAACTGGTTGCTTATGGTAAGTTTCCAAGCCATTAAGTATCTGCTTTTTATTTTGTGGATCCTCAACAAAACTTATATCCACAATATTATGAGTTTTGTCTTTAAGCTGTTTAAGCTGCTGGATTATACCGGCCAACTCACGCCAGGATACTTCCTGCGCGCTACTTGGCGATAAAATATCATGCGCATCCAGATGCTCTCCCCCGCCGATTTTAATGGATACTTTGTCGACTGGTACCGCGGTCATTTATCTACCATGACTTTTGGTATTAACTGGGCCTTTTACTTTCACTAAAGTAGTATTAGGAGAAGCTTCATCCTCTATAGTCTGGTATATCTCACTAACCATTGTGTGAGCAATCCCAGCATCCCTAGCTTTAGGGTTTTTTATAGCGAGGGACTCTAATTCCTGTCCATTTTTAGTTGCAATTTCATGCACTATCCTGTTGAAATCTGCTATATTAATTGGTGACGCATCTAATTGTAACTTTTTGCCACTCAAATTTACATCTAATATTCCCTCACCCTTACCGTTAAAATCAGATAAAATACCTTCTTTTAATTTTTCATAATCAATTTTTACTTTAATATGAGATCCAGCTACTGATTGTAGGCTAGAAATTGCATCCTTAATACCCTCTACTGCAATATCGGCTCTATTAGCAGCATCATAAAGGCGCTTAGATGGTTCATTTTTACTCGCAAAACTTATGCTGATTGTTTCCATTTTAATCTCCCACTTAAATTGAATTTATCTTCAAATTAGTTAAAATTTACATGTGGCTGTTAATAATGTCGATTATTAATATATGAATATTTTATTACACTATATATAATAGTACGCTTTCATGCTATAATGTTATTAAACAATTGAATTTTATATATTAGTAATCATATGGAAAAGCTTGATAAGAAGCGCATAGTGGTCGGCATAAGCGGTGCATCGGGGGCTATTTACGGCATCGAATTGCTCAAGGCCCTTCGTGAGGCCAAGGTAGAAAGCCACCTTGTAATAAGCAAAACAGCGCAGATAACCATAGCTCAGGAAACCTCATACAGCCTGCCACAGGTCCAGGGCTTTGCCGACCATGTACATTCAGCCGCCGACCTGGCAGCCAGCATTTCCAGCGGCTCATTCAAAACTAACGGCATGATAATAGCCCCCTGCTCGGTGCGCAGCCTTGGCGAGATAGCAACCGGAGTAACCACCACCCTCCTCACCCGCGCCGCTGACGTAACTCTCAAGGAACGCCGCCGACTTGTTCTAATGGTGCGCGAAACTCCGCTGCATGCCATCCACTTGCGCAATATGGTAACACTTGCGGATATGGGCGCGGTTATCGCCCCGCCAGTTCCTGCTTTTTATAGCAAACCAATTTCGCTGCATGATATGATAATGCACACTGTTGGCCGTATGCTCGATTTATTTGATGTGGAGCATAATTTGATTAAACGCTGGCCGGGAGAGTAGAGACCCGTCATTCCCGCCTTCGCGGGGATGACAACTATTTTGTCAATCGCCCCGCCAGTTTAAGCCACGCCTGTGTGAACCCTTCGATTTCTTCAGGCTTGGTATTCCAACCCGTACTTACCCGTATAGCGCAACCGGCAAGATCCGGTGCAATACCCATGGCCAGCAATACATGCGATTTTTCAATCCGCCCTGATGAACAGGCCGACCCAGCACTCACCGCATAGCCGTTCAGGTCAAAATCAATAAGTTGAATTTCGCTGGAAACACCAGGCATAGCAACACATGTGGTGTTAGGAAGGCGCGATGATTTTTTTCCAAAAACAGTTCCGCCCACGGATTGCGTTTTATCTTCCATTGAATCCAGCAACACGCGCAAATTCCACATATGTTTTAAGTCAATCGCCCCGGTAGCGGCAGCGAAACCAGAAATTGCCGCAATATTTTCCGTTCCCGCCCTGCGCGAAAGCTCCTGTCCGCCGCCAATAAGCAGCGGTTTTACACTCAGGTTATTTTTAATAACCAATGCCGCCGCACCAAGCGGACCGCCGCATTTATGCGCAGATATTGTAAGCATATCGACGCCCAGCAAAGAAAAATCGACCGGGATTTTACCCAGCGCCTGCACCGCATCACAATGCAGCAGAGCGCCATGTTTTTTACATATTTCCGCTATTTCGGCAATTGGCTGGATAACCCCGGTTTCATTATTGGCTAGCATAACCGAAACTAAAAATTTCTGTCCGCCAGCTACCAGTTTTTTTTCCAGATCAACAAAGTCAATTATACCGTCTGCATCCACTTTTATTGTGTCATCATAACCCGAATATTTTAAAATCGAACTATGCTCAATTGCTGAAATCAGCAATTTTCTCTCCGGAAAGCCGCACAGGGCAGTAGCATTGGCTTCGGTTCCGCTTCCCGTAAAAATTATTTCATTAGGCCAAGCGCTTATTGCTTCGGCTATTATTTTCCGGGAATCTTCCAGTTGCTTTTTTGCTGCGCGCCCGAAACTATGCGCCGATGACGGATTGGCAGGAATCCCCAGCCACTTTTGCATAACCGCAAGCGATTCTGGCCGCAATGGGCAGGTTGCATTATAATCTAAATATACCGGCATTTATGAAACACATAATTTCTTTTTGCTGCGCACATCGGCAAGGGATATGCCAGCCAGATAATCATGTATCTGCCTGCCCAGCCCGTCCCACAGATCATGAGTCATACAGCGCGAGCGATTCTGCATGCATCCTGGAACATTCTGCTTATCACATCGGGTCATCTGCAGGGATTCGTCAACCGCCTCTACAATTTCGGCAATAAAAATACTTCCAGCCGGACGCGCAAGGACGTAACCACCGCCAGGGCCACGCAGCGAGCGCACCAGCCCAGCCTTTTTCAATCTCCTGAAAATCTGTTCCAGATACGGAATTGTTATCTCCTGGCTTTTGGAAAGGTCTGCCAGAGAAACAGCGCGCTCAGCATCACGGCCAGCCATTTCGACCAATGCCATAACCGCATAACGCGCTTTTGTTCCAAGAATCATTTTGCTTCCCATTTAGTTGCGCTAACAAGCAACTCACTATTTTCACTTTCCAGCTTATTTATACGCCCGGTCAACACCTGCATTTCTTCCTGCATTTTTTTTATCATATCGCAAATCGGATCAGATTCCGCATCTTTCGCACCGCCATAAGCATCAAATGATTTTTCTTTTACTTTTGACGGAGCCGGGGCTTCCGGGACAACCCGCGCAGGAACACCCACAACCGTTGTTTCCGATGCAACATCTTTAACAACCACAGCGTTCGAACCTATACGCGAGTTATTGCCAATTTTTATAGGGCCAAGGAGTTGCGCTCCCGCCCCAATGATAACCCCGTTTCCTATCTGCGGGTGGCGTAGGCTTGCCGCAAGCGATGTTCCCCCAAGCGTCACGTCATGATATATGGTCACGTCATTTCCAATCGTAGCAGTTTCCCCGATAACCACGCCCATACCATGATCAATGAATAACCTCTGGCCTATGGTTGCGCCGGGGTGTATTTCTATCCCGGTTATAAAACGCCCTATATAGGAAATAAAACGCCCTACCAGTTTTAAGTTCCTGCGCCATAGAAAATTGGAAAATCTATATATAATAAGCGCATGCACGCCAGGATAGCATAACAAAACCTCAAAACGGGTGCGCGCTGCCGGGTCACGGGCGAACACTGAATCAATATCATTCATAATTGTCTTGAACATTGGGTACCATTTTCAATATAACTACTAATCCAAAATAACATATTAGCCTAATATATCAGAATATTGCAATCAACTTAAAGCCTTAAATTCCAATTTAATGCATGAAGTATAAGGATAAAAAATGCCAGAAATCATAATAAACGGTTCCGAAGGACGCCTGGAAGGCCGGTATCACCATAGTGAATTCAAAAGCGCCCCAATTGCACTTATACTGCATCCGCACCCTCTTTACGGCGGGACCATGAACAATAAAATAGTTTACCGCCTATATCATATGTTCGTGCAGAACGGATTTTCAGTGCTGCGCTTTAATTTTCGCGGCATTGGCAAATCACAGGGCAGTTATGATGAAGGCGTTGGTGAGCTTACCGATGCGGCAACCGCGCTTGACTGGCTACAGGCACAGAATCCTGATGCGCCGACCTGCTGGATAGGCGGATTTTCATTTGGCGCATGGATTTCTTTACAACTCCTTATGCGCCGCCCTGAAATTGAAGGCTTTATAGCGGTTTCCCCGCCTGCCAACCTTTATGATTTCTCCTTCCTGTCCCCATGCCCGGCTGCTGGCCTCATAACCCAGGGTGACAAGGATGATGTGGTAAATGAGGATATGGTAAGCAAGCTGGCCGCAAAGCTCGGCTCAGGCTATTCAACCGCAGTTGAATATAAATTGATAAACGGGGCAGACCATTATTACCGTGGCGTAGAAGATGAGCTTGGAAATGCGGTTAATGATTACATCTCCAGGCGCATGGCTGATTTCAAACAAAAGCGTAAAATCCGCCCCGACCGCAAACGCCGCCAGTTGCCAAGGGACTAAACGGATTTTACGTGGCTTTATTATATGCATAAATTCCAATTAGTTTATTTATGATAACCATTACATTACAAAAATGTAATATTTTTTACATGGCGAAGTAATCACGACAATGTTTATATGTCCAAGTCCTCACAAGGGGATATAAAACAACATAAATCATAAGGAATAATATCATGAACAAGACTCTTGCTCTTATCGCTCTTTTAGGCCTCGTTTCTGCTCCTGCTTTCGCTAACGAAGCTGCTGCTCCTGCTGCTGCTCCAGCCGTAAAAGCTGAAAAAGTAGTTGCTAAAGATGCTAAAGAAGAAGCTAAAGACGCTAAAGCTGATGCTAAAGCTGAAGCTGAAGCTAAAAAAGAAGAAAAGAAATAGTCTTTTCAGCATTTTTGCTAAAAAACGCGCTGGCGGTTGTCAGCGCGTTTTTTTATGCCGTCATCATGCAGGAAACAAAGTCTCAGCACAGGATATATTCCAATCGCAAGGGATTCCTGCAATCTCGCTTTGCTCGCCACAGGATGCAAATATTCAAACATCATGATAGATGACTGATTCTCCTTGCATCCATAAAATGTTATGTTATAACATCACATAAATTTTACCAGGAATAAAAATGTATTATTGGAGCGCAATCAAGCGAAGCTTTGCTGCATTATTGCTGGCCGGACTGTTATGGATAATCGCTATCTGGGCGATAGCGGCTTAAGTCATGAGCGATAATTTTGCAATAAAACTGAACAACCTCACGATAGCTTACAACCGCCAGCCTGCGCTCCATCACGTAACCGGCGAATTTAAAAAAGGCGGCCTTACCGCAATAACCGGGCCAAATGGCGCTGGCAAAAGCACATTATTAAAAGCTATATCCGGGATACTTCCGGTATTTGAAGGCTCAATAGAATTTGAAGGAATTGAACATGCGGATATTTCCTATATGCCACAGGCGAGTGATATGCTGCGCGATTTCCCAATCAATATTCTACAAATGGTCTGCTCCGGTTTCTGGCAACAATCGGGCGGATTTGGGCAAATCACTAAATTACAGCGTGAACAGGCAATTCAGGCCCTTGAAACTGTTGGGCTTAGCGGCTTTGAAAGCCGTAACCTCGACAGTGTTTCCTCTGGCCAGTTCCAGCGCGCGCTTTTTGCCCGTGTTATAGTACAGGATGCAAAACTTATATTGCTGGATGAGCCGTTCTCCGCAATTGATGAAGGCACCACTGAAGCACTGCTTAAAATAATAAAGGCATGGAACGCTGAAGGTCGCAGCATTATATGCATCCTCCATGATTTCGAACAGATAAAAGCCAATTTCAATGATTGCCTGCTGCTTGCACGCGATATAATAGCCTGGGGGAAACCTAATGAGATACTATCTCCTGAACATTTATTTAGCGCGCGGATTTTTAAATCATGAGCTTATACGATCTTATAATATCGCCATTTACAGAATATGATTATATGCGCCGCGCCCTTGCTGCCTGCCTGATTATGACTGCAAGCGGCGCACCCCTTGGTATTTTCCTGGTACTCAGGCGCATGGCGCTCATGAGCGACGTAACGTCGCATGCGATTTTACCCGGCGTTGCAATTGCCTTCTTCATAAGCGGCGCGGCAACCTGGCCAATGACCATAGGCGGCCTGACAGCCGGTTTACTGGTTGCGATTGTTGCCGGGGCAATAACCCGCGTTACCAATTTAAAGGAGGATGCAAGCTTTACCGCCGCCTATCTTGCATCACTCTCTTTTGGTATACTTATAATATCCATGAAAGGCGGGGATGAGGAATTGATCCATATACTATTCGGCGATGTCTTTAAAATAAATAACGATTCAATTATTTTCGCCGCCTCCGTAGCAACTATAAGCCTGTTTACCATGGCGATTATTTACCGCCCACTTATTATAGAATGTTTTGATTCCAGTTTTCTTAAAACCAGGGGCAAAAGCGGAGCTGTATATCATCAGCTATTTTTGATTTTAATGGTACTGAACCTTGTAACTGCTTTTCAGATAATGGGAACATTAATGGCCGTTGGAATTATTATCCTGCCGCCAATTGCCTCGCGCCTGTGGACAAATAACATTGATATGGCGATTATCCTCAGCATCATATCGGGCATGGTTGCGTCTGCCATAGGGTTGCTTATTTCCTATCATTATAAGCTCCCGGCCAGTTCCTCTATAGTCCTTACGGACAGCGCATGGTACCTTCTGTCAGTATTCATAGGTAAATCAGGCGGCATTCTATCACGCTTTTATCCGCGAAAACATTTCCATTATGAAAATAAATAGCGATATGAAAAATAAATCCCCCGTAATTTCGCCTAATGGCAAAATCGTTCTGGCGCTACTAAAAAAAAGCAAAAAGCCTCTCACAGCTTATGACATACTGGGTAAACTACAGAATTCCGGCATCAAGGCGCCGCAGACAGTTTACCGCGCTTTGGACAGGCTTGAAGAACACGGCCTTATTCACCGCATCCAGTCACTGGGCGCTTTTGTCGCCTGCCACAACGAAGAGGAAGGACACGGCAAACAGTTCGCCGTCTGCCGTAAATGCAATAATGTTATTGAACTGCATGAACACCGTATCTGTGATTATATATCGGAAATTGGCAGGAAAATAAAATTTATGATCGAGAGCGAAATGTTGGAACTAACAGGAATCTGCGAAAGCTGCGCAAAAAGCAGAAAAATATAAATTTTATCTATATATTACCACAATATAGCTATTGAGCAGTTATCGGCGTTCTCTGCCTCTGGATCGGTTACACCATAATAATTAGGTGTTGTTCCTGTTGTGCAGGGCTGGTCGCCAAGCCCCCACTGCTTCGTACTCCAATCGCGTATTGAGCCTTGCTCTGGTATCCCATCATCAAGCTTGGCATCTATTGCATATTCCTGCGTGATTGGCAGGTGGAATAAAAATATATGTTTTGCAGGCGAAGTCCTGAAAAATATCAGGGTTGAAGCAAACCGGTTAACCCAGATATAATATTCCGGGTCAAAACTATTAAATTTTGCAAATGGAACAAATGCTTTTGCATTTTCAAGGCTTCCTAAAGGATTCACGATGCGCCCACCAGTAATTGTGCTTGCGGAATTTGTCTGCAAATAGTTGGTAATCCCATCACCGCCATACTTACCAGCTATCATTCCTGCCTGAGAAAGATGCTGCCAAAACACCAGTTCCTCATTATAATTAACATCGCCACCACCATCACCAAATCCATAATAAGTATTTGCAATAACAAGCTTTTTCCCCGCATTTGTCCCTGTAAAAGTAAAAAAACCAAGCTGCGAAGCTTGCGTTGGCGGTATATCACCAGGCAGGTAATTATATTTTATCTTAAATGAATTAGCCGCAAGTTTAAATGATTCAAACTGGGAAATTTGTGCGCGAGTTTCTGAAGACTTTATTAGCGTCCTGCCAACCATAATTCCACCTATTACCAATCCTATAACAATCAGTACTATTGAAATCTCTACCAAAGTAAAGCCTGAGCAACCTTTCGTTTTTCCTGAAAACATCAGTATTATCCTCTATACTACCAATCCAGTTTATTATAAAATTCTTAATAAAGAAAACTCAGCGAAACCCATACGGCTTATAAAAACTATTATTAAATAGTATTTCCCATAGGAATAAATGGTGGCTCGGGGGTGATTTGAACACCCGACCAAGGGATTATGATTCCCCTGCTCTACCCCTGAGCTACCGAGCCACTAGACAACCGTCTTTGATAAATCAAAAGGTAGGGATTAGGAATTAAGGATAGCGGGCGAAAAAAGCAAGCAAAAACTGCAAAATAACACCTTCATTATTGCAAGGCTGGCTAAATTCATGTAATTGAAGCGCTATTGGAGATTTTTATGACTAATAAACCCTATAAACTCGCGCTTATACAAATGCGCTGTTCACCAGACCCTGCCAAAAGCCTTGCCAAGGCAGAAGCAATGCTGCGCGAGGCGGCCAAAGGCGGCGCAAAAGTCGCATGCCTTCCTGAGCTATTCCTTACCGATTATTTCTGCCAGGGGCTGGATATTAAAAAATTTGACCTGTCCGAGCAAATACCTGGGAAAACCACAGATACTCTGGGAAAGATAGCACGCGAAACCGGTATGGTCATAATCGGTTCGGTCTATGAAAAAGCCAGCCCTGGGCTGCATTATAACACTGCAACAGTAACCGACAGCAACGGCGAACTGGTTGGTATCTACCGCAAAATGCACATCCCGCATGACCCATTGTTTGAAGAAAAATATTATTTTGCCCCTGGCGACCTTGGGTTTAAAGCACATGATACCAGCGCTGGCAGGCTTGGCGCCCTTGTCTGTTGGGACCAGTGGTACCCCGAAGGCGCGCGCTTAACAGCAATGCAGGGCGCGGAAGTCCTATTCTATCCCACAGCAATAGGCTGGCATCCGGCGGAAAAAGCAGAATTTGGCGATGCGCAGGTCAGCGCATGGGAAACCATCCAGCGCAGCCATGCTATTGCTAACGGCGTATTCGTTGCCGCGACAAACAGGATTGGACATGAAGTTACAGTTGGCGATGGTATAGAATTCTTCGGCCATTCTTTCATCGCCGATCCTTTCGGGCGCATACTCGCCATGGGCAGCCATGATAAGGAAGAAATCGTAAGCGCAGAGATAAACCCTGCCCTGATCGAACAAACACGCCAGAATTGGCCATTTTTCCGCGACCGCAGGGTTGATGCCTATAGTGGTATAACATCAAGATGGATGAACCATGACAAATAAAATTACTAGTAACCAGCAACTAGTAACTAGTAACTATATTATGCCCGCCGAGTGGGAACGCCACACCGCAACTCTCCTTGCATGGCCGCATAACAGGGAAGACTGGCCTGGTAAATTCGCGCCAATACCATTTGTGTATGCCGAAATAATCCGTAACTTAACAAAGGTTGAGCGCGTAAGCCTCATTGTGCGCAACGAAAAAGAGCAAGCTCAGGCATTAGATATTTGCGAGCGCTCCGGCGCCGATATTTCCAGAATTGATTTTCATATAATTCCTACCAACCGTATATGGATGCGCGATAGCGGCCCCATCATTGTAAATTCCGGCAGGAAAAAAATTATGCTCGACTGGAGATTCACTGCCTGGGCAAAATATCCCAACCATAAGCTTGATGACAAAGTTCCATCAGCCCTTAATGAAACATGGGATATGGAGCGTATACAGCCAATGCATAAAGGCAGGCGGGTTGTTCTGGAGGGCGGCTCTATTGATGTAAATGGCAAGGGTACGCTGCTTACCACCCGCGAATGCCTGCTTTCTGATGTACAGGTACGCAACCCCGGTTTCACACAGCAGGATTACGAGGAAATATTCGCAAAATACCTTGGCATATCTAATGTAATATGGCTGGAAAACGGAATAGTCGGCGATGACACTCACGGCCACGTTGATGATATAAGCCGTTTTGTTAGTGCGGATACTATAGTTACCGTAATTGAGAAAAATAAAAACAGCGATAATTATTCGCTGCTTAAAACCAACCTGAATATACTTAAAAAATCACGCGACCAGAATGGAAAACCGCTTAATATAGTTGATCTTCCTATGCCTCGCCCTGTTATATTTGAAGGCCAGGTGCTACCGGCGTCATACGCGAATTTCCTTATAGCTAACGGGTTAGTTTTAGTGCCAACTTTTAACGATCCGGCAGATCGGGAAGCCCTTTCAATCCTTGCCGAACTTTTCCCTAAACACGAAATAATAGGGATACATGCGGTAGACCTGGTTTGGGGGCTGGGAACAATCCATTGCATGAGCCAGCAAATTCCAGCATAATTAATTATGCTAAAAATCCATAACATAATAAAAAAATCAGCAATATGCCTGTGGCGCGCAGGATATGACACTGTGTTTGTGCATGATGGCATTGAACATGCTGGATACCTTGCATTTCTTGGCCTGCTGGCATTATTTCCTTTTTTAGTATTCCTTGTTTCAGTAATCGGCGTTATGGGACAGGGAGCAACGGGAGCTGAATTCATAACTACATTATTACAAACTTTTCCTGCCGATATAACAGCGGCCCTGAAGCCGCGCATAATTGAAATAATATCTGGTCCTCCGCAAGGCCTGCTTACAGTTTCCATCCTTGGCGCAATATGGACAGCATCCTCTGCCCTGGAAGGAATCCGCACAGTTCTGAACCGCGCTTACCGGGTTACTACCCCGCCTGCTTACTGGCTGCGCAGGCTGCTTTCTATAGCACAGCTTATGATATTCACCTCTATAATGATAATCGGCATGTTGCTTGTTATTACCATTCCACTGATACTGCATTTTATAGAAAATTTTGTAGGCATACAAACTCCTATGCAGGCCGATGAAAAGCTGGGAAATCTCCTGCTTTACATAACTATAATTTCATTATTTTTCGCGGTATCCTATATTTATTATGTCCTGCCCAACATAAAACAGAGAATCATATCGGTGATGCCCGGCGCTGCTTTGGTTGTGTTGCTGTGGATCGGGGCAGCCTACCTGTTCACTAAATATCTCTCAAACTTCAACCAGGTAAATCTTATTTACGGAAGCTTAGGGGGATTTATAGCAGCCCTGCTGTTTTTTTATATCTGCAATATAATTTTTATATTTGGCGCTGAATTCAATCACCAGATAGTCGAAACTCTTGGCCTTAGAACTGTTGAACGCGAAAAAACAAGTAGTGTTGTAAAAGCCAAGTAATTCGGTGACACGGCCTAGTTGTCTTCCTGCTAATTGCAGTGGCAATTGCGCAGGATCTCAGGATTATTGATACAGATCCTGTGCAGTCGCTGCGCGCCTCACAGGATAACAAGAACATATACTACTTACTACTTACCACTAAAACAGGTATATCGTTACTGTAAAGCATCATAAGGAATGCTCCTGCAATTGCCAGGCCATAAGGCACTGGCTGTTTGTCGCGCAATATGCGCGGAAGCTTGCCTTTATCGCTTACGATATGCGGTATAATTTTTCGTACCAGCAAGATTACAATGGAAAGTATCCCGCCAAGCAATGCGAAATTAAACCCGAACATGGCGAGTTTTTCCCATCCCACCCAGAGAGCAAGAACAATTATAAGCTTAACGTCCCCTCCTCCCATCATCCTGAGTGCGAATACAAAATAGCCTATTGCAAAGGTTATAAGCATGCCAAGAAGGTCCATTTTCCAATCAACTGCAAAATGCGCAAGGAAAAGCGCTACCGGATAAACAAGCAGCAAGCTGCCCACCAGCCAGTTAGGTATTATGAATTTGCTGGCATCAAACACCATTACAGCCAGCATTGCAAAAATAAGGTACAGTATAATTATCGACATATTTATTTCTTTTCTACCTTGGGCTTGTTGTTTTTTATAATCGGTACGTTATCAGGGTCCATATGGTATTTCTTGAGCGCTATATGCATTGCCGGGGTAATCATGATACTTATAATACCAAGTACAATGAAGCAGCTATACAGAGCATAAAAAGAGGC
Organism: Alphaproteobacteria bacterium; assembly: GCA_039808985.1. Lineage (GTDB taxonomy): Bacteria > Pseudomonadota > Alphaproteobacteria > Rickettsiales > SXRF01 > SXRF01. The sequence goes on along the minus strand of JBDHUC010000001.1, from coordinate 38,777 downwards.
AAACAATTTACCTTCAAAACTATGCATTACACTAACCGGACCCATTCCACCCAATATCATTGAGGCATTTAAAAACGCATCTATCCACGGCATACCTTCAATTGAATGATAACCAACAATGCCAATAAACAAAGAGATAGAAAGAATAATGAAAGCCTTAAGCACCAGCTTACCATAAGGATGGTTACTTATCTGATACATCATGGAATTCCACATCAATTATTGTTGCCTTTGGCTCGTTGATAAATCTATTTTCATTGCCAGGTTTTTCGGACATCTTGCTGCCATAGCGCATACGCAGGTAGTAACTGCGTAATACAATAAATACAGCCAAAAAAGCGCTGCTTATAAAGACAACCAATATGATAATGGCGCCAAACCACAGGGCAAGGCCGATGAAAGCCGCAAGTATTACAAAGCCTATAATTGAAAAAATAATATCCATTATACAGTACCAAAGCTTTTAATAAGGCTTCCGCACACCATGTACCAACCATCAACCAGCACAAAAAATATCAACTTGAACGGCAACGAGATCATAACCGGCGGCAGCATCATCATACCCATAGCCATAAGCACCGAAGCCACCAGCATATCAATAACCACAAATGGTATAAAGATTAGGAACCCTATTTCAAAAGCCCTCTTAAGCTCGCTTATCATAAAGGCAGGCATCAAAATACGATATGGCGTATCCTCCGGGGTTTCTATCTTAAGCCCAGGCGACATATTTACAAAAAGCTCAAGGTCTTTCTGGCGTACATGCTTTAGCATAAAGCTGTGAAACGGCGCACCAATGCGCTCAAGAGCCTGCTCTTCGGTAATTGATTCTTCAAGCAGCGGCTTAAGTCCATCATTATATGATTGCTCGAAGGCGGGCGCCATAATGAAAGCCGTCATGAACAAGGCCAGCGATATAAGCACCTGATTTGGCGGGGTCTGCTGCAATCCCAACGCGCTGCGCAGGAAAGAAAGCACAATCACTATCCGCATAAACGAGGTAGTCATTATAAGTATCGAAGGCGCAAGGGTAATAACCGTAAGTAACACTACAAGCTGTATAAGCTTGGCTGTTGCCGTGCCACTCTGGGCCTTTCCCAGGTCAATATTCAACGATTGGGCAAAAGCAGCATCTCCCAGCAGGAAGAAAGCCAGCATGGCAATAAGAAATATAGATATTGCCATACTGCGGTATGACAGGAAAAAATTATGCATTATGCTTTATCCCTGACTCTATCACCACTGTTTTACCATCGCCAACCAGCAGGAGATGTTCAATTTCATCGCGCCTGACTAACACCAGCTTTGACTTATGGTCTATATACTGGGTTTCGACAATAGCGATTCTGCCTTTATTCTGGTTCATGGTAAATAAACTGGTACCAAATATTTTTGCTCCAGGTGTTTTCTGGCTATAGTAACGCAACACAACCGCCATAAGCCCAAGCAGGCCAAGCACCACAAATGAGGCGAAAACGACTTGCGCTGGATTTACCGTATCCATTGACTGGATTAATTCCCTTCCCTGGAATCAACCAGCTCGCCTTTAGCATCTGCTGTTTTATATGCAACACTGGCCTTTTTATGGCTGGAAAGATAGCGTATTTCATTGGCTAAAGCTTCGCGCTGAACCGCAAGGTCTTTTCCCAGCGTATTAAGTTCATCAAGCAGCCACTGCAGGGAACCTGCGTATTTCACGCGGTCTTCATCGGAAAGATCCATAACCCTTTCGCAAAGCCCGGCAACCTGCTTGTCCAGCGATGCCAGTTCTACCATCGCCCCTTTTTCAACCAGGGTCCTGCTATCGAGCACAAACTGCGCAATATTTTTAAATAATTCCTGATGCTCCCTGTCGTCGCTCATGTCGTTCTCCTTGCTTTATCATTTGCTTTATAAACGTATGCTAAAATTTCTGCAACCGCTGCATATGCTTCTAGCGGAATAGGAGTACCTAAGTCCAGCTTTTCGAGCAATGTAACTAAATCAGTATCGCGCCTTATTTCAATATTATTAGCTTGTGCAAGTTCAATTATCTGCTGGGCAACAAATCCTCTGCCTTTAGCAGCAACAAAAGGGGCTTCGTCTTTTCCGCGTTCATATTTAAGCGCAACTGCCAGTTTGCTTTTGTCAAAAACGATTTCTTCCCCTGCGTCGTTTTTATTTTCCATCATCCTTGTCCGTATCAGCATTACCTATGTTGAACGTAAATTCTATATCATCAAGGCTACCGCTATCATCGCTCGCCGCCGCAATATTCTGCTCAAGTATCTTCTGGTGTAATTCTTTACGCAGGATACTTGCTTCTTTCGGGAATAGGAAACCAAGCTTTACCGTTTTCCCGCGCACATCAACCACGGTAAGCTCAATATTGTTATTAATAATAATCGATTCACCGATTCTTCTGGTTAAATAAAGCATTCAGACTCTTTTTAGCTGTCGTTCCGAGCGCAGCGGAGAATCTTTGCAAAGATAAAATTGCAAGGATAGAATAGTCGCTTTGCTTATTCGGTATGACAAATATAATTTTCGATATAACCTTTTAATCTAATGCAGCAAAATTACATAAATTGCAAATATTATGGGTAGATATAATAAAAATTCATTGTAATCTCATTACATGACAAAAAACAGCGCAAAACAACAAATAATTCTGGCAATTGACAGCTCCGGCGGGTCATGCAGCGCAGCCATATGGAAAAAAGATTCTATTACAGCATGTTGCGAGGAAAAATCCACATCGCAGCAATCGAAACGGCTGATACAGATGGTAGAAGAGGTTATGGATAAAAGCTCTACAGGCTACGGCGAGTTGGATTCTGTTGCCTGTACAGTTGGCCCAGGCAGCTTTACAGGAATCCGCATTGGCCTTGCCAGCGCCCGTGCCATAGGTTTTGCCGCTGGAGTCCCTGTTAATGGTTTCAGCGCCCTTGCCGTAGTGGCTTTTATGCAGGCGGAAAAGCAAAACTCCACGGTAAAAGCCATATTGAACGCAGGAAAAGGCGAAGCCATATATCAGGATTTCGGCATAAATCTTGAAGAATTAAGTGCTCCTGAGCTTGTAAAAATGGAACAGGATATGGTAATACACACACCACGGGCCGATATTCTTGCCAGGCTCGCGGCTTTTTATCCGCAATTGCGGGTTGAGCCACTTCCTTTTTATGTCCGCCCACCCGATGCCAAATTACCGCATGAAACAAACCAGGCCACATGATTAAACCCGACCTCAACAAAAGCTATCAATTACTCGTTGCACAAGGCCTGATACAAGATGACTCAGCGCAACGCAGCCTGCTTATAAAGCTTCAGGAAATTCTGGACAGCCTGGTTGCGCCTAAGAAAAAATCTCTGTTCAGCAAAACATCTGCTCCTGTTTGCGGCCTATATATATACGGCAATGTCGGGCGCGGCAAATCCATGCTGATGGATTTATTTTTTGATGCCGTTCCAGTTGAGAATACAGATATAAGGAAACGCCGGGTGCATTTTCACGCTTTCATGCAGGAAGTCCATGCCAGGATCCATAAACTAAGACAGGAAGGCAGGAAAGACCCGGTAATGGGGCTTGCGCGTGAGATAGCAGAAGAAACGAACCTTCTTTGTTTTGATGAATTACAGGCAACCGATGTTGCCGATGCGACGCTTTTATATCGCCTTTTTGACGGATTATTTTCTAATAATGCCTGCATTGTAAGCACTTCCAACCGGCCTCCTGCTGCCTTGTACACGGGAGGGGTTCAGGCCGAGCGCTTTGCAAAATTCATTGAGCTTATCGAAGAAAAAATGACTGTTGCATCTTTATCCAGTCCCGATGACTACCGCTACCAGCAGGGATACAGCCATTTGCAGTTTTATTATTATCCACTGGGGGAAAACGCCGACAAATTTATCGCTAAATCGCTTAAAAACCTTGGCATAAGCGGCAGTCCGGAAAAGCAAACCCTTATAGTACAGGGCAGGCATATTGAATTTAAGGCTTATAATAATAAAATTGGTATTTTCACCTTCCATGAATTGTGCGAAACCATGCTTGGTGCTGCGGATTATCTCGCTCTTGCGCGCAGAATGGATGTTATTATTCTTACTGGCATTCCCAAGCTACAGCCAGAACAGCACAACTCTGCCAAACGTTTTTCTACATTGATAGACACATTTTACGAACACAAAATAAGGCTGATATGCACAGCGGCAGTACGCACCGAAGAAATTTACCAAAACGGCATTAATTCATTTGAATTCCAGCGCACAGTTTCGCGCCTTGTCGAAATGCAGTCACCGGGTTATGATGAAAGGCTGGAAGCAATATGATGAATTATCACTCGTCATTGCGAGGAGCAAAGCGATGCGGCAATCCATTAATTATAAGCTGGATTGCTTCACCTTTATTTCGCAATGACAAAACGAAAAATATATGATGCAGCCACTTAAAATAATACTCGCCCAGCCGCGAGGTTTCTGTGCAGGTGTAGACCGCGCCATAGAAATCGTTGAAAAAGCACTGAGCATTTACGGAGCACCGGTTTACGTACGCCATGAGATAGTTCACAACCGCTGGGTGGTTGAAGATTTGCGCTCTAAAGGCGTTATATTTGTGCAGGAAGTAAGTGAAATACCTGACGGCGCAATAACTGTTTTCTCCGCGCATGGCATTTCCGAAAAAGTAGAAAATTCTGCCCGTCTGCGTGACTTGCCTGTTATTGATGCAACCTGCCCCCTGGTTACAAAGGTTCACAAGGAGGCGCAGCGTTATGAGGCTCAGGACAGGCAGATAATTCTCATTGGCCATGAAGGCCACCCTGAAGTTGAAGGCACCAGCGGACGTGTGCAAAATGGTGTATTTCTTGTACAGAATGTAGGTGATGTAGCAAAACTTATAGTAAATAACCCTGATAAATTGGCTTACGTAACGCAAACAACATTAAGCGTTGACGACACCAAGGACATAATAACAGCACTTAAAAACCGTTTTCCTGAAATTTCCGGTCCTGAACTGCGCGATATATGCTATGCAACGCAAAACCGGCAGAACGCTGTTCGTGACCTGGCAAAACAGGTAGACCTGGTGCTGGTAGTAGGTTCGGCAAACAGCTCCAATTCCAACCGCCTGCGCGACCTTGCGTCTGAAATTGGAATAGCCGCCTATTTGATAGATGATGCCAGAAACTTAAATCCGCATTGGTTCGATAATATAAATTCCGTCGGCATAACAGCGGGGGCTTCTGCGCCTGAGCATCTTGTTCAGGGCGTTGTAAATGCAATTGCAAAATTGCGCCCAACTATTACCGAAACCCTTTCAGGAATTGCTGAAAACACGCGCTTTAAATTGCCGCCAGAAGTAACTGGCGAACATATGCTTCACCCTAACGGCTAAATGCAACAGCCCCACCTGAGCTGGAAGCGAGTATATTATCAAGAGGGGTTGTTGGTGTTGCACCGGCAGTAAAAGGAGCAGCCATATATTTATAGCTATTAGCTGCTGTCCTGTTGAACAGGAGAACAGGATGCGAGGTATTGGCCGTTACCATAGCCAGGTAGTTGGAATCTGAACTGAATGAAAATCCTAGCCCTGTCGATGCAGCCGGAACGCCTGTAGGCGCTGCAAGCGCTGTAAATGTATCATTTGGGTCTATTTTATAAATAATTAAATATGGTGTTTCGGCCCTGCCTACAACCATATATCTCCCGTCAGGCGAAAAAGTGACACCAGTAAGCGCCGACGAACCAGCAGGCGTAAGCGTAGTTATCGCCAGGAAAGCACCATTATTAAGCACGCGCCATAAGTAAATATTAGCACTGGATGTAGCCGCCAGATACTTTCCATCCTTCGAAAATGCCACTGAATTTTTAGCAGTGGCAGTAGAATGGCTTGCTGCTGTTATAGAAGTAAAGCTGTCGTTGCTATTGCGCCTGTATACCGGAACCGTAGTACCGCTGGCAGTTGGCAAAACAGCAAAATAAACCGCATCAGGCGAGAATGAGGTCAGCGTATTGGTATTAGCAAAATCATATGCTGTATTCAGCTTTACAAATACATCACCTGATTGTTTCCAGAACTTTATATTGGTTGTATCTGCAATTGCGAGATAACCGTTATTAGATAAAGCCATTGTGCCAGAAGCATTATAAGTACACGCAGTAGAAAAGGCGCTGGATTGGTTGGTAAGTATTCCGCCGCCAGAAATTTTATATAAATTGCAGCCAAGCGCTGAATAAGTAAGCAGATGCCTGTTTCCAGCGGTAAATGCAATACCAAGCGGCTTCTGTGTTGGCAATGGATTTAACGCGGCCTGTTTAACAAAAGCAGCGCATTGGTTATTATATACATACACAGTCCCCGTGGCAGCTTTCTGGAAAGCAACAGCCAGGTCAGGCCCACGATAGCCATTATCATTAGCCCCGCCATCCGTTACCAGTTGCCAACGCTCTTTATATCGCACTATATCATCAAAATAATCCGTACCCCAGATATAAGGGTTCGGGCTCCTTTGCACATAGTCGCCATTATAAGCTGAATCTACCGCAGCGCTGGTACAGTGGCAGTTCGTAAGCTCATCCGCGCCGGTAGCGCCTTTGTTATAACGCGCCCCATCATTGCCATATCCGCCATGCCCATTCAAACCATAGCTTATAAGTGCATAAACCGCGCTGCTGGAACGATATGCCCCAGATGCATCTTTTATCCTGATTGCGGTATTTGTGGCACAAACGCTGTGTTTTAGCGGGAAATAATCTCTGGCATATCCGGAAGTGGTCATTACCGGGTTAACTGCATACGCAATTTTCCTTCCCCACCCATCATACATAAAATCTTTTGGTAATCCCAGTGTAAGTACAGGAACCGAACCTTCTGCCGCTTTGCGCACATAAGTCGCATTAGTAGTATAACTGGCCGCTATTGCCCCGCCAGCACATGTATCAAGGCCAGCCGCACTGGCTTCCAGCCCATAATTAGCGCTGCTGATCTGGAGTGATTCATCACCGGGGCATGGAAGACGGCCATTTTTCTGAAAAAAAGTTGATAATGACTTCTCGATTGCATCCATGCGGTTCTGCGTAGCGCTGAGCTTTGCCGTATCAATCATTTTCTTTGATATTGAAAATCCCATTGATATAAGCAGGCCGATAATCACAATAACTATAGACAGTTCAAGCAAAGTAAACGCGCCGCGCCTGCCTGTATTATTTGCATTATAATTGTAATAATCGTAAGATGGGTTATCGGGCGGCATCACGAACCTATTTTGCGGCAACCATTTATTTTTTAATGTATTATTGTCGCAAAAATAAATTAAGAATCAATTAATACGCCATACTGCCTTAATGGGAAAATAGATTGCTCCATACGTTTGGCAGCCACTTCAAAAGTGGCAGGAAACCTTGGTTTATTATACATTTCCAGCCCAGCATCACCATAAACCTGGCCATCAGGCTTTGCCCTGGTTAAAAGCCCGTAATGGATGGCACAGAGAATAACATACATCACCTGCCATACATCAGCATCAGCACCACTTACCCTGTGTTCAATGCGCTTATTATCATGCTCCGAATCTGGAAGGCGAAGGGCAACCGTACGGTTATTAGCCCCCCAGCTTACGGTTTGCGGCGCATTTCCGCCCGGTGAGAAACGCAGGTAGGAAGCAGGGGATGGCGCAAATATAGGCATAGTATCTGGCATCCATAACAACAGCCCGCCCAAAGAATAGTTAAGTGTGTCACTAATCAGCGTATCCTGTTTTACATACTGGTTTTTTCCCTGTTTGTCTTCAAGATGGACATGTATATGCAAGCCGCTGCCAAAATCATTCGCCAGTGGCTTAGACGCAAAACTCGCCTGCATTGCATATTTATGGGCTGTATTTCTTACTATCCCCTTAAGCGCCAGCGTATCCTGCACGGTTTTTTCCGCACTCCGATTTGGCAAAAGCGATATTTCATACTGCTCATGACCTCGCTCTTTCTCAATTTTGAAGATATTTATACCAGCAGCCAGACATGCAGCCCTCACTTCATCCCAGAAGGGGGCGAGATCCTTTCCGTCTGAACCAAACAGGTAAAATTCAATTTCGCTGGCTGTAATGGCGCGCAAATCAAAATCGAGCAGGAGCCTTGCCGAAATATTCGCCATTCCCCCGTTTTTTTGGGAAAATGTTATCTTGGCATTAGGAGCAAAACTAAGCAGCGGCAGAATCTACCCATTCCATAAGCTTGCTTTTAGGGAGCGACCCAACTTTTGTTGAAACAGCCTTTCCATCCTTGAATATAATAAGGGTCGGGATGCCGCGAACACCATATTTCTGGGGTGTTGCCGGATTTTTGTCGATATTGACTTTTACTACAGTAATTTTTCCTTCGCGTTCCTTTGCAATCTCATCAAGTATCGGGGCTATCTGTCGGCATGGGCCACACCATTCAGCCCAGAAATCCACAAGGAAAGTCCCGCTGGCATTCAATACTTTAGATTCGAATTCGCTATCGTCAATATGTAGGGTCATATATATCCTTTCAGTTGATGTATTATATGTAGGAACTGATTGGCCATTCGTCAAGCAATCCATCAGGCAAAACATCAAGTTTTGCAGTTGCCGTCCATAACAGCGCGCAATTTATGCTTTTTCCTGGGTATATGTGCTGCATAAGCAGGCGGTAAAGGGCTAACTGGCGGATGTAGGAAACCGGTATTTTATCATGCGATGCAGGTGGTGTCTGGTTGCTTTTAAAATCAACTATCCATATTTTTTCGTCATCAATATACAACCTGTCTATTTGTCCGGACACAGTGATATTTTTTCCATTTATTTCAATATTACCAATTATCGGGACTTCAGCCTGGGCATTCTCGCCAAATAAAAATTCAAATTCTGACTTATCTATAACGGCAAGCGTATCATTAATTGCCTTTTCCACCTGCTCATAACCCAGGTCTTTAAAGAAGTTTCCGGCTATTTTCCTGGCGGCTTCCCTCCTGTTGTTTTTATATCCGGGCAGATACTGCATAAGCATGTGAATAAATTTTCCTGTTTTATACACATCATTTTTTGCAATTGGCGATGCGGCTGGCGGCATTTCGCCAGTTAGCCTCGATGGAACCAATGGCCTGCTTGGCGATGGCTCAAACGGCGCAGGGTTTTGCAGATAAACAAATTGATTGCAATACGCTGTCACCCCGTTTTTATAATTGAGTCCTGGATTAATATTCCCATCAGTATTTTTGCCACCAGACCCCTCAGCAAGTGCTGGGTTGCAATACCCAACCCTCAATCCCTCGCCAAACTTCATATCAAATTTCTGCGCGATATTTTCCATGCCGACCCTAATATGATGATACCAGCTTTTTTCGCTGATATTTTCCCGTCCTGTCGCCCCGCAGATATACAGCCTGTCTTCAGCGCGTGTAAGTGCCACATACAAAAGGCGGCGATATTCTCCCATGCTCTCTGCGAATTTCGAGGCACGTATTTTTTTTAAAATCATATCATCATTCTTTGCAGAAGGTGAGCGCACAGCCACCCCGCCCAGCCACTGCAGCGAATCATGCTCCATCGGTACATTCGTTGTATCAGGCAATATAACTATTTTAGATTGCAGCCCTTTTGCGCCATGTATAGTCATGATGCGAACCGAGTTCCTGGCCTGCTCCATATCACGCTTTATCTCGCTATTACTATTTACAATCCAGTGTATAAATCCCTGTAGCGATGGCGGGTGGGAGCGTTCATAAAGCAGTGCCTGCTGCATGAATTCATCAATCGGGTCTGTACATTCCTCTCCCATCCTGCCTATAAAGCGTGAACGGGCGCCAAGATTATCAAGCAAATGTGAATACAACTCAAATGGAGGGGTGTAATCCGCCAATGCGCGCATCTCTGTAAATAATTCATGGCTTTTAGAAAATTCAGGCATCGCCGCAAGCCGCTGCCATATTTTCTTTCCATCCCGCCCGTAAGCCAGCTTATAAAGATCATTATCATCTAAATTGAATATCGGACTTTTCAGGCATGCCGCCAGCGTCAGGTCATCTTCCGGCAGCAATAGAACCTGCCCTATGGCGATAAGATCCTGCACTGCGAGGTTATCATTCAGTTCCATCCTGTCGCTGCCTGCCACAGCCACGCCCCGCCGTTTAAGGGCACGCACCAGCCCGTCTGCAAGCCCGGCCCTCCTACGCAGCAGTATCATTATATCCCCCGCCTCCGCCTCACCTTTTTTTATCCAGTCCTGTATGGTGTCAGCTATATGGCGCACAAGACGGACGTTTGGGGTCAGGCTGTTTTCATTTTCAACTTCTTCCGGCCTGATAACCGGCCATAATTCAACAAGTCCCGGCTGGCCGCTGCGTGTTGGGATATGCTCTAACCCGGTTCCCGAAAAAGTCACCCCTTCCCGCGCTGCATCAGTTGCAAAAACTGCATCAACAACCTGTAAAATTGCATCTGTAGACCGGTACGACCTGCTAAGTGCCAGTGAATGCACCTCTTTATGTGCCGCACTTATCGAATCAGAAAAATAGCTTTGCATCCGTGCCAGCTCCTTGACGTCTGCCCCCTGAAAACTATAGATAGACTGCTTCTCATCGCCTACTATGAACAACGATCTTTCAATTTCCTTTGCTCCTTCTCCAGCAAAAAATTCCTGCGTAAGGGCATCAATTATACGCCATTGTTCAGGGCTGGTATCCTGCGCCTCATCAACCAGTATATGGTCGATACCGCTATCAAGCTTGAATAACACCCATGGCGACATACCAGAACGTGTAAGCAGGTCGCAGGCCGTTAATATAAGATCATCATAATCCATCCAGGCATGGCTGCGTTTTATAGCTTCGTATTGCGCAAGTATTGCCTCTGCTATATTTAAAACATCAACGCTATGCCGAACCACAGTAAGGGCATTTAACTTGTCGCGGAACTCACTGACGCGTTGCTGTTCAAACATTAATTCTTTTATCAGCGATTCATCCGTCAAAGCATCTTTGGTGAATATTTTTTTTCGCGCTTCACCATCATCTTTTATGAACGCATTTATATAGGCGCTGGAATTTTTTATTCTATCGCCTGGATATTCGAGCCATAGCGCAATATTTTCACCGGTTTTTTGGTCAGTTGATTTTTCCGACAACAGCAAATTTTCTGCAATTTTTCTTAAATTAAATAATTGCGTATCATTATAGGTAAAAAAATTATCAAGCAATGATTCCACATTGTCATTTAATTTGAGCTTAAACAGTGAATAAAGCTCATGCTCAATGTCAGCAATGCCATTTCGATTTTGCAGCATCATCTGGAATTTACGCTTGTTACCAACTATTTCTTTCATAAGTTTATTAAACCCGAACTCGCTTATATCACGCGCCAGGGCATCCAATGATTTCTGGATAGACTGGTCCGACCTGCGTGTATTGCTAAATAACCGCAGCCGTGCTTCCAGCAGGGTTTCTTGTTCGCTGCGCGCATCCATTACCGAAAAATACGGGCTTACCCCGGCTTCTAACGGAAAACGCCTTAGCAGGGATTGTGAAAACCCATGTATTGTCTGGATATTTATGCCGCCTGGGGATTCCAGAACCTTCGCAAAAAGCCCACGGGCGCGGGAAAGCAAGTCCGGATTCGGGTTTTTCCCTGCAAGCTTGCTTATTTTTTTGTCAAGTTCATCCTTATCCGCCATTACCCATGAGCCAAGCGCTTGCAAAACCCGGCTCGACATCTCGGCTGCAGCGGCATTAGTAAAGGTCAGGCATAGTATTTTTTCCGGTAATACTCCATGCAGCAACAGGCTTAATACCCTGTCAACCAGCAGGCTGGTCTTGCCCGAGCCTGCATTTGCCGACACAAAAACACAAGATGCTGGATTATAAGCAATTTCTCTATTTTCTTGCATTAATTTATTAATATTATTATTTCCCATAAATATTAATTTGTCAGCCAACTGTCATAAATAATTAATACAAAATCAATAAAATCAATGTTATACTAAAGTTAAGTTTTAAAAACCGTTAGTAAAGTGTATTTATTATGGACATAGGATCTGAAACACCAAAAACGTCAGTTTCACAGAATGTATTATTTATGCCAGGCGTTTACAATGAAGCAATGACATTGCTTTGTGAAGCCCAGGAATATTTTACTGAATTTGGCGAAGACGACCAGACAAAAATGGATAAAAATACACGTTCCCTGTATGCCTGCGAAATGTCACGAATAACCTTGCGCCTTTCCTGCGTAATGTCATGGCTTCTTGCGCAACGCTCGGTTGTTTCCGGCCAGATAGATGCCGATAAATCAGCGCATTATGGTCTGGAATTCCAGAATATCTGCCGGGTTGATAACCGTATGCTGCATGGTATCCTCCCATCTTATGTGTGCTACCTGCTTGACAGCACTTTTGAATTGTATGAGCGCGTATTGCGTCTTAACGCTCAGATACAGATAAGGCCAATACATTAGGCAACAACAGTCGCGCAACCGCCACCTGTCACCCCGCATTTATTGCGGGGTCTGGGGCTTAGGCTTAATGCCGGATACCGCCATCCGGCGGCATTCAAACCCTAACTTGCTAGAGCGTTTTCGCTTTAGTTGTGCGTTAGGCATCCGAGGCGAAGTGTACACAGCAAATCCACATGTGGGATTTGCTTTTTGTAAATTACAAAATCCCGCATGCGGATTTTGTTAGTACATGAGGCGAAGGATAACAACACGCACGATTAAATGGAAAATGCTCTAACACCAAAACCTAGAACCTAACCGCCCCATTCTTTCCTGCGGGTCAGATGCTCATAATCATTATAGCGTAGCATCACCCCTTCGGACTGGGCATTGTAAGGCGTTTTTTCATCGTCAAATTTTCGCACCAACCCTTCAAGCATTTTACGCGCTTCTTCTGCATCGGCATTAACCTGCGATACCTCACATTTAGTTTCGCTGCCCGAAAGTTTCCAATATTCCATTTGCACAACTGCCGCATTACTAATTGACGGCGGAAGCTTACCATTTTGCACTATTAAAGCTTCAAGCGGCAACTGGTTGGAAGCTCCTTTTTCAATATCACGCTTGCTTGGCACAGTTCCGGTTTTATAATCAATAAGCGCGTAACCTCTGGTGCGCAATTTTTCTATTCTATCAATGCGGGTCCTTAAACCAAATTCCCTGCCATCGACCGAAAAATTCCAGCTTGCCTTAACTTCGCTATATATGGATTCTGCAAATTTCCGCCTTTCCTGCTCCTGCCCTAAAAACCATCCCGCCATTGCAACAAACCTCGGCCACCAGAGGCTTGCAACAGAAGGCCTGTCGATAAAACCGGAAAAAGCATCCCGCCCACAGCCGATTAACTGCTCATAAGCATCACCAGGCAATTCATCCGGGAATAGCCGCGTGAAATTTTCCAGCGCCTTATGCACAATATTGCCAAAATCCGAAGCTCCCGGCTCCCTGTCTATTTCATCAAGCTTGTGCAAACCAAGTATGTAACGCGCATAAATCGAATAAGGATCACGAAGCCATATATCAATGTCAGTAACCCGTAACTTACGTGGCCTTGCTTCAAGCGGCGGCGTTGGCATCGGAGCTTTTATTTCTTCTATCTGGGCAGCCTTTTCCATAATGCTTTTAGCGTCCAGATAGTATGAATCATCGTTCATTTTAGAAAATTGCTCCGTGGCCCTTGCTTCCAGCAAAGTCTTTATCCGAACCAGCCAGCGCGAAGCTATTGACGGGACACCATCAACCTTACGCGCCCTGGTAAGCAAAACTTCCGGGTTGGAAAGATGCATAACAAAATCATGCGCCCCCTGCCCTATAACCATATCAGCAGGAGGCAGCCCGAAAGCCTCGCGCTGTGGTCGGCTCATCCATGGGTCCGGCTGATTTTTTCTAGGCCATGTTCCTTCATTCAGGCTTCCCATGATAATAAGATCATAGCTTTGCAGCCGAGCCTCCAAAGGCCCCAATATATGCAGCCTTGGATGCAATCCTAATTGCGTATTATAAGTTTCACTGCCAAGCAAAGAATCAAATAACCCTGGATAAGTAATAGCATCAATTACCGGCAATATTTCCGCCTGCATATCCCAGCCAGCAATAAGCTCAGCAAGCGCATTCCCTGCATCTCCGGCCCACAGGCGCTTTTCACCAGCTTCAGTATCAGTAGTGGCCAGCCACTGCGCAAAGCCTATATGCTGCTGCAACAATTGCTTAAATGTAGCGTTGCTATGTGGCAGGAATAGCTGTGCGAACCCTGCGGATTTTTCCATTAGTTCCCTTAGCAGGGAAACAAGTTCGCCGCTTGCATCACTGCTTGCGGATGCTGCTTCCAATAGCCCGTAAAGGCCTGACTCTCGCCGTATTCCACGGAGCAATAATATTTCCATTTCGCGTGAAAGCTTGCGGCATTTTGCAGTATCCATGCCCGCTGCGGCCAGCGGATGACGCAGCACCGCAAGCAAAGAAGATGGCGCATAGCGTGTTGCCGCCATCTCAACCACAAGCCTCAGGAAACATGCAGGCGCAGAGGTAGAAAGCGGCCTTCCTGCCGAGTCATCGACTATAATGCCAAAGCGCCTAAGCTGCGCTGAAACCATCCGCGCCAGCGTACGATCTGGCGTTATCAAAGCTGCGGTTTTAGATGGTGTTTCTAATACTCCGCGCATCGCTACAGCCACCATCCGCGCTTCATCCAGCAAACTATCAGACTCTATTATCTTTATTCCCTCAAGCGCAGCATGCGGAGGAAGGCTGACAACAGGCCAGTTTGTTGTTGCAGCCGGTGGAGCGAATATAATGCGGGTATATTTTTCCCTATCACTTTCCCTGTATTTGCCGAACCATTTAACATCTTCCCTGGTAATTTCCATTTTTTCAAGCAACTTCTTTAGGGCATATTGCGGATGGGTATGCGCTACCATGCTCCATTCATGCCCACCCATTCCCTTGTCCAAAGCAGGCAAAACCACCATGCCATTTGGCAACCGTGATATAATATTCAAAAGCTCAGCGGTTGCTGGCTGGCTTCCGGTTGAACCGGCTGCAATAACTGTATAATCAGGCGGTGTTTTTTTCCATAATTCGCCAAGGGCCATAAGCATCTGGTTTCTGTGGCTGATAATATCCACCACCCCTTCCTCGCGCAAAACCATGGGCCATTGCCTGGAAATAATATTAAGGAAATCCAGGGTTTGTTGCCAGTGTGCGGCCAGGTTATCCGGAGCCAATGAATCAAGGCGATCATAAGTCAGGCCATGGATATTAACCTCATCCATGAATTTAACGAGTTGCCTTACCAGCTCTGAAGCCTGCTTAGCGCTCACCTGCTGGAACTGCATTATAAGCCGCATTAGTAAAAAATGGCGGCGCACTGGATCAATTGCTTGAATTTTTGGTATTTTTTCATTTCCTAACGCAAAAAAGAAAACCTCCTCTTCAATTTCACCGATAGGTTGTATTTTTGGCAAAAGCATTGGCTTTCCGCCGCTACATTCGAGGAAAGCATCACGAAGCGCGCGGCAGGAACGGCGGTTTGGCAATAATATTAGTATTTTTTTATAATTTGCTGTATCATATTTTTCCAGCACATAACTGGCCAGGCTTGTAAGAAACCTTGCTTCCGGCTGGATAGTATAACAATTAACGGTTGAATTCATGGTATTTTAACCCTTTAAAGGTTATAACTAATCTATAGTTTTTATAATAACCATAATGAAAATAAAAGAAATTATGAGCGTATCACTAAATAAAATAACCGATTCATTAATGCAGGAATTAAACCTTATCTGGGCAGCACATCATAATGTTGGCCTGGACGGATATATGTGCCTCTACACTAATGCCGAACAGATACCTTTCCGCACCAAAGAAGCCGGTATTAATTTCTGGTTCGGCCCCAATGATACGCAAGCAGCAATTAACATGGTCATAGAACATTATAATAATGGCCGCCTCCCCAATAGCCCATTGCTGTTAAATCCGATAGTTCACCGCAAAGAGAGCGATGACAAATATATTCCTGTCGGCTCCGGTATAGTATGGACAACTGCTTTAAGCCTCGGCATTGACGTTTTAAGCACTATGCCTATCGAAAGGCTTACGAGCATGGGAGTATTTTCCGGCATTTTCCAACGCGGCATAAGCCAGTTTGCCGGAATAAAGGCGGTTGCGTTTTGCGATACTGCGCAGCCCGTAAAACCAGATGGGAAAACAGTGAATTGCTGCTATGAACTATATGAAATAATCGACATGAAGAGCGAGCAATATGAAAAATCATATTTCCTGTCAGGGATTGCATATCTTACAAATAACGGATTGTTTGAGCAGCCGCATATAGCAACCATGTTTCCGCAAGGAGCAAAGCTGGATAAGGAATTCATTAAAAACAACGCCATCACCGGACAAAGCATATATAACTCCAGCAAATGCTGGAAAGCGTACGATAAACTTCACTCGCTATATCAGAAATTCGGGAATAACCCCAATAACATAGAAAAAAACCTGCGTTTCTTTAACCTCGTTGCGCGTGACATCAACCTGTTCGACGCAACCGGCTCAAAAAAGGCAGATACCCATATTGAGGCCAAAGATTTATTTGAGTTTATTGTTCCCGGCATTTTGCCGCGCGGGTCAGTCGCCCTGCTTGCTGGCGCAAACAGCAGTGGCCGCAGTTCACTAACGCACCAATTGGCAGCCATGGCTTCCACCGATTATGAAGATGGACAGGAAGCGCCAAAATGGCTTGGCCAGCCTTTAAACATCTCGCAATGCAATGGCATAAATATATATTTCTCCGGCGAAGACGGACCACAGATATTTAATGCCAGGTCAACCATGATAGACCCGGATTTCAAGGCTGCCCGCCTACTTTTCCAGCGTACCGATTTCGGCGAAGGCGTAACTTTCGAGCACCATCTGCGTTACCTGCAAAAAATTCCGGATGTACCGCTTGTTATAATCGACCCTTCAAGGAAATACCTGGGTGGCGATGAAAATGACAGTAACACTGTAAATAAGTTTTTTGATGCTATCGAAAATTTCGCGGTGCAAAAGAATGCCGCTGTTCTCGTTGTCCATCATTTACAAAGGGGAGTTTCGCCTAAATCAATGAGCGAGGTAATAAATCACCTTGGCGGTGCCCAGGCTTTTATTGATCGCCCACGCATTATTATAGGCATGTACCGCGAGGGGCAATATGTTGTTGCCGGTCTTGCCAAAAACAATATACCACCAAACCTCGGGATGATAACTGAGGAACGTGTATTCGCACGCGACCCTAAAAACCTTTCGCTGGTATGGCTGTCAGGCCCTGAAGGAGTGCGTAACGCAGCGCTTACGGAAGCTGAAGTAGCCAAGATTACAAGGCAATCAGGCGAATAAAACGCAGCATCCTAAGCGTTGTTATTTACAGGCGCGCGGCGTTCACAAGGGCTGCCCTCAGCTCCTACGCATGGGCTTTTAAGGTCAGGACGCGGGTTTGAGCAGCCTGCAAGGCCAACAAATAAAAGCGAAACCAATAATATTTTTTTCATAGCAGCTCCAATGTTAATATCAAATTTCAATTTTGTGCGCTGTCCAGCCTGCGGGCTTCTTCTACCAGCATTATAGGTATGCCATCGCGCACCGGGTAAGCAAGGCCAGATTTTTCACTGACCAGTTCTTGTTTTTCAACATCATAATGCAGCCTTCCCTTTGACAGGGGGCACACCAGGACTTCCAGAAGTTTAGGGTCAAGCTTGGTCATATCATCCTTTTTTCAATAAAAGCACTCTATCATTGTTTTTTATGTAAAGTAAAGACTTGCAAAAGAGAAAAGAATGCATATTATCCACTTCCTCATTACCCGGTATTTCCGTCGAGCGGGAGTAGCTCAGGGGTAGAGTGCAACCTTGCCAAGGTTGATGTCGAGGGTTCGAATCCCTTCTCCCGCTCCAATTATTTATAATTATCAGACTCTTAAATAAAAATATGGGATCGGCCAGCGCCGATTGCATTTGATATTTTCTCCATCCTGTCATGCCGCCGGATGGCGGTATCCGGCATTAGGTCTAAGCCCCAGACCCCGCTATGCAGCGGGGTTCTTGTCATCCTGTGGACGGCGAAGCCGTAGCACAGGTTCTCCATCAATAATTCTGAGATCCTGCGCAATTGCTATTGCAATTCGCAGGATGACGACACATCCAGCGAAAGCCAAATGCAATTGCCATGCTATTATGCCGGAACCGCCATCCGGAGGCATCAAACACTACTTACCACTTATCACTAACTACTAAACCTCTATTTATCAGGCGATGATATTTTTACGGTCGTATTCCAGCTTGCAGCTATTTGCGAACATCTTTTTTCCATATCATCAACCGTACCCACTCCATTATCGCGCCTGTCATCATTGGATGCATAGGCCGAAAGCTGGGATTTAATATCCTCGCTGGAAACCGACATGATATTCTGCACAGTATCCTTGCTGACATGGCGTAAATTAATAAGGGCAGCGGAATATTCCTGCGCATGCCCATTATGCGTATATATATTATTTATAAGTTCCATTTCCGAAAGCTCTGTCGGCTGCTTTATCGAAGAGCAATACTGCCAGTAAGTAACAGCGCAACTTGAAAACGCGGCCTTTTTTACTGTGTCTTTAATCATATCTTCTTCAGACATGCTCTTTTTTGCTTGCTCTTCCTGAATTTTTTTATTCTGCTCAGAAACCGCCTCATTATAGGCTTTGTATTTTTCTTCTATTTCCTTACTGGTGTTTTCGCCCTGCTTTAATATAGCCTTATTCTGGCTGCGGACAAAATTATCCAGTATCTCGACTATTTCATTATTGCCAGCCTGATATGCTATGACACGCGCAGTATTGCCAGATTTGTCAGTAACAGAATAATTTATTTTATTGGCCAGTAGATATTCAACAATATCCTTATTTCCTGATTTTGCGGCATAAAATAATGCATTTTTGCCACGGGCATCAACTTTATTGACATCGGCGCCAATGCCAACCAGCATTTTTACGATTTCGATCCCCTCACTGTCTGACCGCGAAGACGCAAGGGAAATAAGCGGCACTCCCGCATCATTGGTTTCATTAGCCGATGCGCCCTGCTGAATTAATATCTTAACATCAGATGCCCGGCCCAGGTTGGTGCGGTAAACAACTTCGCTGCGCGCTGATTTCGCTGCACTTCCAGTATGCGTATCAGCGGCCTGCGCTGAAGCGCATAATCCCATTATTACAATAGTCAAAAGCCGTAAAAAACCATTCATAATATATACCTTCAATTTAAGTCTACTAACATCCAAAAAGATAACTTAGCGAAAAGGCATTTGCAGCAAGCTAGGGTTTGAATTTTAGTAGAACTTAGCAATCTTGACATTTTTTATAGTAACACCATATACAAATTAACAAATTACTTTTTCAAGGCATTATAACATACTCAGGAAAAATTATGACTAAAAAAAATGAAGAAAAACTTAAATTCAGCGCTGAAATAACCAAAGTCCTGCAATTAATGATCCATTCCTTATATACTAATAAGGATATATTCCTGCGTGAGTTGATTTCCAACTCTTCCGATGCGTGTGACAAGCTGCGCTACGCCGCAATAACCGAGCCGGAATTAGCCGGAGATGATACTAATTATGCCATTACCATAGATATAGACTCCGAGAATAAATTGCTAAGCATCAGCGATAACGGCATCGGCATGAGCCGTGACGAATTAATCGCCAATCTGGGAACTATCGCCAGGTCAGGCACCCAGGAGTTTGCAAGTAAAATAACCGGCGATGACAAGAAGGACATGCCGCTTATCGGCCAGTTCGGGGTTGGTTTTTATTCATCATTCATGGTAGCCGATAAAATTTCAGTAATTTCCACCCGCGCCGGTTCAAAGGAATCCTTCCTCTGGGAATCAGACGGAATTGGCGAGTTCACTGTAAAACCCGCCGCCAAGTCGCCACGGGGAACAAAAATAACATTACATCTCAAGGAAGGCTCCGATGACTATATTGACAGCTTCCGCATACGCCACATAATCCAAACCTATTCCGACCATATTTCCTTCCCTATATATTTGCTGGATGAGGATAAAAACCCTCAGCAGGTCAATACCGGATCAGCCCTGTGGATGCGCCCTAAAAGCGAAGTTACGCCAGAGCAATACAAGGAATTCTACCATCATGTTTCCCACATGCCAGATGAGCCATGGATGGTTTTGCATAACAAGGCCGAGGGAAAACTTGAATATACCAGCCTGCTTTTCGCACCCTCAAGCAAGCCGATGGATCTTTACCAGCCAGAGCGCAAAACCCGCTTAAAGCTCTATGTTAAGCGCGTATTCATAACCGAGGAACATGCCGACCTTGTACCGGCTTACCTGCGTTTTTTACGCGGCGTTGTAGATTCCGAAGACCTGCCGCTGAATATCAGCCGCGAAACGCTGCAACACAACCCAATGCTTGCTAAGATCAAAGAAGCACTGACCAAAAAATTCCTCACCGAACTTAAGAAAAAAGCCGAAAATAGCGAAGATGAATATAAATCATTCTGGAAAAATTTTGGCGCAGTTTTGAAAGAGGGATTGTGCGAGGCCTATAGTCCGCGTGAACAATTGCTTGATGTATGCCGCTTCCATTCCAGCAATAACAGCGATGATAATTTAACCAGCCTGGATGCTTATATTTCACGTATGAAAGAAGGACAGGAAAATATTTTCTACCTGACTGGCGAAAACCTCAATACTTTACGCCAAAGCCCGCAGCTTGAAGGTTTCACTTCTCGCGGTATTGAGGTGTTATTGCTTAATGACCATGTTGATGATTTCTGGGTAAATGTGGTGCATGAATATAAGGGCAAACAGTTCAAATCCGTAACCAGGGCTGATATTAATCTCGAAAATATCAAAAGCGGAAAACCGGAAGCAAAAGAAGAAAAACCGGAAGCGCCGCGTGAGGATGTAGATAAGCTCTGCCAGCGCATCAAGGAAATACTTGGAAATTCGGTAAGCGAGGTGCGGACCACTCAGAAACTTGGAAACAGCGCCGTATGCCTTGCAACGAAAGAAGGGGGAATGGATTTCCGCCTGGAGCGCTTCCTGATTGAACAGAAGCAAATCGCCGCTGCCGCTGCCAAAATACTGGAGATAAACCCCAAACACCCGATAATCCGGCACCTTGCCGAAAAACCGGAAGCCAATATAGATGATGCGGTATGGCTGCTGTTCGATCAGGCGCGGATATTAGAAGGCGAGGAAATAACCGACCCGGCAGCCTTCACCCGACGCCTTCAGAGTTTCGTGGAGAAAAGTTTGGCGGCATAAGGCACATTTATATGTTGACACATGTTGTCTTATCTTATAAATTCTGCATCCATTTTAAAGAAAAATAACAATTTTCTTTTATAGTTCAATAGTTTGTAGGTCAGGAATTAAGCCATGTTTGCAGTTATCCGTACAGGCGGGAAACAATATAAAGTCGCTAGCGGCGATGTTATTTCCGTTGAAAAACTAGAAGGTTCAGCCGGAGATAAGCTGGAAATCAACGAGGTGTTGGTGGCTGGCAACAAGGTCGGTGCGCCGCTGCTTTCAGGAGCTAAGGTATTGGCGGAAATAGTAAAACAGTTCCGCGATGAGAAAGTAATCATCTTCAAAAAGCGCCGCCGTCACAATTACCGCCGCAAAAAAGGCCATCGCCAGTATTTAACAGAAATAAAAATCACAGATATTAAAGCATAGCCTTCATAAGGCTCGCCGAACCATGGGTTGGCGGGCGGCATGGTAAGGCGAGCCAACAGGAGAAAAAGTCATGGCACATAAAAAAGCAGGTGGTAGTTCACGCAACGGTCGCGATTCAGATGGCCGCCGCCTTGGCGTAAAAAAATTCGGTGGCGAAACCGTAATTCCTGGCAATATCATCATCCGCCAGCGCGGAACCAAAGTATATCCCGGCTCTGGTGTTGATATGGGGCTTGACCACACTATTTTCGCAACCCTCGAAGGCCGTGTGGAATTCCGCGAGAAATCTAAAAAAATGTTCGTATCGGTAGTTGCGTAGCAACGCCGTCCTGTGAGGCGCAAATCCTCAACACTGTCATCCTGCTCCACCTGTCGCCCCGCTGCATAGCGTGGTCTGGGCATGGCAATTGCATTTGCTATTTTCCCAGCTTGTCATGCCGCCGGATGGCGGTATCCGGTATTAAGCCTAAGCTCCAGACCCCGCAATAAATGCGGGGTGACAGTTGGAGTCTGTATTAATAATCCTGAGATCCTGAGATCCTGCGCAATGCTTACGCATTCGCAGTACGACATCCCCTAGGAAAAGCTACCCTATAGCTTTCTGCTTTATCTGCTCAACAGCACGCATCAGGTCATCTTCGTAATGGTGGTTCATGCCATATTCGCGCTCCATGCGCTCCTTAACATCATCAGGAGGCTCAACCCCTTCCCCGAATTCTATGATAGCGCCGTAATCTTCAATATTAAATGGCCCTTTATCGCGCGCCTCCTTAAATGACTGCGCCATGCTCGGCTTGATGCACATATAGGCCCAGCAAGGATTACCATTTTCACCAATACCCCGGCATAATATCATGATGGTACATAGCAAGTCTGCTAAGGCATTCCTTGATATTGGCGGCGGTGGTGGTGGGTTTTGAATGATAGCCATATCAGCGCCCTATATCCCTCGATCATTGCCGCCGGATGGCTTCAAAGCTATTGGTGGTGATGGCAATTGCTGGTGGTTATAATCAACACTTGAAGACACAACCTTAGGCCCATTATTCCCACCGCCTACAAGCGTAATAGCGGCTGGCAAACAAGGCTCGCCAAAAATTGGATTAGTTGAAAGGCAACGGCACGCATCCGCAACATCGTTAAGCGCCTGGCCACCAAGCTTGTTTTTTTCAGGATAACAACCCATTACCTCAACTTGATTTGTATTTAAATCAACATTGGCAATAGTAGGAGGCGGATAACCACTCATATTCATTCTCATAACACCCCACGATCCTGCAGCTTCTATCTTTTTATATATCTCTTTATTTTTTATAGATTTTCTTGGAGATATAACTTATATTCACAAGCATATATTATCCCAACTAAGCTAATTTTTCATTAACAAAAGTTCATAATGAGTGTGAAGTTTTTATGACACTTGGTTAATAGCGGTCAATATATTGAAAGAAAACGATAATTATGGAAAACAATACAACCACAATAACAGTAGCTTACGGCGACGGCATAGGCCCGGAAATAATGGAGTCAGCTTTGCTGATACTCAGGGAATCCGCTGCCTGCGTGCGCATAGAATCTGTGGAACTGGGGCAGCGCATCTATAATATGGGCGCAAAATATGGTATTTTACCTTCGGCCTGGGATATGCTGAAACGCAATAAAATATTGCTAAAATCCCCAATAACTATCCCGCATGACCAGGACTATAAAAACGTCAATGAAAAAATATATGAAAAATTTGGCTTAAGCCCGGAAAATCTGGATATTTACAACTCCATAAATATTACAGATACGGAATTATTACAGGCCTCACAGAATATCTCTGATGAATTTGCGCTATTTGAAACCATGCAGGATGCAGCGCCCGATCTCGCCGGGAAAGACATTGCCAATCCTTGCGCAATCATCCAGGCATCAGTCCTTATGCTAAAATATCTCGGACAGGATTCCACCGCAGGATTAATTGAAAAAGCATTGCAACAAACCATCTCGGACGGCATCCACACAGCCGACATCCATAGCCGCGCACATAGCAAAAAGAAGGTGGGCACAAAGGAATTCACCGATGAAATTATAGCCCGTCTTGGCATGAGTAGGACGACAAGTTAATAGACAAAAAAGATTACATCCTATATAAGTGCCGCTGTCATAAACAGTGGAGCGCCCATGAAGCCGGAAGATAATCATTTACTTGAATCAATTAAGAGCATCTTCGTACCTATCCATCCCGCAGGCTGGATGTTTATTGCAATTTTCGCCGTTGCCGCCCTTATACTAGCTCTTATATGGTCGCCTCTTGGCTGGATAGGCCTCATACTTACCGTATGGTGCATTTATTTCTTCCGCAATCCGCCACGCGTAACCCCGATTCGCGAAGGCCTGCTTATAAGCCCGGCAGATGGTATCGTGCAGAGCATCACAACAGTAGTACCGCCTGCCGAGCTTGAGCTTGGCGATAGCGAGCGCACACGCATAAGCATTTTCATGAACGTATTTAACGTGCATGTGAACCGCATCCCAATAACCGGCAGTATAAGTAAGATTCATTACAAAGCTGGAAAATTTTTAAACGCCTCGCTTGATAAAGCAAGCTCGGAGAATGAGCAGAACTTAATTAAAATAACTACTCCTGAGAATATTGAAATAGGCATGGTGCAAATAGCTGGGCTGGTAGCGCGCCGCATATTATGCGATCTGATAGCAGAGCAACCAGTAAAAACCGGAGAAACTTTCGGCATAATACGTTTCGGCAGCCGTGTGGACGTCTATCTTCCGCAAGGCACACAGCCACTTGCCATAGTCGGACAAACAGCTATAGGCGGCGAGACCATATTGGCTGATTTACTCAGTACAGAGTCTGACCGCGTAGGAACAAAGCGTTAGGCCATGCAGCATAATCGCCGCCGCGAAGAGAGGTTAAAACGCCGCCTGCGCCGTGAACAGCCGATCTCGCGCCTGTTTCCCAACATGATAACTATTTCAGGGATGTGCTGCGGATTGTCTGCAATTCGCTTTGCCATGGCGGGGCGCTTTGAAATATCGGTAGCTTTCATTCTTGCCGCAGCAATAATCGACGGCATGGACGGGCGTGTAGCGCGTATGCTTGGCGCAACCAGCAATTTCGGCGCGCAGCTTGATTCTCTTTCCGATTTTCTGTGCTTTGGCGTATCGCCTGTGCTGGTGCTTTACATGTGGCAGATGCAGGCAGTAAAAGGCTTTGGCTGGGCTGTGGTATTGTTCTTTTCGGTATGTACCGCCCTTCGTCTTGCGCGTTTCAATACCGGCCTGTTTGACGATAATGTACAACCCTGGGAAAAACAATTTTTTACCGGGGTCCCTTCCCCTGCTGGCGGGATTTTATGCCTGCTTCCGCTGATAATAAGCCTGGAAACCGATGGCGACCTGGTTATCCCGGTATATATCACACTTATTTATGCGATAATTGTAGGGGCGCTTATGGCAAGCCGCATACCAACATTTTCCGGCAAGAATATCCGTATCAGGCACGAGCGAATAGCCGTATTTATGGTTTTATTCACAGTAATGATGGTATTATTTGTAATAGAACCGTGGAAATTTATATTATTCCTTGGATTTTCCTATTTAATTTCAATCTTTTTCAGCATAAAAAGCTATAATAGGCTTAAAAAATCCGATTCAGCCGTGCCTCAGCTTCATGAATAAGATAAAAAGTGTAAGCGCCAGCGTTACCCCATTCGCAATCATAACCGATGGACTTTCAATCATAATACCGTAAACTGTCCATGCCGCAATCCCACTGGAAATAAGTACATACATGCCCAGTGACAAGCTGCTGGTATTTTTCTCGCGATATACTTTGATGGATTGCGGAATATAGGCAGCAGTGGTAAGAATAGCTGCGACTCCACCAATTATTTCAGGATTCATAAGAGTTCCGATTGACAAGTTCAATCTATATCTTAAACAATTTATAAATAAATACAACGAGCTATTAGAAATTATGACAAGATCGCTACTCCCTTCCGGCTGCTATGATCTGCTCCCACCTTATGCCAGACAGGAATCAGAATTATCGCACAACCTGCTTTCCGTATTTGAAAGTTTTGGTTACGAGCAGGTATCGCCGCCACTATTGGAATATAGCGAGAATCTTCTTGCAGGTCGCGGAAGCTCCCTAAGCTCGCAGATATTCAGGGTTATGGATCCAACGGCGCATAAGGTTATGGGAATCCGCGCCGATATTACTCTGCAGATCGCCCGTATTGCGATGAACCGCCTGAATAGCGAGCCACGCCCTCTACGTCTGTGCTACAACGGGCTGATACTGCGTATGCAGGGCGAGCAGTTAAAAAGTGATCGCCAGCTCCATCAGGCAGGAATTGAGCTTATCGGTGTTGCAACCGCAGAGGCAGATGCCGAAATAATTTTAGTTGCGGTTGAAGCGCTGAAAAAAACCGGAATAACCAAATTATCAATTGACCTCAATCTTCCGGGCATAGTTGGCTCGCTCCTTGCCGCCGAAAAACTTGAAGAGTCGGAACTGCAAATACTTTTAAAAGCAATTTCCCATAAAGATGCTTCAACCATAAGCAATTTTTCATTCAGCTACCGCGACACTCTTATCGGCCTGCTGCAAAGCTCCGGTAATGCAGAAGATACGATGGCGGCGATCGAACGCCTCGATTTACCCGACAGCGCGCGCAGGCAATGCGCAGACCTGCGGCAGGTTTTAGCTATATTGCGCAAGCGCGGCAACAAGGATTGGGCAATAACCATAGACGCAACCGAAAGCCGGGGCGCTGGCTACCATTCCGGCATAGGGTTTTCTATTTTTGTGCCCGGCGTTGCGCATGAGGTAGGCCGTGGCGGACGTTATAAAATACAGGGAGAATCTTCGCGTTACGATACCGAGGCAACGGGCTTCACATTATATGTCGAAACGCTACTCGATATTTTGCCGCAGGCTAAACGTACAAAACGCATATTGGTAAGTGATGGTATAAACAATACAGAAGCCGAAAAACTGCGTGAACAAGGCTTCGCAGTGATATACGCCCTCGCCGAATATGGTAAAAACGAAGCAGAGGCAAAACGCCTCGGCTGCGGCTATATTTACAAAGATGGAACTGTAAAAGAATTATAACTGAATTATAAACTGGAAACTGGCAGGAATCAAAATGGCAAACGTAGTAGTAATGGGTTCGCAGTGGGGTGATGAGGGTAAAGGCAAGGTGGTCGACTGGCTTTCGGAACGCGCCGATGTTGTTGTGCGCTTTCAGGGAGGGCATAACGCCGGGCATACGCTGGTGGTTGATGGCATAACTTATAAACTATCCCTCCTGCCATCAGGCATCGTACGCCCCGGCAAGCTTTCCATCATCGGAAACGGCGTAGTGATCGATCCGTTCGCGTTGTTTTCTGAAATAGAAAAAATTTCCAAACTCGGCGTTAACATAACACCCGATAATTTAAAAATCGCCGAGAATGCGCCGCTGATACTTCCAATTCACCAGAATGTCGATCAGCATGCAGAAACCAGCCGTGGCAAGGCAAAAATCGGCACCACCGGGCGTGGAATCGGCCCTGCTTATGAGGATAAAGTTGCAAGACGTGCCATCCGTGTCTGCGACCTTGCCGATGAAGAAGTGCTCCGCGAAAAAGTTGAGAACCTGCTCACTTACCATAACACCCTGCTTAAGGCCAATGGCGGTCAGCCTATGCAGCTTAATGAGGTTCTGAAACCATTGCTTGAGATAGCGCCAAAACTTCTGCCTTTTGCCATGCCGGTATGGATGCTGCTACACCAGCTACGCCGCGATGGAAAACGCATATTATTCGAAGGCGCGCAGGGAGCTCTGCTTGATGTAGACCACGGAACCTATCCTTACGTCACCTCATCCAACACTCTGGCAGGCGCAGCAACAATAGGCTCCGGCATCGGCATAAACTCCATCGGCTATGTGCTCGGCATCACCAAGGCATACACCACCCGCGTAGGCTCCGGCCCCTTCCCCAGCGAGCTTAATGACGAAATAGGCCAGACACTGGGCCGCGTTGGCAATGAATTCGGAACGGTCACAGGCAGGCCGCGCCGCTGCGGCTGGTTCGATGCAACGCTTGTACGCCAGACTGCGCGTATCGGTGGAATCACAGGCATAGCCCTCACAAAACTTGATGTTCTGGATGGTTTTAAAACCATAAAAATATGCATCGGCTACACCCATAACGGCAAGCTGTATGATTACCTCCCGGCCTCCAGCAGGATACAGGCAGAACTAAAGCCGGTTTACGAGGAAATGCCAGGATGGAGCGAAAGCACCCATGGCAAGCAAAGCTGGGCTGAGCTTCCCGCGCAGGCGATAAAATATATCCGTCGCATCGAAGAACTTATCGAATGCCCGGTCGCCCTACTCTCCACCAGCCCTAAACGTGAAGATACAATCCTGGTAAAAGACCCGTTTCTGGACTAAAACCACCTAAAACCCTATATTAATGGTTTATGCACAAACTTAAAAAAATAGCTATAAAATTTGCGGTGGTATATATAATCATCTGCGCTGTTATGTTTGGTTACCAGCGTAAGCTTATGTATCTTCCGCATGTTAGCATCGAGGCTCCAGGGGCGTATGGCCTGGTTGATTTTACAAGCCTTAGCATCGCCACAACTGATAATATTAAGATACAGGGCTGGTACAAAGCAGCAAAGCCCGGCTATCCAACCATAATTTATTTTCATGGCAATGCCGGGAACCTTGCTCACCGCGCAGAATATTTCAGCATTCTGCGCGATGCTGGCTTTGGTGTGCTTGGAATAGATTACCGTGGCTATGGAGCAAGCGAGGGAACACCATCGGAAGCAGGATTTTATAATGATGGTCGCGCAGCAATTTCTTATGCGCTCAAAGAGCTGTCGATACCAGAAAATAAAATAATAATTTACGGCGAATCAATAGGCACAGGAGTTGCCGTACAGATGGCGACCGAATATAAACTGGCAGCTCTTATATTACAGTCGCCTTTCATGTCGATGGCTTCGGCAGCTTCATTCCATTACCCATGGCTCCCGGTTAATCTTCTGCTTGAAGATCGCTTTGATTCAGCAAGCAAAATTGCCGCTGTACACATGCCTTTGCTGCTATTGCATGGCACCGATGATACGGTTGTTCCAATAAGCGATGGCAAGGGGCTGTTTGTTCTGGCAAATGAGCCCAAAAAATCCATATATTTTGCCAATACAGGGCATAACAACTATAATTTAGAGCTACTGGTCGCAGCGGTTTTGACATTTTGCCATGAGCAGAAGTTAGTCGGCTGACTGCAATTGCCTGAGTATAATATTCCCAACTTCAATCCCTAATTTATGAGCATCTGCCACATCACCCTGTAATGCAGCTTCTTTAAAGCTGCCGCCATCTGGCCTGGCAATAAGCCCGCGCATATATATACTGCTATCTTCGATTTTCGCATATCCTGATATTGGCGTGCGGCACGAGCCATCAAGCACCCGAAGAAAAGCTCGCTCGCAATCAACTGCAACCATAGTATCAACATCAGCAAGAGGCGCCAGTAGCTCCCTTATAAAATAATCACCATCCCGGCATTCGATACCAATAGCTCCCTGGGCAATTGCAGGCAGGAACTCTTCCACCTCCAAAACCGCACCTTCAATATTATTAAGGCCTAACCTGTTAAGCCCGGCTTTTGCCAGCATCGTTGCCTGAGCCTCGCCACGCGCCAGCTTATCGAGCCGCGTCTGCACATTACCACGGAATGGCACTATCTGCACATCAGGCCTGCGGATCTTCACCTGCGCGGCGCGCCTGAGCGATGATGTTCCAAAAACCGCGCCCTGCGGCAGGTCGGAAAAAGTTTTAAGCCCCTTTCCTATAAGCATATCACGAGGGTCTTCACGCTTAAGCATAGCGCCTATAATAAGGCCATCTGGCAAAATGGTCGGCATATCCTTCATGGAATGAACGGCTATATCAAGCGCCCTATCCAGCAGCCCATCCTCAATTTCTTTGGTAAACAGTCCCTTACCACCAATTTCAGTTAAGGGCTGGTTACTGAATTTATCTCCACTGGTAACAATATGCACTATTTCAACCGAAATATCCCCATGCGCCGCCAGCAGCAGATCCCGCACCTGCCCGGCCTGGGCCAGGGCCAGGGGGCTTTTCCTCGTTCCAAGCCTTATATGTTTCATAGTTTTCAGTTGTCAGCGGTTAGCGGTCAGATTACAAATTTGGTTCCATTAACTTTTAACTGGTCGCAGACCGCTGTCAACTCTTATGCTAATACTTGGTATAGAAACAAGCTGTGATGAAACCGCAGCAGCAATAATATCGGACGATAAGCGTATTTTATCCAATATCGTATGGTCGCAAACCGAACATGCTGCCTATGGCGGGGTCGTACCTGAAATAGCCGCCCGTTCCCACATGGAACATATTGAACCGGTCATAACCCGTGCCCTGGCTGAATCTAGCGTAACTCTTGCTGATATTGACGCAGTGGCAGCAACATCAGGCCCCGGGCTTATCGGCGGGGTAATTGTCGGTGTGATGACCGCGAAGGCTATAGCAAGCGTAGGAAAAAAGCCCTTCATTGCTGTAAACCATCTGGAAGGGCATGCACTTACTGTCCGCTTAACCAACAATGTCGAATTCCCCTACCTGCTGCTGCTGGCATCAGGTGGACATTGCCAGTTTTTAATTGTTGAAGGCGTGGGAAAATACAAAAAACTCGGCGGCACCCTGGATGATGCGCTGGGAGAAGTATTCGACAAAACAGCAAAAATGCTTGGTCTTGGCTATCCCGGTGGCCCGGCGGTGGAAACCCTTGCAAAAAATGGCAATCCTCTGGCTTATAATTTCCCGCTGCCCCTGCATGGGCGCGATGGTTGCGATCTTTCCTTCTCCGGCCTGAAAACAGCAGTACGCCTTAAAGCCGAAGAAATCAAAAATGCACGAAATGGAACATTAAGTGAACAGGACAAGGCCGATATATGCGCTTCATTCCAGAATACAGCAACGGCAAGCGTAATACAGAAAGCACAATCCGCAATCGAATCATTTAAAAAACAACATCCGCATGGCAGCCATTTCGTACTCGCTGGCGGCGTGGCAGCTAACCAATATATACGCGGCCAGTTAGAAATTTTGTTAGAACAATATTCTATGAAAATGACTGCCCCTCCAATCAAGCTATGCACCGATAATGCGGCAATGATCGCCTGGGCAGGAATTGAGCGCTTAAAACTTGGCCTGGTTGATGGCCTGGATTTTGAACCCCGCGCAAGATGGCCTCTTTATAATTAAGTCTTCAATCCACTATCAGCCCGTAGCTATCCAAAATTTTGCGCACCTGGTTGGATTTAAGGTATGAAAGAAAATTCCTGGCTTCATTCATATTATCGCTTGCAATAACCACAGCCTGGTAAACTATTGGCTTATGAGAAGCCTCCGGCAGCGTATCAATGACCTTTATATCATTACGCGCAACTACCGAGCTGTAAAAACAAATACCATAGGCATTTTGCGCTGAAACCATATCGAGCATTTCATCAATCTGCTTTACATAAACCGTATATGCTTCCAGGTCTTCGGCTGCACCAAGGCTGCGCATTGCTTCCTTTGAATATACGCCTTCAAGAAGGGAATCAGGATTTCCCTGCACAAATACAGGCTGGCCATGGCTGGCATTTATAATTTCAACTGTCGGAAAACGCCCTGCCCCCATTGATACCACACTGGTATCAGCAGGACCTATAAGCACAAGCCGGTCTTTTGCCAGTCTTGTTTGCGAATGTATGTCCACAAGCCCCTGCAGTTTTAATTCATCTATCCATTCTCCCTTTGAGGTTATCAGAATATCAGCAGATGCCCCTTCGCTTATCTGGTCCTGCTGTATCTTCTGCGGAGCGAATGAAGCATTAACAGTAGCTTTCTTTTCCCGTGAATAATTACGGGCAATTTTGGAAACGACCATTCCCAGGCTATGGTCAGCCATAACAGTAACCGATGGCAGGGCAGGCTCAGATGCATAAGCTGCAAAGCTCCAGAAAAATAATATTACAAACAGCCCGTTAATTTTTTGCATGTATATGCTCAAAACGTCGGATATTATCTTCTGATAGCTGCACATTCACAATCATCACTTCATCTTCCAATTGCTGCGATGTTACTTTACCGTGAGAATGCAGCCACGCAAGCGATTTACCATCATGCGCGGAAATATTATAAGTAACATTCTTAAAAAATAATTTTCCGATTTCATGTTCTACTGCCTTTAAAAGAGCATCAAGCCCCTCGCCTGTAACCGCCGATATATATATTTTATCGCCATCATCAACAAAGCTATGCGGTGTTTCCAGACGGTCTATTTTATTGCATACTTCAATTAAATTTTCCGGCAGGCTTTCACTACGCATAAGGCTTTTAAGAACTTCCTCCACGTCATGTTTCTGCGCTACGGTATCAACATGAGAAATATCGCGTATATGCAGGAGAATATCGGCTTCCAGCACATCCTCAAGCGTTGCGCGGAAAGCGGCCACCAGTTCTGTTGGCAGGTCAGAAACAAACCCTACCGTGTCAGACAAAATAGCCTTGCCACCGGAAGGTAATTTCAGCGCGCGCATGGTAGGGTCAAGGGTTGCAAACAGCTTATCCATCGAAAGCACGCTGGCTCCGGTAAGCTTATTGAATAATGTAGATTTTCCGGCATTAGTATAGCCAACCAGCGCCACGACAGGGAACGGAACCTGCCTGCGGTTCTTGCGGTGCAATTCACGCGTACGCTTTACCTGTTCAAGCTGTTTTTTAAGCTTGGCTATCTCATCGCGGATAAGCCGCCTGTCTATTTCAATCTGCGACTCGCCAGGGCCGCCAAGGAATCCGAAGCCACCGCGCTGGCGCTCAAGATGGGTCCATGAGCGCACAAGTCGGCTTTTCTGGTAATTAAGCGCCGCCAGTTCCACCTGCAACTTACCCTCATGCGTTCGCGCCCTTGCGCCAAATATTTCAAGTATAAGGGCCGTACGGTCAATAACTTTTACATGCCATTCTTTTTCCAGGTTACGCTGCTGGATAGGGCTTACATGCGTATTTATAATAACCAGCCCTGCGCCGCTATGACGTATATAGGCTTTAAGCTCCTCAACTTTTCCAGTTCCAAACAAAGTGGCTGGCTTAGGCGCAGCGAGGTTTACTATGGCAGTTTCAGCGATTTCAAGGTCTATCGCATGCGCAAGCCCAACAGCTTCTTCCAGGCAGGCATCGGAGCTGCGCTCGCTTACACCTGTCTTTTTCTTAAAATTCGGATGTATTATAAAAGCACGACCAGTATCAACTGATTCATTATATTGCGAATCATCCTTGGAATCTGGCGTATGCTTCACAAAAAACTAAACCGCCTGTGCAGATTCCAGGCTGTCTTCCTCATGCAGCACAATTTCGCCCGATGGCACTATGGTCGCAACCGTATGTTTATAAACAAGTTGCAATTGCGGACCACGACGCAGGAGTATAGAAAAATTATCAAAAGCTGTAATATTCCCCTGCAGCTTTACCCCGTTTGACAGAAAAACAGTAACCGGTATTCTTTTTTTACGAAGGGTGTTGAGGAAAACATCCTGTATATTCTGAGATTTTTCTGCAGCCATTTTAATACCCCTATTTTGTTATTTTTATTATTATTTTTATTATTATTTTTTTTTACAACAGGCTTACGTTAAGGCTATCAGAAGCTGGATTTTAGTCAATTTTTTTATTGGTCATTTTTAGGATTGTAATTTACCGGAATTATATAGTTAGCAAGAATAATTGCAGAAAACGCAATCAGCAATCCTCCGATTATATCAATCAAATAATGTCCGCCGTCAAATGGCGCAGACACTATAAGAATCAGATTCAACACAGTCATGAAACTGCGTAAATATCTAACCGGGTAAAAGGCCCATACCAGCATGATTCCAACAGCAGCGTGAAAAGATGGAAACGTAACAATTCCGCGGATAATTTTTGGAAGGCTGTGCATTGTACCATTGCGTAATGCAAGCAAATGTTCTTCATGCACACGCGGCGCAGTTGGCTGTATTCCCCATTCCGCAGGGTTAATATTAAAATGCACATAAAAACCTACTGCAGGAAAAACACACGCAAAAAACATCGTTATCAGAAGCGTTACAAAAAACACTATGGCAAAGCGTTGCAAATGAACTGTATTCCTGCTCATTACCAATGCGCATATAGCAACAACTATAGAGTAAGACATGGAGCTGTAACCAATATCAAAAGCCAGTTGCAGCCTTGGATATTGAGCTACGAATTTAACATAGTTAAACCAGTCAAACCCCATCCAGCTATCTATTTTTATAAGTAAATCATCATTAAGCGGAAAATTCAAAGTAGCGCTGGAATAAAAAGTTGCGGCAGTAAAAACACTGCCAAAAAGGAATAAGGCCAGGTATTGTATGGCCATGAATACCGAATATGCATCCTGTATATTTGTTGATAGCAATACAAACGAACCTATTTGCGCTGCAAATAATAACTCAATCGCAAAAACTATTTCCCCAGGAGGCAATGCAAATCCAATTGAATTTGCGAAAGCAATCTCAGCCATGAAAAGGAGCAGTATACAACACCAGCTTACGACAAGTATCTTAAACGTACCTGGCCGATTATCTTTAGCCTTCGAATCATATGTGCTAAGCAGAGTTTTGCAATTTGCTTTCGCCTTATTAAACAAATCATTCATTTGTTATTATATCCTATAACATATTTCTTACATTTTTACTGGCGGCTATTTTACCATGTGCCATGAATTCTTCATGGTTCTCATCAATTTCCGAGAGTTTATAATAATAATTCACCATGATACCAGCCGATTGTTTAATCCCTTTTGCTGAAACATCCCCTAGCCAGTTAAGCCGTTCAAGCCTTGCCCCATTTGACAAATGGAAATTACAAACCGGGTCAACAGGTTTATCGTTTTTCTTGGCTTCTATAAGGTAATGGCTGCAAAGCTTAAGTAATAACGGCTTTAGCGCGGCAGTTGCTTTTTTATCTTTCGTCCATTCGTTATCCAGAAGCTTAAGGGTTTCACGATCACCGGCATTTACCAGCTTGCTGTTGTTATTTGCAATTTCCTTATCAAGCCAGTTCCTGAAATTAGGTATAGGAGAAAGAGTCGCAAAGGTTTTTATATTCTTCATTTCCGATGTAAGCACATTCACAACCCGCTTTATCAGGAAATTGCCAAAGCTGATTCCCACCAGGCCTTTCTGGGCATTTGATATGGAATAAAATATGGCAGTATCAGCTTTATCTATATCAGTAACCGGCCCTTTTTCATCGAGCAATTGCTGTATGCTGCTGCTCATGCCTTCAACAAGAGCGACATGCACAAAAATAAGCGGCTCCAGCGGCATTTTATTATGAAAGAACGCAAAAACCCTCCTGTCGGAATCAAGCCGGTTTTTAAGGTCATCCCACGAAGCAACCCGGTGCACAGCCTCATATTCAATAAGTTTTTCAAGCAATACAGCCGGTGATTTCCAGGTTATTTCCGCCATATCAAGCAGGCCAATATCGAACCACTCAAACAATATATGCTTAAGATCATATTCAAGACCCTTCAGGCTTACATCATCGCCAACAACTGGCAACAGGTCAGCGCGCATGTTTATCAGGAATTTAAAGCCATCTGGCAAGGCAGTAAATTGCCGCAAAATAATGCTGCGCGGCGTTACCAGAACATCGCGCATGGCAATTTCCAGCTTTAATTTTTCAGCATTATCACTGGCTTTGGCATATTCCTTTGTAAGCGCTGTCAGCTTTTTTTTGTCCAGGGCAAATTCCTCAGCCAGAAGTTTCAGGAATTTTATCCGCCCTGCTTCATTAAGCTTAAGATATGTTCGTCCTAAATCAGCAGTGTGTGCCCTCGCCGTTACTTCTCCGCCCTTGCTGTCAAGGCAGCGCCTCATCTCTGCAAGCAGCAGTTCCACATCTTCCTTTGGCACCGAGGGGCGAATATCGTGCTGCACAGCATGCCGCGCCATAACCTCCACCTCGCGCCATGCGCGAAGCACACTATCAACAGTACGCCTGCGAAGTGCGGCTAACCCTGTATATGGTAATATCTCGTTTTCATCTCTCATAAATCATATATGGGGTAATGCTTGAAAAAGCGCAAGCGTTGTTATATGGATTCAGCAAAACTAAATAAGCTGGAGAAAATAATGGCGCAGAAAATAAAAAAAGTGGTGTTGGCATATTCTGGTGGTCTTGATACTTCGATCATCCTGCGCTGGCTGCAGGAAGAATATGGCTGCGAAGTCGTAACATTTACTGCCGACCTGGGACAGGGAGAAGAAGTTGAACCCGCCCGGAAAAAGGCAGAAATGATGGGCGCAAAGCAGATTTTTATCGAAGACCTGCGCGAGGAATTTGTGCGCGATTTCGTGTTCCCGATGTTCCGCGCCAACACTGTTTATGAAGGGGTTTACCTGCTTGGCACCTCAATAGCCCGTCCACTTATCGCCAAACGCCAGATAGAGATAGCTATAGAAACCGGGGCCGATGCCGTGGCACATGGGGCAACAGGCAAAGGTAACGACCAGGTGCGCTTTGAGCTTGGCTATTACGCGCTCAAGCCTGATATTAAAGTCATAGCCCCATGGCGCGAGTGGGAGCTAACCAGCCGCACCAAATTACTTGAATACGCAGAAAAACACCAGATACCTATTGCCAAGGATAAACGCGGCGAAGCCCCCTATTCCACAGATGCCAATTTGCTGCACATCTCCTATGAAGGCAAAGTTCTGGAAAACCCATATATCGCTCCCGATGAAGATATGTTCATCCGCACGGTTTCCCCAGAAAATGCTCCCGATAAGCCATCATTTATAGAAATAGAGTTCGAGCGTGGCGATGCTGTGGCAATCGAAGGCATAAGAATGTCGCCTGCCGCTTTACTCACCCAGCTAAATAAGCTTGGCGGCGAGAACGGCATTGGCCGCTTAGACCTTGTTGAAAACCGTTATGTCGGCATGAAATCCAGAGGGATATATGAAACCCCAGGCGGTACCATTTTGCTGGCCGCCCACCGCGGAATTGAAAGCATTACGCTGGACAGGGGCGCTGCGCATCTTAAAGACGAAATCATGCCGCGCTATGCCGAGCTTATCTATAATGGTTACTGGTGGTCGCCGGAGCGCGAAATGCTGCAGGCTCTTATTGATAAATCACAGGCAAATGTCAGCGGCACAGTGAAACTGAAGCTTTATAAAGGCAGCGTGTCGGTTGTAGGCCGTAAATCACCAAAATCCCTCTATAGCGAAAAACATGTGACTTTCGAGGATGACGCCGGAGCATACGACCAGAAAGACGCCGCCGGATTCATAAAACTCAACGCGTTGCGCCTGCGGTTGCTTAACAGGAAGTAGTGACAGTAGCAAGTATTACCCGTATTGGTAAATTCGCTAGGCTTTAGCGAAAATGCTCTAGTGCAAACTTTCACCGTGGATCGTCAGGTCAAGCCCCTCATCTTCAGTGCGCCTGTCAACCCTGAGGCCAATGATAGTGTCTATGACCTTCAAAATTATTAAGGTCATTATTGAGCCATAAACAATAGTAACCCCAACCCCTTCGCACTGGGCCAGGAACTGCTGGAAACTTCCATCAACGCCGCCGATTTCTTTTACTGCAAAAATCCCGGTAAGCAGCGCGCCGATAATACCGCCCACGCAATGCACACCAAAAACATCGAGCGAGTCATCAAAATTAAACTTGAATTTAAGGCGGCAGGCATAATAACAGCCGATACCAGAAATAGCGCCAATTATAAGCGCTCCACCTACCCCTACGAAACCGCAGGCCGGGGTTATGGCAACCAGCCCGGCAACAGCCCCGGAAATAATACCGATTACGCTTGGTTTTTTATTGGTTTTCCACTCTATCGCCATCCATGACAGCGAGGACATGGCAGCGGCAACCTGCGTGACCAGCATCGCCATCCCGGCATTTCCGTTGGCCGCAACCGCAGACCCGGCGTTAAAGCCGAACCAGCCAACCCACAACATAGAAGCACCAATAACGCTGAACACTATGTTATAAGGCGGCGCCATTTTACGTGATTTAGCATTAAAACTTTTCTGGTTTTCAAGGATTATAGCAGCCATAAGACCGGCTATACCAGCATTTATATGCACAACAGTTCCGCCAGCATAGTCAAGCGTCGCGCCAAAACCAAATAGCCCGCGATAATTATCAATCCCAAGCCCGCCCAGCATGCCCTTTGGCCCCCAAACCCAGTGCGCAACAGGCACATAAACAATAGTGAACCACGCGGCAATAAATACCAGCGCCGATGACAGTTTGATACGCGTAGCAACCGAGCCAAAAATCAGGGCACAGGTTATTATCCCGAATGTCATCTGGAACATTATGAATACGCTTTCAGGTATCACATCATGCAGCTTACCTTTTTCCAAACCATCAAGCAGGAACTGGTCAAGACCACCGATAAGGCCATTATGCTCTGTAAATATGAGGGAATAGCCATAAACCACCCATAGAACCGAAACCAGCGTGGCTGCCACAAAGCTCTGCATAAGCGTTGCCAGCACACTTTCCTTGTGCACCATACCGCCGTAAAACAGGGCAAGTCCTGGAATTGTCATCATAAGCACAAGCAGGGTAGAAACCAGCATCCATGCTGTATCTCCAGAATTAAGCACCGGTGCCGCAGGAGCATTGGGAAAAGCCATCGGTACTGCCGGAACCTGTGCGAATGCGAGCTCACCAACCAGCAAACATGCGGCAAATAATATGATTGGGAAAATTGGAAAGAAAGAATAATAGATTATTTTTTTCATATCTGTACCATTCTGGATTGGTTTGTATAGAAATGTCAAAATTTATGCTGCTATGCAACATTTATTATTACAACATTTATTATTATTTTGGGGCTGTCCCAGATAACTAGTTAAGAAGTTTCTTAACCCATTGTTTTAGTTGCTTTAGTTGCGATTGAGGATTTGGGTTATTAAATCTCCATTCGCATTCCTTCAAAAATAATA